>MHWY01000010.1:1532-5906 GCA_001824295.1 Candidatus Zambryskibacteria bacterium RIFOXYD1_FULL_40_13 | reverse complement strand
AACTATTTATGCCATAACAAAAACGCCCCCAAAAGGAAAGGTGTTTGGGAATTTGCAGACGGCTTATATGGTGCCGACAGAAATACTGGCCAAACAACACTATGAAAACTTTATTGGCTATTTTCAACACCTGCCAATAAAAATCGGATTGATTACAGGAAGTGGTTGTGCGATTTTCCCTTCTAAAAGCGACCCAACGAAGCCCACGAGTATTTCCAGAGCACAGCTTCTAAAATGGGTGGCAAACGGTGAAGTACCTATCCTTATAGGCACACATGCACTTATACAAAAGTCCGTAAAGTTCAAGCATCTGGCCTTTGTAGTTATTGATGAGCAACACAGATTCGGAACAGCCCAGCGACAAAAACTAACTGATAAAGATACCGTGGTGCCACACCTCCTTTCTATGACCGCAACACCTATCCCCCGCACTCTTGCCCTGACAATATACGGGGACCTCGACCTAACTCTTCTCGACCAAATGCCTCACGGAAGACTTCCCATTATTACGAAAATAATTTTGCCCACTGAAAGGAATAATGCTTATGAAGATATCCGCAAGGAATTGAGAACTGGGAGACAGCTGTATGTAATTTGTCCTAGAATAGATGAACCAGACCCCACGAAAGAGCTAGCGGTCATTGCCAAATCAGTAAAACTTGAAGCAGAAAGACTCAACAAAGAAGTTTTTCCCGAGTATATGATTGATATTCTTCACAGTAAGATGACACCCAAGGAAAAGGAAAACACCATGGCAGATTTCTCTTCTGGCAAAACAAAAATTCTTGTGGCTACCTCGGTGGTTGAGGTTGGAGTGAATGTCCCCAATGCAACAATGATAATAATAGAGGGTGCAGAGAGGTTCGGTCTGGCCCAGCTCCACCAGCTTCGTGGCAGAGTTATCCGCAGTAACCACCAGGCTTATTGTTTTGTCTTTGCCGAAAGCAACGGACAAAAAACCAAGGACAGACTGAAGGCCCTGGTCACAGCAAAAAACGGTTTTGAACTAGCAGAGTTTGATTTGAAACAACGAGGGTCAGGAGAGCTGTACGGGCGAAAGCAATGGGGCATATCTGACCTGGCTATGGAAGCAATAAAAAATATCAAGATGGTAGAAGCAAGTCGGACAGAAGCAATACAGATAGTGGCAGAAGACGAGGACTTCAAACACCACCCAACAATCAAGAATTATTTTGACACAAAAACAAACAAAATTCACTTTGAATAAACTCGAATCTGTGATATACAAGACTCTCAATGCTTAAGAAAATCTTCAACATTATTGTTTATATTTTTGCCATAATCGGACTATTCCTAACGGCCGGTTTTTTTGCTGTGAAATATGGAGCAACAGACACCACGGGAATCATAGACAGCCAGCAAGCAAACTTCATAGAAGGCGCGGGGGTGGTAACTGAACCAGGTACAAGCACAGGCCCTTACTATTGGTCTACCCTGCCCGAGTGGCAGGTTATCAAATCTGCAATATTGAAAGACAAAGCCGTAATATACAGAGCTTCGGCCACGGCAGATGTCTCCCCTAGGCTTATAATCTCACAACTAGCAGTAGAACAACTTCGTTTGTTCTACACAGAGCGAGAATCGTATAAAAAGTTTTTTGAACCGCTGAAGATTCTTGGTAGTCAGACAAAGTTTTCTTGGGGAGTGATGGGTGTAAAGGAAGAAACAGCAATACAAATAGAGAATAATTTGAAAGATGCTAGCTCCGAGTTCTATCTCGGAAAAAGTTTTGAGAACTTACTTGATTTTAAAACAACTGATGTAACAGAAGAAAGGTTTACCAGGATGACCAACCAGCGAGACCACTACTACAGCTATCTATATGCGGGACTTTACATAAAACAAATGATGAATCAGTGGAAAGTAGCTGGGTTTGATATTGCAAAAAAGCCAGAGGTTGTTTCTACACTATATAATATTGGTTTTAGTCACTCTGTGCCTAAAAATGACCCAAAATCCGGCGGAGCAAAAATAGAAATCGGTGACTATGTGTACAGCTTTGGCTCACTTGGTGCAGAGTTCTATAACTCAAATGAGTTATTGGAAGAATTTCCGAGGTAAATAGTTTAATTCAAATATATACGACGAAGCCGCCTACCAACGAAGGTCAGACGACTTTTTTGAGACGACACAGAACAGCGATTGTCCCGTTCATCAGAATTCGTGAGAAGGGATAAGCCATCATGGCAATTTCCCTTGAAAAGAGGCTGGGCCTCTTGTCCAAAAAGAGACTAACTGCCATGAGGGTGTAGGCGACTAGCGCCAAATCCCACGGCAATGATTTCTCTTTTCGACCACGAATTATTTGTGCAGCTGTTGGCCAGAAGGCCACGAGAAAGATAATCTGAACAACGATGTTTCCAACGTCGGCTCCGACCGTCCTCCACACCACGACCGAAGCCATGGCAATACCAATCACCCACTTTTCCCTAGTACCGAGTGGAGAGAACTTTCCCCGCAGGTAAGAAAAAAGAAAGGTGATAATAATCCCGACGGCCGGAACTGCTCCGACCAAGGTCGGCCACAAATCCCAGTGGATCGTAACCCCGTAGGTGATTGCGTTGATCACCCCAACCACTGACATGACAAGCCATGTGGCGGGGTTTGGAACAGAATCACCTGTGGCAATCTGTCTGATGTAGATTGCCATGATGACAATCAATATCCAGAGCACGATCTGTTGCACCGAGCACCTCCTATCGAAGTTATATCACTTTATGCAAAAAAGTCAAATATGTTTTAAGTTGAGACGACGAAGCGATCAGGGTGTCCGAGACAGCCTGACCGCTTTGAGAGACTAGAGGAGAATCGCACCGATGAGCCACACGAGATACACAATGCTGTACCCCGTCGAGAGCCCACCAATAGCGGGATACTGGCGGTGAACCACACTGGGACGCCCATCGAATCCCGGCCCGGCTTGGACCAAGCGATCAGCGCCGAAGTGCGTAAACCCAGCCGCCGGCATCATGACGCAGAAAATCACGATTGAAATGAACTTGGCGATATTGCCAAGCCACCACCCGCCAGCGTAGGTCACGATGCCGAGCAGAGCCAAAGCCACGCCCAGACCAGTAAGAAACCACTGAAGCCACATGAGTCTGTTTGCACGCTTCTTGTCCACGACTCCTCCTCGCCCAGTTAAGGGCATTGCTGTTACCTTAGTATATTATACACGGGATTGGGAACAAAGTCAAGGTATACTAAACACTCCAGGACTCTTTCCTTACAGGAACGGTACACCTTTTCTGTTTTTTGTTTCGTAAACTCACAAAAAACTATCAAAGGTTTTCGAGTCCTGACGGAAGCTCTCCCAGAGCTTCCTGAGTGCAGACAAACAAAAAAGCGCCTAAGCGCTTTCTTTGTTTGTCCGCCCTCCAGGACTCGAACCTGGGACCCCAGAGGTATAAGCTCTGTGCTCTAACCAACTGAGCTAAGGGCGGATGTTGGTATATGTAACTATACCAAATTAACATACTTTTTTGTATTTAAAAACTAATGGTAGTCAGCCTTGCCATCTCTTATCTCAATAGCCAATCTTATGGCCTCTTCTGGATTTATATTACCCATTTCCAACAACTCAATAATTTCATTTAATTTCGGAATCTCAGAATCGTTTGCACCCATCACAGCAACCTGTTGTCTGATTTCTCCCAAGACCAGAATGGCATGCTCCCTTGCCTTCCCTTCTGCCACTGCCATGTCAACTGGTAATTCAGTTGCTGGAATATTTCCTCCGTGTTCTAGGTTTTCTCTCATATTTTTATTATACTTTATACCTTATACTTTATACAGATATTTTTATTTCTGATGTTCAATATCTAGCTTCTTCTTTGGTGTAACTCCGTTTGCTAGAAGGATTGTTTCAAACTCTGCTCTTTCTATTGTCTCTGTCTCTATGAGTCTCTTGGCTATACTGTCTAGAAGTTTTCTGTTTGATGTAATAGTCTTCTCCGCTTTCTCATGAGCCTCTCTCATTATTCGAGAAACCTCCGAGTCAATATCTGCACTAACCTTTTCCGAATACTCTCTCTCTTCTACTCCACGACCAAACAAAACTTTGCCCCCCTGCCCCTCTAGAGCCACGGGGCCGAGCATCTCCGACATGCCGTACTTTGTAACCATATCACGAGCTAGTGCAGTTGATACCTGCAAATCGTTTGATGGACCAGTTGTCAAATCATTAAACAGTATTTTCTCTGTAACATAGCCACCTAGAGAAACAGCGATGTCATCTAGAAACTCCTTTTTTGATTGGAGTTTGTTGTCTTCGAGTGGAAGATGGAGAACATATCCAGCGGCATGTCCACGAGCAATAATAGAAATCTTGTGAACCGGGTCGGCATAAGGGAG
>MHWY01000010.1:1187-1524 GCA_001824295.1 Candidatus Zambryskibacteria bacterium RIFOXYD1_FULL_40_13 | reverse complement strand
AGTTATTTCTTTTTCTTTCACGGAAAGAATATGGCTCTTTCTCTCTGGTCCAAGCATCACCTTTTCAATTGAGCGGATAAGGTCGTACTGGGAAACCTTTGTGCGGTTTTCTCTGGCGGCCAATATCGCACCTTCGTTCATAAGAGAGAACAGATCGGCACCAGAGAATCCAGGCGTGCGTTCTGCAATAACCTTGAGATTTACATCTTCAGCAAATGGTTTTTTCGTACTATGTACAAGTAGAATATCCTCTCGGTCCTTTCTGTCTGGCAAGTCAAGTGTCACCCGTCTATCAAATCTTCCTGGACGCAGTAGTGCAGGGTCCAAAACATCTGGA
>MHWY01000010.1:0-1094 GCA_001824295.1 Candidatus Zambryskibacteria bacterium RIFOXYD1_FULL_40_13 | reverse complement strand
TTCTCTACTGTTCTTTATGCTATAGAAAAAGATGTTTTAAATGTTAATGTCTATCCCCATCCTCCGTATGAAGAGTATGTCTATAAACCAGATGCTATTATATTCTTTAGTAATAACCAGAAAATAGAATACAGGATTAATGGCAAGCAATTTGAGCGTGTTGTTAATGAAAAGGTCGTATTAAAGACGTTAAAAATTAAGGAATTTTCAATACAATACTTTAATTATGACGATGATGTTGTCAAAGAGAATCAAAAACCAGCATATTGTATAATGGAGTTCGTAATTGATGAAAAAAATACAATAAACTTCAAAATGAGGTTGTAATGTTAAAAAAAGGGTATATATTATTAACTGTTTTACTTTTTATTACAATACTATCAGCAGCATTATCATCAGTAATCATTTTTGTTACCTACAGCTTCAACAGGGTTAACAAGAATCTGTTATATGTTAAAGATACCCAAAAGCTATTTGTAACACTTGATCAGGTTAAAGAAGATATTGCAAAATATAAGGATGATACCTATACATCTTCGTTTGGCGGGTGGTTAACGAAATTAACCGAGTATGATTGTTCGGTTGATATTGTTCCTGAAGATAGTAAAATAGCGGTTAATCTTGTAGATAGGGAAACGCTAAAAGTCTTTTTAAAAGATAATAAGATTGATTTGGATATAACTAAAACGATATGGGATACCGGTATAATTGACGCAACTCCTGATGTAGAAAAAATATTTTCTGTGTATAAGGTTCCAAATTATAATGTGTCTGATGAAAAGCAGATTTTAGAATATTATAAAATGCTGCCGTATGTTACTCATAATCCTGAGTTTATTACGGATAGAATAAAAAGCTATAGGGCACGGGAAAGTTATTTAAAGACGGATAAGTTTATTATAGGTTCTGATGAGTTTGAGTTTTTTAGAAGCTATTTTCCCAGGGGTAAGGAAGATTTTCAGGCAGTATTTGCCGATTATAGGGGTGAAGTAAATCTTAATTATGTCGAAGAGAAAGTTTTTTTCTTCTATTATAGATTAGTTTCACCTGAGAAGGATAGTCAAGCTCAATACTATTGGGATAAAGTATTATCC
>MHWY01000009.1:5945-33351 GCA_001824295.1 Candidatus Zambryskibacteria bacterium RIFOXYD1_FULL_40_13 | reverse complement strand
CATGGAAAAAGAAAAGTTCTGGCGTGATCGAGACATTCAAGATCGACTCGAGGAGGAATTGGAAAGCAGAGGTCTCATCAATAGATTCGACTCGGTATACGTGCCGAAATAACGCACATGGAAAAAACAGACTACCAAAACCAATTACAGGATGAACGTCTCGATCGAGTTGAGAAAACTGTAAACGAGATCAAAGACAATCATCTCGTACACCTACAGACCGATATGACCAAGGTAAGTACCGACGTTGATTGGCTCAAACGATTCTTCTGGATCATCGCTACGGCGTCAGTGGGAGGTCTGATCACCGCAATTATTAACTTACTACTAACCATCAACAAATAACTTATGGAAATCATCCAAAAGAAATCACCAAACTTCTGGGTAGGCCGCAAAGGTTACCGACCAGAAGCGATTGTCATCCACATTATGGACGGCACATTAGTCGGCACCGACTCATGGTTTGCAAACCACACTTCGCAAGTAAGCGCACATTACGGAATTGGAAAGAGTGGCGAAGTCCATCAGTACGTGCAGGAAAACGATACGGCTTGGCACGCTGGCCGTGTCGATGCACCGGTTTGGAAACTCATAAGACCGAACCTAAACCCGAACCTGTATACGATTGGCATTGAGCATGAGGGTAGGCCAAACGAAATATGGACAGAGGAAATGAAAAGAGTAAGTGCGAACCTGATCCGAGAAATTTGCCAGCGATGGCAGATTCCAATCGACCGGTATCACATCGTTGGACACTTTGAGATTTTCTCAAAGAAGCCAAACTGCCCGGCAAGCAATAAGCAGATTCTCGACGATCTGGTCGCGCTTGCCGGCCAACAAACAACCAATCTCTCCGTCGAGGACGGTGTGAGGAAAATCGAGGAAGGATTGGCAATTATTAAGCGAGCATTTTAACCACTATGACCACACCAACCAAAGAAGCTCTCAAACACCTTGCAGTCGTGTTCTTTTACTCCGCAGTCTCGGCAGTTCTGCCGATCCTGATCGCCTATATTCAGAACGACCCTCGCTGGGCGTTACTGATTCCGGTGATCAATGCGGCTTGGTACTCGGTAAGCCGATACCTCAAAGAGCAAAAGCTGATCGAGAACGACATTGCCAGAGGGCAGGAATAACCGCTAAAGCTTGCGGAAATCCTAGCTAGTAGACCTTCTGGGCGAAAGCCGGAACGTCAAAATAGCTAGGATTTTCCTTGTAAATTCGGCGTAAATCCCTTACAATTTTATCGACACGACTGAAGTGTAGCGTCCTAATGGGTTCTAACTTCGGGACATCGTCACCGCAGCGAAAATCGCTTGCGATTTTATGCTCGGGAGAGAACAAAATCATATTATGATTTTGTGTGGAGATTCGAAAAGCGGAGCGGGGTACCCAGTTAACAAACTGGGTCGCGAGCTGCGGACACGACCAAAATTTTCGACGGAAAATTTTGAGTTGCGGAAGAAATTCTCCCTCTCTCCGCATTGACAACTAAGTATGGCAGACCAGATTACTTAAAATTTTATTATCAAGCTAAAATAGATACATGAAAGAACTTACAGGAAAAATTGCAGAAACTTTTATTTTTCCAGACATTGAAAAAGAACACGGTGAAATTGAGAGGGTTGCTCAAAAATATAGCCCTCAAAATCCAGAAGCCTTTATTCGTACTTTTTACGAAAAAGTCCAAAGCTCTAGAATAGTTGATCTAACAGAGGAAATGTGGGCCACACTGGACAACACTGATTCATTTGATATTCCCCACGATGGCTGGGAACAGGTCAAGGGACATATTGACCACACGAATCAAGAAACTAGAGCCAGTAGGAGTTGGGAAGAATTAAAGCAAAAAATGGAACTGGGGCAGGAACTTGGCGCGCCTATAATTTTAAAGTATTTTAATGAAACACACTTAGTAAGTGGCAATACCCGCCTAATGGTCGCACGTGCTCTAAGAAAAACACCTAAAATTCTGCTTGTCGAAATGTAGACATATTAAGATTACAGACCCCAACCTGAGTACCTCAAAACATCCTCGAGAATTGTGCTAAAATACTTTTACAACGTCTCACTAGATTGATACTTAATCCGAGCGACTCGACAAAATTTAAAGTCGTACTGTGGAAGCTTTATCTTTTTTGTGTCGCTGTAAAACCATGAAACAAGAAAAAGCGGAAAGTCTTATTAAAAAGTTTCATTTGAAAGATTCGTTTTTAATATTGGTGGTAAGTATTTCCATTTATTCTTAGATAGTCTTCTCAAGTTTAAATTTTGTAAAAATTACAGGTATAGTAATTAACATTGCTGGTCTCTTTTTATGGTGGTCCGCCAAACGAACACTTGCAGAAAATTGGGGTGTGGGTTTCGGAAAGCCAAAAATAGACAAACTAGTAACACACGGCATATATTCAAAAATTCTTCATCCGATGTATTGGGGAGTTAATCTAACTTTTGTTGGTTTGGTTCTTCTCTATCCAAAACCTTGGTTTATATTATTGTGTTTGTTCATTATCTTATATTTCTTCTATCGTATGCGAATTGAGACCAGCTATCTATCAGAAAAGCTTGGAGAGGAGTATCAAAAACACAAGAAAGAGACATGGATTTGATTGAGGCTTGCTCGTGATATAATTGTCACACATGGAAGACCTAGAACCAAGAATTGAAAGTGTTGAGAGATTAAGAGATGTAACTTTAGTTTTTTTGATTAAGAGAGTCGGGGGAGAGGTTTCAGAAGTGTGTTTGGCGATGAAGAAAAGGCGCTTTGGTGTGGGTAGGTGGAATGGCTCTGGAGGAAAACTTGAGGGAGACGAGACTTTGGAACAAGGGGCCAAAAGAGAGGTAACAGAGGAGATTGGGGTTGAAATTGGGCCGACCAGGAAAGTCGCGGAGCTTTCCTTTTACTTTCCTCACAAACCAGAATGGAGCCAGACTGTCCACGTCTACTTTTGCGAAGACTGGGTTGGTGAACCGGTGGAAAGTGAGGAAATGATGCCAAAATGGTTTTCAGCTAGTGATTTGCCGTATGATTCAATGTGGCCATCTGATCCATTTTGGCTTCCAGAAGTTCTTTCTGGGAAATTAGTAAGAGCCAAAATTGTGTTTGGAGAAGGTGATGTTGTGCAAAGTAAGGAGGTCAATGTTGTTCCAGAATTATGAAATACAGAAATAACTTCAGTTTTCTGCTATAATGGGGAAGAATGAGAAAAGACGATGAACAATTGGTTTCTAACTACCTAGAGGGGGATGACCGGGCCCTGGCTATTCTTGTAGACCGTTATCTTGTCGATGCTTATAATTTTGCCTTTAAACTGACAAATGATAGGGGTGTTGCTGAAGACGTGACCCAGGAATCTTTTATGAAAGCATGGAAAAACATAAGGAAGTTTATTTCTGGTAACAGTTTTCGCTCCTGGCTTTTCAGTATTATTCACAACACATCAGTTGATTATCTAAGAAAAAGAAAAGAATTACCATTTTCAAGTTTTGAGAATGTTGAAGGTCATAACGCCCTGGTGTCTGCGCTGGCTGACCCTGGTCTTATTCAGGACGAATTACTTACAACAGCAGAAGATATGAGGTGTGTAGAGAATCTCTTGAATGAGCTCGGTCCGCAGTATCGTGAAGTTTTGACACTTCGACACACAAGTAATATGACCTTTGATGAGATTGGTAAATTGCTTAAGAGGCCAATTCATACAGTGAAAAGCCAGTATCGGAGGGGCATCGCTTCTCTACGGCGTTTATTGGATACTCAGACCGTATAAGTTACGTAGATTGAAAACAGGGTGCACCAAAATGCACCCTGTTTTCGTATATATATTATGGACAAGTTAAAACCACCAAAGGAGCTTCGTGGAAAAATACTTTTCTCAATCAATAAAGAGGAGACTCGACGCGCAAAAGTGTATTTCTTCGTGTCTATAACTACGACCCTGGCTTCTGTTTTTGGGTTGATTTTTTCGGTTAGATATATGATTCAAAGTTTTTATCAGTCTAGTTTTGGAAGTTTTATATCACTTATCTTCTCAGACCCAAACATAATGGTTTCATATTGGAAAGAATTATCTATGTCTCTACTAGAAACATTACCAATACTTGGAATAACCATTTCGTTAATAGCGGTTGGCGCTCTTCTGGTTTCCATTAGAACATTAGTAAAAAATACGAGGGGAATATCACTTCTGTCTTTTAATAATTAAACAATATGAATATAAAAAACTTTATACAGTCGAGAGTCTTCAGAGGAATTTTGATAGGTCTAGCAATAGCAGTAGCCATCCTTGTTATCTTTCAAGCTGGTGTCTTTATTGGATACAGGAAGGCAACCTTTGGACATCATTTTGGTGACAACTTTGAGCGAAACTTTAAAGACCCCAAAGGGATGAGTTTTGGTTTTCGAGGCGGTCCTGCGGGTATGGGGATGCCGGGTGGACATGGCGCTGCGGGGAAAATAGTGAGTATCGCATTGCCACTTATCGTTGTTGCTGGTCCAGACAACCTTGAAAAAACTTTGGTAATTGACGAGGATACAGAGATTCGTGAATTTCAAAATACAATAACAAAGGACAAACTTCAGGTTGGAGATTTCATAATCGTTTTAGGTACACCAAATGAGGCGGGGGAGATAGAAGCTAAACTTATTCGTTTGGCACCTGTGCCTCAAGATAACTTATAATCTAAAACCAAAATAAATGAAAAACTTCTTTACATTTTCAGTTATAAAAAGAGTTGTTACTTATTCAAAGGCTCACAAGATAATCACTGGAGTTGTTGTCCTCATAATGGTGGGTGGTGGATATTGGGGTTATAAAGCATCTTCATCTTCTGGTGCTAGTTTGAGTTATGTTCTTGGGGTGGTAGAGAAAACCACCATCGTTGCTTCGGTATCCGCAAGTGGTCAGGTGTCGACTGTAAACCAAATCGATATCAAGCCCAAAGCTTCTGGAGAGGTGACTTGGGTGGGGGTGAAGGCGGGTGATACTGTTTGGGCTGGTCAAGCACTTGCGTATATTGATTCAACGGAGGCAAAGCAGAATATAGCTGATGCAGAGGCCTCACTTGCGTCTGCTAAGTTGCAGTATCAAAAGGATTCCGCTCAAGCACCGATGGATTATGATAAATCATTGGAAGCACTTGAAGATGCAAAAAAAAATTTAACCACTACATATAATGATACCTATAACACTGTTTCAAACGCATATTTAGATTTACCAAGTGCTGTTACGGGTATGCAGAATATATTATATAGTAGTAGTCTTGGTGGTCAGAGTAGTAATCAATGGAATATAGATGCTTTTAGAGATATGGCAAATCAGTATAGTGATAACGGTTCTACTTCTGCGATAGGTACTTTTATTGATGTTGTTGAAAGAGATTATAAAACGGCCAGAACTAAATATGACCAGGCCATATTAGATTTTAAAAATCTAACTCGTTATTCAGCTACTTCAGATTTTGAAGAATTACTGACAATATCTGTTGATACCACTACAGCTATTGCACAAGCATTACAAAGTGAGTTAAATATTTTAGATGCAGTGGTTGATGAATTAACTATTCGTAATGTAACTGTAAATCCCTCAATTACCAGCATGAGAACCTCTGCCAGAACGTATCTTTCTACGGTTAACAGCAATCTAAGCGCATTACTCAATCAGCAAAAAACATTGGACTCAACAAAAAAAACTATTCGTGATAATGAACGAAGTATAGAGATATATAAAATCGGAAACGAGAGTGGAAGTAATCCTATAAGCTTACAATCAAGTGCCCAGTCAATAGCGAATCAGGAGCGAAATTTGCAAGAACTCAAAGACAACCTTTCATATTACACAATCACTGCACCGTTTGCCGGTACTATCGCTTCGGTTAGTCTGAAGAGATTTGATACGGTTTCTACTGGTGGGTCAGTGGCTACACTTATTACAACCCAGAAGATTGCTCAGCTTTCACTTAACGAAGTGGATGCTACAAAAATAAATCTTGGAGACAAGGTCACACTCACATTTGATGCTATAGAAGATTTAACTTTAACTGGTGAAGTCATCGAGGTAGATGCAGTTGGAACGGTAAGTCAGGGGGTTGTGTCATATAAAGTAAAAATTGGATTTGATGGCCAGGACGAGCGTATTAAATCTGGTATGACTGTGAACAGCTCTATTCAGACGGATGTTAGACAAGATGTGTTGGCGATTCCATCAAGCGCTGTGAAGACACAAAATGGCATAACTTATGTTCAAGTGTTTAATCCAGCTCTGGCAGAGACTGGGGGAACGACGGGGGTAGTTTCTGTGATTCCACCAACACAAGTTGAGGTAAAAACTGGTATATCTGACGACACAAAGGTTGAAATCCTAGAGGGATTAAACGAGGGGGATCAAATCGTGACGCGGACTATTTCCGGGACAGCAACAGCTGTAAAAACTTCGAGTAGTGGAGCGGGAGGAGCGATGGGTGGTGCGGCAATTAGATTCTAACCTTCTACATGATTGAGATTAATAATATTACAAAAACATACGGTTCTGGTGATGCCAAGTTTCAAGCATTAAAGGGTGTTACTTTTACAATAAATGATGGTGAGTTCGTGGCTATTATGGGTCCATCGGGATCTGGAAAATCAACCCTTATGCACATACTCGGATGTCTTGATACACCAACCACAGGGACATATTTTCTTGATAGTAAAGATGTATCCACCCAGACAGATGAGGAGCTCGCAGAAATTCGCCGACTTCACATTGGTTTTGTTTTTCAATCTTTCAATTTGTTGCCCCGCACAACCGTTATGCGTAATGTAATGCTTCCGCTTGTATATGCAGGAGTAGATGAAGAGGAAAGAGAGAACAGGTCAAAAAAGGCACTATTAGCATCAGGAATGACTGAATCTCATTTTGCCCACATGAGTAATCAGTTGTCTGGTGGGCAAATACAGCGTGTGGCTATAGCGAGGGCGCTAGTCAATGATCCATCTCTCATTCTTGCCGACGAACCCACCGGAAATCTTGATACAAAAACAGGAGAAATAGTTCTTGGTACTTTTCAAAAGCTAAACAAGGAGCATGGTAGAACTGTTATCTTGATTACTCATGAACATGAGGTGGCGGAATACGCAGAACGCATTATCACTATAAGAGATGGGCTTGTTGTTTCTGACTCAAAGTCCCATTCTCGCAAACATTCATATGTAAATAATTAAACAATTATGAAATTTAAAGATATTCTTCATGAAACATATTCAGCGTTATCTGCAAACAAAGTTAGATCTGGTTTAACAATGTTGGGGATTGTTATCGGTATTTCATCGGTAATTGCTATGGTAAGTATTGGCACTGGTGCGTCAAAGACCATATCAACCTCGATTGAGTCGCTTGGTTCCAACTTGATTCAAGTAACTCCAGGAGCACAACGAACACAAGGTTTTGGTGCAAGTAGTGGTCGTGGAAATGCCAAGACCCTAACCAACGAAGATGCTGAGGCTATTCTCATGCAAGTCGCGGATATCGAAGCGGTAGATTCTCAGGTTTCCGGCAGGTATCAAGTCACTGCAAAAGGTACAAATACGAATACTACTATAAACGGCGTGACCTCGAGTTATATGCAGGTTCGTAATGTTGAAGTTGCCGAGGGCTCTTTTATTTCTGACACGCAAAACAATTCAGCGTCAAAGGTGGCAGTACTTGGGCCGACAACCCAGACAGATCTTTTTGGAGAAGGCGAGAGTGGTGTTGGTCAGTCTATTCGCATAAACGGTATGGAGTTCAAAGTTATTGGTGTTACTCTTGCAAAAGGAGGATCAGGTTTTCAAAACCAAGATGATATTATTTTTATTCCAGTAAAGAGTGCCCAGAGGTATCTCTCTGGTGACCAATATCTAACAACGATTGCGGTCCAAGCGACATCACCGGATGTAATGACTCAGGTTCAGGCAGATATTACAGCACTGCTTTTGAGTAGGCACAAAATTAGTGATTCTACTCTAGCTGATTTCAGTGTTCAGAATCAGAATGATATTTTGGGTGCAGCATCTAGTGTGACTTCAACACTAACATACCTTTTAGCGGCTATCGGGGGCATATCACTTCTTGTTGGTGGTATTGGAATTATGAACATGATGCTAACCACAGTGACAGAGCGTACAAGGGAAATTGGTTTACGAAAAGCGATTGGAGCAAGGAAGAATGATATTTCAACTCAGTTTTTGGCTGAGGCAATCACTCTCACAATTATTGGTGGAGTTGTTGGCATCGCGCTTGGCTGGTTGATTTCTTTTGTTGTCAATTGGACGGGGCTTGTTACGACCAGTGTTTCTCTCTCTTCAATCCTGCTTGCTTTTGGAGTTTCGGCGGTTGTGGGTGTTGTGTTCGGATATTATCCGGCCCGTCGTGCCGCCTCACTTAATCCGATTGAGGCTTTGAGATATGAGTAGTAAATTATTAGTTTAATAAAAAATATGAGTAAAAAAATAATTGTTGTTATTGTAATTATTATTGGCGTGGCATTCTATGGTGGCATGGTATATGGAAAAAGCACGACACCTTCTATGGGTCAGTTTGCTAACGGACAATTTCCTAGTGGAAATCAAGGTGAAAGGGGTGCTGGTATGAGAAATGTCGCTGGTAGCGGTTTCACAGCAGGCGAGATTATTTTAAAGGATGCAACAAGTGTGACAATAAAAATGCAAGATGGAAGCACCAAAATCGCACTTATTGCAACAAGCACTCAGGTAACGAAATCATCATCTGGTGCATTAAGTGATTTAGTAGTTGGCACAAACATAACTATCACAGGGACCTCGAATAGTGATGGAAGCATTACTGCCCAAAGTGTTCAGATTCGTCCAGCAGGTCTCGTAAACGTTGGGGTAAGAAATAGTCAATAATATCTAGTTTGGTGATATTATTAATGGATGGCGAAAGACAGAAAAACATTTTCTGAAAAAGTATATGCAGTAGTAAAAAGGATACCAAAGGGTAAAACTTTGTCGTATATGGAAGTGGCAAGGAGGGCGGGAAATCCTAAGGCATTTCGTGCTGTTGGAAATATTTTGAACAAAAATTACAATCCAGACATACCGTGTCATAGAGTGATTCGTTCAGACGGTAGTGTGGGTGGTTACAATAGAGGAGAGGAGAAGAAAAAAGAAATTTTGAAAAGAGAAGCGACTCTTGCGTAGTGAACCACGGTTCACTTATAATATGGTGATGCAGAGAATAATTTTTCACATGGATGGTGACGCCTTTTTTGTTGGGTGTGAGGTAGCCAAGAACCCAGGGCTTCGTGGCCTACCAGTTGTTACGGGTGAAGAGAGGGGGATTGTTTCCGCTCTATCTTACGAAGCAAAGACCTTGGGTATTAAAAGAGGCATGCCAATATTTAGAGTGAAGAAAGATTTTCCTTGCGTTCTGGTTCTTCCTGGAGACTATGCTTCTTACACAAGGTTCTCTCAGATGATGTTTGATATTGTCCGTAGGTATGCGGATGATGTAGAGGAATATAGTATAGACGAATGTTTCGCCGACCTTACTGGGTTAGACAGGACTCTTAAGATGTCTTATCTAGAAATCGCCGAGAGAATAAAGCGTGAGGTTACAGTAGAGCTTGGTTTGTCTGTTTCTGTCGGACTAGCTCCAACAAAAGTCTTAGCCAAAGTTGCCTCTAACTGGGTGAAGCCAAATGGGCTGACTGTTATTGATCCAGAAAAGACGGCGGGCTTTCTCCTAAAAACCCCGATTGAAAAAGTTTGGGGTATCGGACCGAGGACGGCAGAATATTTAAAAAAGAAAAACATACAGACGGCCGGAGACTTTGCGGAGAAGGATGTTTCTTGGGTTAGGAATAATCTATCCCAACCCTATGAGTCAATGTGGCTTGAATTGAATTCGGTTTGTGTTTCGCAAGTAGATTCTGAACCAAAGACAGTTTATTCATCAATACAAAAAACTCGCACATTTCATCCACCAACAAGAGATACAACTTTTCTCCTCTCTGAATTTTCTAAGAACATTGAAGATGCTTGTAGGAAGGCCAGGCACTACAAACTTGTTTCAAAGAAAATATCTTTCTTCTTGAAGTCTAGAGATTTTAAATATTTCACTCTTAAAATTGTTTTGGATTCACCAACAAATGCTCCAGAGGTTTTGGTCCACGAGGTTAGATTGCGTTTGGGGGAAATGTATAAACCAGGTGTTATCTATCGCACTACAGGTGTTACCTTGTCGGACTTGGTACCAGACACGGTTCAGCAGGGGGATTTGTTTGGAAGTGGTATTAAGGCGGGAAAATTTGAGTCAATACACAGACAGCTGGATTTATTGGAAGAGAAATTTAACAAGCGTGTGGTCTATCTTGGTTCAACACACAAAGCACTTAACAAAAAGAAGTTAGGTACAGACTCGGAAGATTTGGATAGAGACCTGTTGTTTTTGTAACCTGGGCTTATGCTATAATAGCGAAATGAATAATACACAATCTTGGTATTCAGAACTTATCAAACCAACATGGGCACCTCCGTCCTGGCTATTTGGCCCTGTCTGGACGGTTTTATATGTTCTAATAGCCATTTCCTTTGGAAGGGTTTTTGTGCTATTTTTTCAGAAGAAAATTACTTTTATTGTTTTGCTACCATTTATACTAAACCTCTTTTTTAATTTTATTTTTTCACCGATTCAGTTTCAGCTTCAGGATAACTTACTTGCAGCTATTGATATTCTACTGGTTCTTGCCACTTTGGTTTGGGCTATGATAGCAATATTTCCACATGCTCGTTGGATTACCTATATTCAGATTCCATATTTAATATGGGTTTCTTTTGCTACTGTTTTACAGCTTACTATTACATATTTGAATTGGTAATCTTTCAATAAAATGGACAAAGTTATTGGAATCTTATCAAAACTATGAAAAACAAACTAACTGTAATTATTATCATAATCCTTTTGGCAATAGGTCTAAGGATAATAAGTGGGGAAGATGACTGGATATGCCAAAATGGTCAATGGATAAAGCACGGCAACCCAAGCGCAGAAATGCCAACAAGCGGTTGTGGTACGGTAAAGCCCAAGGTGGTAGAGCATTTTGCCTGTAGTGACTACTGTCCAGGACCAAGAGAGAAATATATGGTTAGGATATATGAAGGGGTAGAGGACGAGGCCGAGTGTTTGAAGCTTGGTGGAAAACCGACAAGCTATACTGGTTGGAGGGTTTACAAAATATGTTTAGCTGAATGATTCTTGGTGGAAAGGGCGAGATTTGGTCAGGAATAATTTTGATTCCGTCAAATCAAAATTTTCACGACCTTGACTCGCGACCCATCGTGCTCGATGGGTACCCAGCTCCGTCTTTCAAATCTCTCCAAAATTTTCAATTTTGGCGGAAAGGGCGAGATTTGAACTCGCGGTGGATTTTACTCCACGCTGGTTTTCGAAACCAGTGCTTTAAACCACTCAGCCACCTTTCCTTCGAGTCTAATATAACACAAATTAATGTTTTGTTTTTATCGTGGTATAATCCCATTACTGCGGGATTAGTTTAGTGGTATGATGGGTCCTTCCCAAGGATCAGACGCGAGTTCGATTCTCGCATCCCGCACAAGGTTTATAGATAATATTTATGAATAAAAATATAAAAAAAATTCTAATACAGCTTGGTTTGTTAATACTAGCTTTTGTCTTATTGGGTATAGTTCGTAATGAGTATGTATTTACGGTAATAGTGATTTTCCTGATTGGAGTAAGTTTAAAAATGGATTATCACAAAAATGAATGGGCTCTTTTATTACTTGGCTTCGTTTTAGGATTTTTCATAGAGGTAATCATGGGTCTGTTCTATAGATTTCAACATTGGGATAACGCATCACTCTTGGGTGTTCCAATCTGGCTCCCTCTTGTCTGGGGGTACGCATTTGTTTTAATACGAAGAGTTGGGGCATTAATTGTTAAATAGTTTTTTTGGGATATAATAGTTGAACTATTATTAATTTAACTTAATAAAAGCATGAGAAACGTTGTTTTGAGTTTTGTAATTATTTTGGCAGTTGTTTTTCTGGGCTATAAGCTGTTTTCTAATAAAAATCTAGATACAAAAAATGTTCCTGTCTTACAAGAAACATCCGGTGCCGGCAACAATCTTGCTAGTTCAACAGAATCGTCAAATGCAAATCAAACAACAATAATTAATAATGTTAATAAAAAATCAAACATGATAACAATAGATACAAATTATGGGAAAATAGTTTTTGAAACCTATAATGCGGATGCACCAAAGACAGTGGAGAATTTTGTCACACTAGCTAACAAGGGATATTACAATGGAGTGATTTTTCACAGAGTTATAAAAGGTTTTATGATTCAGGGAGGAGACCCAACAGGCACGGGTGCTGGAGGTCCTGGGTATCAGTTTGCTGATGAGCTTAACCCAAATACTTCTTCATACAAAGCTGGATACAAAAAAGGTGTGGTCGCTATGGCAAACTCAGGACCCGACACAAACGGTAGTCAGTTCTTTATCATGACAGAGGATTATCCGCTTCCAAACAGTTACACAATATTTGGAAAAGTTGTTTCTGGACAGGATGTCGTTGATGCCATAGCTAATGTCAAAACTGGTGCGAATGACAAGCCAGAGAGCCCTGTAATAATGAAAACAGTCTCAGTACAGTAGCCCATTGACTTTTAATAGGAATTAGTGATATAATAGTAGCAATGTAAGTTTCTCGTAGGTTTTCGTGGCGCGAGCTTAGAAAAAGGAGAGAGCTAGTCGCCTTACAGCTTAAAAATAAAGACTAGGGAAAAAGAAATGGCAAAGAAGTTATATGTTGGTGGAATTTCATATTCAACCAATGATGCAGCATTGAAAGATGCTTTTGCACAAGTTGGTGAAGTTACTTCAGCAACTATTATTATGGACAAGATGACAGGCCGATCAAAAGGATTCGGTTTCGTTGAAATGGCCAATGACGCTGATGCTGATGCAGCTATCGAGAAATGGAATGGCCAAGAACTCGATGGACGAAAGCTTACAGTTAACGAGGCACGACCTATGGAACCAAGAGCTCCTAGAACAGGAGGTTTTGACCGAGGGAATGATCGAGGAGGCAGAACTTGGTAATAAATTTCTGATCTTTTTGCCGAATTTCTTTGTTGCAAGTTCCGTTTGCTCCCGCAGAGTACTAGATGTACACTTTGGTCGCAATACTCACTAGCAACTTCGAAATTCAACAAAAATCTTCAGAAATTAGAATCAAAATTCTAACCAATAATAAACAAAAAACCCACTTTGGTGGGTTTTTTGTTGTCTGTGATACTATATATAGTATGTTTTCAAGAAAAAGTTTAGTAATTTTTGCCGTTTTGCTGATTTTTGTCACTATTTTTCTATGTTTTGCTCGACGGGGTGGTATAAAAGAGGTGATTGTGGGCAATAATACTTTCTATGTGGAGGTAGCTAGGACAAAAATGGAGTTAGAGAGAGGTTTATCCCTCCATGTGCCGTTACTTCGGGACCAGGGGATGCTTTTTATCTTTGAAAAGGAAGATTTTTACAGTTTTTGGATGAAAGATATGCTCTTTCCGGTAGATATACTGTGGATTGACTCAAATTTTAAGGTTGTGCATGCAGAAAAAAGTGTTTTACCCGAAACTTATCCTAAAAGTTTCTATCCGAAGTCAAAAAGTTTGTATGTTTTGGAGATTTCGGCGGGTCTCACGGAGGCATTAAATATAAAAATAGGTGACGAGGTAAAATTTATAAAAAAATAGCTCAAAATTGCCTGCCTGTATAGCTTTTAAACCTACCTTCTTTACAACCACCAGTTTCTATTATGTGGGACTCAAAATAGTGGGTTATCCACTTTTTTTAAGTGGGGGTTAAAGGTACAATTATGTTACGAAGTGCGAAATTTTTAGGAAATTTTTGTCATTTTTCGTTTTTTTTATCAAAAAATTTTAATTTTTAAGAAATTATGTCAAAAAATACAAAAAAGGTAGAAAAGTTAGTAAAGGTAAAAAAAACAGTTGCAAAAAAGATTACCACAAAAATTTCTAAAAATATAAAAAGGATTTCCCACATACAAAAGAGAGATGGGCGTGTTGTTTCCTTTGATTCTGGCAAAATATATACAGTTATTTTGAAAGCTTTTTTGGCTGTCCGAGAGAAAGACGGCCCTGTGGTAGAAAAAGTTTCGCGAAAAGCCATAACGAACCTTGAAAGCTTGTTTGCTGGGAAAATTCCATACGTTGAGGACATTCAAGATGTCATAATCAGCACTCTCAAAGAAGAAGGTTTTATGGATGTGGCTGAAGCATACGAACAATACAGAAAAAAAAGACAAGAGATTCGTGAAGCAAAATATTTTCTTCTCTATCACGATGTTAAAACAGTTGTTACTGAAAATGCATTAAAAGTTCTTGAGTCTCGATATTTGAGAAAAGATGCCTACGGAAAAATTATTGAAACCCCCCAACAACTTTTCAGAAGAATCGCGTCAAACATATCTGCGGCAGAAAAAATTTATGAGCCAGGTATTTCTGACGAAGATTTGATGAAGACAGAAGAAAGATTTTATAGACTCATCGCTTCTATGGAATTTCTTCCCAACTCACCAACACTCATGAACGCCGGTACATCAATGCAACAACTCTCTGCTTGTTTTGTGTTGCCTGTAGAAGATTCAATTGAAAGTATTTTTGAAGCAGCTAAGGCAACAGCTATCATACACAAATCTGGTGGAGGTACTGGTTACAATTTCGGGAGACTACGACCCAACGGTGATTTTGTTTTACAAACTGGTGGAGTTGCTTCTGGTCCAGTTTCATTCATGAGAGTTTTTGACATGGTTGCTGAAGTAGTGAAGCAAGGAGGTAAGAGGCGTGGAGCGATGATGGCTATTATAAACATTGACCACCCAGATGTACTTGAATTTATTACTTCCAAAACAACAGAAGGTGTGCTTCGAAATTTCAATATTTCTCTTGCTATCAATAATGAATTTATGGATGCTGTTAAGAAAGGCAGAAAATATAAATTAATCAACCCAAAGAACAACCAACCAGTAGGGGAACTTGATGCAAACGAGGTCTTTGATAAAGTTGCAAAACTGGCTTGGGAGACTGGAGACCCTGGAGTTGTTTTCATTGACCGCATGAACGATGCAAGGGGTAACCCAACCCCAAATCTTGGGCGAATTGAATCCACCAATCCGTGTGGAGAGCAACCACTTTTGCCAAACGAGCCATGTAACCTTGGGAGTATAAATGTCAATAAATTTGTTATAACAAAAGGTAAAAAGAAGGAAATGGACTGGGTGAGACTGAAGAAAACCATACACGAAGCAGTGCATTTTCTAGATAATGTGATTGATATGAACAAATATCCTTTGCCAGAGATAGAAGTTATGGCTAAGGGTAACAGAAGGATAGGACTCGGTCTTATGGGTTGGGCTGACGCTTTGGTCAGTCTGGAAATTCCATATAATTCAAAAGAAGCTCTTGCACTTGGAGACAAACTGATGAACTTTATTGAAACAGAATCTCACAATGCTTCAATGTCAATCGCCAAGAAGAGAGGAACATTTGAAAACTTCAAAGACTCTCTATATAACCGCCCTGGTGGAGAGAGACTAAGGAACTGTGCTGTAACAACCATTGCTCCAACAGGAACC
This sequence comes from Candidatus Zambryskibacteria bacterium RIFOXYD1_FULL_40_13, assembly GCA_001824295.1. Classification (GTDB taxonomy): domain Bacteria; phylum Patescibacteriota; class Minisyncoccia; order Phycocordibacterales; family DATDWN01; genus C7867-006. The sequence goes on along the minus strand of MHWY01000009.1, from coordinate 17,693 downwards.
ATTGGTGTTATTGCTGGATGTTCACAAGGAATTGAACCAAAATTTGCTCTTGCTTACATTAGAAAATCAAGAATAGGTAAGCATGAAGATGATTGGGTAGAGCTTGTTGAAGTTGATAAACAGTTTGAAGAGGTTGCAAGACACGAAGGCTTCTTCTCGGAGGAACTGATGAAAAAAGTTGCAGAGCACGGAACAGTCAAGGGTTTGAAGGATGTTCCTTTGAAATGGCAAAACATTTTTGTAACCGCGCACGACCTAGAGTACCCAGACCACATCAAGATGCAGGCGACATTCCAGAAACATGTGGACAACGCGGTGTCAAAAACCATCAACCTACCAAACAGTGCAACGATTGATGATGTCAAAAAATCATACTTAATGTCTTGGGACTTGGGTTGTAAGGGGGTCACTGTTTATAGAGACGGCTCAAAGTCTTTGCAAGTTATAAACATGGGTAAAGGTAAGAAGAAAGAAGAGGAAAAGGTTATGGTAGAAGCTCCTGTTTTAAAGAAAAAAAATGAGATTGGTCAGCTCGTAATGACTGATACAAATGTCAGGAATGAAATTGATGTAAAGAATCCCCAGCCAGAAGACTTGCCACCTGGGGTATGTCTGACTTGCTAGTTTCTCTAAGACTATACCCAAAATAAAAATACACCACATCTTGTGGTGTATTTTTATTCCATTTGTTATAATTGTGGTATTACTTTTATTATAAAAATATAACAATAATTATGAAAAATGATTTTCGTCGGGGTTTCACTCTCATTGAACTCCTTGTGGTGGTAGCTATTATTGGTATTTTGTCTAGTATTGTTCTGTCAAACTTAATGGGGGCAAGAGTTAAATCTCGAGATGTCACAAGAAAACAGAATCTTGACCAGCTCGTGAAGGCGACCAACCTTTATTATAGTCAAAACGGTGAGTTACCTGGGGTAGGAGGAGAGTGTTATCATGTCTTAGGTTCAAGTCCAGATTCTGGAATAAGTCTAGCCACAGACCTAGATCCATTCATGAAAGACATCCCTGTTGACCCAATGAAGGGAGCTTTAGGGTTAAATGGTAATTATGTATACAACAATGTTGCAGATGACACAGGGTCCTTTAATTTTTGCGCTATAATGGAAAACGCAGGCACTGGAAATGGGTCATATACTGATATGTGTGGTGATGGAACAACTTATAACTATTGTGTAACGCAATAGTCTGCTTGAGTAAATAATCAATGAAGATATATATAGGTTCAGACCATGCTGGTTTTGAGATGAAAAGAGGACTGATTCCTTTTCTTGAGGAGTGGGGTTTTGAGGTGATTGATTGTGGGCCACTGGAATATGTTCATGATGACGATTACCCAGATCATGTTTCTAAAGTGGCCAAGCATGTTTCCAAAGAAATCGGAGTAATGGGAATAGTAATAGGTTGGTCAGGACAGGGAGAGGCGATAGTTGCCAACCGTTTTCCAGAGGTTCGTTGTGCAGTCTTCTATGGTGGGTCAAAGCATATCCTGACTCTTTCCCGCGAGCACAATGATGCAAATATTCTTTCTCTCGGAGCCCATTTTATTACCACCCAGGAAGCAAAACAGGCAGTAGAGCTGTGGCTTAAGACAAATTTTACTGGTGAAGAGAGACATGTTAGAAGAATTAAAAAAATAGAAAATTTATGATACAAGTAGTTCCTGCGATAATTCCACATACAAAAGAGCAGTTGGAGAAAGAAATCAAAGAAGTCTCTAAATTTGCACACCTAGTGCAGATAGATATTACAGATGGTATTTTTGTGCCAACAAAAACTTGGCCATACAATGGTCGTGACAAAGATTTCTTTGAACAACTCAGATCAGAGGAGGTTGGTTGGCCAGAGTGGGAAGATGTGAACTTTGAAGTACATCTCATGGTAAAGAATCCAGAAGAGGTTGTGCTTGATTGGATAAAGACTGGGGCTACAACCATTGTCGCTCATATTGAAGCTACTGATAATTTTCAGGAAGTTATTGATTTATGCAGAGAAAAACTTGTCTCTGTTGGTGTTGCAATAAAACCCTCTACAAATACAGACAGACTTAAACCCTTTGCCTCCCAGGTAGACTTTATTCAGTGTATGGGAAATGATTTGCTTGGAAAACACGGAGTTACCCTTGACCCGAAAGCAATTGTTCAGATAAAAGAATTGCGGAGGCTGTATCCAGAGAGTATAATTGGTATTGATATAGGCGTAAACCACGAGACTGCTGATGAGTTAATATCTGCCGGAGTGTCAAAGTTTATTTCCGGTGGGGTTATCTTGAACGCCGATAATCCAGAGGAAGAATATGAGGAGTTAGAAAATGAAGATGACACAATTGAAAACTAAAAATGAATCTTACAGACGAAAAAATAAAATTTCTTGAAGAAAAAGCCAGAGATGTCAGAGTTTCTGTCATAGAAATGCTTGTCAGTGCTGGCTCTGGTCACTCTGCTGGGTCACTTGGTATGGCCGACATATTTACCGCACTTTATTTTGTCATACTAAAACACGACCCAAAGGTTCCGTCGTGGCCAGGAAGGGACAGGGTTGTTCTCTCAAACGGACATATTGTTCCAGTCCAATATGCGACTATGGCCCACGCAGGTTATTTCCCTGTTGATGAGCTTTTGACACTTAGAAAGTTTGGTTCTCGTCTGCAGGGTCATCCCCATAGGGATTTTTTGCCTATGATGGAGACAAGTTCTGGGCCACTTGGTTCTGGAATCTCACAAGCGGTTGGTATGGCACTTGCAGATAGAATGGATAGGGGCAAATCGTCCGACAGGTTTTTCTATTGCATTACCGGTGACGGGGAGTTGGATGAGGGACAGAACTGGGAAGCAATGATGCTTGCAGGTAAAGAGAAGCTTGGAAACCTCATTGTTATCGTAGATAGAAATAATATTCAGATAGATGGATATACAGAAGATGTTATGCCCTTGGAAAACCTAGCACATAAATTTGAGAGTTTTAATTTTCATGTTGAAGAAATAGACGGTCATAATTTTTCGGAAATTACCGAGGCGGTGGGCAGGGCCCAGGCGGTTTTTGACGGTCCGAGCGTAATTATTGCTCACACTATCCCTGGTAAAGGAGTCTCATTTATGGAAAGAGATTACAAATGGCATGGCAATCCACCAAAAACAGAAATCGCAGGTGAACCACCGAAAGATGAACAAGAGAAAATCGCATTAAAGGAGTTGCATTCTCTTGGTGGACAAATAGAAAGCCAGCACGAATAGGATTGACTAATCATTTTAATATTTGATAAGGTAATTATAGGGAGGTTCCGATGTCCAAAGTCTTGTGTCCCAAACATCCAGCCGCCAAGGCGAGGCGACGAGAACTTGAAAGGCAGGCACGAGAGAGGTTTCTTCAAAGAAACAACCTCAAGGACCCGCAGTCGTTTTTGAACAAGGGAGTAACGACGCCAAGAAAAACATGACGAAGCTATGACGGACGGTGGGGGAGCTTCCCCCCGTCTGTTTTCTTTTGTATAATTAAACAATGATAAATATTTCTCAAAAGTTGAATCCAAAATTGTTTGATAAAGATGTAGAACAAATTCCTATTCGCAAAGGATTTGGAGAGGGACTACTTCTAGCAGGAGAGAAAAATGAAAGTATTGTTGGTTTGTCGGCAGACCTCACTGAATCAACCCAGATGCATTTGTTCAAGAATAAATTTCCAGAGAGATATATTGAAGTTGGCATAGCAGAACAGAACTTGGCCTCTGTCGCTTCGGGACTTTCGGCTATGGGCAAGATTCCTTTTATAAGTAGTTTCGCCGCTTTCTCTCCTGGGAGAAATTGGGAACAGATTCGGACAACTATTTGTTATAATAACCGCCCTGTGGTCATTGTAGGTTCTCACTCTGGTTTCTCGGACGGAGCGGATGGTGGCACACACCAGTCTCTTGAAGATATTGCCTTGATGCGGGTTCTGCCCAAAATGACCGTTATCTCTCCTTGCGATAGCATAGAAGCAAAGAAAGCGACAGTGGCCTCGGCCGAGCTTGGTGGTGCAGTTTATATCCGTCTACTAAGAGAGAAGACACCGGTTATTACAACGGAGGACAGTCCTTTTGAAATAGGAAAGGCTCGACTTTATTATGGAGAAGAAGATGTAAAGGCAGATGTCGGTATTGTTGCTACTGGCTCCTTAGTTTTCAAAGCTCTGAAGGTTGCTGAAACCCTGAAGAAAGAAAATATCTCGGCAAAGGTTTTGAGCGTTACAACGATAAAACCAATTGACTCCGAATCTATTATTTCTCTGGCTAAAACATGTGGAGCGATTGTAACAGTAGAAGAACATCAAATCGCATGTGGGTTTGGCTCTGCAGTGGCTGAAGTTTTAGTACAGAATTTTCCAGTTCCGATAGAATTTATTGGTGTGAAAGATATGTTTGGGCAGTCTGGTACGCCGAACGAATTACTTGAACACTATGAAATAGGGGAGAATCATATTTTATATGCTTCTAAGAAAGTTATTGGTAGGAAAAACTGAAGTTAAATCCCTTTCTCTCCAAAACCTTTTTGAAAACACAAATCCAGACCAGCGTCTGGATTTGTTCTGATCCTCGGCCTCTATCTGTCAAGAGCCCTCGTTTCACTCGGGTCTATGACAGAACCATGCTAGAGGCACTGTGGGTGTTTCAAAAAAATTTTGATTCGACGAGATTTATTTCAACGAGATGAATGAAAAGAAAAATTAAATCTTGACTTTTATTTATATTACTACATAATGCAGGGCAGAATCCCTTTGAGACGAGAGTCTCCTGTGTCGGGTAATCTGGCACTGAATCTGGGGTTGGAGGGTCACATGTTGAAGAGCATCTTTCGTGGAGGCGTTGTTGGGTTTGTTCTCACGGGAATCGTTGTCTTGACACTCTCTCAGGTGGTGGGCATTTCGTTTGGGCCCATTGCTATTACCAGCATCTTCGTTGGCACGGCTACCATCGGCGCCCTTCTCGGGGCGAACAAGGCCCTCTGTCGGGAGCTGGCGAGGGTGGATGGTCTCTACCAATCCGACCACAAGAAGGTGGAAGGATTGGAGAGTCGAGTTCAGCGCATCAGCGACGATCACGATGACGCCAAGCGTCAGTACCTCGGGGCCACGAGGCAGGTAAGGAAACTGTTGGAGTTCGTTCACCTTCTCATCGGTCCTGGAGACTGGCAGACCAAGGTTGACGAACACTTGGGCAGGTCAGCCAATGTCTGTGCGGTGAATCAGGAGAGGGTTCGGCATTACGAAGATGATCGGTTTGAAATCACCGGCATCGGCGAAGCGAGTGCCCTACTGGTTGCCGCCAAACAGGCTCGGGAGAGTCTTGCGTTTTCTACCCAGGTATTCGGGGTCGGGTACGACGAGATTGCTGAGTACATGGATACGTTCCGCTTCAAGATGCGTATTCCGTCGTGGGAGGCCTACGCTCCCAAGTCCGAACCGCCGGCAACCGAACCAGTTCCCGAACAGCCGGCCACCGAGGCCACACCGCCCGATTCTGGCGCGGAGCCCGACGGCGACCCGTCGCCCAAGAGCTGGCTACGGGTCTGATGACCCAGCGGTCCAGAGCTAGACGGCTCCTGGCCCAGTTCACAAACACCTGGCGTGCAGATGCGCGCCGGGTGGTTTCTTTTATCTAAAATTATTTAAATCTTGACTTTTATTTATATTAATACATAATGCAGGGCAGAATCCCTTTTGAGACGCGAGTCTCCTGTGTCGGGTAATCTGACATTGAATCTGGGGTTGTGGAGGCTACATGAGAGTCAACGTTCGTTGGGGAGTCGCTGGGTTGATCATCGGGGTTCTTGTTCTGATCGCCCTGGCGGTGTTTGGTCTTCGGTTATCGTTGGTGGACTATGCCACCAGCATCGTGGTTGTAACCCTCATCGCTGGTCTCATCGGGGAGAACCGCGAGCTTCGGCACAGGGTGCCGGAGCTGATCGTCAGCCTTGATGCTTCCAAAAGCGAGGCTGATGACCTCAAGGAGCGTCTCGAACTACGTGAGGAACAAAACCAGAGAGAGAGGAACCAGTGGGAGATGATGATGGGATTCATCGGGCGCGTCGTCACTCCTGCTGATTGGCAGAACATGACCGACAACTACCTCTGTGGGTTTGCCAGTCTCTGTTCTGTACACTGGGAGAAGTTTAGGCATTACGAACTGGACAAGTTCGAGGTCGAGGGTATCTCCGGGGCGAGACTCATGTTGGGCGAGTACAAAACTGCCCTCATCGCCTTCCAGCGTGCCACCGCCGACTTTGGTGGTGAACACGCCGTTGTCGAGAAGTACGCCGACCAGTTCGACTACAAGATGCGCAAGGGTGGGGACTGGATGGCGTATGTTACCAAGTCTGCCACCCCCGAGCCAGCACCCGAACCGGCTCTCGAGCCCACTCCGGCGGAGCCGTTGCCAGAGGCGGTACCGCCAGACGTCAGCCCGTTGGAAGATGTCAGCTGCGTGCCGGAAGATCGCACGTGGTCAAGTGACGGCTACGGGTCGGACGGCCCGGTGGTCTAGAGCTAGGATGGCTCTCGGCCTAGTTCTCAAACACCCGGCGTGCAGATGCGCGCCGGGTGATTTCTATTATTTAATTTTTATAGATGACAGATTTGACTTTTTATAATTTGGTTGTAATGTTTAATATGGAACTCCTTTGAGGCGCCAATCGTCTCACTTTGCCAGCCAATCTGGCACTGAAACATGGAGTTGAGGAGGCAGTATGTGGACGAAAATCGGAGTGGGGGCTTTTGTTGGTTATCTCACCGGAGCGGTCTTTTCATTTCTGACCCTTTGGGCACTAGGTTGGTACGACCGCGTAGACTTAATCCTTGTGGGCACTGGAGTTGGAACGATGGTTGGTCCTTTCGTTGGGGTCATTATCCACCAACATCAAAGGTACAAGAAGGTCATCAACTTCAGGAGACACTTCTGGAATCGCATGCAGAATCAAGTTGAGGAGTGTCTTCAGGGGCACGCTTTCGTTTGCAACGAGAGGTCAAAGGACATTATCTCCTTGCAGCGAAATGGGTCGAAAGGATTTGGGGAGGGGGTTGACTTCGACAGTGTATACGCCAGAGTCCAGAGGAACTTCAAGTTAGCTCAAGAGGGTTTCTACGAAGCCTACGACGCCGTGAAGGCCGTGACACTGGTCGACAGCTGGTGGGTAGTTGAGCTGAAGGAGAGAAGCTTCAAGGCATACCTACCAGCACTTCCCGAGAACACCCCTCCCAGGCTGTCTGACGATGATGTTCTGGAAAAATAACTACCCCAAACTCCCGTAGGTTCTTTTCTCGCAACACACCCGGCCCGCTTCGCGCGCGCCGGGTGGTTTCTATATACATTATACATAATACTTTATACTGGCATTTTCCTTGGTTTATAATCCTCTGGAGCTTTGGTTAGGAACTCTTGAATTTGCTCTTGAGTCAGAAGCCCTCTTTGGGAACCAACTTGTTGAACAACCGATTGAGAGTTTATTGGTCCCCAGAGTAGAGCTTCCTCCAAAGTTTTTCCAAGGGCTAATGCAGAGACTATTGTAGAAGCGAATGCATCTCCGGCTCCCGTGCGCTCCACAGGTGTGTGTGGGTAAATTGGCATAAACCATTTTTCTCCACTTCTTGTATCAAAGGCGTACGCTCCAGCAAAGCCATCTGTTATAACTACTATTTTGGGCCCTAGGTTAGCCATGTTTTGGAGTAGTGTTGGTAAGTCTCTACTTTCTTCATTTAATATCTTTTGTGCCTCCTCAACATTACAGAAAAAGATTTCTGTATTTTTATAAACTTTTGCTAGTGCTTCTTTCCCAGCTTTTATTTGAAAGGTTCCGGGCTGGAAGGCTAGCTTCGTTTCTGGATTTTTTTCTATATAGTCTGCAATTTCTGCGTGAAAGTCCAAGGAGTTTTCTCCGAGAGAACTGAAATAAATCCAGCGTGGAGTATCTATACTACCCAAACTATATATAAAATCCTCATGTTTTGTTAGAATTGTCCGGTCAACATCATACCAGAGAATGTAATGATAGTTTGTGTGTCTATCGTTTACAGTATTTACATGAGTCGTGTCTACATTATTTTTTTGCAATTCAGCTATACAATCTTTTCCATTCTGGTCATCACCAATATATGTTAAAACAGCAGAAGATAATCCAAGTCGTGAGGCACAAACAGAAGCGTTGGGTCCATTACCGGTAGCATTACACACTGTTACTGACTCATACGGTACCTTGTCTCCAAAACCGAAACATATTTTGCAGTGTTCGTGGTTGATATCGCAGTTTACATTGGCATCTTTCAGTTTTATAAAAGCGTCAATAGTGATATCTCCAATTGCCAAGATATCTATTTGTTTGTTATTCATGAGTATTATTATATAATAGTTAGTATGAAAACACTAAAAGAATGTGTAAAAGAGGCACAAGAAAGAAAAATCGCTATCGGACATTTCAACATTTCTAACCTAGAAGGATTGTGGGGGGTATTCCGTGCAGCACAAAGTTTAAATGTTCCGGTTATTATTGGTGTAGCAGAAGGAGAGAGGGATTTTGTGGGAGTAAGACAGGTTTCTGCTCTGGTTCGGAGCATGCGAGAGGAGTTTGACTACCCAATTTTTCTTAATGCTGACCACACTCATTCTTTTGATAGGGTAAGGGAGGCTATAGATGCTGGGTTTGACTCCGTTATCTATGACGGGGCAGATATTTCTTTTGAGGAAAATATAAAGACGACAAAACTCTGTGTAGAATATGCCAAAAGCGTCAATCCTAATGTTTTGATTGAGGGGGAGCTCGGCTTTATTGGGGCTTCTTCAAAGATTTTAGACGAGATTCCGGAGGGTGTGGGGCTTGATGACAAGTCACTAACTGACCCAGCAAAAGCTAAGGAGTTTGTAGAAAAAACTGGTGTAGACATACTTGCTCCTGCCGTAGGGAACTTCCACGGTATGCTTCGTGGCGGGGTTGATCCGAAACTTAATATTGATAGAGTGAGAGAAATAGCTGAAGCAACAAATGTTCCACTTGTTCTCCACGGTGGGTCTGGAAATTCTGAAGAGGATTTTAAACAAGCTATAGCAAATGGTGTTTCAATAGTTCATATAAACACGGAAATAAGAGTAGCCTTCAAAAAAGGCTTAATGCTCGGCCTTTCTGAGAATCCAGACGAGGTGGCACCATATAAGTATCTCAAACCTTCGGTAAAAGCCGTCCAAGAGGTGGTGGAAAAGAAGTTGAGGCTTTTTAATAATTTGTAATCCAAAATCTCTTTTTAACGAGATTTAGTAAATGCGGGTAGGTGGAGTACCCTTGATTAATTTTGAAATATCAGCTACACTAGCCGAATGATTACTTTAGACGCACAAATTCGGGACAAGTCAGTTGATGTTAATGTATTAAGAAACGAGGGCAAAATGCCTGCAGTTTTTTATGGCAAAAAGACAAAACCAACATCTATTACTATTGAAAGAAAAGATTTTATAAAAGTCTGGGGAACAGCCGGTGAGTCTGGTGTGGTTACGATAAAGACAGGCGGAACTTCTGTTGATGCTCTTATACACGCAGTTGACGTGGACCCTGTATCAGATATTCCTCGTCATGCTGATTTTTACGTATTTGAGAAAGGAAAGAAACTTGAGGTTTCTGTGCCACTTGAGTTCGTTGGTGTTTCTCCTGCAGTAAAAGATTTGGGTGGTAGTTTGGTAAAGACGCTTCACGAGCTGAAGATTTCTGCAGACCCACAAAATATTCCACATGATATAAAGGTAGATATTTCTTCACTTATTGATTTCTCAAGTCAGATATTGGCTTCCGAGATTGTTTTACCTGCCGGTGTGACTTTGGTTGAGTTGCCACATGAAGTGGTTGCCTCCGCTGCGGCTCCAAAAGAGGATGAACCAGAAGAAGTCGCTCCTGTTGATTTGACTGCTATAGAGGTTGAGAAGAAGGGTAAGAAGGAAGAAGAGGTTGTAGTGCCGGAGGCAAAGGATTAAACAAATATTTTTTACCAAAATCCCAAGCGTTTGCTTGGGATTTTGAGTATTTAAGGATAAGTTGTGGGCACGACTTGTGTGGGCATGATATAATGAAAATATGAAATACAGGTATTTTTTGTTGCTCATTTTAATCGCCTTACTTCCTTTTGGTGCCAAGGCTATTACAGAAGCTGAACAAGAGGCTATTTGGCGTGCGGAACTTGCCCAAACAGAGGCAGATATAGCAAAATGGCAGTCAATTCTAAGTAGTACAAAAGCCAATACAACATCCCTCCAGCAGGAGGCTGCTGTGCTCAACGCCAAGATAAAACAGGCCCAAGCTTTGATTAAGAAGAAGAATATAGCTATTGAACAGCTGGGTAAAGATATTAGTAATAGAGTAACCAAGATTGAACAGCTTGAAGATAGAATAGAAAAGGGTCATGAATCGCTAGCACAACTTATCCGCAAGACCAATGAGATAGACGAGTTTTCTCTGCCGGAAATAATGCTTGGAAACAAAGATATATCAGATTTCTTTTCTGATGTGGATTCCTTTCAAACAATAAAGAAATCACTGCAGGAGTTGTTTGTAGAGATTAGGGAAACAAAAAATCTTACCGAGAAGGAAAAAGCCGCTTTAGATGAAAAGAAGTCAACAGAGATGGACACGAGAGCATCAGTAGAAGCTCAGAAGCGAGAAGTAGAGAAGAATGAGAAGGAGAAACAATATCTGATTCAAGTAAACAAAACACAAGAGAAAACTTATGAGCAGGTTTTGGCGGAAAGACAAGCAAAGGCAGCGGAGATCAAATCTAAACTCTTTAAACTTGCTGGTGGTAGTGTGGCTATTCCTTTTGGTACAGCATTAACCTATGCGCAAGGAGCCTCTGCCAAAACAGGAGTCTCGCCTGCACTTGTTTTGGCGATTCTTACACAAGAAAGTAGCCTTGGAGCAAATGTTGGTAAGTGTTATTTGACCGATGCCACAACAGGTGCTGGGGTCAACGTTAGCACTGGGAAAGTGTGGCCAAACCTAATGAAGGCGACTAGAGATGTAACTCCGTTTCTCGAGATTACAAACAAGCTTGGGTATAACGCCTACAAAACAGTTGTTTCCTGTCCTATCGCAAGTGCGGGTGGATACGGTGGAGCTATGGGTCCAGCTCAGTTTATTGCCTCAACCTGGAAGATTTTTGAAGAAAGACTAAAGGATACCCTGGGACACGATGCAAATCCTTGGACAGCTGAGGATGCATTCATGGCTTCTGCCATGTACCTCTCTGACCTTGGGGCTGGCACAGGAACATACAGTGGAGAGATTAAGGCGGCCTGTAAATATTATGGTAGTGGCGGTACAACTTGTTCCTACGGTAGAAGTGTGATGAGTTTGAAAGCTAAGATACAGGAGGATATTGATTATCTTGTTCAGTACGGCGTCTCTCGACGGTAAAACTCTGGTTTTTTTGTCCGATTTCTGCGTTGGAATTTCAAAAATTCTCGTCACCTTACGACAGTAAGGCTCCTCGCATTTTCTCATTCCGCCTTGAACTCGAACAAAACTCCACAGAGTTTATTTACTAATAAAACCCTTGATTTTAAAGGGTTTTTTTGCGTATCCTGAAATATATTTTATTTTTATCTCAAATTTACTTGACACTTACAATATAGTGTGATGAGTTATGGGCTCAACCCTTTCAAGGAGCGTGCATAGTGCGCAAGGTAAGCGGACAGTTTGGATTGTACATCATGACGACCAATTCGAA
>MHWY01000009.1:0-5802 GCA_001824295.1 Candidatus Zambryskibacteria bacterium RIFOXYD1_FULL_40_13 | reverse complement strand
AAAAAAATGCCTTTTCTGATATTGTCTTCGTATTGATTTTATTCGTAATCATTCGTAATTATTCGCACGATTTTCGTATCCGATGAAAAAAGAGATACACCCACAAAATTATAGACCAGTCTTATTTATAGATAACTCAAACAAGGTTGAGTTCGTTATTCCGTCTACCGTGGCAACAACAGAAAAAGGCAAAGCTCAGGATGGAAAAGAATATCCTGTTTATCATCTTGAAATCTCAAGCGCCTCACATCCTTTCTATACTGGAAACGAGAAAACACTCGACACAGCAGGACGAGTAGAGAAATTCAAAGCAAAGCAAGCCAAGAAAAGTAAATAGCTTTTACTACAAAGAAAATCAGCGCTTAATACGCTGATTTTCTTTATCTCAGTAAATTGCTATAATCATACCTATGAGTATAGTGTTCATTACTGTCCCCGGGGATGAAAAGAGAATGTTTGCGAACGCCTTGCATGAAAAAACAGGTGAAAGCGTCAAACTAGTCATAATCCAAAAGCCCAAATCACTCCCATTTCTCAAGCGTATTAAGCGTTTGTATAATAGGAGTGGGTGGCGGAATCTTCCAAGGGAAATTTGGTATGCTTTTCTTTTGAGACTAAATGGGGCAAAGCGTGCTTTGGAATATTTCCGTGAGTACACTGTAGAAAGAAAGAATGGCCATGTCCCAAAGGTTATTATGGTTGACTCGGTCAACAGTGATCAGGTCTATGAGCTGGTTAGGCAAATCTCACCAGATTTGCTGGTTATATGGGGAAGTGCGATATTGTTACCTAGGTTGCTCCAGACAGCCAAGAAGTCTATCAACCTTCATGTTGGTTTGAGTCCTTTTTACAGAGGGGCCCTTGCTAACCAAAACGCGGTATTGCTTAGAGATTTTGAGCACATTGGAACCACAATCCATTATGCTGAAGAAAAAGTGGATTCGGGTGATATTATCACCACTCTCAAAGCAGACTTACACAAGCCACCTAAGGAGATGTTTCGTGACTTGAATGACAGAACCCTGGCTTTGTATGTTGACACCGCAACAAAAATACATGCTGGTGAGCAAGTGTCACATGTCCCACAAGATATATCACAGTCTAGGAATTTACTACTCAAACAATGGTTACCTTCGGTTCGTTACAAAGTTGGTAGTATAATCTTGGAATTAGAAAAGGAATACGACAAAAAATATGGACTTAGATAAATATACACAAAACAATAAGACATCTTACTTGGCAGAAAGTTATAAAAAACTTGAGAAAGAGGAGGCATCTACCAAAGAGATGATAGAGAGTGATCCAGCACTTGCTGATTTGGCGAATACGGAACTGGAGTCCATAAGACTTCAAAAGGAAACCCTTTTCAAACAGATGGAGGAGATTTTGAGAGAGGATGAAACAGAAGAGGAATTTCCAAACGAAATTATTCTAGAGGTGCGGGCTGGAGCTGGTGGAGAGGAAGCTTCTCTTTTTGCCGAGGAACTCGCTCATATGTATTGCACATATGCACAAAACAATGGCTGGGCTGTGCATTCTATTGATGAATCAAGGAGTGCTGTTGGTGGATACAAAGAAGCTTCTTTTGAGATTCGTGGTAAGGGAGTCTACAAGGAATTAAGATTTGAGACAGGAGTTCATCGTGTTCAAAGGATTCCATCAACAGAAAAAATGGGTAGGGTGCATACATCAACAGCAACCGTGGCAGTACTTCCTGTACGAAAAAAAACAAACATTGTTATCAATCCTGCCGATATAGAAATAGAAACCTCTCGTTCTGGAGGGGCTGGTGGTCAGAATGTGAACAAGGTTGAAACAGCTGTGCGTATAATACACAAGCCAACAGGAATAGATGTTCGCTCTACCTCACAGAGAAGCCAGCTAAAGAACCGTGAGATGGCCATGAGTATTCTTATCGCAAAATTACAGGCAAAGAAGGATGAAGAAGAGGACGCCAAACACTCAGCTAACCGCAAGTCGCAGATAGGAACAGCTGACAGGTCGGAGAAAATACGCACATACAACATCCTTCAGGACCGCATCACTGACCATCGTATAAAACAGTCCTGGCACAATATAGAGAAAATCCTGGCGGGGGGGATAGAGCCAGTCCTAGAGGCTATGGCTGACTACAACGGGCAGGAAGTGGAGGGTGGGGACCAGGAATAAGGCCTTGCGCTAGCCGTAACTTTCTGCTAGACTGTTACTCACATATGGAGAAAACAAACAACGGAAACATATCCCTAAAAACGGATAACAGCGCAGTAGACGCTCTTTTTTCTGTCGGAGCACACTTTGGATTCGTAAAATCAAGACGACATCCCAGCACAAAACCCTTTATCTTTGGTGTAAAAAACAAAATAGAGATTTTTGACCTAGAAAAGACGAGTGTTTCATTGAACGAAGCATTAAAATTTGTTGAGGAGCTTGGGACAAGAAACGCCAAAATCCTATTTATAAGTGGTAAAAATGAGGCAAAATCAGCTATTACCTTAGTGGCCGAAAGTATAAACATGCCTTATGTAGCTGGAAGATTTATTGGTGGTACATTGACTAATTTCCCAGAAATTAGAAAACGAGTGGAGAAGCTAGAAACATTGGTTTCTCAGAAGGAGAAGGGTGAACTTGGAAAATACACAAAAAAAGAGAGACTTCTGATTGACCGAGATATAGACAAGCTAAGAGAGTTTTTCTTTGGGCTAAGTGTTATGAAGAATCTTCCGTCAGCTTTGTTTGTGATTGATAGCAAGAAAGAATCAATCGCTGTAAAGGAGGCACAAAAAATGGGAATTCCTGTAGTTGGTCTCTGTGGAACAGATAACAACCTAAACGAAATTGAATTTCCAATTCCAGGAAATGATGCAAGTAGAACAAGTATAGAGTTTTTCCTACAGAAAATAGCGGAAAGCTATAAGGCTGGACAGCTAAAAAAACCAGCAACCACTATATAGTTTTAGTAACCTGCTTCTTCGGGCCAGGCGGTTTTGATATGTGATATAATTTTATAAATATATAATTTTATTTAACCCAATAAACATGACAGAAAACTCCAAGGAAATAACAACAGAACTAATAAAGCAATTACGAGATAAAACAGGCATATCTGTTATGCAATGCAAGAAGGCTCTAGAAGAGACCTCTGGGGACATGGAAAAAGCAGTGATGCTTCTACAGAAAAAAAGTGCAGATATAGCAAGTAAAAAAAGCGAGAGAGTGTTGCATTCTGGAATAGTGTCATCATACATGCATTCTACTGGCACTGTGGGAACGATGATAGAGCTTTTGTGTGAGTCTGACTTCGTGGCTAACAACGAGGAGTTTAAGAAACTGGCTAGAGATATCGCTATGCATGCAACAGCTACAAATCCTCAGTTTATAAAATCAGAAGATATAGACGAACACGCAATGGAATTAGCAAAAGAGATGTTTGTAAAAGAAGTAGAAGGTAAACCCGAAGAAATGAAAGCCAAAATTCTTGAGGGTAAGTTATCTGCTTATTGGAGTGAGAGAGTTCTTCTTGACCAAGCATTTATAAAAAATCCAGAAATTACAATCAGAAACCTGATACAGCAGGCTGTGCAGAAGTTTGGTGAAAACATAGAGCTATCACGCTTTGTGCGATACTCTGTTTCTCAATAAATTTATTATGACAATTACACTTTTCATAGTTTCTTTACTTGTTTTGTCTGGTTTGGTGGCCTCAAAGGTTTTTGAGATTAAAGTTAGAAGAATAAACTTTCTTTCAAATATTTTTGTTGCTGGAGACAACAAAATTCGAAGTCTAATAAACACCATCATCTTCAAATACAACAGATACAGAAAGATATTACATATATTTGTATTTGATTTTCTTCCATCATATTTATATGAACTTCTTGTGAAAATGAAAGATTTTGTGGCAAGGAAATATTATAAAGCTGGGGATAGCATAAGGGGGAGAAGAATATTGAAAAGCAATGGCTCTGTTTCTTCATTTTTGGAACAATTATCGGAAGACAAAACAGTTGAAAAAAAGTCGTAGAAATGATACATTGGTTCGGTGTCGTTTAGAAATTAGTAATTTTATTGCCACCTTAGCTCAGTTGGTAGAGCACCCGTTTTGTAAACGGGAGCGGGTCAGTTCGAGCCTGACAGGTGGCTCCCAGATAGTACGTTCGGGTTGAATGCCCCCCAAATGCAAAGCGTGCCGTAGGCACGACCAAGGGTTTTCGCTAGATTCTGCAGGGGAATTCGAAAAAGTCGGCGCGCTTACGCGCAAGGTTTTGTTTTGGAGGAGGAGGTTCGAGCCAAAGACTTTTTTGGCAGCAACCTTTTTATTCAAAAGGTTGCTATCCAATGCGATTTTTTCCATATCCTGAGCCTCGTTTATCCATTTTTGCATCGGTTCGAGCCAACTGTTTTGTTTTTGTTGGGCAGAAGATATTTCTTCTTCCAGCGACTTTTTTTCGGATAATAATTTTGCTTTTTCTTCGCGATAAATCTGCTTTTCAATATCTTGTTCTAGATATCCATCTAATAGTCGCTGGAGCTTAACAGAAATATCTTTTATCCTTTTTTGATTTTTCTCCACAAAAACAGAAACAGATTGGGCGGAGTTCGTTCTGTCTTGTTCCAGTCTCGTATTCAAATACTCCGCCCAATCTCTCGGCATAGAAACTTTTTGAAGTATAGAGGAAAATTGCGCGTCTAAGATTTCCTGGCGAATACAAGGTTCGGAACATTTTTGGGTTTTAGATTTTTTGGTGCAGTGGTAATAAGTGTAAAAATGTTGCGTGCCATTTTTCTGTGTTTTCACCTTGTATTCGCCAGTAATCATCATCCCACAGGACGCGCATGTGATTAGTCCGCAGAATATTTGATGTTCATTTTTCTGTTTGTGACGCGGACGGCTTTTCTGCTTCATAATCACTTGCACTTGGTCAAAAAGTTTCTTCGAGATAATCGGTTTGTAATGTCCTTCGTGAATTTCACCACCATAACGAAAATGTCCGTAGTAAAATGGATTGGACAGAATAAATGTTGCTCGGGAAATGTGAATTCTCTGTCCGATTTTTGTGATAAGGCGGTTCTGCTCCAAAAATATTCCAATTCGTTCGAGCGTTTGATCCCCTTTGGCATACATCTCAAACGCTTTCTGAATAACTGGTGCTTGCTTCCTGTCCACCACAACAGTTTTATTTCGCGTATCATTTAGATACCCAATAGGAGCAAGCGACGGATATTCGCCACGACGAACTTTTTGGCGCAAACCGCGCTTGGTGTTCTCGGACAGGGAATCCACATAATATTTGCTTTGCCCGAAAGCAATATTGAGCATAAATTTACCTTGTGGCGTACTTTCAAACCAAAAGCTGGGGAATTTTAAACCGACGATTACATTTGTATCAAGCAAATATATTATTTTTCCACCATCAACAGAATTACGAGCCAGACGATCCGGATGCCAAGAGAGAATTGAGTCTGCTTCGCCCGCTTCAATACAAGAAAGCATATCGTTAAACATCGGACGACCTGGAATTTTGGCACTTTGCTTTTCTATAAACTCGCGGGCGATTTCAACATTTTCTCTCTTGGCAAAGTCACGTAATTCTTGCAACTGTGCTTCGATAGACAATATTTGCTTGTCTTCAACGTCGGTTGACTTGCGAGCATACAAAAAGAATTTTTGTGACATATATTTTATTATTTTAGCACACAAGAATTATTTTTGTATGCAAGCAAGAAATACAAATGCAAAAATCGCATTGGATATCGAACCTCCTCCTCCAAAACAAAACCTTGCGCGTAAGCGCGCCGACTTTT
>MHWY01000008.1:136704-161570 GCA_001824295.1 Candidatus Zambryskibacteria bacterium RIFOXYD1_FULL_40_13 | reverse complement strand
AGGTGCGAGTTTGGTACAATAAACACACAATAAAACAAAAACACCCCGTACGGGGTGTTTTGTTTTTGTTTATTTTGTTTTCTTAATCATCGCACTGATTCTTGATTTTTTTCTTGCTCCTGCGTTTTTCTTAAGTAGTCCTGTTTTGATAGATTTATCAATTATCTTCTGAACCTCTGGCATCATGGCTTCCGCCTCTTTTGTTTTCTTCTCTGCTACTAGTTTCTTTACTTTTTTTACAGCTTTGTTCAAAAGCTCTTTTTTAGCTATGTTAAATTCTCTCTTTCGTTTTGAGCCTCTTAGGGCCTTTTTGGCTGATGTTGTTATTGGCATATTGCTAATATAATACACAAACTTCGAAAAAATACAACAAAATGCTATAATTACCCCCATGATTGGACACCTCAAGGGACAAATAATATACCAGGACCTAAAATCAATAATCCTTGATGTTTCTGGCGTTGGGTACAAAATACACACAAATACCGCCTCCTTGTCTTCACTAGAGCGAAGTGAAGGCAACAAATCAGATAAGGCGCAAGCTACGACAGAATATTGGACGTATTTAGCGGTTAGGGAAAACGCCTTGGATTTGTACGGGTTTAAAACCAGAGAAGAACTAAGCTTCTTTGAATTACTTCTAACCGTCTCCGGTATCGGACCAAAATCAGCCCTAGGTATTCTAAGCGTTGCCAGTCTTCAAAACTTACGACACGCAGTAGTGACCGGTGACACCGCCCATCTCGTGAAAGTTTCCGGAGTTGGCAAAAAAAATGCTGAGAAAATAGTTTTGGAACTTAGAGACAAACTGGAACATGTTGGAGGTGATGAGTCTTCCCTCTCTGACGACATAGACGCTCTTGAAGCATTGAAGTCTCTTGGTTACGGAGAACGCGAAGCAAGAGAGGCCTTAAAAAAAGTCAGTGAAGAAAAAAACACAGGAGAAAAAATAAAAAAGGCAATGAAGCTATTAATGTAAATTAAGAAACGAAGTGACTATAATTTACTTAACCCTGTGAAATAACTTTGGTAAGGCCAAAGTTCCCGCAGAGCGGGATTTCACAGGGTGATGATTTTTATAATCGTTTCACTTATTAAAAATCTATCATGCCAGAATTGCCAGAAGTTACTACAACCGTATCGGGACTTAACGAAACTCTGCCAAACCTCACAATACGAGAGGTGTGGACGGATTATTTTCTAAACACAAAGAGCAAGCGTACTGACACCATCAAAAACAAAAAGTATTTTGACTACTTCAGGAAAGAGATTGTCGGAGCGAAAGTGCTGAATGCCGAGCGAAGAGGAAAAAACATTTTAATACACCTCTCAAACAACAAGACGATGCTCATCCACATGAAAATGACTGGGCATCTGCTTTATGGTAAATATAAATTTGAAAATAAAAAATGGAAAAGTTATGAGGAATTTCTCTCTGACCCATTTAGCAGATTTATTCACCTACTATTTACCCTTTCAAACGGCAAACATCTGGCCTTTTCAGACATGCGCAAATTTGCAAAGGTAACACTATTTGAGACTGACAAAAGAGCGAGTGTTTCTGACCTCTCCAAACTTGGTCCAGAACCAATTCCCAACCTGTCGACAAAAACTCTGAGTAGCCAGCTACTCAAAAAACCAAACGGTAAAATAAAAACTGTCCTTATGGACCAAAGCATAATCGCTGGAATCGGAAACATATATTCTGATGAAATCTTGTGGGCATCTGGAATCCATCCAGAAAGAACGGTTTCCAGGCTTTCAGAGAAAGAAATAGATGATATTTGTAAATATACAAAAAAGATACTGACTTCTTCTATTAAAATCGGCGGAGACTCAATGTCAGACTATAGAAATATATACGGCAGAAAAGGTGGATTCCAAAACGCACATAATGCATACAAAAGGAACAAAGAGAAATGCCTAAAAAATAATTGCCAGGGAACCATAAGAAGAGAGGTCATTGGTGGTAGAAGCACTCACTTCTGTGATATCCACCAAAAATGAGACTATTTTGGCTGTTTTGTTGTAAAATAAAAGCATGAAAGAAGACTCCACACCCATACTAGTGTTACTTGGCATAATAGCTATTGCCATGTTTGGTGGTGTACAAAACTCAAACAATGCTGGACCAGTTGGAGCAGTGCAAACCCAAGACGAACTAAGTGTCGACCAAAAGATTGTCGGCACCCAAAACGAAATAGATAATCTAAAAAAACAATTGCAGATTGAAGAGGACAAAAAAAATCAAAGCCAGTATAAGGGAATGGTTACGATTTCCAACATCAACAGGTCAG
This sequence comes from Candidatus Zambryskibacteria bacterium RIFOXYD1_FULL_40_13, assembly GCA_001824295.1. GTDB lineage: Bacteria > Patescibacteriota > Minisyncoccia > Phycocordibacterales > DATDWN01 > C7867-006. Next base: position 159,273 of record MHWY01000008.1, on the reverse strand, counting down.
ACACTCCTGGACAAGAGTTTATAACAATAAGGGCAAGCGGTAATAACAGGCAAACGATACTAGTTACAGGATGGACGCTGAAGAGCATTTCATCCGGAAACCAAGTAAAAATACCGAAGGGCACATATTTATTCTTTAGTGGTATGTTAAATCCAGAAGACAATATTGAACTTATGGCGGGTGAAACTCTACATCTTATAACTGGAGTTTCCCCTATTGGAGTTAGTTTTAAAACCAATAAATGTTCTGGGTATCTCGGACAATTCCAAACTTTCGTTCCATATCTATACAACAAGTGTCCTCTACCAAGAGATGAGGATTTATCCTCCATCCCCAAGCTTGTTATAAACGATGCTTGTTTGGATTACATTGAGTCCATGAACTCATGTAAGGTTCAGACTGAACCACTGCCGACAAACTGGAGTTATGAATGTACAAATTTTATACAAAGCAAGTTGAACTACCCATCTTGTGTTAACACATACAAAAACGATAAAGACTTCTATCAGAACGAGTGGAGAGTATACCTAAAAAGGAGTGAAAAAATATGGAGAAACCAACGTGAGGTTGTTGTTCTATACGACGAAGTCGGAAAAGTTGTTGACACTCTCAAATACTAAACCCCAAGAATTCTAAAAAGGGCGACACCAAAAGCGACCGAGACATTTAGAGACTCCTTCTCCCCTCTCATTGGTATTTCAGCCACCACATCACATAGCGACAGTATCTTTTTTTCTATTCCCCCGACCTCGTTTCCAACAATAATCAACACTGGTGGTTTAGCTTTTACTTTTTTGTAGTCTACTGAGCCTTTTGTTTGCTCTAGGGCAACTATTTGGTATTTGCTTTTTTTTAGTGTTTTGATTAGCTTCTCCGGCTCTTTAATATACTCCCAGTCAACCGTTTTCTCTGCACCCAACGCAACCTTTGCAATATCTTTCCTTGGTTTTTGAAATCTATCTAGAGGGGTTGGGGTTATTCCTGATATATATATCTTTGTCACACCCAAGGCATCAGCCGTACGGAATATAGAGCCCACATTGTGAGTACTACGAATATCGTGGAGTAGAACAGAAATCTGTTTTGCCTCTTTTTTCATATCCCCTGCAATATAGCACTTTGTTTGGAAATTTGAAATTAGAAGTTAGAAATTGTACAATGTACTCATGCATCCACTTTCAATATTTCCGGGGTTATTTACCTACGAGCTTATCGCTCCATTATTACTTCGTTTGGCTGTCGGTTTATATATCATTTATCTTGGAAAAAACCGTTACAAAAAAACCTTTGGTCCAGCATCTTTAATATACATACTAGCTGGAATCTTCCTCGTCTTGGGGTTTTACACACAAATAGTCGCCCTCATCGGAGTTATTGTTTTGATATTTGACTTCTTTGTGGACAAAGAAAAAACAGACATCTCTCAGGAAAAAAGTGCTCTGTACATACTAGCTGGAATAATTTTCTTATCTTTGTTGTTTACTGGTCCTGGGTTTCTAGCTCTCGACCTCCCTTTGTAACACCAATCAATTCATACATTGGACATTCTTCGTTTTTCTGATATATTTTAACGGTTGATATAGTGCACATGGTCACGGATATTTTATTCGCCGTCGCTCATAAAATTCCTTGACCACGCCTCGCCTGTTTTGCTTGGTAGCAAAACATGGCTGTGGCCCGCAAAAGCATTTAATAAATCAAAGCAGTTTGATTTATTAAAGCATTTGCGCCCGTAGCTCAGTCGGTAGAGCAGCTCCCTTTTAAGGAGATGGTCGCAGGTTCGATTCCTGCCGGGCGCACAATTAAAAAATCCCTGTTATGGGGATTTTTTAATTGTGCGCCCGGAGCAAGAGTGCGGGGACACTCTTGCGTCAGGAATCGAACAGATTCACGGTTTACGCTCGCAGTAGCGAGTGTCGTGAATCTGCGTTTTTAATTTTGTTGAGTGACGACGAAACAAAATTAAAAAAGATTCCGCCACCAAACACACAAATAGAATTCCAGCCTAACGAAAACAGGATTATCCAAGGCACCCCCTATACGACAAGAGTCCCGCACGACGAGAGTGGAAAACCCTTGTCTTACGAGACTCAATTGAGACATCGCCCTAGCCTCTCTATGTTGCCCAAGGTTTCAAACAGGGCTTGCTCCCCTTGACACGCTTACCGCGTATCTTCTTGCTACTTCCGCTTTTACGGGAACGCTCGAGCATGAGTACCTCCCACCAAAATCTAGCATATTTGTTTTGTCAGAACAAATACGAGAATAGTTACCACCCTACCAAGCAACTGCATACTTTCTATGCCACAAATACGCAATGAGAGCCAAAGCAAGTAGAATCCAAGCAAGAAACGGCCCCGGTACATATGTATCAAGCATTTCCCATAGATTTATCCGAGCAAACGATATTGTACCAGTCACTGTAGCAACATCCTCTGTTAAATTATTATCCTGTGCGCGAACTTCCTTGGAGGCTTCTCCATAGCTTTTTATCTGCGAATCTAGTCTACTAATTCTTGAGTTATAACTTGAATTTTCATTAATAATTTCGTTCTCAATGTTCCCTATCTCAACCTGCATTTCATTAATTCTTCTTATTATTTCCGCCTGGCGAGTTGGTGTTGCTTGTTTGTATTCAATTTGAAGAGTTGTAATTTCAAGATTGATAGAGCTGATTCTTGTTTGGTATAAAGAAATATTTTGGTTATGATTTTTTACTACTTGTGCACGGTCACTCTTTAGTTGAACAAGTGTCGTATCAATTTGTTTTTGATTTGCTTCTATTGATTGTTTGGTTCCTAACAGATTTTGAGAATTTGTCTGCTCAACCACAAACCTTGAGCCTACCATGCTGGTTATTTCTTCCCGAAAAGCGTCAAACTTACTCTTTGGTACCACAAAACTTACATGACCCCATTTGTCTGAGCTGTTCAGTGAGTCAACACGACCACCAAAACCCCGAACAACCACCTCTGTCCTACCTATCAAATCAGCAACATGCCTTGTGCGAAGAGTGGCGTTGTAGTTAATTTTTATAAACTCACGCAAATCTGATACTGGTGGAGTTTGTCTCATGGATTCATATATATACATGTCTGGAGCCGGTGCGGGGGTGGAAGTCATACCAAACCCACTGGCTACCGTCTCGCCAGCAGAATCTTGTCTAACCGTTTTTGCAGAATAGTATTCTTCGTTTTGATTTTGATTGTCCACATCATAACTCTCCTCGAGGGCCACCTCTGTAGGCAGCGACACGGAAGAACCGGCCGAGACAGCAAAATTCCTACTAACCTCACCATTTCCGTAACTCACAACCAGAGTCACCGCCGCCATCGCTGTAAAAGCATACGAAAACCACAGAGAAGGTGCGCGTCCATGTGGTGCAGTTTTGTTTATCTCCACAGGAATGCTAGACATAACTTGTTTTTTTAGCACCTCATTATTTGGTGGTAATTCTCTTTTAGAATTCCCCCAAGATTCAAGCACGTTGTTAATGTTTTTTTGATTTATCATGATTGTTGATTTTTTAATAGTGTCCTTGCAAGATTCATTGCCCTATACATCCTGACTCTCGCAGTTACCGGATTTATCTTGAGTACTTTTGCAACCTCACCCGTCGATAGTCCAGCAATGTAATGTAATCGAATAATTTCTCTATTATCCTCCGAAAGCAAAGACAGAATCTGTTCCACAAGAATCTTATCGCTGGTTGCTGAATCAGTTTCTCCTCTGTCGTGCAGGATTGGGTCAAATGGAATCTCTCTACCAGACTTTCTCCAGTGTTGTTTGCACTCGTTGATAGCAATGGCAAAGAGCCAAGAGGAAAAGCTGGCACCAGCTCTACTCTCAAACCGAGGAAGGTCTTGAATGGCCTTGAGCCAGGTGGTTTGTAAAATATCCTCGGCTAAAACACGGTCTTTTAAGGTATTAACAAGATATCCGTATAATTTCGGAGTGATTGTATCCCACAACAGAGGAAGATTGTCTTTGCTTATCGGCATTGTTTAATAAAGTAAGTCTTACACTAGGTATAATGCGGGAGTAACGAAAATGTTACATTTCTAAAATCCACTTTTCCATCATCACAGGAAGTTCCCCCTCGCCACGACGAACCCTGTGTGTCATCTGAATCAGTTGGGAAGACATATTCTGTAACTCTACCGACTTGTAGTTCCTTCCACCAGATAGGGCCTGGCTGTAAGAAAAAGGTGCGAGGCCAGACTCCTTCTGACTCTGAACTTTTCCGGCGATAAGCATGTTTTTTACTGCCCAGAAAAAAACGCCGTGTATTTCCTCAGCAGGTATTCCCCTCCTTGTAAGGTCTAGAAAAGAAACCCACAGACCTTTCTTATCTTTGTTTAATAATTTATCTGTAATAGAAAAAATAATGGGGGCTGGTTTCTTCTTCTCTGCCTTTTCAAACTCTTGGGTTTTATAAGAGGCTTTTTCTATTTTTTTGACCGTCGCCACATCTACCTTTCCATCGAGAATAAGAAACCAGTGCTCAGCATCTTGCATGCTTTTGAGTTTGTCCAAAACAAATTCCTTGGCTTCTTTGTTTGAAAAGAGAAAATCCAAAATCACGATATACTTCTGGTCAAACAACCCCTGTGAACTAACCAGTTCATCAAACTGCGACTCATTCCAATTCTCCTCTGTTAACTTAAACACTTCGGAATTTGGTCTCTTATGAGAAAGATTCTGTAGCACTTCATGCATTCTTTTCCTACTCTTTTGCGTCTCTCCTCCGTGTAAAAAATAAATCATAATAATAATATAAATATACCAGAGAAAGAATAAGCTACAGCCAAAAAGATGCAGATGTAATTAAGTAAATTTTTTTGTCCCTCCTTTATTCTCGAGTAAAAACCGAAAAACTCTAACAAACCAAATGCTAGAAACAAAACGATATAAACTTTTTGTGAAAATTCTATCTTATAAAAAACAATAAAACCAAGGAGCTCAAGTGCTACATCACTAATCTTATTTATTTTGGTCTCAAAAATTCTATTAGACAACTCTATTACCTCCCAAACAAGAAAAATAGCAACTGCCAAACCAACGGCCGTGAAAAAATCAAACCCAAAGCTTTTCATAAAAACAGCCAGGGTACAACCAAAAAGCAGATGATTTAGTGACCACAAATCTATATTTCTTTCTTTCCACATATATTTATATTTCTTTCATTTCCGCCCAGTTATCCCCAACCCCCACATTGGCCACACAAACCACCCCAGATGTTTTTTTGGAATCAACAACATTTTCCATTATTCTTTTAATCTCTGGAGCGATAACTGTGATTGTATTCTCTTTTACTTCATAAACCAACTCATCATGCACCTGGAGAAGTAACCTAACTTCCCTTAATAAATCCTTACTGGTTAGAAACTTGTCTATCTCTATCATAGCAAGTTTTACAATGTCAGCCTCTGTGCCTTGTATTGGAGCATTGATAGCCATTCTCTCTGCCTGCGCCTTCATAAATGGAAGTCTGGAATTGATTTCCGGGAAGTACCTACGCCTACCAAAAAACGTTTCAGTGTAGCCCTTTTGCGCCGTTTCTCTTTTTACCTTTTCAAGATACTCTGCGAGACCTGAAAATTTATTGAAGTATCCATCTAGAAACTGCTGGGCCTCCTCTCTCCCCGTGCCAATGTTTTTTTGCAATGCAGTAACCCCCATGCCATACATCACTCCGAAGTTTATGGTCTTTGCCTTTATTCTCATTTCCTTTGTTATTTCATTTTGTGGAACACCAAAAACCTCTGAGGCAACAGCTGTGTGAACATCCTGACCCGTCTTAAAAATCTCTATGAGTTTTTTATCCCCCGAAAGAAAAGCTGCAATGCGAAGTTCTATTTGAGAATAATCAAACGAAACCAGTTTAAAACCTTTTTCGGCAATGAAAGATTTACGAATCTCTCTCCCTAAATCTGTTTTGTTTGGAATATTTTGAAGGTTTGGATTCTGGCTGGCCATTCTCCCAGTAGTTGTCCCCGCCTGGAGGAAATCCGCGTGAAGCCTCTGATTTGCATCAACCTGTGTCGGGATGGTGTCTATATATGTACCCAGTAACTTCGAAAGCTCTCTATACTCTAGGATTAGACTTGCAATAGGATTCTCTTCTTTGAGTTTTTCTAATTCTGATTCTTTTGTGGAGAATCCCCCACTTGCGGTTTTCTTCTGTCCCTTCACTTTCAAACCCATTTTTACGAAAAGCATTTCCCCAAGCTGTTTTGGTGAGCTTATGTTGAATTCCTCTCCGACGATTTTCCATATTTTTTTTTCAAGAGAAGAAAGCTCTGTGTGATATTTCTTTGACAACAAGTTGAGTCTCTCAATATCAATTTTAATACCAACATCCTTTATTTTGGAAATGATTGGAATCAATGGTTTCTCTATGCTATCCACAACAAAAGACAGATCTTGATCCTTTATTATTTTCTCAAGTACATTTCTCGCAGAGGCCAGGGTTTCTGTTCTGGTATATGACAAAATATCTTCAAGTGTGGGGCTAGACTTATTTGAATCCACCACCCAGAGAAGAAGCCCTACCTCAACAATATCCTTTGGGTCAGCTGTTATTTCTGGTTTGTCTGGCATTTCAAGAGACATGCTTTCAGCAAACTTCTGGGCCAATGCTCTAAACTCAAACTGAACAAAAAGAGCCTCAATCTTCTTCATGTCTATTTCCTCTCGCCAAACTTTTTGTGGAAGAACAAAATAAATCGGCGCATCAGTGCGAATGGTGGCCAGCATTTTAGAAAACAAAGCCTCTTCTTCCCCCGCCTTCAGCAGTTCTATAATCCTTTTCTTTATTCCCGCTTTTACAAAAATCTCCTCATCCTTTTTTATTTTTTTATATATATCTTCAATAGAACCAAACTTTTGAATAAGCTCTTCTGCGGTTTTCTCCCCTATACCAGATATTCCTATTATATTGTCAGACGGGTCTCCTCTAAGGCCCTTGTAATCCGTTAGAAACTTTGGTTCAAATCCAAATCTTTCTATTACAGCTTTTTCATCGTAAATAATCGTATCTTTTATTCCTTTCTTCAGGGTATAGACGCGAACCTTATCACCGTCTATAAGTTGCATGGTATCCATATCCCCAGAAGCGATAACAATATCTATCCCCCTATTTCCCTTTAGAGATTCAATGATTGTTCCAAGCATATCATCCGCTTCAAATCCAGGAGAGGAATACATAGGAATACTCATTGCTGTAAAAACATCTTTGGACCTTTCCAGCTGTTGCACCAAATTATCTTCTATCTTTTTTCTCCCCGCTTTATACTCACCGTATGCCTCGTGTCTTAGGGTTGGCTCGGGCAAATCATAGCAAGCCACAATATAGTCTGGCTTCAAATCTTTAATCAGTTTAATGAGCATAGTACAAAGACCGTACAAGGCACCAGTCGGCTCACCCTTACTTGACTCAAACTCGGGCAGAGCATGATAGGCTCTGTGCAGGATTGCGTGTACATCCAAAAGCACCAGTGTTTTTTTTGATTTTACCTTTACCATCGTATAAAAATTTCTAATTTCTAATTCTCAATTTCTAAACAATTTCCAATTTTTCAATGTCCCAATGTTTAAAAATTAATACCTTAATTCATTGAAAATTGTTTGAAAATTAAAAATTGTAAATTGAAAATTACTACCATTATATCATCTATCACAAAATGATTTCTATTTCCCTTGAATTTTCTGAAACATGGCTAAGATTAAGCCTAATATGGGCCGGCATTATATCCTCTACCCTCTCAGGCCACTCTATTAGAATAAGGTTATTTGGGTCAGAAATAATTTCACTCCAACCCAGATGGAGAAGCTCTGATGATTTTTCTATTCTATACGCGTCAATGTGAATCAAATGAGCGAATCTCTGATTTGTCAGCTCATATATTTTTTCTATAACAAAGGTTGGGCTGGTTACTGTATCAACTACACCAAGAGATTTTGCAATGAGTTGCGTCAGCGTCGTCTTGCCAGCGCCAAGATTTCCATACAAGCCAACAACAACGGCCCTGTCCTGGTTTGGTGAAAGCGTTGAAACAAAATCAGTAGCTATCTTTTCTGTCTGCTCCAAAGAATCAGTTGTGTGTTTTGTCATAATAAAAATATATTAGCACAATTTGATACGAAAAAACCGCCAGCGGAGAAGGGGCTAAACCCCTCCTCCCTCTAGACGGTATCACCGCACGGGTTGCTGGACTTGTGTGACCATCCAGCTTTGGTTGTCCCCGATACGGTTTCGAGCGTAGAAGATCTGCTCGGCCATTCCGATGTATCGGCCCTTGCCCACCACGGTGGGCTGATAGGCTCTGAACGTCACGATGACGCTCGGCCCCATGCCGAAGGGTACGTAACAGAACTGACCAACCGGCACCGCCTCGCAGTAAACATCGTTGTTTCTCTCAATGTCCCCCACGTAGGCGGTGTTGTTACTGACCTTGACGCCCTCAAGGGCGCCGAAGGTGTACGGACGACCGTTGACGTGGAGCGTGCACCCCGCCGAGGCGAAGATGGCCACCAGGGCCAACACGGCCAGAAAACATCTTGTGCGCATGGTGATGGCACCTCCCAGTGCCAGGTTTGTCTGTATATATATTACACCATTTTGCATTTTTTGTCAATGTGTTGAAAAATGGCTCAAAACTAAGCCTTAGCAAATAAAACTGTGATATTATTATCATATGACTGTTATTTTTGACGAGGATAAACAAAACAAGCGTGTTGAGGACCTTCGTAAACAAGAGGAGGAAAACCTTGCCCAAACCCTATCATCAAAATACGGGGTCCCCTACCTTGACCTATCGGCCACACCGATAAACATTGACTCTCTTCGTGTTATTACAGAGACTGAAACCCGCGAAGCTCAAATCGCTGTATTCAACGATATAGACAAAGTTTTGAGCATCGGAGCTCTCTCCCCCCAGAATCCCAAGACTATTGAGGCTTTAGACAAGCTCCGGGCAAAGGGATACACCGTTGAACTCTTTATGGTTTCGCATGCCAGCCTTAATAAAGTCTGGGATAGATATAAAGACCTTTCGTATTCATTTGAAACAAAGTCTGGTGCTTTGGATATATCAAACGACCAGATTACTGACTTTTTGGCACAGGTTCACACCATACCAGATGTTCAAACCCTTATTGGTGAAGTTTTGAAAATGAAAAAGAGTTATCGCATCTCAAGAATTATGGAAATAATTCTTGCAGGAGCTATTGCCACCAATGCATCTGATGTTCACCTTGAGCCAGAAGCAGACTTTGTCAGGCTTAGATATAGACTGGATGGAATGCTAACTGAGATTATTGAGTTTGACTTGGAGACATACAAGCTTCTACTGTCGCGCATCAAACTTATATCCAGTTTGAAACTCAATGTATATGGAGCACAAGACGGGCGTTTTAGTATTAAAATTAGTGACAGTGAAATCCAAATAAGAACTTCGCTCCTTCCTGGAGCATATAGTGAGTCGGTGGTTATGAGACTGCTTAATCCAAAATCAATCGCCGTACCTCTTGAAGAGCTCGGGATTCATCCTCGTCTGCTAAAAATTATTTCACACGAAATGAGTAAGCCAAACGGAATGCTACTCAACACAGGACCAACTGGTTCAGGTAAGACAACAGCACTCTACGCCTTTCTAAAGAAAATTCACACACCTGATATAAAAATAATCACCATAGAAAACCCGATTGAATATCACCTACCAGGAATAGTCCAGACTCAAACGGATGAAAAAAAAGATTACGGATTTGCCGAAGGACTGAGAGCAGCCCTAAGACAGGACCCAGATGTAATTATGATTGGTGAAATACGAGACCAAGAAACAGCAGAGATTGCCGTAAACTCTGCCCTTACAGGTCACCTTGTTTTCTCTACCTTACACACCAACACAGCTGCCGGCACCTTCCCGAGACTAGCCGAACTTGGTGTAAACCCGAAAACCATACCGTCAGCCCTTAACCTCGCTATGGCCCAGAGACTAGTGAGAAAACTATGTCCAAACTGCAAGAAAGCAGTTGCTCTTGAGGGAACAAATAAAGAAATTGTTGATAAGGTTTTGGAAACCATCGCAGATAAAACATACCTTGAGGGAATAGACACAGGGCACATCTATGAAGCGGTGGGGTGTAGTAGTTGTAATAACATTGGATATAAAAGTAGAATAGGTATTTACGAAGCAATAATAATGGATGAGAGTATCGAAAATATTGTCAAAGAGAGTCCGAGTGAAAGAGAGATTGAGAAAGTCGCTGTATCTCAAAACATTTTAAACCTCAAACAAGATGGTATATTGAAAGTTTTACAAGGGGTTACATCCCTAGAGGAACTAAGGCGGGTGGTGGACCTTGAAATTATGTAATGAATAGACCGGACTCGCGTCTCTTATTACTAGACATGAGATAGCTAACAAGCTCTAATGTTTAAAACACTTGCAGAAAGCCGTTTCATATTTATACTTAGTTACAGGGGTTGTGTTTGAGACAAAAAATCCGCCCTAAGGCGAAATGATTGTTCCAAAGCATAAATCTCTAAGCAACACTTTTAATAATCAAACCAAAAGCTAAGTATTTTACAAAGGATGGTTCCAGAATATTACATAAAGTAATATCCAGAATGTCCTCGTAGAAAGACTCGTAAACGTAAACGCTTAGTTGCTTAGAGATTTATATTTTGGACCAGAAAAGCCACAATCCTATTCAATATAGCCCTCGTTTTTCAAACTATCTAATCACTGATAAGTCTAGCATAAAAAACTTTTTGTGTCAACCAGTAGCAGAGCAAAGCTCGCTACTGGTTAGACCCCGTAGCGAGCTTTGCTCTGCTACTGGGGTCAACCTTTTAAACTGTGCGTTGAGTATAGATAGTATATAATATACTATATATGGCTATGAACAGGAAAACACTAAGGAAGAAAGGTGTTGAGAATGTTGGTGTTTCAGAAGAAAAGGATAGCCTTTTTCTAGACACCACCCTCCGCCCATCGAGGTGGGACGACTATGTTGGGCAAGTAAATATAAAAAACAATCTGCGTATACTGCTCACTGCAGCAAAAGAAAGAAGACACCCACCAGAGCATATACTTTTTTATGGACCACCAGGTCTTGGAAAGACAACACTTGCCCACCTCATTTCAAAAGAAATAAATACGCAAATGAAGGTTACATCAGGCCCAGCCATTGAGAAAATCGGTGACCTTGCTTCTATTCTAACAAACCTAACTCCTGGAGACATTTTATTTATAGATGAAATTCACAGATTAAACAAAACCATTGAGGAGGTCCTGTATCCGGCCATGGAGTCCGGCTCGCTTGATATTATTATTGGAAAAGGACCGTCTGCCCGCACAATACAACTTGAGCTTCCACCATTTACCCTTATTGGGGCTACTACACGTATCGCAATGATTTCCTCCCCCCTCCGCTCAAGATTCTCTGGTGGAATTTTCAAACTTGAGTTTTATACAAACGAAGAAATACAAAAAATTATAACGCGGTCAGCAAATATACTATCCATAGACCTAGAGGGTGACGCTGCGGAAGAAATCGCCAAAAGAAGCAGGTTCACCCCGAGAACCGCAAACTACTTTCTAAAGCGCTGTAGAGACTACGCCCAAGTACACAAAACAAGTCTCACACAAAAATCAGTTGACGAGGCATTAAAATTGCTGGGCATTGATAAGGTCGGGCTATCCCCCGCAGATAGAGATATATTACATACCATCATTAATAAGTTTTCCGGTGGGCCAGTGGGACTCAACACCCTCGCCGCAGCTATGTCAGAAGAGCAAGCCACAATAGAGGAATTCAATGAACCATACCTTATACAGTCTGGATTCCTAGACCGCACACCAAGAGGACGCACAGTTACAGTCTCGGGATACGAGCATTTGGGACTTACCCCGCCGAACAATGGCACCTTGATTTAGTATTTACTTTATAACTTTTAACTTATTTTTATGTCAGGACACAACAAATGGTCAAAAATAAAAAGACAGAAGGGAGAAACCGACGCCCAAAAAAGCAAAGTATATGGAAAAATGGTTAGGCTAATTACAGTTGAAGCTAAAAAGGCGGGAGGAAATGTTGACTCACCAGGATTAAAAGCTGTCATCGAAAGAGCAAAAGCCGCAAATGTACCAAAAGACAACATTGAAAGGGCTATAAAAAAATTCTCCGAGGGTGGCGCCGTAATGGAATCAATCGTCTACGAGGCTTACGGACCAGGAGGGTGTGCTTTGGTTATTGAAACCCTCACTGACAACAGAAACAGAACATCAAATGAGATAAAGCATATCCTGTCAGAACAGGGCTTCAGTCTTGCCGGCATTGGCGCTGCTTCGTGGGCCTTTAGCCATAACCCTGGAGAAGAATGGGTCGCGCAGACCACAATCCTCCTTTCCGAGGAAGATGGAGAAAAACTTGGAGAGTTGGTGGATAAACTGGAGGAGAATGATGATGTGCAAGATGTTTATACAAATGCCGAGTAGTATATAAATAATTAACCTAATTATTCTAATTGACCTAATTTCTAAATAAATCTCAATGAACAATAAATTTGATCTTGAGGAAAGAACTGCAAAATTTGGTGAAAATATAATTATCTTTTGTAGTAGTTTAATAAAAAACGAAATTACAAAACCTATTATTAATCAATTAGTAAAATGCGGAACAAGTGTTGGGGCAAACTATTGCGAAGCAGATGACGCTGAAAGTAGTAAAGATTTTAAACACAAAATTGGAATCTGTAAAAAAGAATCCAGAGAAGCAAAACACTTTTTGAGAATGGCATCTGTTGCCGTACCCGAATGTAGAGAAAAAGCTATTAGATTATGGATGGAAGCCAAAGAACTAAACTTGATTTTTAATAGTATATTTAAGAAAGTAAAATAATTGTTAATTAGTTATTAGTCATTATTAAGAAATTAGAATAATTAGGTTAATTAGAAATTACCATGAGAATTATCTCTATTGATCCGGGATATGAAAGACTGGGCATCGCTGTACTAGAAAAAGAAAGGGGGCAAAAGGAAACCTTGCTCTTTTCAGAGTGTTTTAAAACAAGTGCAAAACTCCCCCACAACGGGAGACTGGCACTTATTGGTGACAGAATAAAAGAAATAATAAAAAAATATAAACCAGAGGCCCTAGCTACAGAAAAACTATTTTTTAGTGGAAACCAAAAAACAGCCATGCTTGTGGCAGAAGCCCGCGGAGTAATTCTTTACACGGGAAGCTCATCGGACTTAAAGATTTTTGAGTACACACCAAACGAAGTGAAAATCGCTATTACCGGCTATGGAAGGAGCGAGAAAAGACAAATGATAGACATGGTTAAAAAACTGATTGTGGTAAATTCCAAAACAAACTCAGACGACGAGTTCGATGCCATCGCTATTGGTCTCACCCATTTTGCAATTCAGAGATAAATGTGTAATATTATGCATAGGAGGTTGGTACGAGATGGCAATAACACTCAAATTAACGCCAAAACAGATCGTAAAACAGAAGGTCCCGACCGCCTTCTCCCACAGGACGAGAAACTGGGTGTACATTCTCGAAGGGCTTGAGGGCTACGCTGAGGCAAAAAGCCTAAGGGAAAAAGCACAACTCTCAAACATCGTCCCTCTCGGCGAAGGAAAAACGACCAAAGTCGCCTGGAAAAATGCTGCCAAGCGACTGGATCTCGGTTAGTAGCCCGCAACATGCAAGACAACAATACCCTGCATCGTGCGGGCTTTGTTGTATCTAAAAATCTCGTTGAGACAAAACCTTTTTGGAACGGAATCGTCAGAACTTCCAAATCTGAATGCAATCCGCGGAGCAGGCTTTTTGGGTGACCAAAACGTACAACAGTACGTTGCGTGGAACCAAAAAAGTGAAGCGACAAAGGAGTGCGCCAGATTTGGAAGTTATGACCGCATCATCTTGAGGAAGACATCATGGGGAATATCCACCGTTCCCCTCCCTCTTTCCTTCATCTTCTTCTTCCCTTTCTTTTGCTTCTCGCGAAGTTTCATTTTACGAGTAATATCTCCTCCATACATATGCTGGGTAACATCCTTACTGAAAGCCGAAACCTTGCGACTTGAAATAATCCTCCCCAATGCCTTTGCTTGAATATTCATAACAAACATCTGACGCGGAAGTATGGCGTGCAACTTTTCAACAGCGAGCTCGGCCTCCTGTTCCACAATCCTCCTAGAAACAACTCGAGAGAAAGCTGGTAAAACCTCATCCGCAACAAGAATATCCATACGAACAACATTAGCGTCCCTCATACCTTCAATCTCATAAGAGATAGAAGCAAAACCACTTGACGCACTTTTTAATTTATCAAAGAAGTTTCGCATAAGCTCACGAAGTGGCATTTTTAAAGACAGTTTTGTCCTATCATCTCCAAAGTTTTCTGATTCGCCCAGTTCAGCCTCATGCTCATACAACAGTGGCATTATATTACTAATCTTTGATGAAGGTGTGATAATCACACAATCCACCCACGGCTCTCTGATTTTAGATAACAGGCCTTCATCTGGAAAAAAAGATGGGGAGTATATTGTTTCAGTCTTTCCCTGCTTTGGACCATTTTTGTAAGTCACTTCATAGGTAATTGTTGGCATTGTAACAACAAGTTCCAAACTAAACTCGCGATGAAGTCTCTCGGTTATTATTTCCAAGTGTAGCATCCCAAGAAAACCACAACGAAACCCTCGCCCCAAAGCGCCAGAAGATTCTTCTTCATATGTATAGGAAGAATCAGAAAGCTTTAATTTGCCAAGTGACTGTTTCAGTAAGACGAAATCATCCTGGCTCTCTGGATAAATAGATGCCCAAACAACCGGCCTTGGAAGCATGTATCCATGAAGAGGAGGAAGACTGTCACCCTGTACAGCCACAGTATCCCCCACAGAAGCGATGCCGGGTTGTTTTATGCCTGTAACTATGTAACCAATCTCTCCGGCGGATAAAACATCGACCGGCAACTCGTCTGGAGAAAATATCCCCACCTCGATTGAGGTAAATGTCTCTTTTGCAATTTTGAAAACAAGAGGCACATTTCTTTTTACTTCCCCACTCATCACCCGAATAAAAACAATAACCCCTCGGTGTGTTGAATACTTGAAGTCAAAAATTAGTGATTGAAAATTGTTTGTTTCACTTTGCTTTGGTGGTGGTATCTTTTTTATGACCTCTAAAAGCAAGCTTTCTACCCCCTCACCCGTTCTTCCAGAAACCTCCAAAATATCTTCTGCCTTACAGTCTAAAAGTTTTATAACCTCTTCCTTTATTTCACTGACCCTAGCTAAAGGAGAGTCAATCTTTGAAAGCACAGGAATAATAGTGAGGCCTGCTTCACGAGCCATATTTAGTGTGGTTAGTGTCTGGGCCTGTACACCCTGTGTTGCATCCACCAAAAGGATAGAGCCCTCAACTGCCTTAAGCGCACGGGACACTTCGTAAGAAAAATCTATGTGCCCAGGAGTATCAATGAGATTCAAAATGTAGCCTTGTCCGCCGTGACTATATTTCATCCTTACGGGTTGCATTTTTATTGTAATTCCCCTCTCTCTTTCCAGCTCCATAGAATCCAGGACTTGATCCTGCATTTTACGCTTTTCTATTGTACCCGTTATCTCTAGCATTCTGTCTGCCAAAGTAGACTTACCGTGATCAATGTGGGCTATAATACTAAAATTTCTGATATTCTGCATGAGTTACATTAAAGCATAAAAAGTGATAATTAAAAAATCTGCATATTATTGGAGTTCTGCATCTGGGACAATAACCTTAGCTCGCCATATTTTTTTGTGTAGTGTACCCCAAACCTCCTTAAGTTCCATGTTGTTAAGTAAATAAAGAACCAAAACTCCGACTACAATACCACAGACACCGGAGACCAGACCTTGCATAAAAATACCCAAGAGAGTGGCTGTGTTGAAAATAGTACTAAATAAGTAAAGGGAATGATAAGAAACATAACCCATAATCAAAGATGCTCCACCAATCTGAAAGAGTGTTTTTGAAACTGGAGCTGAGTATGATGGAAACTCACGAGCAAATGAAACCCAGTGGGTAATGAGGTTTACAATAATGCCGAGGGTAAATCCAAGAGGCAACATTAAAATAACAGTTCCTGGAACACCGGACACCTTAAAGAGAGATTCTATAAAATCTCTAAAAATAACACTTTCTTGAAAAACCTGGACCAGTAAATAACTGAAACCAACTATACAAACAGTAGCCACGACATTCATTACAAGAGGGAGTTTTGTTTTCCCCCTGGAATAAAACGACCTAACAAAAATGTTAGTCAAGTTTTGTGCCACAAGAGAAATAGTAAATATTGCCAGGGCTGCAGCGGTTAGTCTGGTATCATCCCAGTTAAAGTTCCCCGCTCCAAGTATGGTACGAACTATCTGGGCCCGAAGCACAACAAACATGACTGTGACCGGAACAGACCAAAAGATAATATGCCTTGAAGAAATTATCATTTGTTCAATAAACTCTTTGTGTTTTCCACTGGTGAAAAGTTTTGTTAGGGTTGGGAAGGCGGCTAGTGAGTAACTCATACCGATAATACTAAACGGCACATTTTGTAGATTTAGAGAAAAGTTGAAGATAGAAACTGAGCCCGTAACAAACAACGCTGCATATGAAATTAAAAAAAGTTTTGCTAGCTCGTTTGATGAAACTGTTATTGTCCTCGGTATAGATATTAGAATCACTTTTTTTATAAGTCCAAAATTAACCGGAAATCTAAACTTTGGCAACATTCCTTGACTTACTATAAATGGTACTTGGATTAGAAGATGCAAGAATGCCCCAATAACAACCCCAAAGCCAAGTCCAGAAAGTCCGAAAACTGGATATAAAAAAACGATACCGAAGATAATTCCAATATTATAAACGACTGGTGATATGGCATATATGAAGAATCTTCTGTGAATCTGGGTAATGCTGGCCAAGAGGTTTGAGAATCCGAGAAGAACTGGTGACAGAAGAAGGATTCTCGTCAACTGGATTAATTCGGGGAAAGAATCTGAAGTAGCAAAAACAGGAAAAAGAACTGCCATAATATACGGAGCCATAAAATAGGCAATAACTCCGCAAACCACCATAAAAAGAAAGAAGAATGAAAAAATATTATCAAGAAAATCTTTGGCTGAATTTTCGTCTTTCTCCAATCTCTCAATTAAGAAAGGGATGAGAACAGATATAGAAACAATGGAGGCGACAGTGACAAACAAAATATCAGGAATTCTGAATGCAGAATAATACAAGTCCAATGTATTCCCCGCCCCAAACTGGCTTGCTAATATTCTATCCCTAAACAAAGCTAAAATCTGTGAGCAGAAGGCAAAGAAGCCTAAAAGATAGGCTGCCTGATGAAGACCAGCCACCTCTCGATTAAAGATGTTGAGGAAACCTTTGACCATTAGTTTGATTTTTCTTTTACTGGAAGTGTCTTAGATTTTTCTGGACTATTACCAACCGTCTCTTTAAAAATATCCTTTCCGGCCAAAAGATTAGTTAAAATACTTTCTACTTCTTTGTTGTCTGGGTTCGTCTTTTTCAAATCCTCAAAAAGTGCAATGGCTTTTTGATGCTCCCCTACCTTCTCATAGGATAGGCCTAGGAAGTATTTGGCATTGGCATAGTCTGGAACAATTTCAATTGCTTTATTAAGGTCAACTACTGCCGACTTATAATCTCCTGAAGAATACTTGAGTAATCCCAGCTGTAAAAAGGCTCCTGAGTTTGTTGGCTCAATGACTGTCACAGCTGTTACTGACTCTATCGCACCCTTAATATTATTATCTTCAACTTCAATTTGAGCCAAAACAAAGTAGGCATCCGTATAGTTTTCCTTAAGTTGTATTGCCTGCAAGGCGTACTCCCTTGCCTGCTTCAAATCCTTTCTTAAGAGAGAGAGTTTTGATAAAAGAATAAATATTCCTGGGTTTTTGGGATTATAACGAATGGCCTCTTTGTAAGCGAACTGGGCACTTTCATAAGCACCCTCTGTCTTAAGCTCTGGAATAGAGAGTAATTCATAAACCCTCCCCAAAGCAATCCAGTTAAGGTAATTTGTTTCATCTACATTCTTGGCAGAAATAGCTGAGGTAATTGCGTTTGTGCGCGCATCTATAAACTGCTTCTGTGCGTCTTCAAGTTTAATACTCTTTGGATCTTGGGACAAAATCTGATTCATGTTTATAACCTCAATTTCTGAAAGGGCTCTGTAATAAACATCGTTTGGAACAGCAGAGATTGCCTTGGTCATATATTCCCTAGAAAGGTTAATGTCACCACCCACACTTAGGGCATACGAACTCTTCTGAAAGTACCACAGAGATTCAGAGTTTTTATAGAGCCCATGTCCAAGTGAAACGCTTGCCAGGAAAAGAGCAACTAAAACCAGAGAAAACAAAAATCCAGATTTTGGACTTCCTGAGAACTTTTTTGTTTCCAAACTTATAATACCGACAAGATAAACGGAAGAGAGAAACAAACCAGTAAAAAACAAGGTCAAAATAAATATTACCGTGCTTGGCATATAAACAAATGTCATAAACCAAAGGTAAAGAGAAACAAAGAAAGATGACAGTAGCAAATACTTGAGGAAGCCATCTTCAGTCTTGTGAAAGATTGATTTTATACCGAGATAGATATAAAAACCAAGAAAAACTAACCACGACAAAATACCAAAAATCCCAGTGGTCACAGCGAACGTAGGAATAAGCCCGATTCCATTTGTAAAGTCCGTGTTCCAGAATACTGTTGAAACAACATCGTCTGGTTTCCATGTTAACCATTGAGTAGTGAAGGTGTTTGGACCAGAACCAAAAAGTGGTTTGTCCATTATGGTTTTTCTTGCAATATCGAGTGTGACAGAAAGGCCTGGTCGAACGTCAAGGTTTGTAACCCCAAGGTTATTGGAAAGGAATGCTCCTATACTAGTCCCCCATATGACAAAAATAAGAGAAACAACAAATACTATACTGGTAAGCTTCGGGGTTCTTTTTATTCTTTGCTTTAGTGATAATGAGCTAGATTGTAATCCATACAAACTATATACAATGAAAAGAAATGTAGTAATACCAACAATAATCCATAAGATTCCGAAGTTAACCAAAGCAAGGAAAAACAGAGAGAGAGCTAGTGAAACGACAAGTAAAACCCTCATGATCCTACTGACCTCTGCAATCTCATGGGTCAAAAGTGAGAGAATTACACCAACACCAAAAAATATTCCGACGTTGTTCCAACTGCCCAACATTGAGGTGGTAACAGTATTAAATACACCAAAAGACAATATGTCACTACCCCATATTATTCTTATCAAAAGAAAGATGGACAGAATAAGAGCTGAAACAACAAAAGCAAAGAAAGAATAGAATATACGGGTTTTGCTATTAAACACCACAGAAATAATATATAAATAAGCAAATCCAAGGATAATAAAACCAACCGTACTTATATCAAATGTGTAGCCAAAAAATGACATGCGAGAAAAACCATTTGCCACTCCGGCCAATAAATAGACAACGGGGACAAGGGCTGTGACTCCCAAGACATACCTTGAAGGACTAGGTAGCTCCACCTCACCATAAAACAAAGCAGAAACAATATAAACAAGGAGAGCCAAAATAACACCAAGTGCAAACAACAAACTCGTACCAAATTGTGTTGAAATAAAATCTGCCGGAACAAAGAACACGGGAGCCAAAAAACTAACTCCGAGTAAGATGCCAAAGGTGACCCTATCCCAAAATGACTTCTTTTTTAAGTTAGAAAACAGTTTATTTTCCTTCATATTTTTAATGTTTTATATGTTTACTATCTCTGCATTATATACAAATATACCCGCCATTTCAATTCAAAATTTGTTGTAGCAAAAGGTTATTTTGATAATTTGAAATAAAATTATTTTCATGTTATAATACAGAGTGTTATGTTGGATAGGTGCTGTTGTACTTTTCGTGCAATAGAGGAAAGTCCGAACATCAGACTACGCATCTCACTGTCGTGAGATGCAGTTGAAAGTTCATAAAGTTATAAAGTCCATAAAGTAAATTGCAAATGCATCAACTTTATAAACTTTACAAACTTTTTACTTTATAACTGCACCGAATGAGAGTGAGGTGCGCAGTGAGGGTAGCGGGTAACGCCCGTCGGGAGCAATCCTAGAGGTGCGAGCAGAGACGCTGTGCTCCGAAAGTTGCACAGGCGTTCCAAGTAATTGGAGCGTAGCCCCTCACCCAGATTCTGGGTGAGGGGGTGAAACGGCAAAATCCTTACCTTGATGCAAGGCCGTGCTCCGACGTTACAGTCGGAGAGTGCCGCTTGATCCGTCTGGCAACAGACGAGACAGATAAATATCTATCGCTTCACACCGATTTGGTGTGCGTACAGAATTCGGCTTATAGACATAACACAAATGAAAACCCGCGCCTAAAGCGCGGGTTTTCTCTTTATTTAAGTGTACCCCTTGGATTATTCCGTGGTAGTCGCAGTTGTGGTAGTAGTATCTGTAATATCAGTCGCAGTAGTATCGGTTGTACTAGCGGTGTCGATAGTATCTGTGGTATTCATTATATCACCGACGCTACTTAAGACCTCTGTTTCAGTCAGGATTTCAGGACTTCCAACCACCACTTCTCTAGTTGAGGTGGCCGTACCTGTGTCATTTATCACAACGTAATCAACTATATGCGTTCCCGCAATAGAAGTATCAATCTGAACCAGACCCATCAACATACCATCTACAAAAGTATTTATACCGAGATTTTTATCTGTTTCGGTTGGGCCGGTGATTATTGCTCCCATATCACTATACACATCCCCCACACTTATGTTGGCTGGATTGTTTCCGTTAATAGAGATTTCTGGTAGGCGCAGTGCTTCAGGGGTTGTTGTTGCATTTGTTGTATCTAAACACTCTCCGGCCATTGAAACCATTGCTCCATTTCTCATCTTCAAACAATATGGTTCGTTTGTTACCTCATCATACAGGGTAATACCTGAAGGTTTCTCTGTGCTTCCAACAGTCAGTTTGTCTGTTAAAATATTCTTGAAATATGCAATGCCTTCCACAAACTTTGCGCCAAGTGTCTCAAACTGGTCCACAAAACCAGAAACTACTCCAGCAAAACCAAATCCTGAAGTTTCTGTTGGGGTTGACGAGGCAACTAGTGTCTCTAGATTAAATAGTCTAGCATCTATACTATCAATTTTTGCATTTATGGCTTGTATTGCCCCAGCCATAGCAGGAATAAAGTTTGTGTAAGCAATTGATTTCTTCCCATCAACATTTGTTGTAACAAACTCTGGGAAAATACTCTCTACTTCTTGAGCTATGAATCCTTGGTGTGGTACAACACCACTACTTTCCCCGTTCCACCTATACTCCACTGGCCGCAAACTCATTACCTTGTCTAAGGTTGTGGTTGCGTTAAGTGTTTGTATGTCTTTCTTCAGACGTTGGTCTGAAGAACATGTGAGGGTACTGTTTGTTGGGTCAATAGTACAACTTGCATTACCGTCAGTAAATGTTGCCACACCACCACTCATAGAATTTGAGAATACATGGAGTTTAGATGCTGGGGTTGATGTTCCAATGCCCACAGAACCACTATCAGTGACAATAATACTTGGTGTTGTGGTAGCAGAATAAAATCCGAGAGTCCGAGTGTTGAGTTCTTGAATTGCTTTTGTCAAAACTGGAGTTAACTTACCATAGTCAATATTGTTTGGCTGTCCCTCTGAATCAAGCCCAACAACTTCAGGAATTATTCCTGCCATTTCTTCTGCTATAAAACCAATCTGAGAGCCACCGACAAGCAACTCTGGTTTGTATGTAAATGTTACAGGACGCATCTGCATAACAGCCGAAAGCCCTTGGTTCGTGGAAACATCCACGACATTGTCCTTGTATCTTATAGAAGATGGATTACATGCAGAAGTTGATGTAGAAACCACACCGGTAGCAAGAGTTATACAAAGATAAGATGTACCAGCACCATTAGCCAACCCTGTTAGACTTACACCACCAGAAACAGAAAGTTTCTGTGTTGGTGCAGTTATACCAATACCTACATTTCCGTTACCCAGTATTGTCATCTTCTCACTGGCGGTCTGAAGTAACGCACTTGTTGACAAAGTTGTTCCTGTAAAGAACGAGATGGTGCTTGCCCCTGCCCCCTTCCCAACACCAGAAGATAGTATGAGATTGCCACCAGCCAAATCGGAGGTACCACTCTCAACTGTGCCCATAGCGTAGATGTCACCACCATTCACTGCTGCATAAGCTCTGCCGTTTGGTGCCACAGCTATTGCATACCAATATCTCGGTGTTTGTCCAAGAGAGGTGAAGCTACCAATTCCTCCAGTTCGTTTATATATTTGTCCAGATCCACTATTGTGATCAGTGGCATAAATATCTCCATTTGTGGCAGCGGCCATCCCAGTCCAATTGCGATTACCAGCACTAAGGGCAGTGAAATCCCCAGTACCGCCAGTTTGTATATATATATCATTTCCTACTGTTGA
>MHWY01000008.1:31272-136680 GCA_001824295.1 Candidatus Zambryskibacteria bacterium RIFOXYD1_FULL_40_13 | reverse complement strand
CTGTCATAGAACCCCAGTTTCTTACAGTTTGACTAAGCGTTACAAAATCTCCCGTGCCCCCTGTCTGTTTATAAATAGTACCTATATAAACAGAGGCGTAAACATCACCGTCGGGCGCAGCGGCTATCCCATACCAATCCCTTGTCGTCTGACTAAGAGCCACAAAGTTTCCCGTACCTCCTGTTTGCATGTATATATCACCACCACTAACCGTCGCGTAGACATTACCGTTTGGTGCGACCGCTATTGCACTCCAGGCCCTACTAGTTTGACTGAGTGTTACAAAATCTCCCGTACCGCCTGTTTGCATATAAATACCCCCACCATTTATGACAGCATATACATTACCATTTGGGGCAGCAGCCATAGCAGACCAACCTAGACTTGACTGACTCAAAGCAAGAAAATCCCCTCCATAAGCAGTACCACTGGATGAACCACCAGCTGCGAGTGTGAGAGCCCTTCCGGCCACAGTGTCGCCTGTCGCCTCAATCCAAATTTTTCTATCTGATGCGTTACTGAAACTTATTGAGTTTGTTGGAGTTGTCGTACCTATGCCTATGTTTCCTGCTGGGGTGATAAATAGAGTTGATGTACCAACAGCTGTGTTTGTTCCACTGAAGTAAGCAAGTTGACCTGTTGTACCTGTGAGACTTGAGCCTCCGGTTAGACATTCTCCGTTGAACAAGAGACATCCCCCAGTGAGACTTATTCCATTTGCAAATGTTGATGTGGCTGTTGTTGATGTCAGATTCAAGTGACTTGCTTGTAGCGATGATGAGAATGTGGATGTAGCATTGCCATTTAGATAGATAGAACTTGTTCCAACTTTTAGTGCACCGAGTATCTCTAAGTTACCTGTGAATGTAGATGATGATGTTGTGTTATCTACAAATATATTTCCGGTTACACCAAGTGTTCCGGCTGGGGTTGTTGTACCGATGCCCACACTTCCGAAATATGCGTTAGTTGATGATGCATATGTACTAGAGATTAGTGTCGATGAAGCGTTGGTGAATGTTTGAAGAGCTGAGAATGTATTAGCTGTGTAGAGTTTTGGTATTGTTGTTGAAGCATGGATGTATGAGTTAACGTCTGTGTCTCCATAACTACCACTCCCACCACCGATACACACACCACTCACAGCATAACAACCAGTTGTGATGTTCCATCCCACATTAGATGTAGAAGTTGCTGAGCCTCCGATGTTTAAACCAGACAAGGTGGTTGTTCCGAAACCAAGTGATGATACAGAGAGTTGTGTTCCTGTTGATGAGCCTATTACAAAACTTACTGAGTCACCAGCTATTGGGTTCACCGATAGTTTTGCAAATGGCGTCGTCGTCCCGATGCCCACATTGCCAGCTCTATCAATTCTCATTCTTTCTGTCGGCGACGTATCAGAAACAGCATCTCTTGTTCCAAATACTAAAGCGGTTGTTCCTATTCCACCAGCATCAACCCCAATTGCACCCATGTATGAACTTGGGTTAGTCATCGCCGCTGAATATCCATACGTAGTTAAATAATATCTACCAACCCCATATTCTCCACCCCCAAGATGTAGAAAACTATTGGCAAGTGACACTGTACTTGCTTGAGCATTGTAATCCTGAGAAAGAACAATGTTTAACTTCCCTTTTGGTGCTGTCGTCCCGATACCGACGTTGCCGCTCAAATCAATTATCATTCTAGTATTAGTCGTATCTATAAGGTTCGTACCAGCCGCGCCAGTAATATTAGTATGGAATGAAATACCTGTGTCATATCTCATCCTCATAAATTGCCCCGCATTTCCGGTGGTTGTCTCAATGTAATTGGCTATGTCATCGGACGCTCTCACAGAATTACCTGCAATATACGCTAGTCCTCCCGACGTTTCAGAAATAGTCCCAAGGTCTCCAATCTTTATATACTTTGGAACTGCCGAAACATCTTGCGTTGGGATTGAGATTACCCCACGCACATCAAGCATTGCCCCTGGTGCTGTCGTCCCGATGCCGACGTTGCCGTCATAAGTAATTACCATTCTGTCCAATTCGTTCGTAGCAAATGAGATGGAACTATCTAGCCCTGATGTAAAAGCTTTACCTGCTTTTAGATATAATCTTCCGTTATAACCAGAAGACCCAAGTTCATTACCATAAAGATTAATAAAAGCCCCCCGAGAATCAGCTCCTGCTCCACCTCCTGCAAGCTGAAGATATTTCGTATCACTACCATCAACAGTATCAACATTAATTGCTGGAGCAGAAGAGCCTAAGGTTAAAAGGGCGGTCGGCGCCGTCGTCCCAATACCGACATTCCCACTGTTGAGTATGGTGAGGGCTGATGTGGTTGTTGTGGCTGTTCCATCTGTGGTGGTAGTTGAGAGGTAGAAGTTACCTCCTGCGTTTCTCATTGTCCATTGTGCTAGACCTGCTCCTGCTGAGAGAGAGAGTTGTGGTGCTGTGGAGGAGAATGGGTTCAAGAGCCATTGTGGAGTGGTTGTCCCGATGCCGACATTGCCGCTTTCTTTAATTGCCATTAACGGACTAATAGAGGGGTCTTCGCCTATTCCAGTATTGTTGGTAAAATAAAAACCGTCCGTAGTATCGTTATTATCAGAATCAATAGCAAACACAATACTCTTGGTATGGCTAAGTCCACCAACAAATTGGGTTAGTGTAGGATTCCATGCATTACCTATTAAATAACCAGATTCAGTACCGTTAAGCGACTGGATAGAATAAGTTTGATTACTACTCCAAATCCTGGTTGCTTCATAAGTAGTAGTGTTGTTGAGATACAAATAGGAAGTAGACCTCATGATTCCACTAAAATTACTTGCCCCATTTACATCAAGTAAATACCCTGGCGCCGCCGTCCCGATGCCGACGTTGCCGCTGCCTAAAATTGTCATCACAGGAGAATTGGCAAATCTAAAAGAATATGCTGAAGTGGCACTGCTAAAACTGTTGTCAAAAACAAAATTTGTTGCCCCATCCTCATCATAACCAATCAATCCATGATAATTGCCAGATTCTCCTATCCTAAATTGTTCAGCCCCAGCTGTTACTTGATTATAGGCGGCAGCAACATATAACCTAACATTAGATGCATAAGCTCCCCAAGCTGTCGTCCCGATCCCGACGTTGCCGTTTTTTATATACATACGGTAACCATAACTTTGCGTACTACTATCTAATTCGGTAAGAAAACCGATTGAACTTCCGTAGTTTGCGTCGGTGGATTCTTTAAGGAACCGGATACCAGCGCCAAAAGAATCGTCAGTTGGAGAAAATTGTGATTTTAATTCTGAATACCGCAGATTGGTTGCGTTGTTGTTATAAAGAGCTAGAGTAGCGGCGGCAGTGCCATTATTCAAAACTGAAAGGGTTGACTGAGGATTCGTCGTCCCGATGCCGACGTTGCCACTTCCTTTTATCGTGACCGCGTTCACCGGTGTTCCTGCTGCTCTGGTTCTAAATTGAATATCAGCACTAGTACTGTCATACAAATTGTCTATATACAAATCTTCTGAAACAGACGCATCAAGCGAAAAACGGCCACCGGCTCCAGAAAAGTTACCAAGTAGGATTTCTCCGTTAGCCGCATGAGCGCCCGAACCTGCGATTGAACTATACCCGTAGAACATTGCCTGTGTCCCGGCATTGTCGTTTACGGTCAGTTTCTTCCCCGGCCCCGTCGTCCCGATGCCGACATTGCCACCAAGTGTGGCAAGGTAAGTTGAACCTGTTGTGGTTAGTTGTGTTGTTGAAGCATTAGTAAGGGTTGCAAGACCACTAACATCAAGTGTTGATGTTGCTGTTATTGCTCCACCAAAGAAAGAGGAGCCGTAAGATGCTATACCTCCCATTACATCTAACTTGTATGATGGTGAGGTTGTGCCTATGCCGACGTTGCCAGAATTCGCAATCACAACTCTCGTATCCCCATTTACCCAGAATGACATGTCATTGGTACTGTGGTCGAACGACAAACTTGCGGCGGTACCCTGTGGGTCTCGCCATGCAATGATTCCATATTTATTGTTGGGGGTATTGATTGTAAGACCTGTAGAGAGATTACTCTCAATACCCATAATCGTATCACTTGGTGCAGTTGCCCCAGACGAACCGCTGGCAACCCACAATTTACCTAACGGCCCCGTCGTCCCGATGCCGACATTGCCGCCGTCTATAATACTAAAGACAGATGTTCCAGCATCGCGAGCCAAAAATATCGGAGACGTCTGTGAACCGTTATCCGCAATCAAAGCTGCGGAAGTGTAGGTGGGGGTAGTCGCTTGCAAACCAAAGTAGCCTCCAATTTGGATTGGGCTTGTTCCGGTATTTAAAGCAAGACCATGAACTCCAATGTTGGTAGCAGAGTCCTTGGCAACATATGATACTCCCACCACACCATAGTTACGATTCCCGCCTTGCGCGTATCCCATAACTCCAGCATTGTCTCCCGTGGTAACACCTTGTGTTGTACCTAAAACCCCAGTATTGCCCGTGCCATAAGTTGCTACCGCAGTTCCTGTACCAACAGTATTATTAACACCTATAATACCTGTAGTATAACCATTGCCCGTATAACCGGAGGATAGCTCTGCTCTGAGAGCGGAGCCATCCCATCCTGCCCCTGATCCTGCGCCAGTGATAATAAAACTGACTCCGCGTTGGGAGGCAACCGTGCTATCAAGTGTTCCTGTTACTTTAAGAGCATTGATTGTAGAAGCCAGTGTTCCTGCAACAACTTCTAATTTATTCGTCGGATTCGTCGTCCCGATGCCGACATTGCCGAATGAATTAATTCTCATCTTTTCACCCATCGTAGCGAAAGTCGTTGCAGGGATATTATCGTCATTGGCAGTAAAGAATGCTAAACCTCCGTCATAGTTACCTCCGGCGTTCTCTCGAATACCCGCAATACCTGCCGTTATGGTCGGATTATTACTATCCTTAAATACAATGCCCACACCGCGAGTGCCCAAGGCATCTCCACCTGATCTACTGAAAACAGCACTCACGTCATTTATTACGGAATTACTAATATGATTTACCTGAAGAGGAGCCCCAGGTGCTGTCGTCCCAATACCGACATTTCCATTATTTAATACAACCATTCTTGTTGTACTTGCGAGGTCTGAGATTGCAAATGCAGGGGTGGTGTCGTTTACTCCACTACCAGCCACACTTAATCTTGCCCATGGTGTTGTCGTACCGATACCGACGTTACCACCCACAAGAGTCTGCAATAATACATTTCCAGCAATTCCCGTTCCATAAGCAGTTCCACCATCAAGGTAGACATGCCCCCCACTAGCCACTCCACCTCCTGTATAACCATTACCACCTGATATTTTTAAATGACCACCAACCAAAACTCCAGCATTTCCTGCTTTTACTGTACTATCCCCTACGTTTTGACCATCCTGAGCGTCACCACCAATAAGATTAAAATAAGAAAGGGCGTTTCCTGCATATGCTGTTAATTTAAGTCTTGCACCATAGTCATTAGCTTGTGCGGCTTGAACTATTAATGTTCCTGCATTATAACTACCTTTTATACGTGCACCTGTGGCTATTTGAACACTATCAGAAAAATTGGATGTTCCGTTGACCTCCAACTTATACCCCGGATTCGTCGTCCCAATACCGACATTTCCATTATTTAATACAACCATTCTTGTTGTACTTGCGAGGTCTGAGATTGCAAATGCAGGGGTGGTGTCGTTTACTCCACTACCAGCCACACTTAATCTTGCCCATGGTGTTGTCGTACCGATACCGACGTTACCAGTGCTGTCTATTCTCATTCTTTCTGAATTGACTGTAAAAAATTTGAGTTGATCATTGTCTACTCCTGAGGAATCTTCAGCTGTAATTTTTGTATCTTGGTCTACATCTATTACACCACCTAATGATCCCCAACTTGACGTACCATACCCTTCGAATTGAGAGGTCTCAGAATTGTAGCGAATGATACCAGTGGCAGAAGAGGGTCTCTCGGCGGTTGTTCCGACAGGTATTATGAGACCATCTGTTCCCGCGATATGAAACTTGGTCAGAGGTGTTGTCGTCCCAATTCCAACATTGCCCACCGATGTAATATTAAAGTAACTTGTCTCGGAGGACGATGCCACATTAAACAAGCTGGCTGTTTGTCCAGGAGCTCCTCGGAGGTCAAGGGTTGTTATGGTGGTGGTGGCAGAGTCGGTTTGGATAAACAAGGGTTGATTTAAATCAAAGGTATCAAGAGTTGCGTCCCAAGTAAGTAGAGCATTAGGTACTAGTGTTCCCCTTTCAAAAGCGAGATAAGAATTCTCAGTGTCATCTGTAGTATTGTCTGAATTGATACTGAAGGTTTCGGCTGAGAGATTTCCGGCCGATAATACTCCCACGAGAGTAGAGGCATTGACTTCATCAGCATATATAGTTTTGAACCTGACTGCAGGAGTACCTATGTTGATATTATTATTTAACGCTTGAATGTTTCCAATGACAGTGTTAGAACCCAAACGAAGTGTTCCGCTTTCTGCAGTGATGTCATGATTGCCCAAACCAGAGAAGGTCAGCCCCGCGCCATCACCTGTTATGTATAATCCATTCGCGCCACCAACCGTGAAGTTACCAGAGACAGTACTTGTGGCTGTGGTAGATGTAGCATAGAAATATCCAAAGGCAGGAGTTGATGTAGCGATAACTCCTCCGTTTGCATCTGTTGCCAAAAGGGAGTTCGCTGTAATGTTTGTGAGAGTGATGGTTGAGGTTGAAGTCAGAGAACCAACGGTGAGATTTGTTGCGGTTAAGTTTTCGCTAAAGGCATTTGTCGTTGTGGAGTTTGTAATAATTGCATTTAGTATATTGGCAAGACTTAAACTTGACGCACCAGAAACAGAGAGGGATTCGGATGAAAGACCTGTGGCACCAACAGAAGTACCGGAAATAGATCCACCAGTAATCCTTGGATTTGAAATTAATGTGTTATACAGATTGTCTATCCTTTGACTTTGGGCTATCTGCTCATAGACATTGTTGATTACAGTGTTTCCACCAGATGATAATTTTGAGAATTCAGAAAACATCTTATTGTTTAACTGCTGGAGTTTAAGGTCCACCTCGGCTCTTGTAATATCGCTGGGGGAGAGCTTTTCTATTATCCTTTCCACAACAGTACTTCTTTCTATAACCTTTGTTGTTTGTACGGGGATTATGTTTTTGGTGGTTTCTTTGGCTGGCACAGTTTGTGTTGGTATAGGGACGGGTGCCTTGACCACAACAACTGCAAACTGTTCTGGGGTTGGAATATTTAGCAACCAAGCAAAAAACTTATCCGTCTTTTTATATACAAGAGAACCAATTTTATTAATAAAGTTTGGTGAGTCAATAACACTTGCTGTAAGAATTCCTCTACCACTTATGCTTTCTTGTAAAATACTCAACCCACGGGAAGACTCGGAAATATACGCCAAAACTTTTTTGTGTGTATTTGCTATAGCTAGGACTGCACTGTTTGCGCTCGCATCAACCATGACCTTTTCTTTTGCTGATATTGACCTGGCTGTCTCTACAACATAGAGGGCTGGGTTTTTTGCTACAGTAACTCCTTCCCTTTTTAGGGCATAAGTTCTATCTATGATTGCCTCCCCAACTGTCAGATATCGCTCACCAAGTTTTTTACTATAGTGGTCCACTATCTCATCAGAGACCTCGTACAAAGTTTGAGGCACTGAAGAAACTAGTTTTGACGTCTCCGCCATGCCCAGCGCACTTACAAGTGTTCCCCAGATGACAAAACCGGCAAGAATCACGGCCAAACGCACACTTCTCGTTCCAACCGAGAAAAGCTTTTTATTAGCCGTATATATTTTCTCGGCTATCCGAGATTTACCAGAAGTCTCGGTCTTTTTTACTGCCTTGTTTTCTTCTACCTCATCAAGAAAAATCTTTTTGTGACTTTTTGCCGACTCCTCAAGAACATACCAAGCACGACCAACTCTTCTTGATTCTATTCTGCCACTTCTACAAAGTTGCCCGATGTAGTCGGTTGTGTAGCCAGTAAGGAGAGATGCACTCTTTGCAGAAATATATTTCTTGCCTCCAAAAAATAGATCCGAATTCATTACTAAAATTATACGATTTGAAATTCAACAAAAACAGAAAAATATGTGGATAAATAAAGATTAATTTCTGGAATCAGAAAAAAATAAGGCATATTAAAATTTCATATGTTAGTATAATTTTTCTGATACGCCGAACACGTTGATTCTGAGGTCAGATTATGGGGTATCAATTGTGAGTAGAATAATTTTGCTGACAAAAAATAACTTATGAACAGGAATTATCTGATAGCTCTGCCAACATACCAGAAATAAATGTACTATTTTAAAATTATAAAAGTTATCAACAACGAAGGTTGATAACTCATAATAAAGTATATATACTTAGTATGAACCTTTAGTAAGGTTTATAAATGTAAAAATATGGCAAATCAATATATCACTATAAGGCAAGCATCAAAAATTCTTAACGTCTCCTCACTCACCCTTAGGAATTGGGACAACAATGGCAAGCTCAAGGCCCATCGCCACCCCATGAATAATTATCGGGTGTACAAAATTACCGACCTTGAGACCGTCATCCAGGAGATAGAGGTCGGAACAGGACTACGAAAAAGTACAAAAAAAGAGGTGAGGAAGCTGATTGTTAAGCACCTTGAGAATGATTAACAGAAAACAGGTCTTGATGAAAGTCAAGACCTGTTTTTTTATTTAAAAGTTCAGAGTTTGAACTTTACCTAAGCAAACCCAACAGGGTCTTCTTAAGTAGTTCTGGGTTTCCCGCCCCCTTCATCTCCTTCATCCCCTGCCCTATAAAAAACTGTAGCAAGGAATCTTTTCCATTTCTATATTCTTCCACAACTTTTGGATTATCGCTTATGATTTTTTCTGCAATTAATTTTATTTCTTCCGCGTTACTCTTCTGAATCAACCCTTTCTCGTTTGCTATCTTTTCCGGGTCGCTCCCTATGTCAAAAACTATTTTCAAAATATCCTTTGCACCACGTGAAGATAGGTCTCCATTATGAATCATGGTGACAAGTTTAACGAGGTCCTCTGTTCTAATCTGTCCTGTAGTAAAATCCAAACCTTTGGTTTTAGACAAGCCCATGATATCGGAGGTGATGTAATTCGAAGCCGTCCTCACCGGATCTAACCCAAGGGTGAACACCCCTTCTGCTACTGTTTCAAAAAACTTGCCCGCTTCCCTGTTCACGACATATATCTCTATGTCTTCTGGTTTCAAATTAAAACTGGTCAAATATCTTTTTCTTTTTTCTTCTGGTAATTCAACCATAAGTTTTTTTAACTCAAGAAGAGAGAATTCTGGTATTTCACTAATCATGATTTTTGGTAAATCCGGGTCTTCAAAATATCTGTAGTCATGGGCAGATTCTTTCAGTCTCTGACTAAACGTCACTTCCTTGTTTTCATCCCACCCACAGGTTTCTTGTACCACCACCTCCCCTTTTTCTAGAAGAGCCGTCTGTCTTTCGAATTCATAATCAATTGCCTTGCCCACTGCTCGAAACGAGTTTATATTCTTTATCTCCACCTTTGTCCCCAGTGCACTAGATGGTGAGACAGAAAAGTTAACTTCAACCCTCATTTCTCCTTTTTCCATGTTTGCATCACTGACACCTAAATACTGGAGGAGGAGTTGCAACTCCTTTGCAAACCCTACCGCCTCACTACTGCTATGAATGACTGGTTCTGTAACAAGCTCCATGAGTGGCACGCCCGCCCTGTTATAATCAACTAGACTGGCCCCGGGTGTATCGTGTGTTGACCTAGCTGTATCCTCCTCTAGATGTATTCTTGTAATCTCTACCCCATTTAGTTTTCCGTGCCTAACTAACGGATGTTTGTATTGACTAATCTGATACCCCTTTGGAATATCCGGATAAAAATAGTTTTTTCTATCAAACTCAGTAAAATCCGCAATTTCTGAACCGAGGGCTGTGCCAACCAGAAGAACCTTTTTAACTGCTTCTTTGTTTATAACAGGTAGTGTACCGGGGTGTCCCATACATATAGGGCAGGTGTATACATTAGCAGGCTTATTCTCTCCTTCTTTCACATCGTCAACAGAGTTAATACACCCACAGAACATTTTGCTCCTAGTCTTTAACTCTACATGTATCTCAAGCCCAATCGTTATTTTGTATTTATCTTTCATGTTTATATATTATAGGGTCTGTAGGATTTTCACCAAACTGTCACTCAATCTTTTTACAGAGGAATCATCAATAATCGATAGGGTGAGAACGTCTTTGTTAGTCTTTTCAAAAAGCTTGATTGTCTGTGCTAATTTGTCTCCATCAACCAGGTCTGTCTTTGTTATCAAAATAACCTCTTTTTTATCAAGTAGGGTTTCGTCGTATTTTTTTAGTTCGGAACGAACCACTTCGTATACTTGAATTAAATCATCATGCTCACATGATATACAGTGCAACAACATTTTTGTGCGGGAGATGTGGCGAAGAAACTTGTGCCCCAACCCCCTTCCTTCGTTTGCGCCCTCAATAAGCCCTGGGATATCTGCGATAATGTACCCATACAAATCACCCAAGTTTGGAGATAGGGTTGTAAACTCATAGTTGCCTACCTTTGCCTTGGCTCGAGTTAAACTATTTAAGAGGCTGGACTTGCCAGCGTTTGGAAGACCAACTAGTCCCAAGTCAACAACAAGTTTTAGTTCAATAAAAAACTCCCCACCCTCACCAAGTTTGCCTCCCGTAGATTCTTTCGGCCTTATATTTTTTGAACTTTTGAAGTGGTCATTTCCAAATCCTCCCCAACCACCCTTAAGAAAAAATATTGGTTCTGTATTTAAAACCTCTACAAATGCGCCCGTTTCCGTATTTGTAACGACGCTACCAATCGGAAGCTCTATAGTAATGTCGGCCCCGGACTTTCCATGCATACAATTACCTAAACCAGACCCCCCGTCTTCTGCCTTAAAGTCTTTTATAAACCTATATTCGGAAAGTCTACCGATGTCGTGGATCCCTTTAAGATAGACGCTTCCGCCCTTTCCACCGTCTCCACCTCCTGGCCCTGCGTGGTCAATACCCTTCTCGTGTCTCCATGAAACAATACCGTCCCCACCATTTCCTGCCCAAATATTTAGTGTAAGTTCGTCTATAAACATAAGGCTAGTATAATGTATTATGTATAAAGTATAAAGGCCTCCTTTTTTAACGGTCCCTAGACTTATCCACAGAAACAAAAAAGGTTGCATTTGCAAAAAATATACAATTTGATACAAATATGGAAAATCTATTGATTTTTAATCTTTAGAAAATTTATAAGACATTTTAAACAAAAATATGGATGATGATGAATTAGACCCTAGAGAGCCAAAGGATGAGGATGACTTCGAGGATGACCTCCTTGTTGGCAGTAGTAAGTTAAAAAAACAAAAAGGGGTTGACGGGGGTGACTCTCCAGTAGACGATGGGGTTGAATCGCTCGACCTGCTTGCAGAATCGGAGAACGACCCTCTTCTGGAAGACTCGTTTGATGATGACGGGGCAGATCAATGGTAAACAAAAACAACCTAGTCACTAGGTTGTTTTTGTTTATAGTACCTTTATTTTAATAAACCTCCTTTTACCTATTTTATAGGTATCCTCTGACACCAACACATCTGGGTCTACTATCTTTCCCCCAGAAGACATAGAAGTTACCGCCCCCTCTGCAACAAGTCTTCTAAAGTCAGATTTAGAAACAACAACCTGTTCAACCATCAGAATGTCAACCAGGCTTGTGTTTTTTGCCACAGTAACTTCAAGAACATTTTCTGGAACTCCGCCTTTTGAAAAGGTGTTTTCAAACTCTGCCTCTGCCCGGTCCGCTTCTTTCTCTCCGTAACACATTTTAACAACTTCTCGTGCAAGAAACACTTTGTGCTCCTTTGGGTTGTTACCAGAATCCATAGACTCCTTAGCCGAAGCGATGTCGGGCATAGGAACGTCGGTTATTAACTCAAGCCCAGGGACGACCATTTCATCTGCCCAGCTCATAACCTTGCCAAAAATTTCTTCTGGGCTTTGGTTCATGGCTACCATATTGTTTTCGGTTTTACCCATTTTCTTACCCGTTGGGTCTACTAAAAGCTTCATTGCAATAACAAACTTTTCTTTGTTCTTTAGCGACTTCATTAGATTTCGCCCAGCAAGCATGTTAAAGGTCTGGTCATTTCCACCAATTTCACCATCCACATCCATCGCAACAGAATCATAGCCCTGCATCAGAGGATACATAAATTCGTGTATATATATCGGCTTTCCTTCTTTTACTCTATTCTGAAACATATCTCTCTCTAACATTTGTTGGACGGTCATCTCACTTGCAAGGTTAAGAACATCTTCAAAGTTTAGTTTACCAAGCCATTTGGAGTTAAATTTAAATAAAGCTCCGTTTGGACCAGAAAAAGAAATGAATTTCGACGCTTGTTTTTTATAACCTTCAAGGTTTTTCATAACTTCGTCGTGAGAGAGTTTTTTTCTCGTTGCAGTTTTGTCTGACGGGTCTCCAATCATTGCTGTAAAATCCCCCATAAGAAGAATTATTTGGTGTCCCATTTGTTGAAACTTTTTAAGTTTGAGAATTGGTATGACATGACCCATGTGAAGAGTTGGGCCGGTTGGGTCAATTCCAAGATAGAGTGTCACCCTTTCCCCCCTCATCATTTTTGCCTTAAGAAACTCTCTGGTTGGAAAAACATTCTCTACGCCACGAGTAAGTAGTTCGTCTATCTCTTTTTCATCTACAGAGGTTTTTTGTTTAGATAAATTAAACATCTTATCAATATATCACAACTGTGTTAAAATATGAATAATCATGAAAAAACACATCTTGGCGCGACACGGGCTGCGAAATGTTCTTATTTTTTTGTTCTCTTGTGGGGTTTTACTGGCGGGAATCGTCCTTGTCTGGGTTTCAACCTTCCAAATTCCGTCTCTTGAGACAATAGAAGAAAGAAAGGTTAGTCAATCAACAAAGATTTATGACAACACAGGAAAAATTCTCTTGTTTGATGTATACCAGAACACAAAGAGAACAGTTGTTCCTTTTGACCAAATTTCTCAATATATAAAAGATGCCACCTTATCAATCGAGGACAAGGAGTTTTACTCACACAAAGGATTCAAACCTCTTTCTGTCTTACGGGCAGTCATAGTCAATACAGGCTCACTAAGCTATAGTCAGGGCGGGTCAACCATTACTCAACAAGTTGTTAAAAACTCCATTCTTACGGGAGTCAAAACCCCAACAAGAAAACTTAAGGAGCTAGTTTTGTCGCTTAAACTAGAACAAGTTCTATCAAAAGAAAAGATTTTCGATATGTATTTGAACGAAATTCCATATGGTGGAAGTCTTTATGGTGTAGAGGAAGCCAGTCAGGCTTTCTTCGGAAAAAACTCCTCCTCGGTAACTCTTGCTGAGGCGGCATACCTTGCCTCCCTTCCCCAGGCCCCAACATACTACTCACCATACGGAACACACAAGGACAAGCTTGATGAAAGAAAAAATGTTGTCTTGAGAGAAATGCTCCGAGACGGAAAAATAAATGAGGCAGAATACCAAGGGGCTCTGGCAGAAAAGGTTGGGTTTCTTCCAAAATCTGAAAAAGGAATCAAGGCCCCACATTTTGTAATGTTTGTTAAAGAGTATTTAGAGCAAAAATATGGAATTGATGTTCTGGAACAGGGTGGTCTTCGTGTGACAACAACATTAAACTACGACTTACAAAAAAAGGCTGAGGTTGTTGCAAAAAAATATGCAGAAACAAATACAAAAAACTTTAATGGATCAAACGATGCTTTCGTCGCGATTGATCCAAAAACGGGGGGAATCTTAACTATGGTCGGCTCTAGAGACTATTTTGACACCGAGATTGACGGCAACTTTAATGTCACCACCGCACACCGACAACCGGGGTCAACCTTTAAGCCCTTTGCATATGCTGAAGCTTTTATAAAAGGATATACACCAGACACAATGCTCTTTGACCTACCGACACAGTTTTCCGTACGTTGTCCTGTGGAAAAAATGACCAGTGAGGGTAACTGCTACTCACCTGTTAACTATGATGATAAGTTTCGCGGACTGATAACAATGCGTGATGCTTTAGCACAATCAATAAACATTCCTTCTGTAAAAACTTTATATTTAGCTGGAATAGAAGACACTATTAAACTTGCCAAAAGCATGGGGGTTCAAAGTCTTGGGGACTCTGGCACTTATGGACTAACCCTCGTTCTTGGGGGTGGAGAGGTCTCTCTCCTTGATATGACTTCTGCATATGGGGTGTTTGCAACAGAGGGAATTAGATTGCCCTTTACTGGCATACTAAAAGTTGAAGACAAAAATGGAAGAGTTTTGGAAGAAATAACCTTAAACCCTGTCCGTGTTTTGGACCAAGAGGTTGCGCGAAAGATAACTGATATCTTGTCTGATAATGTGGCCAGAACTCCGCTTTATGGAGCAAACTCAGTCATCTATTTTAGCAATCGTGATATTGCTGTAAAAACTGGAACAACCAACAACTATAAAGACGCCTGGATTATTGGATATACCCCAAGTGTTGTTGTGGGCACGTGGGCCGGAAACAATGACAACACCCCAATGGCAAAAAAAGTTTCGGGCCTTATTGTCGCCCCGATGTGGCGAGAATTTATGGATGAGGTCTTAAAAACAGTGCCAGAAGAAACCTTTATCAAACCAACAAAAGAAGATTCCTATGATTTGAAGCCTGTTCTCAGGGGTAAGTGGCAAGGAGGAATATCTAGTATTATACAAAGCCCACTAGTTGACCCCAATATCCCTTATAGTGGACTACAAGAGACTTTGTCTGGCGGGGTTCACTCCATCCTGTACTGGGTAAACAAGGATTCACCTAGAGACAGTGCCCCGGTTAACCCCTACACCGAGCCACAGTTTGAAAGATGGGAATACTCCGTTCGAAATTGGGCTGTCTCACAAGGTTTACAATAAGATCCTATCTAATATCTACTATCTTCTGACTTAGTGAGAGTGACAGGCCCTTTAGTATTTCTTCTTTGTGTATAAATATTTTATTAGAAACGAGTGGTGTGGTTTTAATAAATAGTACATAGTTTTTTGTTTCTATTTGGTTTTTTGTTATTTTTATTTGGGTGAGTCTGTCTATCGTCTCTATTATTTTTTCCTTATCTGTCTCTTCAGAGCGTAGACCTTTGGAAAATTTTTCTAAATATTCTTTAATATTAAGCATGACTTTATTTTTAAAAATTAACTAAATTGCCCTAAATGCTAGGCGCTGGAGATTTTGTGAGTGATCCTTACTTGTCGTAAGGTGAATAAACAAAATTGAACAGCAACAACGCAGGTGGGGTGATTTTGTTAATTTTTACTTGTTCATTGGCATAACGAGATACAGAAACGACTTATCCCCCACCCCACGAACAACCATTGGTTTGTTTGTGTCGGAAAATGAAAGAGAAATGCTGTCTGAGTCAATTGATTGGAAACAATCAATTATATACTTGTAGTTAAAACTAATGCATAAATCTTCACCTTTAATAACCGCGTCTATACTGTTTACATTTTCCCCAATGTCGGCGTTTTTTGTTGTTATTTCAAAAGTCTTTTCCTTTTGGTGAATCTGAAATGTTACCTGACTAAATTTATCTGAAAATATATTTGAGATACGCAGGCTACTTATAAAATCCTGCTTTAAAACCACAACTTCTGTTTTTGTGTCTTTTGGAATAATTTGTTTATAGTCTGGAAATGCCCCGTCTATCACCCGCGAAGTAATATAAATGTTTTCATAAGAAAAAGATATTTGGTTTTCATTCAAACAAACCACCACGTCGTCTTTTATGTCCTCAAGGGTCCTTATTATTTCTCCAACATTTTTAAAAGGAATTAATATTTGTCCAAACTCTTTATGTTTTTTCACTCCAACCCTTTTTTCGGACAAGCGAAATGAGTCTGTGGCCACAAAAACAACGGCATCCTCTTCCGAAGACAAAAGAATGCTGGAAAGAACCGGTCTTATTGTTGACACAGACGAACTGTATACAACCGACTTAAACCCCCTTATTAGTCCTGGAACATTGAAGGTAAAGGTTTTTTCTTTTGAAACTTTTGGTATGTTTGGAAAATCTTCAACAGGAAAAGTTTTTATTATTGAGTTACTGTGTTTTGTTGATACTTTTAAATTGTCATTAACAACCTCTAAATTAATATTTTTGTCGTTTGTTATGTTTGAAATAAAATTATAAAGAACCCCACCAGAAACAGCTACCTTTCCTGGTTTTATAACTTTTACAGGTAGAGAAATCTCTATCCCCAAGTCAAGGTTTGTTGCCTTTATTGTAAGAAGTGAGTCATGGGCTTCAAGCAATACACAACTTAGAACAGGCAAACTTATATTCTTCCCAGTTATCCTTTCTGCCTTTGATATTGCGTACGTTAGTTTTTCTTTAATGCATTCTATATTCATAGTAGTAGTTTAATTTTATCTTTTTAAAGCTTTTATTACTATTAGGGGGTGGTTTCTTGTGTATTACTCTATAAAACCCTTATTTATAAACACAGATTAGTAGTTTGGGGTGTGGATAACTTGGTTAATACTGTGCATAACTGCGGGTTTTGCAAAGATTTTTAAAGTAATACACTACTTATTACTACTTTTTACATATATTATCAACAGGCAATACACAACCTTATACAAAAATGGACCGGAGCTGATTAATCTCCTGTATTAACATTTCATCCAATTT
This sequence comes from Candidatus Zambryskibacteria bacterium RIFOXYD1_FULL_40_13, assembly GCA_001824295.1. GTDB lineage: Bacteria > Patescibacteriota > Minisyncoccia > Phycocordibacterales > DATDWN01 > C7867-006. The sequence goes on along the minus strand of MHWY01000008.1, from coordinate 119,850 downwards.
CATATCATTTTTTATTTTTTCACACGAGTGCATCACGGTTGTGTGATCTCTTCCACCAAGCTTCTCCCCTATCGCAGGATAGGAAATATCAAAATCCTCACGAAGAATGTACATAATTATTTGTCTTGGTTTGATTATTTCCTTTTTTCTGGTCTTGTCATAAATTAAGTGCTCTTCTATATTATAAAACTCTGCAACAGTTTTTATTACCTCTTTTGTTGAGACTAGTTTTTTTGGTCTCGTATTGTTTTTGACTAGATTTTTTACCTCCGCAAGTGATATTTCCCGGTTTTTCAGTTGGGTTTGGCAGGTTATGGAGTTTATTATTCCCTCAAGCTCCCTAATATTTCCTGTTACAGAATATGCTAAATAATCAACAATTTCTTTCGTTAGTGTATATGGACAAGATGCTGACTTTGTACGGATAATTGCCGCCCTAGACTCATTGTCTGGCGGAGGAATATCAACAATCATACCAGCACTAAATCTTGATTTAAGGCGCTCCTCTAGGTCTTGAATTAGTCCTGGGTGCTTGTCTGAAGAGAAAATAATCTGTTTGTTGTTGTCATACAAATGATTAAACAAGTGAAAAAGCTCCTCCTGAATCTTCATTTTTCCAGAGAAAAACTGTATATCGTCCATTATTAAGACATCATATTTTCTATATTTTTCTTTAAAAAAGTTTGGTTTATTAAGTTGAAGCGCGTTTATGTATTCCTGACTGAACTTTTCTGAGGTCGTATAAAAAACCTTCCTGTTACCCATGTTTTTTATATGGTTTCCTATGGCTTGAATAAGGTGGGTTTTTCCATGACCAGTGCCTCCGTAGATAAATAATGGGTTATAAACAATTCCCGGTTTCTTTATTATTGCCTGGCTGGCAGCATGAGCAAATTCATTAAATGGCCCAACCACAAAAGTTTCGAAGGTGTATCTAGGGTTAAGGTTATCTTCTTTATTTATATATACATCTGCCATTGGAAGCTCCTTTGTAATCTGGGGAGTTTTTTCAAAAACCAGTTTCTCCCGATTGTCTTCTTTGGAAATAATATAATGAAGAGATTGGATGCTTGGAGAAAGTGTTCGGAGCGCCCTTAGTATTGTGTTATGAAACTTACTCCCAAGCCAGTCTTGAACAAATGTATTTGGAACACCGAGGTAAACTGCGCCATCCTCCTGCCGTACTATTAGGGTGTCTTTAAACCAAGTGTTAAAGTTTGGTTTAGAAAGACTTAATTCCATCTCTACCAGAACGCTATCCCAGAGTTTTTTATTATCCATGCTCCCTATTATATAGGGAATAAAAAATTAGAATACTTGTTAAAAAACCAGTATTATGTTAATAATATGTGTATAAGTTGTTTATAAGTCAACGAGCGAAGCGACTATGAGTTATTAACCCCGTGAAATGGTTTTGGTTTACCAAAACCGCCTTGCAAGGCAAGGATTTCACAGGGTGATGATTTTCAAAACTCACTATCGTTCATTAAGAAAATCAATCATGTCTCAAACATACCAACCAAAAAAAAGAAAACGAGCAAAAGCCCACGGCTTTTTAGTTAGAAGTAAGTCAAAAGTGGGAAAAAACACACTCCTAAGGCGCCGAAGGAAGGGTCGAGCAAAGCTATCTACTGTATAATTGGTCTACATTGGTGTTTTTTCTAATAACCACAACGTCAAATGATTTCCAAGAAAAGGAGAATTTTAAGGAAGGATTTTGCCTACATTCTAAATAATAGTAAAAGATACAACACAGACAACCTGCTTCTGTTTATTGCCCCGATTAACTCAACTGCTGGCAGAGAAGAAAGCCGGATATCATTCTCTGTGTCTAAAAAAGTACAACCGCTCGCCTCCAACAGAAACCGGTATAGAAGGTGGGGCTATGACACAATAAAAGAGACCATAAAGCAGATTAAGCCAGGGTATTATCTCTTCTTTTCTTTCAAAAAAACACCAAAACCAACAAGCTTTTTAAGCACATCTAAGGGTGTGAAAGAGTTACTTTCTCTCTCTGGTGTGTTATCATAAGTCGAAAGTTCATAAGGTTCATAAAGTTTGTAAGGCGTTCACTAACAACCACTAACTTTATAAACTTTTAACTTTATAAACCTCACAACTCTCTCATGTACAATACAATTATTTTTGAACCATTCTACAACGGCTTTATTTTCCTGATGAATCTACTCCCCTTCTTTGATGCGGGGGTAATTATCGTAATATTTACTATAATTGTTAAGATTATTATTCTCCCCTTATCTATAAAAGCTTCCAAGGCCCAAATTGCTATGAAGGGTACGGAAAAAGACCTACAACTAATAAAGGAGAAGTATAAAGATAACAAACCAGAACAATCCAAGAAGATAATGGAGTATTACAAGGAGAAAGGTATAAATCCTCTAGCCAGCGTTTTTATATTACTTATTCAACTACCAATTCTCATTGGTTTATATCAAGTTTTCATAAAGTCAGGACTTCCTAAAATAAATACGGCAATCCTCTACTCTTTTATTGGTACACCTGACGTAATAAACATGATGTTTCTTGGTATCATAAATATCTCTGAAAAAAGCATGGCACTAGCCCTAATCGCAGGAATCACAACATATTTTCAGATTAGCTATACGGCTGGTACACAAACAAACCAAGCCACAGGTACACAAGGAGATATCGCAAGAGCGATGGCTGTGCAAATGAAATATTTTTTTCCAGTACTAATGACATTTATCGCTTACACCATCTCCTCAGCAATTGCAATTTATCTAATCACAAGCAACATCTTTGCTCTTGGACAAGAAATATATATAAAAAAGAAGTATCACAAAGAAGTAACTGTTGTGTAAAAGAGATTATTTTGTCAGATCATAACTCCACAGAGAGCCATCAACTTTGTTTATAAAGACAAAATACTGTTCATTTTCTGATAATAGGGGTTTAATTACGTCTATTTGTTTTTCACTCTCTGTATATAATGAACCAACGAGACTTGATGTATTATTTTTCAAATCATATTTCCAAATATTGTCAGTAAAAGATACAAACCCAAGATACCATGAAGTTAAACTGTCTCTGTCTATGAATTCCTCTGGGACAGCACAGTAGATTGTCCCAGCATTTTTTTTGCCCCAGACACATTTTTCTGGGAATGTGGTTGGTGTGATGTCCTTTGACAATTTGTTTTTTATATCGAAGACAAACAACCCGGGTGTGTTTGTTTGGTCTAGATATAGAACTCGAGTTGCTTGGTTGTCAACAAGCGTTGAAAGACCAAGAACCCCGCCGAGTATTTTTTTCATTTGTCCATTTCCTGTATCAACAAAAAACAAGAATCCATTATTGTCTTGGTGTGGTTTTGTGGTTAAGGCAATGGTTTTTGCACTTACATATTGGGAGAGAAGCTCTTTAATTGGTGAGTTCCACACCTGTGTTCTCTTTGTACCATCAAAACCAGAGATATAACCAACTGAAGATGTGTCTTTTTGTTCTAGTGTGAAGACGCTATTTTCAAAGACTGACACCTCGTCAATATTTCCAAGTAGTTTTACAGCAGACATGGTATTTTCTGTGGATGTTGATACGTTCTTTATTAACAACCCATAAGTTTCTATTGTTTTATTGTCTTCTGTCAAATATCTAGCAACCAAAGCATTGTTTTTGTTGCCCCATATTGCATCATAAGTGAGTGGTATGGTCGTGTTTGAAATACGGTTTTGGTTTGGTGAGAAAAGCTCCGTTTCATATATATGACCAGTGGCTTTTTCTATGTGTCTGACAAGTGTTCCTGCTTTAACATCCAATAGTCCAGCTCCTGCAACTGGTTCTGATGATAGTTTTCGTAATTTTTGAGTGTAGTTCTGTGGTTGCCCTGACTGGTTTGGCTCTGTTGTAATAGGTTCCACGATTTCTGTTGTTGTGCTCGTGTTGTTTCCAAAAGGAAAGAAATTTCTAAACGTGCTACTTATTCCACCTGGTTCCGTGGCGTTACTACTTTGGAGAATAAAGTAGTAGCCAACCAGACTAGTAAGGAATAATCCCAAAACAATAGAAAGTATGATTATAAAAAGTTTTTTTGACATTTTATTGATATATTACATGCCAATGAGCACCAGTCGATGTTCCTTGACTGTTTCCTCCGGCGGTTTCATATACATATGTTGCACGCGGGCCTTTAATTGCGCCGTTTGGAGAAGTAAATATCTTTGTTCCATCAACGGGGTTATTTACTTTCAAGTAAGCATTTAAACCACCACCAGGTCTTAAATCAACTACAGGTGCCCCAGCACCATGGGTGGCGTGTCCACCCTCTGTTCCACCGGTTATAACAATACTGCAATCACCACAAGCCTTCTTTGTTCCAAGTAAACCAGAAATGGCGTTTTGTGGTAGGCCATTTAGATTTACACATTGGGTTGTTTGGCCCTGTTCACATGGTCCTTTGTATGCATAAACCCCTTTCCCCGCCAGTTCCGACTGGATTTTTTTGCTTTCTGCAATTTCCTCCGCTTTCATTGGCACTCCGGCAGTCACTGTTGGAACCCCGGCCTTAATATCTGGTCTAGCTATAATTAAATCAAAGTTAAGAATTTGTGGATTAATTGTATACAATATTAGCCAAGCGCCAATTACGATAAGCAGACCATATATTCCGCTTTCTATATGACCCTTACCATCCTGCTTTTCCATTAGTGCATCAGAGGTTGCGTATGTAAACCCTCCCCAGGCAATCATAATAAAAGCCAGGGTGACTGCTATTCCAACCATTAAGTTAAACATGTTTGGGAGGTATCTTTCAAGGGTTGTTTTGCAGGCATCTCCAACACAACCTTCGTCAGTTATACCTGGTAGTGGAGCAAGCACTGCATACTCTTTTACCTCAGTCTGTGTTTGGGCATAGACAGTAGAAAACACAGGAAAAATAAAAAACGAAAGCATTGTTAAGTAGGTAATTGAAAGTAGTAGCTTCTTCATATAATTAATTGTTATTAAACATCAAATTGAAGGCAGTTGTTGAGTACTGCAATATTTTACTGGGGTTTTCAATTGAAAGACCAATCCTTGATGTTCCTGCTACACCCTCCTTCTGTCTGAAGACTTGGGTAGACTGATATGACTCATTCTCTATGGTAATGCCATTTATTGACCATTTGTAAGTTAGCTCGTTTCTATCAAAATTTGTTTTGTTAAAAAACAAAGGCACACCAACTACCATTATCTCTTTTGAATCGGTGAGAGTAAGTGTGTTCTGTAGGATTTTTTGTAGCTCAAGACCATATATTGGATCTTTTTTGTATAAAATAACTAATGGTTCTATTGGAGCCATATCCGAAGAAGCATAACCAAACCCCGAACTGTCTGTTGTTGTCACTTCTACCTCAACCTTAACAGGTCTTGAAATTAGAGAGGAAACAAAAGTATAGGTGTTTTTTCCAAAGCCAGATGCGCTGTCAACAACAGAGCCGTTTTTCTTCCATTTGTATACAAGGTTTTTTGCACTTATTTCCGCGCCTCCAGATGGTGCTATGTGTGGTAAGGCAATAAAGGTTAGCTTGTTTTGATGACTGAAAAGTGACTTGCCTCTATAGAAAGGGGGCGTTACACCATCACTTTCCCAAATCAAATCTACCAAAACAGGCTTTATATTAAGGGTTTTTTCTATAGTTTCACCCTCTTGGGTTTCAATTGTGATTTCCAGCATGGTACTTGTGTTGAGTGCTCCAGCCTTGAAAGTGAATGACTTTTCACCTATCCCAGACTTCTGGACTTTCCCATCTGTCGCCCAAGTTATTTTAGCCGTGTTTATGTTTGTTCCGTAACTGGTAAGGGCAACATATACTAGTTCATTTGCTTTTGGATTTTCTGGAGTTATTGTTGCGATTATTTCTGTTTGGGGTAGTGCACTAAGTTGTGCATCTGCTACAGCAAAAAACCCCAAAAAACAGAAAAACAAAATATAGACAGAATATCTCATTGGTTTTATTGTAACACACGAACAAGCTCTAAATATACATTTATACACAAGCACAAAAATGTTTATAACCAAAACCTAGACCAACTTTTTTAAATACTTGAGAGTTTTTGATCCCTCAATTATTACCGCTTCATCTAACCTACCTTTTGTTTTGTTATAAATGAAATCCTCCGACTTAACAATAAGTATGGTGAATACTACCCCCGCGGTTATTTCTGGCCCGACATTTAAAACCCCAATACAGCCTATAAAAGGAAGAACCTTAGAAACAATGAATTTGTTAATTGAGTCAGACATCCCCCATCCCTTAATAGATGTCCACACATAGAATGTTAGCCAGGCATATATACCAACAAGTGATGCTAATATTGTGCCCAGAAACGGAAGCCAGTTTAAAAAAAACTGAGCTGTGTCGTAGCTTAGGGCCACAGTAACCATTAATACTATAGTCGTTTTTGTCACCCGGTTTCTCTTTTCAAATCTTGCTTTTGAGTCCTGCATCATCTTGCCAACCTTACTGAATCTGTTTTGAATCTCGGTCAAAGGTATTCCACTAGACGTTTCAAATTCGTTTCTAATTCTTGTTCCTTCACTATTAACTCCGTCTAAAATCTGTTTGGTAGCTTCCTTTTTTATTGTACCAGATGCCTGCCTTATTGTTTCCCTTGATTCCTTTATTCCACGCCGAACATCATTAAAGTTTTTGACACCAGGAACGTCACCAAGATCATTTCGGATGCTCTGCAATCCTTTTGTTTGAGGTGTTTCTTTCATAACATTACTTTGGCACGAATCTTATTGCTGAGCACTGTTTTCAAGGTCTCTTTTTGCCGCCTTGATTGCCAAAACCTGTGATGGGTCGGAGGTGATGATTTGTTCCTCGGTGTAGGATGCTATAACTTTTATCGCAACATGTTTTAAACCAGCAAAGAATATTCCCTCACCCACATCGGACTCTAGTAGTAAGTACTTTTCTTCGTCAGTTAGGTTGAATGTTGTTTGGAGTTTATCTACCGTACTTGCAGATTGTTTTAGCAGTATTTGAATAGAGGAGTTGGTGATAATGGGTAGGCCATATGGAGATTTCAGGAAGTCATCCACATCTTGGGTAATAGTTGCAAGGCCGAGATAGTATTTTCTTCCTCTCTTTGCTAGGGACAAGAGGAAAGATGCGGTATCATCTGATTTCATCATAAACCACGCCTCATCAATAACAAGCAGTCTCTTTTTCAGTTTCTTTCGTATCATGTTCCATATATAGTGCATGATAATATACATGGCTATCGGTTTGAGCTCGTCCTCCATATCACGTATACAAAATACGATGAATTTTTGGTTTATATCTACGTTACTTGGCCTATTAATAAAACCAGCCCATGTTCCCTTGGTGTATTTTGTTAGGCGTTGAGCTAGTGAGTCTCCGCCTTCCATACCAGAGAGGACAAGTTCAAAGTCAGACATAAGTGGTGGTTCTGCGTTTTCAAAGTTTGAGTCGGCGGTTATATCTTTCAGTGCGTATGTCTCTGTTATTGCGCGGTCAATAATAGCGTCTTCCTCTGGGGTTAGTCCGTTCATCATAATACGGAACAAACCAACTAGGTTGATTATGTTTGAGCGCAAAACACTAGCAAATGACTCCCCTTCTCCTGGAGCTGACAGCTCAAATGGATTGATGTGGTGTTCTGAGTTTAGAGAAATATTAAAATATCTTCCACCAACAGCCTCGGCCAAGTATTCGTATTCATTCTCTGGGTCTATAACTAAAACATCTGCATCAAACATAAGAGTACGAAGTATTTCTAGCTTTGTCATGAAGGATTTTCCAGAACCAGATTTTGCAAAAGTTATAGAGTTGTAGTTTTCCAAAGAGAATCTATCAAATAAAATAAGAGAAGAGTTGTGCCTGTTTATTCCATATAGAATTCCCTTGTCAGAGGTCAGGTCAAAGGAGACGAAAGGAAAGAGAGATGATAGTGGAGATGAGTTTAGTTTGCTTTTAACTTCCAAAGTATCTGTGCCGAGAGGTATGGTTGTTTTGAATCCTTGCTCCTGCTGAAATAATGCTGGTTTAACATAAACCATTTTTGATTCAAGTATTGACTTAATTTCTGACTCGATTTTGTCTAAAGCATCACTTGATTCGGCATATATTGTGATATATAGTCCAACATCAAAAAGCTTTTCTTGAGCTTGTTGCAGTTGGTCTCGGAGATTCTCTAGGTCTTGGTAGGCGGTATCAAGCATTGGATTTCTGACCAAACCCTTGGCTTCGCGGGTGTTTATCTGGCTTTGTACCTCCGCAACTTTCTTTTGAAATGTCTTGAGAACCTGGGCTGTTTCTATGGGTGAAATAAAGATAGAAACATCAAACACCTTGTCTAGATTAATTATTGGGGCAAACCAGTTTTCGCTCAGATATCTCGGGTAAGAGATAACAAAGAAACTTCTTAGAACCTTTTCCCCCAAGTTTATTTCTTTCGGTGTTATCTTTAGGGCACTTGGAGCAATAATATCCTTCAATTCCAAGGAGTTGGAGTCATATATCTCCTGCGGAAGGATTGTTGAGACGCGCTGTTCCTCTTTTTTTGTTTTGAAAAAATCAAATATTCCCATAGCAGAGTTATAAAGTTTGTAAAGTTATAAGGTTCATAAAGTTTTAATAAGACCAGAAAGAATTTTAGAAATTTCCTGACTTGTTAAGTAAAAGCCCTTAAAATCCTTTTTTGTTATGTATTTTAATTCTAACGCAATATACAGCATTGACCTAACCTCTGCACAAGAACCTTTCGCAATAAATAAAAATTTTGATAGTTCCTTATTACTTTGTCTTTCAAAACCTTCAGCTATGTTGTTTGAAATACTTATAACCGCTCTTTGAATCTGATCTCGAAAACTAAAGTCTTTACAGGGTTTGAAACACTCATATATATCAACGGCCAACATTTTTCCTTTTTGCCAAGCTATGATATCTTCAAATCTTTCAATTTTCATTGTATTTTACTTTATAAACTTTAAAAACTTTTAACTTTACAAACTATGAAATCTTAATTGGTTTCTCTGTGTCTCCTGGATTAAATATCTTATAAAATAACTCTACCACCTCTTCTGTTCCAAGTCTTACCACTCTTATTCCACATCGTGACAGACCTTGCTCAACAACAGAGACCCTTTGTTCAAGCTGTGTTCTGTTTTCTTCAAAACTTGCCCGTTTATTTTCCAGCTCTTCTGCCGCGGTTTTTTTCTTAAAAAATCCTCCAGCTACTCCGCCCTTAACATTAATCATTGCTGGGTCATAAGATACAACAATAAAGAAACTTTTTGTCATTATATTTGTGGATTCTGTAAATTTTTTAATAAACTCAATATATTCACGGGTTTGTATCTTCATTAAGTCGTTTACTTGCTCTTTATACCTTTCTTCCAAAAGTGCAATATATGGCCTAATATCTAGCCTTCTTGACTCCACACAGATTTGGACAACAAAGTCCAAAGAGTTTAAAAAATCTTGGAATTGCATTATTATGGCATTTCTCTCATCTTCTGATTTCAAGGAAAAGTTTACAGAGGAAGACAGAACAATCCCTCGCATTGAACCATCTTTCAAGACGACAATGCCATCACGCACTTCTTTTATTGGGACAAACTCTTGTGTTGCTTTGGAATTTACAGCCATATTGATGATTATAACATAGTCCTAAACCAAAATTTATTTATCTCGTACTCTTTCCATCTTCTCCAGTAAGTGGATTGAGATTTTCGTTGATATCAAGTGACCACGACAACTCTTTTAGCTTGCTATCAGACAGTCTTGGTACATAAACTTGGGCTTCTGTGGTTGCCTCTGCTTTTTTTGCCTCAACAATCTTCTCTTCTTTTTTCCAGATGTATAGATTTTGTTTTGTATAGAACGCGAAGGCAGATTCCATAAAATCAATAAAAGGTTTATTGTTTATTTTATAGAAAGCTAGGGCAAGAGAAATTGGAATAATAATGGCAATTAGCAACAGTGCAACAATTAACGGCAAGAAGTTGTACATGATAAAAGACATGCCAGCTCCACCAACTAAGTATACGAATTGCTTTAAGGTTAGAGGACCTATTATTTTGTCTTCTATTTCAATAAATTGGGGTACTTGATAGCGCATGGCAGAGTTATAAAGTTTGTAAAGTTATAAAGTTCATAAAGTCTTAAGAAGTATAGCATTTATTGTGTTTTACTTTAAAAACTTTTGACTTTATAGACTTTATGAACTACTCCAACGGTTCTCTGTATGGGTCAACGTCATATCTTTTAACTGGCGGTGTGATGGGTTCTGGTATTTTCGGTGGTTCTTCTGGTTTAACCTCGGCAACTGGTTTGGTTTCTGTTGCTTTTATCTCTTGCGGTTTTGCTGGTTCTTCGGGCTGTGTTTTGTTGTAACTTGGTATATAAGCGGTCTTTTTCATTTCCCCGCCAGTATTTAGGTCCATAAATGATTCTGCTTCTGGTAATTCGCTGGTAGTGGAAGTTCCGCCGTAACTTATTCGTGCTGGCTTTTGTAGCATTTCTGTTTCTGGTTTAACCTCACCATCTTCACCAATATATCGCGGTACGGAAAAAGGTTTTTGAATTTGCTCGGGAGAAAGCTTTGGTGACTCTGGAATATGTATTGGTGCCACCTGTTCAGTTTTCACGGGGTCTTGCGGTCCGTACTTATAGACCCTTTGTGGCGTTGCCTCTTTTTGTGTGGTTAGCACGGGGTTTGTGTGAGCAGTCTCCCCTAGCTCAACCAATGGAGTAATTTCTGGCCTTATCTCTGGTAGGTCGTTTTGAATATCGAGAACGCTCTTGGGTGTGGTTGGCACAGGAGGCATCTCTGATTTGGTGTTTTCAGCTGGGAGAATAAGCCCTTTTTCTTTGTTTTGCATGCTTTTTAGAGCATAGTCAAAGACCCGTACTTCTAGATCATCTACTAGTTGTTCAGCCAAGAGTTGCGAAATATTCAGCTCAGCAATGATTGTGCCGAGAAGCTCTTTTGGTTCTAATAGACCGATGAGTAGAAGCAGTACATTATCTACCAAGTCCTCCGTCTGGGTTTCATTGAGTGTATATTTTTTTGCTATCTCTTCTACCCTTTCACTCCAGGCACTATTAAATATAAAGTCTTGGATGGGCTTGGGTAAGTTTTTTACATATTCTGGTTGGTCTTTTAATATATCTTCGTTCATATTTTTATGTTGTTGGTGGGGCCGGAGGTGTTTCTGGTGCTGGTGTATCAACGGGTGCTGGCTCATCCGAATCCTCAGCATTTGCAAGTTTGTCTATTAACTCCTTGCGCTCCTCTTTTGTCATTTTTGTTTTTTTGTCTTTTATTACCCCTTTTATTTTTCTTGCTATTACCTTTTTATCCCCTTTAGTTGTTATTACAGAAGCGCCACCCATTCCGCTTACCACACCTCCAAAGCCAAGTGATAGTCCTGCCCCCGCTACCCCGCCAGCCTTAAGTATATTTGCTATGTATCTACCTGTTTTTGCTACACCAGATTCATCACTAAAGGTTGATGCATAAGCATTAACTCTTTTTTCCCACAACCCAGCCATCTCTTTTTCTGCGCCCTCTTTTGCCTTTACTGCGGCGTCACTTGCGGTTTTTAACTTTGCTACCCCAGCATTCTTTGTTTGAATTTCTTTGTTTAATGCATCAATTTCTTTTTGAATGTCAAGGCGATCCATAACACCGCTTGCGTTGTTTCTTTTTTCCTCAAGCATTTTCCGTTTCTTGTTTAATGCATCAAGTGCTGTTTGTGCGTTAGCGTGTTGTGCATCAGCTATTCTCACTTTTTCCTCCTCCTCGGCAGTTACCCTTTCTTTTGCTGTGTCAGAAGGTTTTAATAGTTTTGCATAATCTGCCTGTTTGGTTGCTTTGGCTTCAAGGTCTTTCTGGAAGTTTACCTTCTTAGCATCGGCCCCTTTTCCAAATTTTACATCTGTTGAACTTGATAGCATTCCAAAAGCACCGGTATTTCTTGCATCAAATGTACTTGTTGCTGCCTTGTTTCCTGTCTTTAGTGCAACCTTACCCACGGTTCTATTAAAACCAGAGTACCAATGTCCTTGGGATGTTGCCATGTTTTTTGCGGTTTCGCTGTTTGTGACCATGTCCCCAACCCTACCGACACTACCCCTTCCTACTCTTCCTGCACTATTCATAACAGCCCCACCGGCAAAGGCAGAAAACTTGGTCGTTGCGTCTTTGATGTAATTTGACCCATCTACCGAAGTACTTTTTGAAATGACCAAAGAAGCGATGGCTAGAGCAATGACAACAAAGAAGTTAAATATAAGTCCGAGTCCTCCAGGTGCCGTACTGCCACCCTTAACCAAACCATCCCAACTACCGCTACTCTTAAGAAAGTTCTCACTTGTCATAAGGGTTAGAACAACCGAAGTCATTATCATATAAATAGGAGCGAAAAGTAGTTGGCTATTCAGGGCCTTCCACCATTTTGTGGCATATGGTTTAACAAAAGGCAGTGCCATTCCCATATAAGCAACCGGGGACAGCATAAGGAGAATCAGTAAAGTAACATATCTAATAGCAAACATGGTTGCGACTGCAAAGAAAACAAAAGAGAGTATTACTAAAATAACCGCCCCACCAATATAGAAAATCATCGCGTTACTATGGCCACCCGCGTCTGCTGACACCTCACCAAAGGTTTGTGCTGAGTAGAAACCCGTAACACCGACAGCATTCATAAATGGCACAGATAACCCGCCAATCTCATTTGTCTGCCCGTGGATTGAGAATTTATCGGTATCTATAATCGCATTGTAAATCCCAACAGTTACAATGTTGGATGCGTCTATCATCACCTTTGTAAAAAACAAACTAAAGTTTACAAGCAGAGAAGCTAAGATAACCATACTTATAAACTTCTTTATTTCTTTTAGTTCGCTTAATCCTAGGATTGTTTTTATACCTTCGTATACTAAGAGAAATATAAAAGCAATGTTCATGATGTCGCGAACAACTTTCCATGCAGTATTTATTCCTGTCATTTCGGCAACATGTTCCCTCATACCCACAACAGTCCAGTTAATAACAAAATCAAGAAGCATACCAGAGAACCAGACTAGCCACGAAGCGGGTACTAGTATGGCATAGTAGGCGATTCTTTCACCAACCCACCCAAAACAATTCCATATACCTTCTCCACTTAGAATTGAACACTCACCCGCTTTTGGGGCAGGGAGTAGATAGTTTACAACACTTGCTACATCAGCGGAGACATTACTTAGCGGGCTAAACAGTCCAAACAAAATAATTATTATTAAAATATATGGAAAAAATTTACGCATTGTGATTCAAGCACTAATTCAAGGTTTTTCTCTCGGAATTTGTTGGCACAGTAACAACCTCTAACTTTCCTATATCACTGAAGTAGGCGATAACAAAATCATTACCCCTTATGGCCACACTTACATCAACGGCGTCAGCAACAACCGCTAGGGCCCTCATGTCTCCCCAAGGTCTTAGTAGTGCAAACCCATTTCCTGTGTCATTGTCCCAACTTACAGTGGCCACCCAAAGGGCATTTCCAACATAAAACAGTCCACCTGGGCCAACCCCCTCATTGTTCCATGGAACGACAGTTAAATTGATGTCTGTTCCAAGTGGAGTTATTCCACGAACCAATCCGTATCCGCCATAGGCCACATATTCGTCAAGCGTTGCTGTTCCATGGTTTGGAGTTTTTACAGAATATTTTTTATATAAAGTTCCGTCGTTGTTTCTTATACAAATCTCTTTGTTGGTATTGTCACATGCGTGGACAATTTTATTTTTACTTGCTGAGATTGCACCACCAACACCAGAAATTATAACTTTATTATCTTGAACAATTCTTCCAGAACTCGCCAAAAAACCAGTCCAGTGTCCATCTGCTACTACCATCCAGTTACTTGCAACTAAGTTTGAGGAATCACTTGTTTTTCTCGGAATCCACTCACCAACCGTAACCTCATATCTGTACGATTTGTCTTCTTTGCTGGTTGGGTCATCATCACACTTAATCGAAATTACTGTGTTTGACATCCATTGTCCAGCATAACAACCGGCAGTTGCTGGTAATCCAACAATGGCCTTCTTAAGGTCCCAACTCTGTTTCGTTTCGAGATTTGTTACCCAACTTTCTCCATTCCCATATGTTACATATTTTCCATCTGGAGATAACTTTGCCCACCAACCAAAACCATTTGTTTGTGGTGGTGTCCACTTACTCGTTGTTGGAATTGTTGGAATTGTTGGTTCTGTTTTTCCTTTTATAACCAATGGAACTCCATTGGAAATAGAATCAGCAGATTTGTAGATTTTTACCGTATAATTACCAGGTTTCAAATATTTTGGCACCAAGATTGTTGTTTTTGTTCCACCGCCTTGACCCACTTCTGTGTTTTTTGTCCCCGCACTATCAATAAACTGAACTACTGTTGTTAGGTTTTTACCAGTTATCTCTAGTGTATTCCAAACCATAATAGGGTTTGGGTTGATTGATGTTACTGATGGGTTTTCTTTGGTTGGTTCTGGTGGTAACGGTTCTGTTGGTGCGTATTCACAGTGACAGCCCTTTCCGCCTCCAGAGGCGGTACAATTAAGTGCAATTGATCCAGTGAAGCCGGTGTATACAGCAGAAGAGATTGTTCTGTCTCCTTCTCCAGATGAAGCAATCACGTCATATCTTTCCATTTTTGAATCACCGTTTTTCCATATAGCCAACAAGTCTCCTCTATTTGTATTATCGTTTCCGTTCAAAACCTGGTCCGTGACATTAAATCCAGAGGGTGGGTTTTGTGCAACTAAAGCCAGGAAGGCAAAACTGTTTGCGGTAGTGTTTGGTGAGCCAGCCAGGGTTGGGTTTGCTGACAAGACAGTGTTCATTGCTCCCATTAGATCACCTGCATAGTTGCCGTTTTTTTGGAGACATTCTGCCGGTTTGGTTGGGGTTGGTGTCTCAACGTCAATTGGTGGAAGCCATGGCGGTCCGGATATTTGGCCTGGGTTTACCCCCCATTTTGTACAGGCACCTTCTGTGAATTCTAAACAAACCATGGTGGTTTCACTGAGTTGCAGTTCTCCGGGATTGACAGGGTCTGGCTGAGGCTCATCTCTTAGTTGATCGGTGTAGGAAGTTCCTCCGGTTGCTGAAGACTTGCTTGCTCCTCTTAACCCATCACCAACACCACCAACAACCCTTTGAATCAGTTGGGTTACAAGTGCAGTAACAACTTCGTTTAGTTCGTCTGCAGCTTCAAGCTGTTTCCAGCCGGAACCAAGGGCATCTCCTAAGGATTTGTTTATTGTACTGCCTGGGGTAACTGTTTCCTTATCTTCCTCAAAACATTCCCCAATATCTACCCATATACCCATTTCCCCCCAATAGTCCACATCTGCCTGGGTGAAAGCTGTTCCTGCTTTACATTTTTGTGCTGACAAAAATCCATCACCCTGACTTAACTCGGTCTCTTTTTTTGTCTTTTGGTCATTAATTCCTGCAAGCAAGGTGCTTTCAGCTGCAAAATATGCACTGTATGGATTTCCTCCACTGGTCTGAGTCATCTGAAACCATCCATCCCATCCTCCTTGAGTAAAATCGTTAGTGAATGCTTCGTAGTTTTGTTCAAGAGTGCCGAGTGTACAGGAATAATTATTGGTATCTTCAATATAGTTTTTGACCAGAGCCAGCCGTACATTTGCCTTGAATGGACTACAGAGCTTGTTTAGTTGGGTTTCAGACAGGTACTTGGCCGCAGTATTGTCTCCAACATCAAGAAAGAATTGGCCTGGATCTGTCACATATGCGGGGTTTCCTTGAAATCCAGAGTTAATCCAGTTGACTGTTTGAGAAGTCAGTTTTTTTAACATTATTTTTCCAATAACCACTGCAATTGTGTCAAGTGCAAATTCCTTTACAAACTGTGCGGGGTCAATATACTGCGCGTAACTCTTCTGTGGAACAAAAAAAACAGAAAAGGAGATGATAATTATCCCAACAATTACTTTTTTATATGACATGGATTTTATTAAGTATAAAATACTTTTTATTAAGTTTATTATACATTAACAAGTCCCTTAAATACTAGGGTTTCTGTTGAAAAGTATTAACCAAAGAAAAATTAATTTTGAGCAAAAAACCCCGCAATGTTTTCTACGGCAGTTTTCAAATCCGAGATATGGTTGTTGTATTGTCCAACAGCAGTCAAGCTTCTAACTGGGTCAACAAAAACCAATCTCATTCCCTCTAGGTCAGACAATATGTTGCTTGAAGCGTTGAGAAGAGCTAAGTGGACCGTTACGGCTTTCTCTGGAACCTCAACACTGAGCAAGTCTGTCAAAAAACCTTTGTTTGAAAGGATAATTGGGTCAAGCTTTGCGAGCCGTACTTCACTTGCGCTGTTTATTGAGTCTTGAAAAATGGTGGTTGGGTCTTCTTTTACCTCTAATGAACGGATTTTTAGCATTTTATTTACGGTATCTTCGTATTTTTGAAGTGTAACTTGGTCTGATTTCGTTGTTATGTGTAGGTTTGTGGCTAAATATTTTGCTCCAGATATGTTTGTATACCCCTCAATGGAAAGTGTGTTTCTAGCTATTGCATCTGAATCCTCTGTTGTTAGGGGCCCGTTTTTTATTGCTAACAAATATTGGGAAAGGAAATCGCGCGACATTTGTGCTGTAAGTGTTGTTTCGTTAAATGAATTTTCGTCATCGTTGGTCAGAATAGTTGTAGCGCTTTCGCTTGTATCAACATTTACTAATATATTTTTCCAGTCTTTGTTTGTGTTTTCATCAATGTTTCTGTACGACTTTGGTGTGATGTTCGCTGTGTTCTCTGTGTTTGTGCCAGCACTTTTATTTCTTGAAAACAAAAAAACCGAAGTCACTACTCCAACACAAAGAATCAAGACAAATAGAATTTTGTTATTTGGCATCTAAAAATTATATCACATCTACTTAATTAGAATAAACTGACAACCCAAGGGGTAATTGCAAATAATATTACTGATAGTATTAGATAAGAAAAATATAAAATAAACACAGATTTCTCTTTGTATGGTGTTTTTGTAACTAGTTTGTATCCAATAATGGCCGTTGGTATAGCAATGATATACAACAGATAGAATGATATGAATATTGGAACAAGCAAAACACTAAGACCAAAAAAAACACCAACAACCCACGGGCCATTTTTACCAAATATCACTGGCACAGTTTTTATTCCGTTTACTCCATCTCCTTCCACATCCTTCATATCTTTAATACTTACTCCAAGTGTAAAGATGATTAATATTTTTATTACAAACAATACTGGAAAAGTTGCCACAACCTTATTTATTGAAACAAAGAAGAATCCAGCAAGTATTGTTACAAGACAAGCTATGCTGATTAGAAATGTGGAGAGTGCTGTCACTCTCTTTAACCGTAATGGAGGCACAGAATAAACATAAGAAATTATAATTGCTACAAGGCACATATAGAAGGGATAGAAACCAACAGACCACGAGCCAGCCAGGGCTACAATAAGCCATATATACCCGATTTCCTTTGCTTCACTTGCGGTGATAGTATGTTGTACTAAGGGCCTTTCTTGATTTGAAATTTTGTCTATATCTATATCTTCGATATCATTTACTTGTACTGCATATAGCCAGATTCCAATCCAGGCAAACATAAGACAAACAATACTAAGAATATCTACCCAAGAACCAAGCTTGTTGCCAAGAAGATACGCACCACACATTCCTAAAACCAAGAGAGTCAGATAAAAAAGTATTCGTTCCCCCCGTGAGTTTTTTAACACCGCCTTGAATTTTTGTTTATCTATATTCCAGAATAAGATTGCGCTAAATAAAATAGAAAGAACAAATAATATCTGGGACATCAGTTTATTAAAACCAAGCTCAAAAAATCTAATTGGTGGAACAGAGAAGGCCGTTTCATGCAGGGTGTTGTGAAAAATATTTGACTCTGTTACTAATTCGGCAACATAGTAAAAAGTACCATAAGAAGTTTCTGTGACTTCTGCATTGGGGTTGGTCACGGTGTATAGGATTCCTGGTGTCGAACCGATTAAAAAAATCAAAAAATATGTAGCAATAACCGATAAGACAACGGGGAGTATTTTCTTTCTCTGTGTCCACACGTACCAACCTATTCCACAGAGAATAATCAATATTTCCACTCGCATGCCATAGGTGGCCCACTGCATGATTTGTGGACTAAAAAACCTAAAAAAATCAAGGAGAAGCTCCTTGTGGCTATTAAAAACATATGACATGCGATAACCAGTTCCTGAACTAATTATTATATCCAAAATTGGTGCAATCCACGTTATGGGTAGAGCAAAAAGTAGAAGTTTTACTGTCTCAGCATATTTTTTTGTAAAGAAACCAACAATACAAGCAATACCCAGGATAACAGACAGAAAGAAAAGCAGGTAGTGCACTAGTGTAAATGGGTCAGACGGAATTATTCCCGAAGTGGTTGGGCTAGAAAAAGCTTCCAAGATGAAACGTACTGACAATATTCCAACAAATCCAACAACCCATTGACTAACAGTAATCGGTTGGTTTTTGATTGACTCTAATATTTTATTCATCATCTCAGTATTGTATTACAAAATTTTATCCATGTCTCAAGAGAAACATCTTCCGCTCTGGACTTTGGGTCCAACCCGCATTTTTCGAAAGCCGAGATTAAATCTTCTTTTTTATATAAGTCGCCAAGATTTGGAAGAAGTTGTTTTCGTTTGTGGGCAAACCCGGCGTGAATCATTTCGAAAAATTTTTTATCTTCTACCCCTTCCAATTTTTTTCTTGATATATTTTCAATATTTAATACAGCAGAATCTACATTTGGTTGAGGACTGAATGCTCCTCGTCCAACGGCTCTGACTAGTTTAGGCTCACCATAAATTTTTACTGATAGTGATAGCAAACTTTCCTTTTTATTCCCTGCGACGATTCTCTCGGCCACCTCTTTTTGAACAAGTAGTGTCATTAGTTTTGGCTGGTTTTTGCTTTCTAGAAACATTCGTATTATTTGCCCTGTTATGTAGTATGGTATGTTGGCTACAAGTTTGTATGGTCCACGGATGATTTTTTCTACGTCACAAAGGAGAATGTCTGTGTGTATGAGAATGAGTTTCCCAGATGAAATCTCATTTTCAAATTTTTCTTGCAAGAAAGGAATGAGCCTATCATCTTTCTCAACCGCCATAATACGCGCACCGGTCTTAAGAAGCGCAGAGGTTAATGTTCCCTCGCCCGGGCCTATCTCAACAACAACATCATTCGCGCCCACCTTTCCAGCAGAAACAATATCAGAAATTATTTTTGGAGAATTTAAGAAATGCTGACCTAATGATTTTTTTTTGATCATACGAATATACGAATTAACGAATGATGCGAATGACTACGAATAATACAAAAGAGGCGCCCTTTCATTCGTATCCATTCGTATATTTGCATTATTCGCATATTCGTATGTTTATCTTAAAAATCTATACTAAACAACGGTTCTTTTTTTGTTTCAGATACAAATGATTCGGTCTCAACGTATTTTTCTGGAATGTCGTCTATAAATTCCGAGGGTGAATTTATTTCTGTATTTCCAAATATAGTACGGGTGTCTGCCAATGTCAAAAACAGTTTTTTCCCAGCCCTAGTAACTGCCACGTAGAACAAACGTCGTTCCTCCTCCTTGTCCTCGCCACTCTTTTTTGATTCAAACATTTTCTTGTGTGGAAAAAGGTCGGCTTCTAGTCCGGATACAAAAACGTAGTCGAACTCAAGGCCTTTTGAGGAATGGACAGTCATAAGTTTTACACCACCCCTTTTTTCGCTGAGTGAATCTTGGTCAGAAACCAGCGAAGCATCGGTTAAGAATTTTTCAATACCTTCTTCTGGCTCTAAGTTGTCATATTTTTTTGCAAGTGAAACAAGCTCCATAATGTTTTCCAATCTGTCTAAATCTTCTTCGGATTTTGTTTCGTACAAAATCTCTATGCCCGAAGTCTTTATGATGTATTTTATTGCATCACTTGGTTTTTGATTTTTAAGTACGGCGTTGAAATCTCCAAGCATGTTTCTAAAGTTGTTTATTTTAGACCTTGTATTTTCAGGCAAGTCCTTTTCCAGTCCTTGGATGATTTTCTGTACGGTGGTTTTTCCTATACCCCTTGGTGGGATGTTGATTGTCCGAATGAAATTACCAACATCATTTGAATTGAGCGATGCTTTGATATAACCAACCACATCCTTGATTTCTTTTCTCTCAAAAAATTTTGTGCCGAGCATTTGGTACGGCACCCCGTGCGAAAGAAATGCATCCTCCAAAACTCTTGATTGAAAGTTGGCCCTATAGAGTACGGCTATGTTTTCATCCGTAGTTCCAGATGATATTAACTCTTTTGATTTCATGGCGATAAAGTGGGCCTCATCTATTTCGTTTCTACCCCTAAACAAACCCACCTTCTCTCCCTCAACGTTTTCTGTAAATAGTTTTTTGGGAATACGGAAATTATTTTTTTCAATAATCTCATTTGCTACGGCTAAAATATTTTTTGTTGATCGGTAATTCTGTTCCAGAAAGAAAGTTTGTACTTCAGGATAGGTTTTTTCAAAATGCAACATGTTTTTTATTTCTGCTCCACGCCAGCTGTAAATGTTCTGGTCAGTATCCCCCACCACGCACAAATTTCTATGTTTTTTTGCTAGAAGCTCAACAATGGCGTTTTGTACCTTGTTTGTGTCCTGGTATTCGTCTATATGAATGTATAAAAAGCGGTTTTGATATTTTTCCAGAACCTCGGGATATTTTTTTAGAAGTTTTAGTGTCTTCAGTAACAAATCATCAAAATCAAGAGCGTTTTCCTTTACCAGGGTTTCTTCATATTTTGTCCACACCCTTTTTGTAAGTTCCGATGTGTAGTCGTAGCTTTCCTTTTCCAAATACTCTTTTATATCTACCCCCCTGCCCTTTTCACCAGATATTATGTGTTGAACTTTATCCAAATGTTCTTTGGGATCTAGCCCAAGAGACACAATAGCATCCTTTAGAGCTTTCTTTGAGTCGGCTTTGTCGAAGATGTTGAAATGTCTTGGAAGCTTGAGTAGTTCCGAGTTTTCCTTCAGAATTTGTACCCCCAGAGAATGGAAGGTGCTGACAAATGGCACCCCACGTCTTTCGGCTGAACCCACAATTAGATTCATTACTCTCTCCCTCATCTCTTTGGCGGCTTTGTTTGTAAAGGTAATTGCCAGGATGTTGTCGGGCCTCTGCCCACTTAAAATAAGATGTAGAATTCTATGGGTTATGGTCTTTGTCTTGCCAGCTCCTGCCCCAGCCACGATTAAAACGGGTCCCTCGGTAGCCAAAACAGCTTCTTTCTGCTCTTTATTTAATCCATCAAGATAATTCATTGCTTGATTTTAGCATTTTTCTTTTTAATTCCCGAATTTTCTTTATAAACTTTCAACTTTATGAACTTTACGGACTATTGCTTGCTGTGTGTAACCCCTATTGACCCCACAGCCTGCAGGTATATACTTTAGGAGTACTGAACTAAGGAGACTAAAATATGGTCTAGTAGAGCCATATTTGCCACTGACAACCAGAATATATTTTAATTTTTAGCTTATTATAAGCTCACAACAAGATCCGCGGTTAGGGTCAGGTCTTAAAAGCACGGGCGGCAAATCATTCTCAAAATGTAGCCCAGTGGGATCAGACAAATCAGCGGTGAACATAAGTAGGTTACTAACCAACGGTGTTTTTTCTGTAATTATTTTTATATGTTTGTCTGTCCCCGTTTCTGCAAAGGCCGGGGTTATTTCTTTCTTCACAGGTTTTTTCTCAAAAGCTGAGGCCCAGACAGAGGAGTTTGAGCTAAATTCCCAGAATATGGCCTTGCTCCAGGCCACAATATCTCCTAACCAGAGCTCGACTACTGCCGAGGAGGAAATCACCATCGTTGATGGTGCATTTCTTCTACCAGAAGTTCAAAAATTTGATGACTCAAAGACCGTAGATGAAGACCAAATTAGCTTGTATGTCGTTAGAAAAGGCGATACCTTACCAGCAATCGCCAAGATGTTTGGGGTCTCGGTAAACACAGTAAGGTGGAGTAATGATATAAAAGGAAGCACTATTTCTGTGGGTCAAACATTGGTTATCTTGCCAATATCTGGAATACAACACAAGGTCAAGTCTGGTGATACTCTTCAAAGCATAACCAAGTTATACAAAGGAGATTTTGAAGAAGTTTTAATGTATAACAACCTAAGTAAAAATTCTAAACTTGCTATAGGAGATATTATCGTTGTGCCTGGTGGTGAGGCTATCCAAGTTTCATCGGGCGGTAGCAGTTCTACAAAGAAAACCACATCTTATCCAACGTACGAAGGTTATTACATGCGACCGATTGTTGGAGGAATAAGGACACAGGGTTTGCACGACAGGTATGCAGTTGACTTGGCTTCTTCCTATGGCTCAAATATTCTTGCGTCAGCTTCTGGCCAGGTGATTGTTTCAAAGGGTTCTGGTTGGAATGGTGGTTATGGCTCTTATATTGTTATTAAACACAGTAACGGCACACAGACGGTTTATGCTCACCTTTCTGGAGTGTCAGTAAATGTTGGAGATTCTGTTGAGCAGGGTCAGGTTATAGGTAAAATGGGAAATACGGGGAGGGTTAAGGGGCTGACTGGTGTACATCTACATTTCGAAATTAGAGGCGCAAGGAATCCTTTCTAACGCTCGGGTCTTTTTTCCGATTTCTGCGTTGGAATTTCAAAAATTCTCATCACCTTACGACAAGTAAGGCTCCTCGCATTTTCTCATTCCGCCTTGAACTCGAACAAAAACTCACCGAGCTATTTTCCAAACTTACTGTCTGTGGTGGTGTAAATTTTATAAACCAAAAAGCCCCGGTGGCCTTTTGGGCCACACGGGGGAGTGTACATTAGAGCATCGGCCATAGACCCATTTCCTTGAGTCTTTGTTCGGCCGCTTGGCGTCGCTTCTCGTCCTCCACCTTGCAGTGGGCAGGAAGGTACTCCACCGAAGAATCAACCTGCTTGAGCCAGTCTACCATCGCACCAAGGAGTCCTTTTCCCTTGCCTACAAACACCCTTTGTGGGCCGATGGTGAATTCCTCCGGAATCTTTCCCCGGACTGTGGTTCCTCGATCAAGATCGAGGTCAAGCTCAACCTCAATCAGGTGTCGGAGAGGGTTCTCCGTGAGAAAGGGAATCTCGATACGCAACGACATCTTTGCCTTCAGGCCCACACTGCCTCCCAGGTTGGTTATCTGATTTTAAATCTACTCTCACCATTTAATTTGTCAATTTTATTATTACGCAAGAAGTTGTGTGGCATCACCGGTCATTTATTGTATAATATTACCTATTAGTAACTAGTATAAAATTTATGAGTATAGATAAATACACACCAACAGAGGAAGAAATTTTACAGGCAGAATCTATGATGGGTGACACAGAAAAAGAAAAAACTGCCAGAAGAAAAAAATTTATTGAAGAAGCAATAAAATGGGGTGAAGAAGGCGGGTTAACTAGACAAGAAGCCCAGGATTTTATTGATTCATATAAATCTAAAGATGGGGTAGAATCTTTTATGGTTGGAGGTAGGTTGTTCAAGAATTCGCTCGGGGCCCTAGATGGATTTTCTCTTGGTGATGAAAAAATTGATGAAGAAACTGGGATGTCTATTTCTGATAAATATCACAGACTAGCAGCCTATTTAAATATGTATTGGCAAAAAGGTGAGTAGGGTGTAATTTTAATACGAAAAAGGCCCCACGATGGTAGCTTGCGAAGCCTTAACCGTAGAGCCGTTCCAAAAAGAGCGGTGTGCAGTTTGGGGTCAATAGGGTGCGGTGTTTCCACTCAACAATCCCCACGGATGACTGCCCATTAGAGGGGCATTTTACCCAATGATGAATGTAAGTCTTCACCATCCGTCCTTTACTCTTGCAGAGTACGGGGGGGTTCTCGGTTCGGACGGATACATACCACCCCACAGTCCTTTGGCCTCTGCACAGGCCTGGACGAGTAACTTGGGAAGAAGTTTCCATACATCAGGGGACAGCCTTTATGAGGCGCATCATTTTAGCCCTCGTGTACTCCCTCTTCCCTTAAAAGAAAACCACAGTCTATGTTTAGTGATTTGCTTTTAAGGAACCCCGAGAAACTCAAGGTTCCTCAGGGCAAGGTTTAGGCACAACCTTCCGAAGCAAGGACAGTGCGGATCTTGTCTCCGCTGAACGGAAGCTCAGGAGAGCCCCATCCATTTTATAGGATGTGGCAACACGATGACTGGAGAGCATCACTCCATTCCCACTGCTGGTGGATCATCTGTTACTTACACCCTTTCAGGGTGTACTTATCAAATCACATCACTACTCGGTTATGGTGTCTGTCCACACCTACCTCATACCTTTGGTTTCGAAAGATTGTTTATGAAAAGAACGAGTGCAGTTCGGGGTGTTTTTTGCGGGCTTGGCCGACCTCCTTGTTTTGTAGAACATGGTGGCCACCCGTGTTTTAATCCCCGATGACGAGTTTCTCTCGCCGTCCACCTTCTACTCCCTGAAGGAGTAGTGGAGAGTTCACTTAAAGGTGGAGAATTTCACTCTCGCGTCCTCTGGCCGCTGCACCGGCCTGGACTATGACGCTGGGAAGGAGAAGGGGTGGTGTGACATTCGGCGGTTCGTCTGCTTGGGACAAAACATCCGAAGTCTTACGACTGTGACGCTTCAGTGCCACACTGTCACCACCTTCTCTCTTCCCTTAAAAGAAAACCACGGTCTATATTCTGGTGATTCGCTTTTAAGGAAACCCGAGGATTTATGGTTTCCTCGGATCCAGGATGGCGTTCTGGAGGACGATCAGTGACCGCTTGGTAGGCGCTTCGGTACTTCCCCGAAGTATTGTTGTCCCAGTTTCTAATTCTGTAGACTTGGGATTGGTCTACACGGCACTACTTTCGGCGTGCCTTAGCGAGTTTCTCGGCAAGGGCTTGCTGAGTTTCTCTTACCAACTTGTCGGCTTCCTCGGGAGAGGAAACTTTCTGCGACAAGTTGACCATCCGTGTCCTTCCAGGGTTGGAGGAATAGACGGTCGTGGTGGCTGGTCCAACATGAAGATTGAGCCAGTACCCGGACTCCTGTTTCCACAGGGTGTACGCCACCTCTGTGTCACAGTAGTCCCGAACCACCTCTCGCTTGGGGACCATCCCATTGCAAGCGGTGGCCATGACCGCGAGGACTAGCACGACTGCACAGACCACTCGTTTCATACTCACCTCAAATGTGGGTTACTTTCGCTCCCGCTTTGGGGTCCCTCGCAAGTAATATGTGCGATCCGGACCAACCAAAGTGGAAGCGAAAGTTATCCGATGTCAAAGCCAACTGACTTTTTGTTTATTTGATTCTGGAAGTAGTATATACTAAGTCCTATTTTTTGTCAAGGAGTTCTGACAAATCATCTATACGAATAATGAAAACAGCCCATAATAAGGCCGTTTATTATAATATTGATTATAAATGAGACTGACACAAACATAACTAAATTGACACAGAATTAATCTGTTTTGAAATTCGTATTTGACAAAATAAACATAGGGTGTATACTCTATGTTGGTACGTCAACCCAGTTCAAGGGAGGCGAGGATGTGGGACTAACCCGGCGGGCGAACTTGGGGTGCGATAGGGCATCCCAAGCAGAGCCGGTGGGGTTTGATCCGGGTAGTGTCTCGTTCGGGGCCCTTTCCAGAAAGGAGGCGGGGCCGTGTTCGACTAGTAGTTATCGTTTGTTCGTCACAACCACGCTATGCGGGTTGGGACGGACGGTAGCTCGAAAGACTACCAACAACACGGCCCGAAAGGGCTAAGACCACGGAGCTTCGGCTTCGACAAAGGCCTGGCGGGGGGATTCAATTCCCCCGTCAGGCCTTCACCATATCTGTTGCTATTTGTTTTTTAGGTTATCAAAAGCTAGGTTGAACAGGCTTTTTAGAGTTTCAGCTAAATCCTTACTCTCAATATAAATACCAGATAATTTCTTGCCCAAAATGTTAATTCTCACCCTATCTTTATAAATAGTAATATCAGTAAAAAAGGGATATTTTTTTTCATCAACTTTTATTCTTTCGGCCATCTCGTCAGATTCCTTGACCCCCTTTGACCAGTTGTATATGGTTTTTGCTTTTATACCAAGCTCTATTCTAGTGTTGCGGTATTTATTTGTCTCCTCGTTTTTGAATGATTCATCAACTAAATCCTTGGAATATATTATATATGTTGGTGACCCATCTGGTTTTCCATAAAAAACATTATCGTGGGCACTTACAATTCCTTCTTTACCTGAGAAAAACTTCACGATAGGTTTTTCTCCAGATTCTCTCTGTAAACTTTTTATTTGAGGAATAATGTCGTTAACAAATCTTTCTTTCAGTTCTTTTAGGGATTGCTCCTTCCTTTCTACAAACAAATTTAATTTATCAGGAGATTCAGCAAAATATCTGGTTTTTTTGTCCTCATCTATCTGACTTACCAACCCCTTTTTTGCCAGAGAATCAAGTATTGTATAAACAGTCGGTCTTTTAATCTTTGTTTTATTTGCCAAATCTACCACAGAAGCTTTCTCCATTTGTATTAATTGCAGATATATTTTAACTTCTTTGTCGCTTAACCCAGCATCTTCTAGATATTTTTCTATCATATTGGCTGTATTATAACATACGAGTCAAGTTTCTATCCATTCTGATATTTTTTTGGTCTATACTGTAGTGCTTCTAGTATATGGTTTTCTGCTACATCACTTGCTCCTTCCATATCTGCAATCGTGCGAGCCAGTTTTATTATCCTGTGATATGAGCGGGCCGAAAGGTCTAGCTGTTTGGCTGATTTATTCAAAACTTCCTTAACCTTATCGGAAAGAGTAATATGTTTGACTAAATCTTTTGGCGAGAGCTCGGCGTTCGTTTTTGTTTTTAGTCCCAACTTTTTGTATCTTTGCTCTGCCATTTTTCTGGCCTTCTCTACTCTCGGTTTCATCACACCCGTTCCCTCTTGAAGCTCTCTAGCATCAGTTAGTTTCTCGTGCTCAACCTTTGAGACTTCTACCCACATATCTATTCTGTCTATAATCGGTCCTGACATTTTTCTTTTATACTTTTCTATATTTTGCGCAGAACAGATACATTCTTTACCCTTCACTCCATAATTTCCACATGGGCATGGGTTCATTGTGGCAATAAGAATAAAATGTGCGGGATATCGTGCACTTCCCTTTGCTCGGGAAATTGTTACTACCCTATCTTCCAAGGGCTGACGCAAACTTTCCAGCACTTTCTTATCAAATTCTGGAAACTCGTCCATGAATAAAACCCCTTTGTGGGCCAGGGTAACTTCTCCTGGTTTCAAATTTGTTCCACCACCCACGAGAGAGACATAAGATGCAGTGTGGTGTGGAGAGCGGAAGGGTGGGTGTTCAATGAGGCCCTCGGAGAGCATTCCGCCAATAGAATAAATAGAAGTGACCTCAAGCATTTCGTCAAAGGAAAGCGGTGGAAGTAAATGCGTGAAAGCTTTGGCCAGCATAGTCTTGCCTGTGCCGGGAGGACCATACATTATTATGTTGTGTCCACCTGCTGCGGCGATTTCCAATCCTCTTTTGGCTGATTCTTGACCCTTAATGTCTGCGAAATCAATGTCAATTTCTCGCACCACTTTCTTTTTCTTGGATTTCTTGTGAGGAATAATCTCAACATGAGGAATAAACACCTTTGTATCATCCGATTCGTCCATCTTCTTTGTATTTATATGTTGTAAAACTTCTTTTAAACTTCCTGCTCCGTAAACCTTGATACCTTCTATACTTACTGCTTCCTCTGCATTCTCAATTGGTAGGAATATCTCTTTGAAACCATCCTTTTTGGCTTTTTGTGTTATAGGTAAAGCCCCTTTTATCGGCCTTAGTTCCCCATCAAGAGATAGTTCACCAACAAAAAGTCTTTTTTCAGTGTCCGCTTTTATATCTTCCGAAGCCAAAAGGTATGCAATAGCAATTGGTAAATCAAAAAGCGGACCCTCCTTTTTTATGTCCGCTGGGGCAAGAGAGACCACGATTTTTTGATTTTTGTTTTTAGGTGACTTGAATCCAGAGTTTTTTATGGCGGCTCCAACCCTATCCTTACTTTCGTCTACCGATTTATCTGCCAGCCCCACAACATTAAAGCTATGCAAACCTTTTGACAGGTCAACTTCAATATCAATTATTTGCGCCGAAAGGAGTGTGGTCTGTGCGCTGTAAATTTTTGAAACAGCCATGATTTCTTAATTGTAATATGTTTGAGATAAAAATAAAACAACAGTTTAGATTTCTTTGATATGTGGAATGTCAATCTTAGGAATCACCTGCTCAATATCAAGTAAATTTTTTTCATCGTCCGGTTTCTTTTCATCCGAATCATCTTTTATTGTTTTATCCAGTGTGTTTGTGGCCTCAATTTCAACTCGTGATTCGGTTGTGGTTGTGGCCCATTCTATAACTGATTCGGTGGTGGTTGCCTTTGTCTCCACATCGAAACCACCCCAACTCCTTATTTTTCTTCTTGTTTTTGCATTTTCCTCTCGTTGTTTTGTTTTTTCTTCCCTATCTTCTCGGTCGTCTTCTAGTAATTCTGACAGGATTAGATGGTGTTTACTCAAAGCTTCTTTCAGAGCAAGGTCGATTTCTGTTGCCTCTCTCTCTTTGCCAGTCTTTTTAAGCTCATCTATGTTCTTAGAACCCTCTTCAAGCTGTGTGGAAAATACAGCATTGATGGTTTTTTTGGAATCCTCGGTTAGTCTGTGTTCAGAGGAGAGTTTCTCCGCTTCATCTAGTCTAGTGATAGCTTGTTTTACGATTACCTCAGCCTTTTTTTTCTGTCCTATGGCTGTTGCCGACTCAACTTTTTCGTTGACATGTATTTTTACTGGATAGAGTAGGTCTCCAGGCAGGGCCGAGTTTGCTGCGAGCATTACTCCACCACCAGCAAAGAAGATGACGAGAGCAAAAGCACTCCCCACCACCATTCTGTTTTTAGTAAACCACGGAGAGTAAAACAACCACCCTGTTAAATTATTGCCAAATGTTTTTTGTCTTGCAGGATGAGAAGCCATAAAACTTTTCAAATTCAACAAACCCTCCGCCTTTTCTTCTTGCGTAAGGTTTTCCATTTTTATTTTTTTGAAAAAATCAGTATTCATTTTGTTTCATTTTTTGGCTGACTATCTTTTTCAGTTTCACTATTCCCCTGTTTATTCTAACAGAGACAACATTGTTTGACCCATCTATTGCCTCAGCTATCTCGGATATACTCATATCTTCAACATATTTCATATACAGGACATCGGCGTATGATTTTGGCAATAACTTAACTAATTCAAGGATTTGTGAACCGTCCAATTTGTCCAGCAGAGATTCCTTTTCCTCCACTGCAAAGTCGTGGCCATTTTCCATTGCCAAATCCAGAGAGGTTATCTTTGCTCTCCCTCCTCTCCTGTATTCGTCAACTACCAGGTTGCTCGCGACCTTATAGAGAAAGGCCCTAATGTTTTTCATAGCACCCGTTTTTGAGATATACACCCAAGTTTTTAGAAAAGTTTCTTGGGTAAGTTCTTTGGCTTTTTCTCGGTCATTCAACCTGAAAAAGACAAATCGGAAAATTTGATTGGAGTGTGTGTTATACGCTTCAAGAAATTCTTTCTCTATATCCTCCATAATAATAACGCTTAAAATCTTCTTTTCTTACCAAAACGGTGAATTATCATTATAGCATGCTCGTAGAAGATGGCTCAAAATGTAAGAAAAGAGGGGCTGTAGCGTTATAGATAGTGTGTGTTAAGCACACCAATTAACATTAATTAAACCAAACATGATTAAAAAAATTAAGTCATATCTCTTAGTATTAAGTGTTCTCGGTCTGGTTTTGTTACCGTTATCAACCGACGCAAGCCTCTTTCTTGGCTTGAACAGCAAAACAAATTTAGATGTTGATGCTTCATTAAAATCTGAGTCTAACGACAAAAGAGAGGCAGTGAAACTTGAAGTAAGGAATCAAGCAAATGCTTCTGCAGACGCAGATAAGTCGTTCAAAAACGATGATGATTCAAAATTTAGCAATAAGTTTGAGTCAAAGAGCAGTGTAGATGTAAAAGTTAATAACAGCAACAATAAGGATAACAATAGAGACAACGAACATCGAAGATTTGATTGGTTCTTGAAGTTCTTTAATAAGAACAAGAGTGAAACCAAGGTTTTTGGTGTTCATGTAGCCAAGAGTGCAACAACTACAGCCACTGTTAACTGGGAGTCGAACATTAAAACAACTGGTAAGGTTTACTTCTCAAGCAATGAGTCTCTTCTCTTAGGTACAACCACCGCTTCACTTGTTGCCGATAACAACTTATCAACTAAACACTCTGTTGTTTTATCGGGGCTTTCTTTGGACACCAAGTATTATTATTTCATAGAGTATAAAGATGAAAATAATAATGTCTTGAGAACAAAGATTCATAAGTTTGAGACAAAGTCAGCTACAGAAATTGATGCCTCAGGTCCAAAAATTCTATTTGTTACAGCACTTAAGAAAACCGGAATATCGTCAAATATAATTTGGTTAACCAACGAAGCATCAAATGCAAAAGTTTGGGTAAGTGAGAAATCGCCAGTTGACACTACCGCCTCTCCAACAGCATCATCTGCCTCAGTGTCTATCTTTCACAGCCTGAACTTGTCTAACTTAGCAACAAGTACCAAGTACTTCTATGTTGTATCAAGCACTGATGCATCTGGAAATGTCACTCTTTCTTCAGAAAATTCATTCGAGACGAAAGCTAACTAGACCAACAGTTTCTTCAAAAAACCGCCAGAGATGGCGGTTTTTGTGACCTATTCTTTCTTTGTATCAAACCATTGCGGTGCGATATCTTTAATAGATAGTTTTAGTCGTCCTCGTTCATCTATTTCTTTTACAACTACAGGGACGATGTCACCAACCTTTACCACCTCACTTGCTGACTGGATTCTTCGTGGAACAATCTCTGAAATGTGTACCAAGCCTTCTGCCCCACCTCCGAGACTAACAAAGATTCCAAAGTCGGTAATTTTTACAACCTCCGCTCGCATCTTATCCCCCACTAGGAATTCATGGGTCATCTCTTCAATTATTTTCTTGGCTTTTTCACATGTATCACCCTTACCTGTGATGAATACTGTTCCATCGTCATCAATATCAATCGCGTCTACCCCTGTATGTTCCTTTATTTCCTTAATTGTTTTTCCACCTGTTCCGATAACAAGCCCTATCTGGTCTTGTTTTACTTTTATTGAAACAATTTTTGGAGCATATTCAGAAATGTTTTCACGAGGTTTTGCTATTTCGTCAGTCATAACTTTCAAGATTTGAAGTCTAGCTGACTTTGCTTTTTCAAACGCCTCTTTCAAAATATGAAGTGGAATGCCAGCGACTTTCACATCCATTTGAACTGCCGTTACCCCCACCTCTGTTCCAGCAACCTTGAAATCCATGTCGCCGTGATGGTCTTCTGGTCCCTGAATATCTGTCAGAACAACATAATTTTTGTCGTCACGCATCATGAGTCCTGAAGCTATTCCAGCAACCGGTCTCTTGATAGGAACACCACCGTCCATGAGAGCTATACAGCCAGCACAGACAGAGGCCATAGATGTTGAGCCGTTGGACGCCATTGATTCTGCAACTAAGCGAATCGTATAAGGAAAGTCTTCTTTCTTGGGTAAAACAGAGAAAAGAGCTTTTTCTGCTAGGGCACCGTGGCCTATCATTCTGCGGTTTGTTCCCCCCATTCTTCCAACCTCACCAACGGAGTATGGTGGAAAGTTATAATGAAGCATAAATCTTTTGTGACCATCTTGTGGCTCCATATTGTCTATAAGCTGTGCATCACTTGGTGAACCTAGAGTTAGAACTGACAAGACATGCGTTCCACCTCGATAGAAGATTCCCGAGCCGTGCAAGATTCTTGAAAGTCCTCCAGCAGAGGCCATGAGCGGACGAAGTTCATCCATCCCTCTTTTGTCTGGACGATTTTTGTTATCAATTATTTCGTTGTGAATAGCGTGGTCTATTTTCTCCTGCAAGTAATCCATAGCCAGAGCGTACTCATTCTCATCCTCAATAATTTTTGCTTCTTCTGCCCAGAGTGTTGCAAGATACGATAGGTCATCTTTACCTGGGTTGCCAGAAAAAACCCTTTGCATAAATATAGGTTCAATTTTTTCTTTGAAAAGTGCAAGGGTAGCTGGTGTAAGTGTTGGTTTTGGAACTTTTACCTTCTCTTTCCCAATTTCAGCAAATATTTTTTCTTGAAATTTTTGTAGTTTACTCAACTCAATC
Source organism: Candidatus Zambryskibacteria bacterium RIFOXYD1_FULL_40_13 (assembly GCA_001824295.1). Lineage (GTDB taxonomy): Bacteria > Patescibacteriota > Minisyncoccia > Phycocordibacterales > DATDWN01 > C7867-006. The sequence continues at coordinate 87,399 of MHWY01000008.1, read as the reverse complement.
TTGGCCAAATCCATAGCTTTAAGTATTTCCTCCTCAGGTATTTCGGAACTTCCAATCTCAATCATGTTTACTTTGTCGTCTTTTATACAAACAAGCATGTCTAGGTTGTAGTTTTCTGTACTCCTTTCTGTATAGGTTGGATTAATCTTAAAATCTCCATTTTTACCAATTCTGATTGCTCCAACTGGTCCATTCCATGGTATGTGTGATGTGCCCAAGGCAACAGATGCCGCCAAGACGGATAATATATCTGGGTCATCTTCACCGATAGAAAGAACAGTTACGACAACCTGTATCTCATTTCTTATCCAGCTATCAAAAAGTGGTCTTATGGTTCTGTCCACTATTCTTCCAGAGAGAATAGCATCCTCCGACGGCCTTCCTTCCCTTTTTTGAAAACGACCACCGAGGATTTTCCCGGTGGCGTAAAACTTTTCTTCAAAATCAACTGTTAGTGGAAAGAAATCTGTTCCTTCTTTTGCTTCCTTCGACATAACTGCAGTAGCTAGAACAACAGTGTCTCCATATCTTACAAAACAGGAGCCGTGCGCTTGGTCTGCTAAGTCACTAAACTCCACACTCAATTCTCTCCCTCCGAAATCAGTTGTATAAGTTTTTGTTTGCATTCTGATTCAATATTAAATTTTAATTTCATTAAATAAAATCCTGAGGATTTTTGATTTAGTTCAAGGCGCGATGTTTTGTTTGTGACCAAGCTGTACACATAGTACTGCGCGTGGAACAAACAAAACAAGCAACGCAGAAATTAATCAAAAAGACCAGGATTAATTCATGTGTTCCTTACATGTCTTGGCGGAAGGGTTTGCCTCCAACCTATCCTCCTCAATTCCTTTATCACAAATTTCACACTTTCCATACTCACCATCTTCTATTCTCTGAAGGGCCGACTTCACTTCGTTCAGTTGAATTTCAAGCTGGTCAAGCTCTGCCTTGTTGTTGTCAAAATTTTCCTTATCCTCAGCAACATCAAACTCATCTGCATTATCTTCGTCTAAATCCGTGGCTACCGCCTCCCAATCCTCGGCATCATCTGGGTTTTTTCTACCTATAGAGGCAAGCTGTTCCTCTAGAGTCTCTGACTCTTTTAATAATAAATCTTTAAAATGTTGTGTATTTAGTTCCATATAAGTCGTATTGTAACAGAAAACCACCCCCACGCAACCTGCCCTACCTTATCTGACCACTAACTGTGTATTTACTTATTATGGCCATCAGAACATTTTCATTTGCAGTAATAATTAAAGTGTTTTTATCTATAAATGAATACAAAAGGACGGTTTTTTTATTGTCATTTTTTAAAACCCGAAGGTCTTTGTTGCGGAAAGCCTCATCCACAAACCCCGCTGTTCCCTCGGGGACGGAGAATAGTCTACCGATATCGAAGACCATGTTCTCCTCCCACTTAAGCATGCCACTGTAACTTGAGGGGAAGTCTTTTGTTTTGAGAATAATAAATGGCTCGTTTGCTTCAAACGAATAAACACCAAGCATATATTCCTTCTCGAATGCTCTTTTTAGGGCAGACGGCATTTGTGGGCCGAGTAAAGACAGTAATGTATCTATGCTTTCTGGTTTGTTTAATTTATCTACCACATTAATATACAAGACAGAGTTGACTGGCAAGTCAAAAGCTCTTTTTTCTGTGAGGATACTGTCAATAAACTCATCTCTTGTTAGGTCTGTAACAGGCATTAGCTTTTCTCTGGAAAAACTCATCAAGGTTTTGGTTTGTTCTAAAACAGCAATCTCTTCTCTTGACTTAATATAATATATAGAAGCAACAGTTAGAACTCCAAGAATAAGCAGAATCCCTCCCGCCATAGCAAAAAACTTGTTTCTATCTCTCGCGTCTTCAGGTGTGTCTATTGTTTCTGGGTTTTCCTCCTTTCTTTTCTGTTCTGCCACGAGGATTGTAGTTGCCGAAAAACTGTTTTTTTGTACAGCTTCTTCAACATCACCTTGATATGTGCGAAGTGACTTTACCGAAGGTTTTGTCTCCCCCGTCACGTCTTGTTCTGTCTTTTTTTCTGGAGGCATTTGTTATAGTGTAACAAATTTTACTGGAATTAAAAATTTTTCTACAAAAACAACCAGCCACTCATTGTTGAATGTGCTGGTTTGCGTAGAGACTGCGACGAAATGTGGCTTTTGCCACAAAGAACTGGATAACTCATTCGGGGTGGCGCGGGTTTCAAGTTTCCCCCGTGAGGATCGGGATTACCGGCGCCACCCCTTTTGAGTTGTAGCTTGCCAGCCCCAGCTGGCTTAGCCACAATATACTATCCAGTTCTTATAGTCAACCAACAATATTTTACATTGTTCTGCGTGGTCGTTTGTTTGCCCCGAAACCGATTAGATATTTTCTCGGGTTATCATCTAGGTCAATGAAGTCGTCACTAGCCTCAATAAGTTTTGCCGAAGAAGACTTACCAAACGACACAACTTCTACCTGACAACCTTCGTTGACCTGGAGGTATTCTACAAGTGGAACAAAGTCGCCGTCACCCGTTACAAGGATGACTGCATCAAGTTTTGGTGCAAGTTTTATTGCATCAACAGCAAGTCCAACATCCCAATCCCCCTTTTTAGCACCACCAGAGAATATCTGGAGGTTTTTTGTTTTCGTTTCGATGCCCATTTTCTCTAGTGCTTCAAAAAAGTTTTTCTCGTCCCCAGCCTCTGTGGTTATGACATAAGCCACAGCTCGTATAAGTTGTCTTCCTGCTAGACCGTCTTTGACTACTTGGTCGAAGTTTACCTTCGCGCCATAAATATTTTTTGCGCAATGGTATAAGTTTTGTGTATCAATAAAGATACCAACGCGCTGATTTTTGTGTTTAATTACACTCATAAATGTATATAAAAATTAAAGAATAAATAACTTACTTAAACTAATAATAGCACTTCCTGCCCCGTACTGAGCTTTGCTCTAGTACTGGGGTGTTTAATAACTGACATGTTGTTAAGTTAAAAGTTATAAAGTTTGTAAAGTTAATAAAGTAAAAAAGAATTCAAATATAAAAAATCGACAATAGAATTATATCACAAACACCCAACTACTAACGACGAATTAATAATTTTGTCGTTTTGTCACTTGAGGAGAGACTAGTGAGTGCGACGGCACGAACTCAAGCAAAATTCTAGCAAGAATTTATGCGTGTCTCTCTGAAAGAGACAAATAAGAAAGAAATTATTAATGAGGAGTCCCTACTTCTTCAACCCAAGCTTCTTAGTAAGAGAATTATATCTTTTTGGAGATTTTTTCTCGAGATACTTCATGTGAGCTTTTCTGTCTGCAACCATTTGCAACAGTCCGCGTCTAGAGTGGTTATCCTTTGCGTTTTTCTTAAGGTGTACGGCTAGTTCGTCTATTCTTTTACTCAAAATAGCAATCTGAACCTCCGGAGAGCCAGTGTCTGTATCGTGTACTTGAACATCTTTAACGATTTTTGATTTTTTTGTCTTTGTTAACATTGTTCCGATAGGATATCACAAAACCCACTACATTGCAAGGTTATTTTATTGGGCCTAGTTATAGCCAAAAAATCCCAGGAAACTGTTTTATTCTTGACTTTGTCACCTCTATATGATATAATACGGGGTAGGAGGTGGTCACACAGGCCACCCAAGAACCGAGGTGCTACAGATGCTACTCAACGAGCTCTTCACGCTTTCCGTTCTCATCATGCTACTCATCACCGGCCTGGCGCTGTTGGTGGGTGGCCCCCCGGCCGTCGGGCGGGTGTGGAGAGCGATCGACCGATTCCTGTACCGACATCTCTCTCATTTCATTCGCTCAGCTTGGCGCCAGTACTGGCGCCAGATCCTCTCGTTCGTGGCCGGCGTTCTGGCCACCCTGTTCTTCCTTGGCCGCCTCCCGTGAGGCGGTCTTTTCTTGTCTAAAAATATTGTGCGACATGATTTCATGTTATAATTTATGCATTAACTTGATAACTTTTAACTTTCTACTTGATAACTATTTTCATGTCTTCACTCAAACAACTCAAACAACAGTTTCTTGAATACATAGAAATAGAACGAGGCCGTTCGGTGAAAACTGTTGAGAATTATGACCACTATTTGACTCGTTTTTTGAACTTCATCAAGACTGACAACCCAGCCGACATAAAGGATGAGGTAGTTCGTCAGTATCGTCTCTGGCTCAACAGGCAACCGACCGGTCACAGCAAGAGAAACGATGAAACATTGTCCAGAAAAACTCAGAACTACTATCTCATCGCTCTTCGGGCCTTTTTAAAATATCTAGCTAGGCAGGAAATTAAAACCATGCCTGCCGAGAGGATAGAACTAGCAAAGGTTTCCGAGAGGTCTCTTGACCTTATCACTCCAGAGGAACTCTCTCGTATGCTCAATTCCCCCAACGGGAGCAATCTGAAAGATTTGCGAGACAAAGCCATTCTCGAACTGCTGTTTTCTACTGGTCTTCGTGTTTCCGAGCTCCGGTCTCTAACACGAGACATAAACCTTAATTCTGACGAGCTGTCTGTTCGTGGTAAGGGGGGCAAGGTTCGCGTGGTTTTCCTTTCTGACGAGGCAAAGAAATGTGTCAGGGCATATTTGAAGGCACGCAAGGATATTAGTGACGCCCTATTTACCCCCGTTGATGAAAAAAGTTTTAAAAGTAACAGTACGAGAGAATATGGATTTCTGAACAACAGATCAATTGAGAGGATTGTAAAACAGCATGCAATCAAAGCTGGAATATCAAAAAAGGTTACACCCCATACAATACGACACCTTTTTGCCACAGATTTACTCGGCAATGGGGCGGACTTGCGTTCCGTCCAAGCCATGCTCGGACACTCAAGTATTGTTACCACACAGATATATACACATGTGACTGACAAACACCTCCGTGACATCCACAAGAAGTTTCATAACAAGAGCTAAAAATACCTCATCTGCGTTGTTGCAGTTCAGTTTTGTTCATTCACCGTACGACAGTACGGCTCTTTCACAAAACTTCCTGCGCCTAGCACCTGAGGCATTTTAAGCTCTTGTTCTTGTTTGTGGTAAAATATTGAGATGAAAATCATCTCCTGGAATGTAAATGGAATAAGAGCTGTGCATAACAAGGGTTTATTTTTGCCCTTTGTGGAGAAATACAAGCCAGATGTTATTTGTCTACAAGAAACAAAAGCAAAACAACATCAAAGTGAAGTTGATTTGCCAGAATACGAGGAATATTGGAACTCGGCAGAGAAAGCGGGTTACAGTGGCACCGCTATTTTTTGCAAAAGACCTGCCCGCCCTCACGAGTCGGGAGCAGGCGGGGAAACCCCTTTGAGTGTGGCTTTGGGCTTTCCAGAGGATTTACTTAAAAAATATAAGTTAGCCGACGAATATGGCAACCCAAACACAGAAGGTCGTGTTTTGACGGCAGAATTTAAAGACTTATATATTGTGAATGTTTACACTCCGAATTCCAAAGAAGATTTAAGTCGCCTCCCCCTTCGCCACAAGCAGTGGGACCCAGTATTTCTGGAGTATGTTGGAAACTTAGAGAAAACCAAACCTGTTGTATTTTGTGGTGATATGAATGTGGCACATACAGAAGATGACCTGGCTAATCCCAAACCAAACGAAGGTAAGCATGGATACACAAAGGAAGAAAGAATTGGTATGGATAAAATGGTATCTTCTGGATTTATCGACACATTTCGTCATTTCACAAAGGGAAAAGGCCACTATACCTGGTGGGCCCCATGGGCAAACGCCAGGGCCAACAATGTCGGCTGGCGTATTGATTATTTTTTTGCAAGTAAGGACTTATTGCCAAAAATAAAATCCTCCAAAATCCTTGCAAGCGAACTTGGCTCCGACCACTGCCCTATTCAACTAGAGATATTATAATTTTTTACTTTCCTCTTCCGCTCCTATCCATGCTAGTTCATAAGTTTTTTTCATTGCATCAGCAATTTCTGCACTTTCAATAATTATTCCAAGTTTTTCTCGCCACGAAGCAATCATTACTTTATTATCATATATATTTATTTCAGGTGAAAAATAGTATTTATCAGGGGGAATAAGTTTAGACTGTCTTTTTTCTTCCGCGTCTCTGCTTGCCCTTGCTTTTCCTGTGAGTGTTGCAGGAATGATTGCCCTAATAGAAATATTTTTTTCTGTTCTTCTTTTGTAATATGTAGAAAAATAAGAAGGCATAGCCATGTGCATGTCATCAACGGTTGCGTATGCTCTAATCTCCTCGTGTGAAGTTAGGGTATCTTCGTAAACATCTTTCAGCCCTTCCATTCCCTCATAAAATCTTATCTTTGGTCTTCCAGCAACATTATGAATAGACCTCATCTCTGGCAATAATTTTTTTACATTCTGAAGCTGTTCGTTCTTTTCGTTTATTTCCTTTTCAATCAACAAAACGACTTTATCTGGAGATTCGGCCAGGTATTCTTCCTTTGGTTCCTTGCCAGAAATACTAGCAAGACCTTTTACAACTAAACTATCTAAAATATCGTACCCTGTTGTTCTGTTTAGGCCGGCCTTTCTTGTTATTTGTGTTACTGTTCCACGACCAAGCTCTAATAGGACTAAAAACACTCTACTTTCGTTTTCTGACAGGCCAGATCTTACAAGTGATTCTAGGAGGCCTTTTTGGTCTATCTTTGTGTCGTTTTTCATACAAACCATTATATTCCAAAGATATATTTGTGTCAAACTTACCCCACAAAAAAGATTTAACCCTTGATTAACAACACATTTTTGTAATAAACACTTGACATATAAATCAACACATGCTATCCTTATGTCAGATTACGAACACCACCCCTTTCCATTCTGGAAGGGGGATGTCTCGTAAACAGTTTCTTGAAAGGGAGAATACCATGAAGGTCCTAATTTTTGTTGCGAGTCCGTTTGGTGAGGTTCTGAACACACTCAGAAATCTCTCTCTGTGGCCAGCACATGAAGTGACGGTCGATGGCACGTACGAGTCGGCGTTAAGAGACCTCAAGTCGGAAAGATTTGACTTGATGATGGTTGATGTTTTGCCATCTTTCAGTCAGTGGCCCGATGGTGTTGCACTTATCACTGCTGCTTTTGGCAGGGTAAGGAATGTGGTGGTGTCAATGGACTCAAACCACCCAGCGAGCCATGTGGTTGTTGATCTCGTCGAGGCACTGAAGGCAGTACGGCCTTCTAACAGGTATTTTTTCCTAGATCTACCTCGAAGGTTCGATAGCCCCAAACCCTATGGCGATACTTGGGAAGAGGTTCTTTGTCAGTGTCAGCTCGCTGACTGACACACAGAAATGGATTCGTGCTCTTGCCGTAAAGAGAGCTCCTCACCCTGGAGGTCAAGGGTAGCCCCCCACTTGTACGCAAGTGGGGGTTTTTCGTGTCCAATTTATCCAAACAACAGCACTTATCCAATTGTTTGGAATAAAATAAAAACCGCAACTAGACAGTGGCGCTTTTTATTTTCTCAAACTTTATTGGTTTACTGGCCTGCCTCACAAGATTTGCACATACTCTTGTGTGCAAATATTTCATAAATAGCTGATAGGGCAACCAGAGCATATACTATTTTAACAAGCATTTCTGGTAATCCCCAAGAACCAAGAGCCAAACCAAAGAGTTCAAGTCCCCAGTTTAGGCCTCCGATTAAAATAAGTAAAAATGTCAACTTGTGTAATCCTCGCATAATTTTAATTTATTATTTAATAATACATATATTATAAGTTGTTTTTACCAAGCATGTCCAGAGTTATCCACTTTTTGTTTAGATATGTCCTTTACATGTCTTTGAAAAAAATATAAACTTATTTCAGACGTAAATTGGATGTCCGATAGATTGTGAAGTCTGTCGGGTGGAATTTTTACATTTGTTCCTTGTCGCGAAATGCGTTTCGTATATATTTGGGACTCGGCCGAGTCCCCCTCTTTAGAAGGTCATTTGGTTTTCAGTAGGCTCAGCCTTAAACGATCCTACACTATCTACTATTTTTTGAGCTTCGTTATTGTAACTGGCTTATTTGGATAGCTGGATGACTCTTCTCCCCAACCGCCCAATCATGAGTGCCTGTGCTAGCCACGGACCCCCATTATTGGGCGGTTTTTTATATATGCGAATGAAAAACAATACGAATATGCGAATGTATACGAATAAATGCAAAATACCAGCTCCATATTCGTAGCCATTCGTTGATTCGCATTATTCGTATATTCGTATTCCTATTTCACCCAATGTTTACCACGTATTTTTTTGATTTCTTCCTCATCAGCCTCTTCTTTTGTCATTTTTCCTTGCTCCCCAAGACTTTGTAGCTCGTTTTCTGGAAGTAAAATAAGCTCTTTTGCACGGTTTTCCAAATATTCCAGAGCATTTTTTGTTGGGTCGTCTAAAACCTCCTCAAGGAGTGCGTGTAATGTGAAACCAATCTTCGGTCCCGGTGTTACATGTGTAACATCCATCAATCTTTTGCCATCAATCTTAAGCATAGCAACTGAGATAGGGTCACGCAGGGCTTCATCTATCATGGCGTGATATTTGCGGAGGCGGTATGGGTCTTCCTTGGGCCTACCAGTGCCTATACGGTCGCATATGCGCATATCCATCAAATCCCATATATTCTCCCGTCCAACATTTACAATCATCCTACGGACCGCAGAGAGCGTAATCTGCTCTGTATCAGAGAAGAACATGTGCCACCTAACTAGTGTTACTGTTTTTTCTATTGTTTTTGTCGGATATCGAAGGTTTGTCAGTATTTTCCTGGTTGTTCTTGCTCCAAGCACTTCATGGCCATAAAATGTCCATGTGTCTTGCTCTTTCCCCCACCTACGAGACTCAGGTTTGGAAATGTCGTGAAACAAGGCGCTCAAACGGACTTCTAGTGGGTATTTTTTATCAGCAGAATGCTGGACTGACCGTATTAGATGCTCCCAAACATCGTAGGAATGGGCCCTATTTTGCTCAACTCCGTAAGTGCCTTCAAGTTCTGGTACTACATATTTCATTACCCCAAGTTTTTTCATAGCCAGCAAGCCATCCATGGGCCTGTCTGACATAATCACCTTTGTAAATTCATCTCTAATACGCTCTAGGGATATGTTTTTAAGTAAATCCGTGTTTTCAAATATAGCTTTCTCTGTTTCCGGCTCTATTTCAAAAGAGAGTTCAGCACTTAGTCTTATTGCACGCAACATACGCAAACCATCCTCTGTGAAACGGTCCACTGGATTCCCTACTGTTCGAATAACCTTGTCTTTTATATCTTTTTCCCCGTCGTACAAGTCGGTGATTGTTTCTCGTGAAACAGAGTAGGCCAAGGAATTCATGGTAAAATCCCGTCTTTTTAAGTCATCCTCTAGTTTTTGGCTAAAAACAACATTATCCGGATGTCTATTGTCGGTGTAGTTCCCTTCTATTCTATACGGAGTAACCTCGACAACCTTTAGACTTTCGTCTTCACACTCTTCGTTTACAACCCCAACTGTTCCAAAGGTGTTTTCATAAAATGTCTTGCTAAATAAGGCAATTATCTCTTCTGGCACCGCATTGGTTGTAACATCCCAGTCCTTTGGCACTCTCCCCAACACAAGGTCTCTTACGCATCCACCCACAAGAAAAGCCTCAAAGCCAGCCTTCTCAAGCTCACCTGTTACACGTGTAACCTCTTTAGGAATGTTAAATGTTTTCATTTTTCGTATTTATCAACTTAAACCAATGAAATTGCTTTGCTGTCCTCTTCCTGTGACAATTAGCACAACGCACATCACATTTTTCAATTTCACTTTTGACCATATCTAATCTCATTGCCCTAAGAAAACCTGATACATGCGCGTCTTTTTCTGACCTATCTCTATGATCAAATTCTAACACCACTGGATCTGATTCACCACAGTCTATACAATGATGATTCTTAAAATAGTCTAATATATACTTGTTTATTTCTGTTCTCAGCCCCAAGTTTCTTTTCTGTGCCTTATTTAGATAATATTTTTTATTCTTGATATAGTGGTTTCTAATGTTTGTTCTCGTACAGATTTTACACTGACGCTGATAAATTCCCTTTGATTTTATTTTAAAATTAAAATCCTCAATTGGCTTAAGTATCTTACATTTGCTACATATTATAGTTGTCATACTTCGAATATTTTAACAATATTCGAATTCAATTGCAACATGTCCCAATAAAATATATAATTAAGCGACATAAAGCACCCGTGATGAAATGGATATCATGCCAGCCTTCGAAGCTGTTTTTGGGGGTTCGAGTCCCTCCGGGTGCACAGAATACTTAAGAATACCGGGAATCTTCCGCGACTTTTTCCTCGCCGTCGCTCGGAAAAGTCGTGTCCGCAGCTCGCGACCCAGTCTGCTGACTAGGTGCCCGCTCCGCTTTTCGATTCCCTGTGCAAAGCATGCTTTGCACTACCCGCACAAAAAAGACAAGTATTTTTTGTGCGGGTACCGGGAATCGAACCCGAATCTCGTCCTTGGCAAGGACGTGTTCTACCACTAAACCATACCCGCATTTTAAACACAAAATAATCATATACTATAACTCAAAAAAACAAAAGGGATAATATATACAAGCAATAAACAGTTAAAATAGGTCACAACTGTGGATAAGTCTGGGGACATGTGTATTAAAGACAGGTCTTTAACTCGTGTCTGATTTACTGGCCGTTACTAGTCTATTTAGAAAAACGGCTTATAATATAGACACAATCAATACGACATGTCCAAAAAGTGTCTGTTTCTAATAAAAAGCAGGTAACGTTTCACGTGAAACTGGGTTATATGTTTTACATGAAACAAATGCAGAAATAGCGTACAATTTACAGATGTTTGGCAAAAGAGAGAGAAAAGAGCCAACCGAAAAACAAAAAATTGGCAAAATAGGGGAGGATTATGCCTGTGACTATCTAACCAAAAATGGTTACACTAATGTCTGTAGAAATTACCTAAGAAAATGGGGAGAAATAGACATTGTGGTCAGAAAGGGTAAGTTGCTTCATTTTGTTGAGGTTAAAAGTGTTACACATGTAACGTCGGGCGCTGTTTCCGGTGATATTTATAGACCAGAAGATAATATGCATCCGTGGAAGCTTCAGAGGCTGGGAAGGGCGATTCAGTCGTACCTATTGGAAAAGGATATTTCGGATGATATAGACTGGCAATTTGATGTGGTTACTGTCTATCTTGACCGAGAAGGGAGGTTGCTCAAGGTTTCAGTTTTGGAGGATGTTGTGCTTTAATCTATACATGAAGATATTTATAAATTATCTTGGGCAAATAAGGCTGTACTCATTGACTGATTTGGTTTTATTGCTCGTAGTTGTGGGCACGGGATATCACCAGCTTTTTGGGGCTGTTGTTTTGCATCTTGCCTTTCTGGCATATTTAGAGCATAGGCATGCTCATCCATACAGGGCAAAGGTACCAGTTGTGGTTGTTTGTGTTTTAGCATTGACTGGACTGGTTTATTTTGGGAAGATTGAAGGTTTGTTTTATCTATTCTTCAGCTATTTATACACAAGAAAAACCAAGGAACGAGCCTTTTTGAGTCCTGTGTTCCGAGGTTTACAATATTTCTTTATAGTTGCTGGAATAATTGGATATTCGTCACTTATTCCATATTTTGTGGCAATAGTGATTACTATAAGAAATCTTGTGGGGGACTTAAGGGACACAGAAAAAGACAGAAAAGAGGGGGTTAGAACGATTCCTGTGGTTTTGGGAGTGAAAAGAAGTATTAAGCATATTCATCTTGTGGCAATGATAATTACCTCGGTTTTGTGGTGGCTGATTGCAACAAACCCAGTCTCATATTTGTGGTTGTTGGTTGTAATTTGTATTGAAGTTTCAACGTATTATCTAACTCCAAGGTAAAAATAAATTTGTTATTTTGTTTGTTTATGTTAGACTGTTTGGGTTACTTTATTGAATATCGGAGTGTAGTGTAACGGCTAGCATTCCTTTTTGGGGAGGGTGTTTTAAAAAATTCGTCGGGGTGTGGTGTAACGGCTAACATTCCTGTTTTGGGAACAGGCGACTTCGAGTTCGAATCTCGACACCCCGACGAAGTGTTGAAAACAACCTCCAGATGCCCGTTGGGCATCTGTGGAAATTTTTTAATAAAAATTTAGGCGACTTCGAGTTCGAATCCCGGCACCCCGACAGAGTTTTAAACTATTTACATGACATTTATTCGTAAAACTGAGGATTTTGTTTGTGAGAAATGCGGATGCTCTATTAAGGGTGACGGGTATACAAACCATTGCCCAGAGTGTTTGTGGTCCAAACATGTTGATGTGTTTCCTGGAGACAGGGCAGGGAATTGTGGAGGAATGATGAAGCCAGTTATGATAGAGAAAAAAGGCAAGCAATATATCATTATTCATCAATGTGAAAAATGTGGTCAGAAAAAACCGAACAAGACGGGAAAGGGAGATAATTTTCAAGCTATTGTGCAGACAAGCGCTAACAATAGTTTTAAATAATCTATTATTTTTTGGTTATTTCATCAGTAAGCATTTTTGTCAGTTCGGGAGAGGTGTTTTCTTGAAAGAGTGTAGCAAAAGCACCTATATTTTGAGAAAGGAGTTCATCCAAACTCATTCCAGATTCAATTTTTATACTTCTATTTATATAAGCCATTGTAATGGCGTTCAGGTCCCTACTACCTGTCGTATCTCCGTTTGAGCTAGTTGAAATAATACCAATTAGAGAGGATTTGCCATCCACGACAGCACCCCCAGACGAGCCCTTTTGGGAAACAATCGTTCCGCCAACCGATATAACATCAACAACATTTTCTTTGAATGTGAAAACATCTTGAATGGTTGTAATCGCGCTTGCTTGGTTTAATCCTTGAAGAATAGATAGTCCACCAAGGAAACCAGCTGGATACGAAACTAATATTACAGGTTTGTTTGTTGTAATATCTTCGCTTGTATTCACTGGTATGTGTGGTAGCGGTGAGAGGGGCGAGCCGTCTATTCTGCCCACAATACGAAGGAGTGCGTAGTCGTATTCACCTGTGCCAAGCGGGTCTTGAGATGTTATTTCCGACTTGTGCAACTTTATCCAGGTCGGCGACACATAAACCAACCCAACTTTATACCTCGGATACGCTGGGTTGCCTGTGCGTACTATGCATTCAATAAAATCTTTCTGGTATAGGTCACGGAGTAAAAAATATTGGGCAACATGGGCGTTGGTTATAATAAGTCCGTCGGCACTTATAACTATTCCCGTGCCGGAAATAGGGGAGAATTCACTATTTTTTGTTGAACACAAAATATTTACTGTGGCTTCTCTAGCAAATACGTTTATTTTTTCAAAGTCTGGGGTCGGTTCTATCACTTCTGGGATGATTATTGGAATTACCGCTTCTGATTTTTGAGAAACGGTTGGTTTTGTTTCTTTTGTTGTGTTTTTTATTGGTGTGGGTGTATCAATTTTATCTACAGTAGGTTCACTTTGGAGAATTTCCTCTGTGCTTGTTGCTGTATCTTCTACATTTGTATTTGTTGGTGCAATTGTCTCGGGTATATAGCTAATACCGAAGATAAACAAGGCAAAGAATATAAATATTATGCTTATTATGTTGCGCATGGGTGAATTATAACATTTTTGCCTACATGTGTTTTTTCTGCTAGTATAATCTCATTGCGGGATTAGTTTATCGGTAAAATAACAGTTTTCCAAACTGTGGTGACCGGTTCGACTCCGGTATCCCGCACATGAAAACACTTAAGTTTAGAAGTAATTTAGCCGAGCTTGTTTTAAAAGGAGAAAAAACAGTAACCTGGAGACTTTTTGACGACAAAAATTTGCAGGTAGGTGATGAGCTCGTTTTGATTGTGAAGGAAACATTAGTAGAATTTGCAAAGGCTATAATTCTTAATGTAACAGAAAAGAAATTGGGTGACGTTACAGAGCAAGATTATACTGGGCATGAAAAATTTATAGATAAAGAAGATATGCTCAAACACTACAAAGAATATTATGGTGAGAAGGTTACGTTAGATACATTAGTGAAAATAATATCGTTTAGGTTGGTTTAAGTATATATAACTACACATAATCAAAAAACCACCAAGAGGTGGTTTTTTGATTGCGCAAATAAAATTTTTTAAAAATTTAAATCAAGCGACTATTTTACAGCTTCTTTAAGAGCCTTTGCTGCACGAAACTTTGGAACTTTCATTGATGGAACAGAAATAGACTCTCCTGTTCGTGGATTTCGAGCTTGTCTTGCTGCTCGAGTCTTTGTTGAAAAGATTCCAAGACCAGCGATTGAAACTTCGCCACCTTTCTTTAGTGTACCAACGATAGAATCAATAACTAAATCAACAACCTCTTCTGCTTGGACCTTTGTGCCACCAAGTTTTTCGTGCACTGCCTCTACGATTGATGCTTTATTCATATTTGATTTTAATAATTACCTAATAATTTTTTACTATCTACTATAAGAACATTATATACCAACGCTTTTTTAAAGCAACATATTGACTGTGGATTAAAATAGTTGTGTAAACAATCTAAAAATTTCATTCTCGTTAGAACGAAAAACTTGTTTTCTGAGACATTGCACAGGAAATTAGAAAATAACGACAAAATGCGCCAGCCCGAAGCACTGTTTGAGGAGCGGTAACCCGCGACGAGTTTGCGAAAGGGTGAGAAGTCGTATTACGACTTCGTAAAACCTTGAACACCTATAATCAGGTGTGAAAGGTGTACTGTTCCTGTAAGGAAAGCATTGAGGAAGATTATTTTCTTGATTTCCGAGCATAGCAAAAGCCCAACAGGGCTTTATGCGTGTCTTAGAAAACAGGTTTTGAGAGGGTTTTTACCTTGCAAACTCGATAGTTCTCGACTCACGGATAATGGTTACCTTGATTTCTCCTGGATATTTAAGCTCGCTTTCTATCTTTACAGCTATATCTCTAGCCATTTTCTTTGCTTCTAGGTCTGTAACCTCGCTTGGTGTGACGAATATTCTTATTTCGCGCCCAGCCTGCAAGGCATATGATTTCTCAACCCCCTTAAATGAGCTTGCTACGGCCTCCAACTCCTTTAGTCGTTTCAAGTAGTTTTCTACGCTGTCTCTTCTGGCACCTGGGCGACCCCCAGATATGGCATCTGCTGACTGAACAATCATTGATTCTAATGTTTCGTAAGGGTATTCCTCATGATGTGCCTGCATTGCCTTGATTATGGCCTCATCCGCACCAAACTTCTGGAGAATTCTCCTTCCAATCTCAATGTGTGTACCCACTACCTCATGGTCTAAGGCTTTGCCTATATCGTGTACCAAAGCCCCTGCTTTCGCCACTTGAACATTTGCTCCGATTTCTTCCGCAAGCATTCCAGCAATGTGGGCCATCTCAACAGAGTGAGCCAAGACATTTTGTCCATAACTTGTTCGGAAGTGTAGTCTACCAAGGATGGAAACTATTCTTGAATCAAGACCCAAAACGCCCGTTTCATACACAGCTTCTTCACCCTTATCTTTTATTATTTTTGCAATTTCTTGTTCGGCTTTCTGAACCATCTCCTCAATTTTTGCTGGCTGGATACGGCCATCAGCAATAAGTTTCTCTAGAGCACTCTTGGCGATTTGTCTGCGAACTGGATCAAACGAAGAAATAGTGATAGAGCCCGGAGTATCGTCTACTATGACTTCAACCCCAGTACATCTTTCAAATGATTTTATGTTTCTACCTTCCTTTCCAATAATTTTTCCTTTAATCTCATCATTGGGAATAGTCACATGGGTTGTAAGCATGTCTGACGATACAGAGTTGGACAATCTTTGAATAGATGTGGTCAAAATTTCTTTTGCTTTTTCCTCTAATCTCTCCTCGCCGTCTATTTCCAACTTTTTCATTCTAACCAAAATATCTTCCTCGCTTTCTTTCTCTACGGTTTTTAGAATTTCTTGTTTTGCTTCTTCTGGAGTAAGTTTGGCGATTTTTATGAGCTCCTCCTTCTTTTGGCCTTCAATTTGCTCGGTTTTTTCTCTAATAGACTTTATTTCCTCAATTCTCTTTTTTATTTCCTCAACCTCTTTATCAATCTCTGTTTGTCTATTCAAAAGAAGCTCATCTTTTTTGATAAGTCTTTCTTCTGTTTTCTTTGCATCTTCCTCTTTTTGTTTTATCTCCTGTCTTGCGTTTTTCAAAAACTCCTCAGCTTTTTTCTCTGCTTCATCAATGATTGCTTTCTCCTTATCCTTTGCTTCCAGCATCATTTTCTTTAGGTCAAGCTCCATAGAACCCTTCTGACCCAAAGAAACAATGAGACGCAAATAGTATCCAATCACTATTGATATAAGTGATGCAATGCTGACGAACAGCAATACTATTTTTAATGACATGTTTTGCGGATAACAGCCGCTCTCGCTCTTCTAAATATAGAGTTTATTCAATGTGTAATCAGTATGAGTCATGCAATAAGTTTTTATCTCTAAAATTTGTTAAGTAATCCGAATTTGAACAGAAATATATCAGAAAAACGAAAACAATCAGTTATTTAATTAAAATAAATAATGTCTGTATTGTATAAGAAAACCGCAAAAAAGTCAAAAGTGGCGATTTTTACAAGATTTTGTCAACAATCCCGTATTTTTTAGCCTCCTCAGCGGTCATAAAGAAATCTCGGTCTACATCCTTTTCTATTTGAGATAGTGGTTTGCCTGTATTCTTGGCCAACATTTTGTTTAGGGTTTCTCTAGACTTAAGTATATGTCTTGCAGATATTTCAATATCACTTGCTTGCCCTTGTGCTCCGCCGTGAGGCTGGTGAATCATGACCTCTGCATTTGGTAAGATAAATCTTTTGCCTTTTTTACCAGCCGATAGTATGACGGAAGCCATTGAGGCAGCGATGCCAACACAAACGGTTGAAACATCATTTTTGATGTGATTCATTGTGTCTAGAATAGCTAATCCAGAGTGTATGTATCCGCCAGGGGAGTTTATGTAAAGCGAAATGTCTTTCTTTGAGTCCTCTGATTGAAGGAAAAGCATCTGAGCGATGACGATATTTGCTGTGTCGTCATCTATTTCTCCACCAAGGAAAATGATGTTTTCACGCAAAAGTCTCGAGTATATGTCGTATGCTCGCTCGCCGAATTGGGATTTTTCTATGACTGTTGGTATTAACATAATTTTAGTTGAAAGTTTATAAAGTTAAAACCAACTTTGGGGACTTTGACTTTGTAGACCTTAGACTCGTTTGCAGTATAGCAGAAAGTGAAAAATAGTAAAATTTGATATGGAAAACCGCCTCGTCTGGGAGACAGGGCGGTCTCCGTGACGGGCGGGTTGCGTGGCAAGATCTCAAGACCTTGTTCCTGCCAGGTGAAAGAAGCCGTCTTCCTCGCGAAATGGGAGAATGAGGCATTCCACCATTGCATCAGGGAAGAACGGACACACAGCCGACACCAAGATCGCAGCCAATCGATCTCTCGTTACCGGCCGAACCTTGGCGGACCTTCTCGAGAGGACCTCGATGATGATCTCAGTCCCGAGACCATAGGTCATCATGTCCTTTGGGAACAGTGTGGTCATTGACTTCTCGTCTGTGACCCCAAACTCTTCCACGGACATGGTGGCCGCGACGATGCTCTTGTGGATTGCTCGCAGAGTGTCTTCTGAAATATCCGCCGGAAGACACCAGACTTTTACTACTGGCATGTGGGCTTCTCCTTGTTGGATGGACTATCCACAAAACATATTTGCAACAATGACAAAAAATGTCAAGTTTGGTACAATCTATCTGCTATGAGATTCCATCGATTTTATCAAAAATCCCCAATATCTTCGGACAATTTCGATATAACAGATAGGGAGCTTGTTCACCAATGGAGAAGTGTTTTTCGCTATAATGTGGGCTCCCAGGTGATTTTGTTTGACGGTTCTGGGACTGACTACCTTTGTGTTATTACCTCTCTACGCAATTTAGGCGCGACTGTTTCTGTGGTTAAGAAAATAAAGACGTCAGATGCATCACTTCGAAAAAACATCTGGTTGTGTGTGGCACTTATAAAAAAGGACAACCTGGAGCTTGTTGTGCAGAAGGCTACAGAGCTTGGAGTAAATCATATTGTGCCAGTAATATGTGAACACTCAGAGAAAAGAAAATTAAATATGGATAGGATGCAGAAAATAGCGGTTGAAGCATCAGAGCAGTCCGGTAGGGGAGATATTCCTGTTATTCATGAAATAATGAAGCTCGGAGATATTTTGTCGAGTGGTAACCTGCCACAAGAAAAAATAGCTTTTCACCCTGACGGAATCTCTTTCAAACAATACAGAGATAGTACAAACGCTGTGTCATTTGCTACATTTGTTGGACCAGAAGGAGGATTTAGTGATAAAGAAATATCTCTTTTCAAATCATATAACATTCCAATCATCTCCCTTGGTACTCAAATCCTCCGTGCCGAGACGGCGGGGATTGCTGTGTCGAGTGTGCTTCTACTTGGGTAACTTAAAAACACCCTCCTGGGTGTTTTTAAGTTTTGATATTAAGAATTGGTTATCTTGAAACCTGAAGGTTAATTGCTGATGTTACTACATTCACCACACCTGCCTGTTTCTGGACCTTAACAGAAGCGCTTGTCTCTGCGCTTGCTCCAGTAACAACTACTGAAGAGTTACCTTCACTTTTTACGCCAGCTGATATGGCCGTTTTTACATCTCCAGTGTTTTTCGTAAATAAGAAGCTATACCAAGGAAGTTTTATATCTACATTGTCATCACTTTCGTTTACTGTAACAGTTGCTCCAAGGTTTGTACCAAATATACCAAGGAACCTCGCTGGTTGTTTATACCTAACCATAACCCTTCCTTCCTCGGTATTTATATTAAGAACACTTGGTCTTTTCTCTATAACGATACTATTATATGTGTTTAGGTCCTCATCTGTCTTAATAAGTAGCTTTGAGTCTCCAGAAAGGTCAATAATAGCTGACTTAACATTCGCATCAACTTTACCAGACTCAACCTGGAGTTTTAATCCACCCGCCTTCAAGTCCAAGTTAACACTTTCTCCAGCACTATTTCTCACCATAAGAACATCACCGCCATTTCTCTGGATAGAAACAGTTCCCGCTGGTGTTGCTACATTAACAGACTTTGTTGTATCAACACTACCTACATCATCAACTCTTACAATTGTACCATTAACGTTTACAGTTCCAGATACACCGCCTGTATCTGCTCTCACTCCAGTTACTTGACCAGCAGCGTTTACTTCAACCGACTGTATCTTATCTGGGTCAATATCCTTAACATCAACCTCAATACCATTTACGTTTATTGTTCCACTGTACGCTAGGCCTATTGCACTAGCATTAACAGTAAAACCAAAAAGTAAAACCGCTACTAAAATATAATATGTTTTATGATTCATTTTTTATTATTAAGCTAATAATTGAAACATAATTATATCATATCGTTTTAACGGTCCAAATCCACAGTCAACACACCCACACTCATGTACTTATGGACCGATTTGTGCCATGATTAGTTAGTCGAACCCGTTTATTAGTCTAACTACAATAATAATTATGGAACCAACAAACGAAGTAATGTGTCCGACATGCAATGTTGCCGTGGTTAATGGGGTATGTCCACAGTGTGGCGCACCAGTAGCAGAACCAGCACCAGCACCAGCACCAGCACCAGAGGTAACACCAGAAGTAGTACCGGAAGTAACTCCAGAAGCATAGAAAGAAAAAAGAGGCCGTTAGGCCTCTTTTTTGTTATTCCTGTAGTTTTGAAAATCAATAAAATCACTTCAGATGCTAGGCGCAGGAGATTTTGTGAGTGAGCCGTACTAGATGTACAGTGAATGAACAAAATTGAACTGCAACAACGCAGATGAAATGATTTTATTGATTTTCCAAAAACTGAAATACTAATTCGTTGGTGAGGAAGGTCTCCACATACATTCTGACTCGGAAACGTTCTGCATCTTTGTATTGCGAAAGAATATGCTCCATTTCCTTCTTCACATCCTCCTCTTTTGGAGTAAGACCCTCTGCTTTGGCTATGTTATTTAATATGATTTGTGATTTTGCTCGTTTCACAGCTACGTCTTTCCACTCAAGCTTGAGGTCGTCCTCAGTCTTTTTTATGTGTTTCAGGTAGTCTTCATAGGTTACACCAGCCCTGGCGATGTCATCTTTAAACTGAGCCAGCATTTTTTCCATTTCACCATCAACTATTATTTTTGGGAGTTCAATAGTTGATTCGCCCATGATTCCTTCAAGTGTCTCGGTTCTTTTCTTATCTTTTTCCTTCATTCTTTTTTCTAGAGCGATATTTTCCTTTACTTTCTCTCTCATATCGAGAACATCTTTGAAACCACCAATCATTTTTGCGAATTCATTATCTACGGCGGGTAAATCTTCGTCTTTTATCTCTGCATGGTTGTGTGTGTGTTCATCTTCTCCACTTTCAGCATGCATTTTTTGATGAGCTATGTTTTTTCTGATGTTGTCTATCACATCATTTATTTCCTTGTCTGTGACCTCTGGGGTTTTAGTTTCCTTTGAGTTCTGGTTTTTTGCTAATTTTTTGTAGTCAGCTAGTTTTACTTCTGGCATCAAGGCGGTTTTGATTTTGAATTCGAGAGTGCTACCTAGACCAATCTTGGTTATGGTTATTTCTGGTCGACCGATGGCATCTATTTTGTGTTCGCCTAGTATGTTGGGATATTCCTCAGAAAGAGCAATTTCTGCCGCCTCTTCTAGAAGTCTTCCTTCGCCCACTTTTTGAGCAACCAGAGTATCTGGGGCATTGCCTTTTCTGAATCCTGGTAGTTCTAAGTCTTGTTTTATTTTAGCCAGGGCCTTCTCTCTCATTAGGGTCATTTTTTCGGCAACAATAGTGCCAAGAATTTCTAGCTCTCTGTCTGGTAGAGAAGTTATTTTAATATTGGTGTAGTTTTTTTGTGTTGTCATGATGATTTCTAGTCTATATTGTGGGTTCGTTCTTTGCAAGCAGAAACACAAAAACCACCAAGATGGTGGTTTTTGTTCAGACTCTATTCTAAACACTATTCTAGTTCTGCTTCTGAGTTCAACTCTGCATCCAGGTTATCAAAGTTTGTTGCGTTTAGGTCTGCTTCTATGGAATTTAAATCATCCTCAGCAGTAACGCTTGAGATGGCGTTTGCTTCCGAGCTATTGGTACTTGGTTCACTAAAGGTTGTAATCAGATTTTCTTTGGCTTTGTTTTCTTCTATCCTTTTTCCCCAGAAATATAATCCACCAAGAATAATTATGGCGATTATTATAATTGTTCCGATGATTGAACCTACTGATGATTTATTTTCTTCCATAATTGTTTATTAGATTAATAATTAGTTTTCATTTGTAGATGTGGCGTTGCGCAACTGGGATACTCCTCTCAATACCCCCACCGTTTTTTGTAATAGTTTGTGAGCTTCTTTTAAGTGAGTTTCAATAACTTTAACAGAATTTCTCATTTCGTTCATTGTCTCTCTCTGTGTGGTGGTTGCACTGTCTGCTTTTATAGATGAAGTTTTTAGAATTTCGTATGCAACCCTTGCGTCTCTTAGGTGGGTTTTTGCCTCTGTCACCAACCTTTCTGCTTCAGTGGTATTTCCTCCATTTAACTTTATTTTTTCTATTCTTGAAACCAGTTTGCTTGTAATTTTTTCTTCTCTTTCAATCGTGGACAAATATCTTTTTGTCATTTTCTCAAATCTTTTCTCAAGTCTGTTTGCTGTGGAACTTGCAACTCTATTTTGGATTCTGTTTTCTGGTGTTACTCTCGTATCTTGTAGTGGTCTTGGGCTGTTTACATCGTAACCCGGACATTTTGCGAATTCACACCTGGGTCCTGTTCTGCCAACATAAGAACCATCCGGACACTGTTTTGCTTCTTGTGTGCACATGACCCCACCTGTAGATGGGTTTCTATTTTCTGCAGAAACAACTGCTGTAAAACCAAGAAGAAGGATAAGGGCTATTAATACATTTGATGTAATTTTATTCATTTTGATTAGATTAATTGTAATCTGTATCAGATTAATTATATAGTAAAAAACTCGGATAGCAACCGAGTCTTTTACTTGTCATTTGTTTGAAAATGTCAGGAGTTAAAGCATCAATGCAACGATAATCAAGGCAACGATGTTTAGTATTTTTATCATTGGATTCATGGCTGGACCGGCTGTATCCTTGTATGGGTCACCAACGGTGTCTCCAGTAACAGCTGCTTTGTGAGCATCACTTCCTTTTCCACCGTGGTTGCCTTGCTCAATGTGTTTTTTGGCATTATCCCATGCTCCACCACCAGAAGTCATTGATATTGCCACAAATAGTCCTGTGATAATAGAACCAACTAGCAAGCCACCAAGTACAACAAGGCCATTATCTTTTCCAAAAATTACCATTACTAGAATTGGTGCCAAAACAGGAATTAAGGCCGGAAGAATCATTTGTTTTATGGCCGCACCGGTAATAATTGAAACTGCTTTTGCATAGTCTGGCTTAGCTGTACCTTCCATAATACCTTTTATCTCTCTAAACTGTCTGCGAATTTCTTCCACGACTTTTCCTGCTGTTTTTCCTACCGCTTCCATACATAGTGCACCGAAGTAGTAAGGCAAGAGACCTCCTAGGAACAGCCCAACAATAACGTAGGGATTACTTAGGTCAAATGAAATACTTTTTCCAGCCTTAACGATTTCTTCTGTATATGAGGCAAAGAGAACAAGAGAAGCTAGGCCTGCTGAACCTATGGCGTACCCCTTTGTCACCGCTTTTGTTGTGTTTCCAACCGCATCAAGTGGGTCGGTAATATCTCGAACTTCTTTTGGAAGTTCTGCCATTTCTGCAATACCACCAGCATTATCCGTAATCGGGCCGTAAGCATCTATGGCAACGATGATTCCTGTCATCGAAAGCATAGACATAGCAGCAACGGCAATTCCATAAAGACCGCCATAGTGATAACTAACCAAAATTCCTAAAACTATTGTGATTAATGGCCAAGCTGTTGATTTCATTGAGATGGCCAAACCCTGGATGACGTTTGTACCGTGACCGGAAACAGAAGCCTTGGCTATTGATTGTACTGGTGAGTATTTTGTTGATGTGAAGTACTCTGTAATAACCACAAGTGCTCCTGTTACAACTAGACCAACGAGAGAACAGATAAATAGGTCCATTGTTGAAAATAAACCATTATCAGCCATAAGCATTTTTGTGATTGGGTAGAAAGCTACTCCAGCAATAACACCCGAAGCGATAAGGCCCTTATATAGTGCGCCCATGATGTTTCCAGATTTTCCAAGCTTAACAAACCAAGTTCCTATTATAGAAGCAAATATTGCCATCCCTCCGATAGCTAGGGGATAGATAACTGCGTTTTCAAAACCTGCGAAGAGAAGAGAACCAAGAAGCATAGTAGCAACTGATGTAACGGCATAAGTTTCAAAAAGGTCTGCGGCCATACCAGCACAGTCTCCGACATTATCACCAACATTATCGGCAATAACTCCTGGGTTTCTTGGGTCGTCCTCTGGGATATTGGCTTCAAGTTTACCTACGAGATCAGCTCCAACATCTGCTGCCTTGGTAAAAATTCCTCCACCCAGTCTGGCAAAAACAGAAATAAGAGATGCTCCAAAACCAAGTCCAACAAGTGCTGTTATGTCTTTGAAAATTGCATAAAAGGCTGTTACACCAAGCAAGGCAAGTCCCACCACAAGGAGTCCAGTAACGGTTCCTCCCTTGAAAGCTAGGGAAAGTGCCTCGTTTATTCCTCCTCGGGCAGCTTCTGTTGTTCTGACGTTCGCTCTAACCGATACATTCATACCTATATATCCGGCGAGAGCAGAAAGGATTGCTCCAACAAGGAATCCTAGAGCCATAACCCAGCCAAGTTTATCTATAAAACCAATTAGGAAAAATAACACAACAGCGATAATGCCGATAGTTTTATACTGTTTATTTAGATATGCACCAGCACCTTCTTGGATAGCTTTTGCAATCTCTTGCATTCTGGCGTTTCCAGGGCTCTTTTTTAAGATTGACTTTGCCAAAAGCAAACCGTAGACAATGGCAATTACTGAAGAAATCAAGGCGAATACTAGATAACTGTTCATATTTTTAAGTTAATTAATAATTATTGTTAAAAATAACTATAGACAATTTTTGTTTGTTAGACAATGCTCTCTTCTGGTTCGTCATCTTCTACCACCTCTTCCTTCGGCGCATCTGCTTTGATTGTTGCCGACTGTATGTCAATTTTCCAACCTGTCAGTTTTGCGGCAAGTCGAACATTTTGACCACCTTTTCCGATTGCAAGAGATTGCTGTTCCTCGGAAACCACAACAGTTGCTTGTTTTTCCTCCTCGTTAAGTGCCACGGATAGTGTTTTTGCTGGGGAAAGAGCGTCCTCAATAAACTTTTTTGGATCTTCTGACCACTCTATTATGTCTATTTTTTCTCCACCTAGCTCTGACATAACTGTAGAAACACGAACACCTCTCTGTCCAACCATTGAACCAACTGGGTCTATGTGTGAATCGGTTGAACTCACGGCAATCTTTGTTCTACTTCCTGCCTCCCTGGCAATGGATTTTACAACCACAGCGCCACTGGCAATTTCTGGAGCTTCAGCTTCAAATAATTTTTCAAGTAATTTGGGATGTGAGCGGGAAAGTCTAAGGAAAACACCTTTTCCGGACTCTTCTACTCTATATAGATAGGCTCTGATTCTCTCTCCTTGGCCAAATCTCTCACCAGGAATTTGTTCCTCATATGGAAGTAAGCCAGTTGCTCGCCCCATATCTATAAAAACATTTCCTCTTTCTATTCTCTGTACTGTACCAGTTACTATTTCTCCTTCTCTTTTACCATATTCTGCCATAACAGAGACTTTTTCTGCCTCACGAATTTTTTGCATAATTACCTGTTTTGCTGTTTGGGCTGCGATACGGCTGTAGTCATCCTGTGCCTCAAGAGGAAAAATCATTTCTTCACCAAGTACTACATCTTTTTTTATACGACGAGCGTCGCTTATCATCATATGGTGTTCTGGGTTGTACAAGTCCATTCCTTCTGGAATCTCACCATCTTCTGGTTCTTCCATGAGAACAGTGCTTTCATCCACAGCAATTTTAACCTGAAACATTTCAGTTTTTCCAGTGTTTATGTCAAATTTAGCCCTAACAATCTGGCCCTTTTTGCCATATTCTTTTTTGTAGGCCGTAGCCAAGGCGAGCTCGATAGCTTCCAATATTTTTTCTCTTGGGATACCCCGCTCTTCCTCTAATTGAGCTAGTACTGAGTTTATTACTTTAAGATCTAACATGATAGTTATTCTTGAGCGGAGCGATTAGAATAACATCACCCTGTGAAATCCCGCTTTGCGGGAACTTTGGCTTTGCCAAAGTTATTTCACGGGGTACTAGTAAATTATAGTCGCCTTGCTCGTTAATTTCTTGTAAAAAATTAGCCCGCCCGGGTGGGCGAACTTCAATAACACCATATTATCACAGTTCATGCATTCTTGTCAAATAAGTAATTTTGAAGAATTTTTACTTGAATATTATTCTTAACAAACAATATTTATACACATTCTTTATGTAATAAGTTTTATTTTTTGTTATAATACAGATAATAAAATTCTAATTTTATAATTTAATCATTGAAAATTGATTAGAAATTAGAAATTAGAAATTAGAAATTAGAAATTTTTCTCATGCATATTGAAGAAGCACAATTAAAGGAATTTATCTTGGACTCGGGGCTTGTCTCACGAGCAGATGTTGAAACTGCTGAGAAGGAACAGAAAGAGACCGGTGGAAATCTTGGAAAAATACTAGTAAATAAAGGAAAGATGACGGAAGACGATCTTCGTCGTATGCAGGCCTACATCCTTGGTATTCCTTTTGTTAATCTCAAGACAGAAAAACTTCCTTTTGATGTCCTTTCTCTTATTCCAGAACCAATTGCTCGTAATCACAATATTGTAGCCTTCAAAAAAACCGACACTTCGCTTGAAGTTGCCATGCTTGATACAGAGGACTTAACAGCGATTGATTTTATAAAGAAGAAAGTGGGTCTAAAGATTCTTCCTCGTCTTACTGATACGGACTCAATGAAAAGCGCCATATTGCAATATCAGAAATCACTCAAGGCGGAGTTTGGAGACTTAATTCAAAAAGAGGCTAACTCAATAAAAAGTATCGCTGATGATCCAGAGTCTGACACAAGCGAAGAAAATCTTAGAAAATTAGCAGATGATGTTCCAGTCGTTCGTATTGTAGATACTCTATTAAAGCATTCAATATTACAAAATGCTTCTGATATTCACATTGAGCCCCAGGAACATGAATTATTGGTCAGATATCGGCTTGATGGTTTGTTGCACGATGCCATGATATTACCAAAAAACATGGCTCCAAGTGTAGTTGCCCGCATAAAAGTATTATCAAGTCTTAAGCTTGACGAAAAACGTCTTCCTCAGGACGGCAGATTTAAGATTGACTCAGATGGCGAAAAGGTATCTTTCCGTGTCTCCACCTTGCCAACCTATTATGGTGAAAAGGTTGTGATGCGACTCCTCCGTGAAAATGTTTCGGGGTTTACTTTAGAGTACCTTTCTTTTCATGGTGAGGGACTGGAGAGAATACACAAGGCGGTGAAATCAACAACAGGAATGATTTTGACTACTGGTCCGACTGGTTCAGGAAAAACAACAACCTTATATACAATTTTAGATATTTTGAATACTCCCGATCTTAACATTTCAACCATTGAAGATCCTATTGAGTATCAGATGAAAAGGATTAATCAAACACAGGTTCGTCCAGAGATTGGATTTACTTTTGCAAATGGACTTCGTACTCTTGTTCGTCAAGATCCGGATATAATTATGGTTGGTGAAATTCGTGATAACGAGACCGCTTCTCTTGCTGTCAACGCGGCACTTACTGGACACGTGGTTCTGTCCACCCTTCACACCAATTCAGCTGCTGGAACCATACCAAGGTTAATTGATATGAAAGTTGAGCCATTTTTACTTGTATCAACAATTAATATAATTATTGGACAAAGGCTTGTCAGAAAGCTGACCGATCAGAAAGAAAAATATTTTCTATCAAAAGCAGAACTAGATACACTTGGAAGGTCTATCAATCTGGACAAGGTACTTAAGACACTCAAGGAAGAAAAGGTTGTCGAAAAGTCGGACACCTGGGATAAGGTTCCTTTTTGGAGAATAAAGAAAGATGTTTCATCTGAAGATGGTTTTTCTGGGAGAGTTGGAATTCATGAGATTTTGAAGGTTTCACCAACTATAAAAGAAATTATTTTGAAATCAGGGACATCAGATGACATCCAGCTTCAAGCAGAAAAGGAAGGAATGCTTACAATGTACGAAGATGGAATATTTAAGGCCGTACAAGGCATAACCACCATTGAGGAAGTATTAAGAGTAATATCAGAATAAAACATGACACTATTTCACTACAAAATAATTGATAAAGAGGGTAAGACGACCGAGGGTACTCAAGATGCAAAAGATAAATTTGCTTTGTACCACACCATAAAGGAGTCTGGTGGTACTGTTATTTTTGCCGAAGAAGTAAAAAACAAAACCCCGCTTTCTCTATCTAGCCTTTTTTCTTTTCTTGGTGGAGTAAAAACGCATGACAAAATTATATTTGCCAGAAATCTTTCAAAGATGATAGACGCCGGGCTACCGATTACTCGTGGTCTTTCAATATTAGAAAGGCAGGCAAAGGGTAAATTCAAAAAAGTGTTAATGGGGCTAAACAAATCACTTTCCGAGGGTGCCACATTTAGTGATTCAATGAAGAATTATCCAGATGTTTTCTCTGTCTTGTTTGTATCAATGACTAGGGCGGGGGAGGAATCAGGAAATCTGTCTATGGCTCTACAGAATGTTAGTATGCAGATGGAGAAGTCATATCAGTTAACAAAAAAAATCAAAGGAGCCCTGATGTATCCGGCGGTAATCTTTTCTCTCATGATTATTATCGGTGTTCTGATGATGATATATATGGTGCCTACGCTTACAGCAACATTTATCGGATTAGGAATAAAACTTCCGCTGGCCACAAGAATTATTATTGCTATTAGTGATTTTCTTAAATCATACTTTTTGCTTCTTGCTGTCGGTTTGTTGGCCTTTGGTTTTTTGTCAACGATTTTTATGCGCACAAAAAAAGGAAAACGGATGTTGGATTGGGTGATACTTCATATTCCAGTAGTCAATGAAATAGTAAAACAGATTAATTCAGCGCGTACTGCACGAACCCTTTCCTCACTTATTTCATCTGGGGTAGATATTGTTGTTGCTATTGGTATTACAAAGGATGTGATACAGAATTCATATTACAAAGAGGTGCTAGAAAAAATACAGAACATAATTCAGAAAGGTGAGCAGATATCTGTGGTCTTTTCTTCAAATGACAAACTGTATCCACTATTTGTTGGAGAAATGGTGGCTGTGGGTGAAGAGACAGGTAAGATAGGGGAGATGCTTCTATCGGTTGCTGTCTATTATGAAGATGAGGTTGATCAGAAGACAAAAGATATGTCCTCAATTATTGAGCCGGTACTAATGATATTTATTGGTGTGGCCGTTGGATTCTTTGCCATATCAATGCTTGGACCAACATATTCACTTGCTGACGCTATATAGAAGAAATTTCAAAAATAGGAAATCTTACGCTTTTAAAAATGATTATTACAAAGACAAATAAAACAGAGGGTTTTTCTTTGGTTGAACTTATTGTCGGAATCGCTGTTTTTCTTGTCATTATCGTAGCTGTTTATAATTCCTACATGGGAGTATTTAATGTAGTTTATGCTAGTCGTTCAAAAATAGAGGCAATAGCCTTAATAAACGAACAGTTAGAGATTGCTCGTAACCTTCCGTATTCAGAAGTTGGCCTTGTTTCTGGTATTCCCACGGGTAAGTTGATTCATTCTCAAATACTTAACCGGGATTCCTATCACTATTCTGTTACAACAACAATCAGAAATATTGACGATCCGTTTGATGGGACTATTGGTGGAACTCCAAACGATTTGTCTCCAGCAGATTTTAAAATTGTTGAGATAGAAATTGATTGCTCAAACTGCAAAAACTTTACCCCAATGGTTGTGACTACAAGAGTTGCTCCAAAGAATCTTGAGACGGCGAGTACAAACGGAGCACTTTTTATAAGAGTTTTTGATGCAAGCGGGAACCCAGTTTCAGATGCAAATGTTCATATAGAGAATAATAATGTTAATCCGCCAATAGTTATAGACGATGTAACCAACCTAAATGGAATGTTGCAAATTGTGGATGCAGTACCAGGAATTAATTCTTACGAAATTACAGTTACCAAGCCTAACTTTTCTACGGATGAAACAAAAGAGATAACAGCAGAAAATCCAAACCCAACAAAACCACACGCAACCATCGTTCTACAACAAGTAACTCAGCTTAGTTTCATAATTGACAGACTGAGCATCTTTAATATCAGCTCTGTAACTAATACCTGCGACCCAGTTTCGTCATTTGATTTTTCACTGCAAGGAAGCAAACTAATAGGCACCGATCCAGATGTATTAAAATATGACGAAAATAAAGTGACAAGTGGTGCAGGGGAACTGACGCTAAGCAATATGGAGTGGGACACTTATACATTTACGGGAATAGATGCTACTCATAATGTTGTAGGAACAAATCCACTATTGCCAACCAGCATAACTCCTGGTAGTACACAGGATGTAAAAATTATTGTTGAACCAAAAGACCCCAATACGTTGTTGGTTATTGTTAAAGATGGTGTGGCGGGGTTACCTTTGTCAGATGTCTCTGTCACATTAACCAAAACTGGTTTTAGTGCGAACGGAATAACTGGGCGTGGTTTTCTCGGACAAACGGACTGGTCTTTAGGAAGTGGTCAGGCCACATCAACAGACTTAAGCATGTACTTTTCTTCGGATGGAAACATTGAGAACCAAAATCCCGTCGGAGATGTCTTACTAAAAAAGATATTTGATGATTATGTACCGAGCGGAAATCTGACATCGTCCTCTTTTGATACTGGTGCAACGAGTAACTTCCAACAAATAAACTGGAATCCAATCGACCAGCCAGTCAGCACTGGAAATCCAAATGTTAGGATTCAGATTGCTACGAATAGCGACGGGGGTGTGTGGAATTTTACTGGTCCAGACGGCACAGCTAGTACATATTACACAAATGCTGACAGAAATATTTTTTCTGGTAACAATGGCAACAGATATCTTAGATATAAACTTTATTTAGATAGTGCGGTAACCACAGCAACACCAAATATTTCTGATATATTCTTTACCTTTACTACCTCCTGTACTCCGCCCGGGCAAATTTCCTTTAGTGGTTTGTCCTCGGGAACATATTCTCTTCATTTGGAAAAAAGTGGGTATGTTACACAGGATGTTTCAGTTCCAGTAAGTGTTTCTTGGGTTTCAAAGGAAATCGTTTTTGTCCCGATTTAATTTAGAAAAAACAAATGAATAAGGATTTTTATAAAAAAGGATTCACAATTTCAGAACTGCTTATCAGTATTTTTATACTGAGTGTCCTAACCCTAGGAGTCTCAACCTTCCAAAGGGATGTTTTTTCTTTGAACTTTGCTTTACAAAACGGACTAAGTGCCCAAATGAGTGCTAGACGCGTGGTGAAAACAATGGTTGCTGAGTTGCGCGAAACCGGTCCATCTGCTCTTGGTGCGTATCCGATTGCTTCTGCTAGTTCCACAAGCATAACTTTTTATAGTGATGTAAACAATGACGGTTTGAGGGATAGGGTTCGGTATTATGTTAGTGGAACAAATGTTAAAAGGGGCATAATAGCTCCAAGTGGAAATCCACTTACATATAATAGTGCGAACGAGAAGATATCCAATGTTATTTCCGACTTTATTGCTAGTTCAACACGTCCACTTTTTGAATACTATCCTGCAGACTATGCTGGATCTACAGCCCCCCTCACATATCCGGTCAACATTCAATCTGTTCGTCTTGTTAAGGTTACTGCTATAATTGATAAAAATCCCGGTCGTTCTCCCGCCCAAATAGTTGTGACATCTCAAGTGAATCTGCGTAATCTAAAAGATAACTTATAGAATGAAAAACAAGTCATTACAAACTGGTTCAATTCTAATTCAGGCTTTTCTTTTTGGTGTTATTTCTATTGTAATGATTGGGGCGCTTATTAGTTGGGCGGGCACAAACATAAGGGCATCACGTGTTGGCCTGTATCGCGAACAGGCACTTCAGATAGCTGAAGCGGGGATAGACTATTATAGATGGCACTTGGCACATGCTCCTACGGACTATAAGGATGGCACAGGTGTAGCTGGTCCGTATACCCATGATTTTTTTGATAAAGATGGAGTAAAAATAGGGACATTTACTCTTGATATTACACCACCTGCAACTGGTTTTACTCTTGTAAAAATAAAATCAACAGGCAAGGTGGTTTCAGACCCAGCAGTGTCTCGCTCCATTTTAGTTCAGTTGGCCATCCCTTCTTTTGCGAAATTCGCTATTGTTGCAAACGACTATATGCGTTTTGGAGAAGGCACAGAAGTATTTGGGCCAATTCACTCAAATAACGGTTTGCGTTTTGATGGTCTTGCCCACAACTTAATTACAAGTGCAAAGGATAAATATGATGATCCAGACCACACTGGAAATAATGAGTTTGGTGTGCACACCCACGTTAATCCACCCCCAGGAAGTGGTGTAAACGACTCATTCAGGTCAGCTGAAGCCCCACCGA
Source organism: Candidatus Zambryskibacteria bacterium RIFOXYD1_FULL_40_13 (assembly GCA_001824295.1). GTDB lineage: Bacteria > Patescibacteriota > Minisyncoccia > Phycocordibacterales > DATDWN01 > C7867-006. Next base: position 55,542 of record MHWY01000008.1, on the reverse strand, counting down.
GCGTCGTAGCAAATCGTCCAGATGTGTTTGAGGTTGGGCGTTCATTTCCTGTACCAGCAGTAGACTTTGTTGGTTTGACAACAGATTTGGCACAGATAAAAAGTGGTGCTCAGTCCGCAGGTAGATATATATCAAGTTCTGGCGCCAGGGGATATCGTGTTGTTTTCAAAGTTAATGATACTTTTGATTTATATAGAGTTAATACTCTGACATCTGCATCAGGTAGTTGTGATGAAGATGTGACTGGCTGGGGAACATGGAGCATAAAGACGACTGGTAGTAGTCAGACATTTATTTCAAATTATGCTATTCCAACAAATGGACTTATTTTTGTGGAAGATAAAGTTTGGGTTGAGGGCCAAATAAACACTGCTCGCGTGACGCTTGCTTCTGGTAAATTTCCAGATAATCCAAGTACTCGACCAAGTATTACTATAAACAACAATCTTTTGTATACGAATTATGATGGCCAAGATGTGATTTCGCTTATTTCACAGGACGATATTAATGTGGGGTTAAGTAGTGCAAATGATTTACGAATAGACGCCGCCCTTATTGCTCAAAACGGTCGCGTTGGTAGATATCACTACTCTTCATCTTGTGGAACTGGATATCTTCGAAACTCAATAACACTATATGGGATGCTTGGCACAAATTTACGATATGGTTTTGCTTATACCGATAACACCGGCTATGATATTAGAAATATAATATTTGATGCGAATCTCTTGTATGGTCCACCACCAAGTTTTCCACTGACCTCTGATCAGTACTCCATTGTCTCTTGGGAGGAAGTTAAATAAAACACTCAAATTCAACGCACTCCTTTGTCGCCTCGCTTTTTTGGTTCCACGCAACGTACTGTTGTACGTTTTGGTCACCAAAAAATCTTGCTTCGCGGATTGCATCTGAATTTGAGCGTTTTATAATACACGGCAATTTAATTGATTATCTTGGATCTGAAATCCGTGGGGATTTCATCCAAATTTGGAAGTTTTATGAATGCACTTTTTATGATTCAAAACAGTTATTCATAATGTGGTACAATACTATTCATGAAAAAGGTAAAAAAACTCGTGGTTGGAAATTGGAAAATGAACCCGACCAGCTTAGAAGAAGCGAAAAAACTTGTATTGAGTGTGAAGAGGTCAACCCGGAATTTAAAAAGAACAGAGGTTGTACTTTGTCCGCCATTTATATATTTATCTGCTGTATCTGGATTTACTGGAGAGAATATTTTTCTTGGTGCACAGAATGCAAATCATGAGACTGTGGGTTCGTTTACCGGAGAAGTGAGTTTTGCAGAGCTTTCTCAGTTCAAGGTGGATTATGTTATTTTGGGACATTCGGAGAGGAGAAAGATGGGAGAGAGCGATGAACTAATAAATAAAAAAGTCAGGTCAGTTGTTGGTGGTGGAATGAATGCAATAATATGTATTGGTGAGAGCACGAGAGATAGCAATGGAGATTTTTACGGGTTTTTAAAACAGCAAATTTTATCTAGCTTAAAAGATGTTCCAAAAAAACTTTTAGGACAGATTATAATTGCCTATGAACCTATCTGGGCAGTGGGAGCAAGGGAAGCAATCTCACCAAGAGATTTGCACGAGATGACAATTTTTATTAAAAAAGTTTTGAAAGATTTGTGTGGAGTTTCTGCAGATGGTACTAGGATTTTATATGGAGGAGATGCCGACAGGGTTAATGCAGACGAGCTCGTAAAAGAAGGAAATGTTTCTGGACTCTTAGTGGGTAGAGAGAGTTTGAATGCAAAAGATTTTATTGAAATAATAAAGCTTGTAGATTCTATTTAGATAATTCTTTTCTAATTTTTTCAGCATTGGTCTCAAAATCTTTTTTGTCGCCAATTACTTTATCGTTTGGAAAAACCCAGATGTGGGCATGAGGAACTTCCTCTCCAACCACCTTTGACAGTACCCAGTCCGTATCAAAAGCTTTTTTTTGAGCTAGGGCGATTTTTTTTGAGACTTCAAAATATTCTCCAGCTTCTGGAACGTCCCAAACCCACCTATAATGTTCCTTTGGTATAACCAGGGTGTGTCCGGGGGATTCTGGTTCAATGCTAAGAAAGGCGAGAAACTTTTCATTCTCATAAACTTTATGGCAGGGAATTTCTCCACTGACTATTTTGCAAAATATACAATCTTTCATACATATATTTTAACACCGAAATCTCTTTTTCACCAAAACCTTTTCAGAGACACAAATTTTTCCAGCGAAAAATTTGTTCTGGTCCTCACCCCCTCGTTGTCAAGAGCCCTCGTTTCACTCGGGTCATTGACAACACCGGCTCGGGGGTTGCGGATGCTCTGAAAAAGGTTTTACTTCAACGAGATTTCAGTGTTATTCACGCCAATTAAGCTGTGTTACACTTGAGGAATGAAAAAATATGCCCTCCGAGACGCAATCCCTCAGAACGCTCATGAAGGCCTAAAAGAGTATCATCCTCTAGTTAGGAGCTTGTTGTATGCAAGGGGACTAAGTGACACAAGCCTCGCACAAAGGTTTCTCTTCCCAGATTACACAGCAGGAATTCATGATCCGTTTCTTATGAAGGATATGAAAAAAGTGGTGGATAGAATTTTGAAGGCAGTTTTGAACAACGAAAAAATCGGAATATATAGTGACTATGATGCGGATGGAATTCCTGGTGCGGTTGTCTTGCACGATTTTTTTAAAAAAATAAATTATACGAACTTCGTAAATTATATTCCACTACGCAACGAGGAAGGTTTCGGTTTGAACAATGAAGCTATTACTAGTTTGCACAATGAAGGCGTAACACTTCTCATCACTATTGATTGTGGCATCACAGATGTGGAACAGATTAAGTTTGCCAACGAATATGGAATGGAGACCATAATAACCGACCACCATATTCCAGGAAAAAAATTACCAAAAGCTTTCGCCATAATAAACCCAAAACAGAAAGATTGTCAGTATCCAGAGAAGATGCTTTGTGGTGCTGGGGTAATATTTAAGGTGATTCAAGCATTAATTTTAGAGATTAGAAACTCGAAGCCGGAAATTTCATCCAGTCTTCCAATTGGTTGGGAAAAGTGGTTATTGGACATGGTTGGTTTAGCAACACTGTCAGACATGGTTCCTCTACTGGGTGAGAACAGAGTGTTTTCATATTTCGGAATGAAGGTGCTACAGAAAAGTCCGAGGGTGGGTCTTCAGAAATTATTTTCCCTTCTCAAAATAAACCAAACCACAGTGACAGAAGATGATATCGCTTTCATGATTACTCCTAGGATAAATGCAGCCTCGCGGATGGGTATTCCACGAGATGCATTTACACTCATGTCTACGTTAGACGAAGTTGAGGCTGGAATGTTGGCAGAACATTTGAATAATAAAAATGACGAGAGGAAGGGGGTAGTTGGAAGTATGGTAAGGGAAATAAAAAAAAGAATTGAAAATCAAGAAGAGGAAATGAAACACGTTTTGGTTTTTGGAAACCCTGAGTGGAAGCCGTCTCTCCTGGGACTTGTTGCAAACAGTTTTTCTGATGAACACAATCGTCCGGTTTTCTTTTGGGGAAGAGAGGGAAGCAATGGTTCTACAATTATAAAAGGTTCGTGTCGGGCCGGAGGAGAGACTGATGTTGTACAACTCATGGAAAAGGCGAAAGATGTTTTTGTTGACTATGGGGGACACAAAGGAGCTGGAGGATTTTCTGTATCACAAGAAAACATTCATACACTTGAGGATAAGTTAAATGAAGCATTTCTAGAATTAACAAAAGAGAAGAAAATTATTGAAGACACCTTGATTGATAAGAAGTTATCACTTAATGATGTAAATTGGGATACATACAGTCAGGTAGAAAAATTTGCACCGTTTGGACTAGACAATCCAAAACCACTTTTCCTTTTTGAAAACATAATAGTAAGTGCTAAAAAGCTTTTTGGTAAGGAACAAAACCATTTGGAGTTAAAATTCAAAAATTCAAAAGATTCTGATGTAACTGCAATTGCCTTTTTTCAGACGGGAGAAAAATTTTCTATTCCTGTTTCGGTGGGAAGTAGTATAAATCTGGTTGCCACTCTGGAAAAATCTCAGTTTAGAAATTTTCCAGAATTGAGACTTCGAATAGTAGATATATTTTAGTTTGTTATAATAATTTCATGATAACAATTTTTACGGATGGAAGTGCACGAGGTAACCCAGGCCCCGGAGGGTGGGGGGCAATAGTTATTACTGATGAATCTGTTACAGAAATGGGCGGAAGAGAGAGCCACACCACAAACAATAGGATGGAATTAATGGCTGTGATATCTGCACTTGAGTTAACCTTGGATGAAAGAGAGATTATTCTCTACACAGACTCAGCTTATGTGGTAAATGGAATTACTCGATGGGTTATTGGTTGGAAGAAAAATAAGTGGAAAACATCACAAAAAGAAGATGTTTTGAATAAAGATTTGTGGGAAAGATTAGATGAAGCTAGAAAACACAAAACAATTGATTGGCGTCTTATCAAAGGACACAGTGGAACGGCTGGAAATGAGAGATGTGACATTATTGCCACCTCCTTTGCTGACAAGGCCCCGGTAGTTTTATACAGTGGTTCAAGAGAGAGGTATGGCATTGATGTTTCTATTAAAGAGCCAAAAGACTCAAAGTCTAAAACCAAGAGTAAGAGCAAGGCCTATTCTTATATAAGTATGGTGGATGGCGCTATTGAGGTCCATAAAACATGGGAGGAGTGCAAAAAAAGAGTTCACGGGATCAATGCAAAATACAAGAAATCAACTTCTCCGGCAGACGAGGAGGAGATTATAAAAGAATTTACAAAATAAACATATAAATGTTAATTTCCTTTGTTTTTGGCTTTCTCTGTGGGATTACCACGGGGTCTGTTGTTTCAATCAGCATTGGTTTTATTGTTGCTTTGGTAATCAGTGCCTTGATTCTGTTTGGTTACAAGTTTTTTATTGAAGAAAACTCTCGCTATATTTTGCTTTTAGCCTTTGTCTTTATGGTTGGCATTGTTTTTGGTGTTGGTAGAATGTACGTTTCAGACTTATACACGGAATCTGAACTTAGCAGATTTGCAAATCAGAAAATATGGGCGGAAGGCATAATAGTGAGTGAGCCAGATGTTCGAGAAAACAATACCAAACTAACAATTGGATTGAGGAGTATATTTGTCGGAACGACAACAGTTGCTGTACGAGAAAAGATTGTGGTTACTGTGCCAATACATCCTGAATTCAGATATGGTGATAAGGTAAAAATATCTGCGACCTTAAAAGAACCCACAAAAATCAAGTCAGAAGACGGGCGAACCTTTGATTACGGGGGTTATCTGCGTGTTCGTGGTGTCTGGTTTACAAGCAGTTATACAACAGTAGATCTAATATCAAATGGTCATGGAAGTGTAGTAAAGAGTTCGTTGTTTAAAATCAAAAAAACATTCACTGAGTCGCTAGATAATGCACTTCCGGAACCAGAGTCAAGTCTTCTCTCTGGCCTTCTCTTGGGGGCGAAACAAAGTTTGGGCAAAGAAATATTGGAAGAGTTTCAGAAAACCGGAGTTTCTCATATCGTGGTCTTGTCTGGGTATAACATAGCCATTGTTGCAAACAGCATAATGAATTTCTTTAGGTTTCTCCCTAAGAATCTCTCATTCGGTCTCGGGGCTGTCGGTATTGTTTTCTTCACCATCCTCTCTGGGGGAGGGGCGTCTGCATGGCGGGCTTCTATCATGGTTTTAGTTGCTCTGTTTGCTAAAAGAATGAACAGAGACTACAAGATTGGCCGGGTTCTTGGTTTTACTATCGTCCTAATGCTTGCTCCAAACCCACTTTTACTTGCATTTGATCCATCTTTTCAACTATCGGTTCTTGCTACTATTGGACTTATTTTTGTCTCACCATATGTTTCACCATATTTAGTATGGATAACAGAAAAGTTTGGTTTACGCGAAATAGTGTCTAGTACAATAGCCACACAAATAACAGTATTACCATATCTAATCTATAACATGGGTGTTCTGTCACTTGTTTCACTTCCCGTTAATGTTTTGATTCTCGGGACAATTCCACTGGCCATGTTTCTTGGATTTGCGACTGGAATAGCAGGCTTTCTATCTTTGTACATTTCGTACATTCCAGCATTCTTTACCTATATTTTATTGTGGTATCAACTTACTGTTGTTCATATAGGGGCAAATATTCCATTCGGTGCAATTTCTCTTCCAGCATTTTCCCCAATAGTGTTGATTTTCATATATACATTTATATTTTTGTTCTTAAGTAGAAGTAAACAAATAAAGCAATAATCATTAGTATAATTATTACGTTTGGCAGGTAGCTTTTCTTCTCTGTGGGTTTTTTTCTCACAATCTCACCAATATTATAAACAAAAATTGTGACAAGCAATATTATTATTGTAATAATAATTGCAAAAAAATAAGAAAAATGTGAAAAGCTTAACAAGCATCCCATTCCTGAACAAGAAGGGTTTGTTTTTTCCAAAGAATATAATGTGGCCACTGTAGCTAGACCTATTACACTTTCAACCACGAGCACTGCTGATAAATCTTTGTTCATGGTTTATTATTTTTCCTCGTTAAAATTTTCCTCAACTTTTGACCAGTTGAGGTTTGCAAAAAAATCTTCGATGTATTGTTTTTTACCACTTGGTTGATAGTCGGCGACGAAGGAGTGCTCCCACATATCTAGGGCAAGTATCGGTGTGCAGTCCTGAAGTTGTCCCAAATGTTGTTCATCAACCCAGGCGTTTAGGAGTCTGTGCTCCTTTCTATCCAAGTATAGTATTGCCCAACCAATACCACGAGTTGTGGCTAGCGTTTTGAATTGTGAGAGCCAGTTATCAAAAGAGCCCCACAAGTAAGCAAAACATTTATCTAGCTCGCTTCCTTGTGTGAGTTTGCTTGCTGCGCCAGATAAAGAGTCAAAATATATTTCGTGATTTCTCATTCCGTTATATTCAAATCCAAATCTTCTCTGTAAACCACTTATGAGTCCCATGTTTGCTTCCATATCTTTTGATAACTCCTCAATTTTTGTTAGAACAAGATTTGAGTGTGTTACATATCCAGCATATAGTTTCAGGTGCTCCTCGATAGTTTTTGCTGAAATTCCTTTTAATTCTCCGATGTTAAATTTTTTTTCTTCAAATTGCATATTTGTTTTGTTTAGAAAATAAAAACCTGTCTCGCCGAGCCAAGGCGGATTAGAAATTAAGATTTCTAATATGTATACTATTATACATGCGTAGAGTATTTTCTCATATTAGGGGGCATTTTTGTTGGTATTTTCTCGGTTTTTTGCTCCTTATTGCCATGATTTTGTGGTTTGCTGTTGTTCGTGAAAGTCGCGGGGATGTTTTAACCGTTACTTTTCTTGATGTGGGTCAGGGAGACTCAATTTTTATCGAGTCTCCATCTGGGGTTCAGGTTTTGGTTGATGGTGGCCCAAATAATAATTTGATGAAAGAAATATCTTCTGTTTTGCCGTGGTATGACAGGCACATAGATATGTTGGTGGTGACAAATCCAGACAGAGACCATTACGAGGGTTTTATTTCGTTATTAAAAAAATTTAAAGCAGACGTTCTACTTGAGCCGGGGACAGCAAATAAAAATGAGGCGTATTCTGTTTTGGAGAAAATAGTAACAGATAAAAAAGTTCCAAAAGTTTTAGCTAGGCGTGGGCAGGTGATTGATCTCGGCGATGGAGCATTTCTGAGAATTATCTTTCCAGACAGGGATGTTTCGGGACTCAATCCAAACGATGGTTCAATAGTAATGCAGTTGGTTTATAGAGAAACCTCTGTTTTATTACAAGGAGATTCAACCGCAAATATTGAGCACTATCTTGCTAGTCTGGATATAGACCTAGAGAGTTCTATTCTTAAGGTCGGTCATCATGGTTCGCGTACAAGCACTAGCGAAGAATATGTAAGACTTGTCTCTCCTGGCTGGGCCATTATATCTGCTGGAGAGAATAATTCCTACGGTCATCCACACAAGGAGGTTTTGGACACTCTAAATAAAATAAAAACAGAAATACTTGCCACCTGCACAATGGGGAGGATTATATTTGAGTCTAATGGCAAGGAGTTTTATCTGAAAAATAAAAAGGTTCAGGGGGTGGAGGTTGGTTGTAAATAATAGAAGCAGTAATCTTTATTATGTCAAAAAACCGCCAGACGGCGGCTCTTTGTGGTTTAGATTAGTTTTGCTTTTTTGAGAGTAGCGAAAGCCCCATTTTTTTGGATTGTCTTTATTCCGCGAGCCGAAAGAGTGAGTGTCATTGTTTTTTTGAGTTCAGGAATATAGACCCTCTTTTTCTGAAGGTTGGCATATTTTCTCTTTGTTCCAGTTGGGTTAAACTGAGTTGCACGGGTGCGGTTTGAATACCCACCCGACAGTTGGGAACTTTTCTTTGTGATTGGACATGCCTTAGCCATAATGAAAGTATGGTATCATAGTGTTTGTTGTAAGGCAACAAACACAATTTTTAATTCTCAATTTATAATTTCTAAACAATTAATTAATTTAAAAATTAAAACATTGGAAATTGTTTGAAAATTGAAAATTAGAAATTGAAAATTAATTTTTATGTCCCTAGACTTCATATTTTCAATCCTAATACTGATTTTCTCTGTTGTTATACATGAGGTCTCTCATGGGTATGCTGCATATTTACAAGGGGATAATACTGCTAGGTTTCAGGGAAGATTAACCTTAAACCCACTTAAACACCTAGAGTGGTTTGGCTCTTTCATACTACCGACACTTTTGGCGATTTCCAACCTACCTATTATAGGTTGGGCAAAGCCGGTTCCATTCAACCCATATAACCTAAGGAACCAAAGATGGGGAGAGGCCATTGTGGCGCTTGCGGGACCTTTGTCTAATATATGTATAGCTGTGTTTTTTGGTTTGCTTATTCGCTTTGGCATTTCTGCTCAATTTGGGGTGTCTTTTGTATATATATCATCATCTATTGTCTTGATAAACCTTGTTTTAGCAACATTTAATCTTATTCCTATACCACCGCTTGATGGCTCAAAAATTCTTTTCTCATTTTTGCCTTATCACATGCAGAATGTTAGAAACTTTTTGGAGCGAAATGGCACACTTGTCTTAATTTTCTTTATATTTTTTCTATTAAGATTCCTCTGGCCGGTGGTTTTATCTGAGTATTCTCTTATAACTGGAATAGCGCTTTAAGATTGGGCTGGCAGGGGCAAGCGCGGGCTTAGGAAAATATTTGCAATTTTTGCTTACATATATTAGAGTATGAGCCATGTCAACGATTAATCAGCTTATCAAGAAAAATCGGTTCAAACCAAAACCAAAGCCAAAAGCAGTGGCTCTTACTCGTGGATTCAACACCCTTACAAACCGCCCTGTATTTTATCCAGCTCCATTCAAGAGAGGTGTTTGCACAAAGGTAACCACAAAGACTCCAAAGAAGCCAAACTCAGCTATTCGAAAAATCGCTCGTGTGAGACTAACAAACGGCCTTGAGGTTACAGCATATATTCCAGGAATGGGACACGGTCTTCAGGAGCACTCAGTGGTTCTTCTTCGAGGAGGAAAGGTAAAAGACGTTGGTATTAGATACACAATCGTTCGAGGTATGCTTGATGCGACTGGAGTAGAAAAGAGAGCGAAGGGTCGTTCAAGATATGGTGTAAAGAAACCAAAGGGGAAGTAAAGAAAATTAAGGAATGAAATGACTATAATTTTCTTACCCTGTGAAATGATTTTAAATTAAAAACATGAATCAACCAACAGAAAACAAACTTGCATTAAGTATTAGTAGAATACATAGTTATTTTTTTAGTAATTTAAAATCAAGATTTGAATTATCAAATCTTATTTCACGGGGTGGTGATTTTAAAAAACTCACTATCGTTCGTTAATAAAATCAACCATGAGAAGAAAAGTAACAAACAGAAACGATGCGGGTAGAGACCATACATACAACTCAGAAACAGTTGCTAAGTTTATTAACTATGTAATGTTGAGAGGACAGAAAGAAACGGCAAGAAAAATTGTTTACGATGCTCTCACAGAAGTAAAAGAAAAATTGAAAGTGGAAGACCCAATGGAGGTTTTTGATACAGCTTTGAAAAACACAGGTCCACTTACAGAGGTTCGTTCACGAAGAGTTGGCGGTGCGAACTATCAGATTCCTCGAGAAGTTAGGCCAGAAAGACGCTCATTCCTATCAATGAAATGGATTATTGATTCAGCTAGAGGCGGAAAGGGTGCACCAATGCACTCAAGATTAGCTGATGAAATCATACTAGCTTCAAAAAATGAGGGTAAGGCGGTGAAGAAGAGGGAGGATACTCACAAGATGGCGGAGGCCAATAAGGCTTTTGCCCATTTTGCCTGGTAGTGCTCAGGTCTTTTTCACGAATCTCATCGTCTAAAATTCTCGCATTCTCGTCACCGTACCATTGTACGGCTCCTCGCATGACTCGGATTTTATACGCGACCTTCGCGAAAAATCCTCTGAGCCCGCTTGCTTACAGTAAGTTTTAAATTCTAACATCGGATTTAATCTAGATTTAAAACCTTCCAAACCAATCTACTTGTCCAGCCTGTTGTACAAAAGGCTCTAGTTCATAATAAGTCTGACTATGAGAGACTAGATGATTTAGAAAGAGAATTAAAATCAATAGAGAAAAAATTATTAAATGAAATACCCCCGTTGGGTGGGGGGGTATTGGGAGGGGGAAGGAGTTTAGGTCACTGTTGCAACGGGTGTCAGAGAATTTCGAGTAACACCACTTATACTAGAAGAACAGTTTAAGCAGTGTTACTACGGCATTCACCAGACTTGAAAGGGCTGTGACAAGTTTGATGCCCACCTCGAAATGCTCTCTGCGGTGAGAACCAGTCCGCCCGCTTGATGAAACCCTCTTTTTGCGGTTAATCATCGTCACTGCTTTCTGGCGACATAGTGCGCCAGGCCCTCTCCTCCCCCTCTGCACCTCCTTGAAAGAGGAACAGCCCTCTTTAAACTTATTATCATCATTGAATAATGTCAATGTTTCTTTGTTCAAAATCCAAGAGGAACCCTTGGATTTTGTATAAAAAGTCTAATTGGACTATGATGTTTGCATGGAAGAATTTTTACATTTAGTTAAAGACCCAGCACATTGGTATTTTGAGCTACTACTCATTGTTATTTTTGACATCATCATTGGTCTTCTTATCTGGCCGTTTGTCCGAAAAGCCCTTATCCACCACAAGTCTGATCACGAGAGACTAGAAGATTTGGAAGAAGAAGTCAGAAGTTTAAAAGGTAGATTGTAGGCCGTATTATCTCTATATAAAGAAGATGCTTCCTGGGCCTTGCTTTTAGCTAGAGGAGGAATAAGATTAGTGTATTAATACTCTAATCTAATAATATGTCAAAAGAAGAGCCGGAATACGGTTATCTTGACAGTACAGATGAGAGTAGCTCTGAGGAAGGGGCACCCGGTAGTCTTCCTCGTGACTTTAATAGTAGGTTGAGTAGTCTGAGAGAGGAGAAGGAGACTTCAGTATCTGAGTATTATTCTGTTATTAACGAAATAAGAGGTATGGCAAACGGAGGAGACGCAGGAGGCATTAGAGAAAAGCATTACCACAAGTGGTCAGATGAAGATTTCACTAAGCTATTGGAAGAACTTGGCGAAAAATAATTTAAAATCCAAGGGTAACCCTTGGATTTGTTGTTATTGCTCAAAATAGCTTTTTGGTATATAGTTTTCCTTGATTGCCCTAGGGCTTTTTTATTATTATAAATTAAGGAGAGAAGCGACTGTAATTTATTTAACCCAGTGAAATGACTTTTACAAAGTAAAAGTTAAAATCTGAAAGATTTTATTTCACAGGGTGATGATTTTCTAATCGCTACACTCAAGAAAATTAATCATGAACCGTGACTATTCACTAGACAAAGTTAGAAACTTCGGAATCATTGCTCACATTGATGCCGGTAAAACAACCACATCAGAGCGTGTTCTTTTCTATACGGGAATGACCCACAAGATTGGTGAAGTGCACGAAGGTGAGACGGTGACAGACTGGATGGAGCAGGAGAGAGAGAGGGGTATCACCATTACCGCCGCGGCCATCACATGTTTCTGGAATCCAACATTTATGCCAAAGGGTGCCAAGCCAGAGTATCGTTTCAATATTATTGACACTCCCGGACACATTGATTTCACAGCAGAAGTGAAGAGATCACTACGAGTGCTTGACGGCGCTGTTGTGGTATTTGATGGGGTTGCAGGTGTTGAGCCACAGTCAGAAACGAACTGGAGATATGCTGACGACGGAAATGTGCCAAGAATTTGTCTTATCAACAAACTAGACCGAACAGGGGCTTCTTTCGAGCGTTCATACGCATCTATCCTAGACAGACTCACAAAGAATGCAGTTAGACTTCAGATTCCAATTGGATTGGAAGATAAGTTTGAGGGAGTGGTTGACCTTTTGAAAATGAAGGCCTACTACTTTGAGGGAAACATGGGTATGGATATAAAGGAGAAAGAAATTCCAGCAGAGTACCTAGAGGAAGCAAAGAAATACCGTGCGGAACTTATTGAGAAGATTGTTGAACAGGATGACGAGCAAATGCAGATGTTTCTGGATGGCAAGGAGCCAGAAATAGGGGACCTAAAGAAAACCCTGAGAACTGCATGTCTTGCTGTGAAGATTATTCCTGTCATGGCTGGCTCAGCTTTGAAAAACAAGGGTATTCAGTTGGTTTTGGACGCTGTGGTAGAGTATCTACCATCTCCTTTGGATGTTCCTCCGGTTCGAGGTCTTGATCCAAAAACAGGTGAGGAAATATTTAGGAAAGCTTCCGATGAAGAGCCTTTTTCAGCCCTTGCTTTCAAACTTCAGAACGACCCATTTGTCGGACAGCTAACATTTTTCCGTGTTTATTCTGGAACAATAGAAGCAGGAACTTATATATACAACTCAACAACAGGCGAGAAAGAAAGACTTGGGCGTATTGTGCGACTTCAAGCAGACAAACGAGAAGAGGTGAAGAGGGTTTTTGCTGGAGAGATTGCAGCTGCGGTAGGACTAAAGTCTGCCAAGACATCTCATACACTTTGTGATGAAGACCAACCAATAATTCTTGACCCCATTAAGTTTGTTGCTCCTGTGGTGTCTCTACGTATCGAGCCAAAGACAAAGGCAGACCAAGAAAAGATGGGTATGGCACTCAAGAAACTTTCTGACGAGGACCCAACTTTTGTTGTGTCGTCAAACTCTGAGACCGCAGAGACTATTGTTTCCGGAATGGGAGAGCTTCACCTTGAGATTATGGTTGACCGTATGAAGAGAGAGTTCTCGGTGGAAGTTAATGTCGGTAAGCCACAAGTGGCATACAGGGAGACCATTCTTGGTACAGCTGAGGCAGAACACAAATATATCAAACAAACTGGAGGTAAGGGTCAGTATGGTCATGTTAAACTTACAATCAGACCACTCGAGAAAATAGAAGAAGGGGCAAAAATTCCAAAAAACACACATAGATACGAAGATTTTGAATTTATTGACTCAATCAAAGGTGGCGTTATTCCACAAGAATTTATCCCTGCGGTTGAGAAGGGCGTGCATGAAGCCATGGACAGGGGAATTGTTGCTGGATACAAGATGGTCAATGTCTCATGCGAACTTACTTTTGGTTCTTATCACGACGTGGACTCATCTGAAATCGCTTACAAGATTGCAGCGTCACAAGCTTTCCAAGATGCTGCCAAAAGAGCTCGTCCAGTTATCCTAGAGCCTATTATGAAGGTGGACGCTATTATGCCAGAACAGTTCATGGGTGACATAACCGGTTCGCTTTCTGGTAAAAGAGGTCAGATAGAGGGAATGGAAGAGAGGGGGATGCTTCGGGTCATTCACGCCAAAGTACCTCTTTCCGAGATGTTTGGTTACACGACAGATATTCGTTCTATGACACAGGGTCGTGGATCTGTCATGATGGAATTTGACCATTATGAGGTAGTGCCACCAAATGTGGAGAAAACTATTATAGAATCAAGAAAATAAAAGTAAAAATCTCGCAGAAATGCGAGATTTTTATTGCATGCGTATAATATAAACGATATAATATTTGCATGACTATTCCTCGAGGAGAAAATGGTGGGTTTCCAGCTGGTTCTGGCCCCATTGATGAGCTCAGAGAAAAGGACAACGGCCTAAACCAAGATTTTGGTAAGCCTGATATTGCTGGTACAGCGGATATACAACTACCACCAAGAAAACCAGCGTTTGTTGGGCAATATAGAAACCCCGACGACATTCATGAGATAGACATAAGTCACATAGGAAATAATTTACCGCCCCCACTTACTGATCAGTATGGGATACCAACAAAACCAGAACCAGAATCACCATCTGGACTGCATGATTTCTCTGGAGTTGTAAAACCAACAGAAAACTTGGATTTGACACCACTAGTTGCTGAGACGCCAAAAGGAGCATCAGAGAAACCAGAAGTAGAAAGAGGGGTGTTTGAACCTTCAGAAGATTTGATTAAACACATTAATAATCTCTCAAAACCAAACCATTTACGCAAGAAGGTCATTCTTCACAATATAGATGGTACAAGAAGCAGGGCGGAAGAGTATTTAGAGACCCATCATAGAATGGGTGATTTTACTGACGAAGAATATGCGGAAGCTCTTAGGTTACTGGATCAGCCGACTTCTGTTGTAAGTGGTGAAAGTTCGGCTCCAGAATTACCAGCAGTAGAGCCAGATCCAATTGATGTTGTTGGAGTTGCATCGGGAACACTAGAAGAACCAGTGGTTGTTCCTGTAGCACAAGAGGACAAATCAGTGGGTGTGCCTGGAGATGGTTTCATTAGCGAAGCAATAAAAACAATAAGAGAGAGTTCTGGCGACAGTCGAGAACAAATTATAAACACTCTTATCCGCGAAGCAATTATGAAAGATGATTTTGAATCTGCTCGTGAATTTGCCAAAGAGTCCGAAGGTTTCAAGGAAGGACTCCTTTCTATAATTGATGTGGAAGAGGGGAAAGCAGAAAAGAAAACTAAACACCAGCAGACACCTAAGGCAACCCAAGATCCTGGTGTAAAACAAAAAGATGAAAAAGATACCCCACCTACTGGGGCAGGTGCTCCACCACCAAAGGCACAATCTCCGGAAGAGCAAAAACTCAAGGATGATGCAGTAGCTGCCGAAGCGGAAGTATATTTAATTAGTAAGGATTATGACGAGGCGACTTTTTCTGCTCTAAAAATTAATGACGAAAAAAGAAGAAAAGAAGTACTAGAAGCTATAATGAAAGCCCAAGAAAAAGATTCAGTTCCAGCCACTGTCCCAGAGACACTCGTTCCGCCAATTCCAGCAGCTAGTCCAGCTATGCCAGTTGCACCCGTTGCTCCAACTGCAATTCCAATACCACCGGCTACTCCTACTATGCCGGTTGCACCTGTCGCATCGGCTGCAATTCCAACATCACCAGTGGCTCCAGTTATGCCTAGTGTACCAGAGATGACAGAGGCCGAGATTGAAGCTGGGTTAGAAACAGCGCGAAAGGAGTACGTTAGCCAGCTTGTTGGATGGAAAAATAAAACAAGAGAGAACAAATACAAGTTTAATACACTGATTCAAAATTTGTACAAAACGGCAGACAACACTAGGGAGCAGTTGGGTTTCAAAAGAAAAATGCCCCCACTTCCAAAGTCAGAAGAATTTCAGATTGCAGAAAGGGCATACCAAGAATTGAAAAAAAAGCGAGCAACTTCAATCATGGCTTCTTTTCTTCGGAAAAATTCTGAGACGGTCGGCGAGAAGGTTGGAACATTTAGTGAGGACTTGCTAGAAAGTGTAAAGAAAGAACGCGACTTAATACAGAAGCTTATGGCAGAGTCTGTCCCTCCACTTGAAAAGGGAATCATTACAAAGGGAATTGAGAAATGGGCAAAGATTCCTCTTGCAAAAAGAGTTCTCATCACTTCCGCCTTAATGACCGCTATATTTTTGCCATTTGGTACTGTTGCTGTTGGTGCTGTCGCTGGCGCAGGGGCGTATAGAGTAGCACGGTCTTTTGCTGGAGCGTCAGTTGGTGTAGGTGTTGGCAAAATTGCAGACAAAATAATGCAAAAAGGGTCCGCCGACAGGACAAAGGAAGCACTAGAAAAATACGCATTAGAAATGGGTGTAGATATGGGTAACTATGAAGAGCGAGAAAAAGAACTGGCCGAGTTTTTTGAAAAAGAGGAAAATCAAGTTAAGAGAAATCGTCTGAAAAAAGCAGCTGCGGTGGTGGTTGCAGGTGGTGTGGCAAACGCTGGGGCAAGTATGCTTGCTGGAAGTGCCTTGGGTTATGTCCCAGGGGCAGGCTTTCGTCCTGCAGGCTTGTCTAATGAATCAGTTGGGTGGAAAGGTTCTCCAAATGTGGAAGAGGTACATGCGCCAAGAGGTTCAGTCATACCTCCAGCACCAGCGGGCGAGGCAATGGAAAATGTTGATTCTATAAGACCACTACAAGGAGCAATGGCAAACGAGCCCAACGTTTCTGGTAGCCCATCACACCTTGTTGGTCAAGATTCTGGTAAGTTTTCTTACTCTCCTGATCCCACCAATGCTTCAACAGGAAAGTTTTCTTACTCACCAGACAAACTAAACTCAACTCCTGGTGGGCCAGGTGCTCTTGAGACGCCTTCTTTGTCAAAAGTTATTCCTGTAGAAGTTGACTCCTCACCAAAAGGTTTAGAGCAAGACCTCTTAGATTTGAGGGCAAAGTTGAAGGCTCAATATGGTGGAGATATGAGTAAAATGCCAGAAGATGTTAGGAAGATTGTTGAAACACCATACAGAGAACTTTCAACCAAGGGTGGATTTTTTGATCCAGAAACGGGAGAAAGTGGTAGGAGCATGCAGGGAGCAAAGCTCGTTTACGACGAGAATGGACTCTCATATAAATACAACGGGCAGACGAATGTTATTCTGGAATCAAAGTCTGGGGCATTTCACAAGTTTGGCGAATTCAAAGGCAACGAGATGTTTACACCTGATCAACCCAAACCAACTCTAGGACAAGAGGCGGTGATAGACAAAGGTGTGGTTATTGGTCCAACACCACCAGAAGTTGTTCCGGCAGGACAATCTCTTGGGCCGGGTGGTGTACAGATGGAAGGTCTAGACCTCGATAGACATGGCTTAAGTACGGTCAAGATAGAAGGGACGAACCCGGAGATTTTTGGCAATGATAAGAATTTATTTCCACCTGGACCACTTGAGAATTCTCCAACTCGCATACCATTTAAGGGGACATTTATTGATGTTTTAGATAAGGGCGGTGTTAAAACCCTAGAGATTGAAGGTCTCACTGTTGCACAGGAACAGCCCTTTGGTAACGGAAAACTAATGGTTTTGGACGATAAATTCCAGGACGGGCCACAAAACATGGAGGTTCGAGAGGCGTTTTCTAAACTGGTTGATTTGGATAAATATGACGGGGATTACTTACCGGGCAAAAGCGTGCCTTTTGAAGGTGGTAACGTCACAGTGTTCTTTGGTAGCGGGGAAAATCGAAGTTCAATGGAGATATTGCTCAACGGCAAGAAAATAGCACACGGGGTTGTTGGTGACGGGAAAATAGATATTAAATATGACCCAAGTTTACCAAAAAGTGGTTGGCTCTTTAAGGACAATGTTTACGAAAGAGCGTTTAACGAGGCAAAAAAATTAGTTAAGACTATTGAGGTGAAAAGATAAACTGTGGATGCAAAGTAAATAAATAAAAGATATAATAAATATAAAAGAAATGAATGATATTTTATCAAAAGATATAATACTCGAATGGGGACTAGGGTCATTGCCTCCTGAAAAGCAGACAGAAGTGGCCGATGGTATTGGAAAAATGATATATCAGGCTATTTTGGTCCGAGCTCTAGATATTCTCTCTGAGGAGGAGCAGAACGAGTTTGATAAACTACTAGACGAAAACACTACCACAACAGAAGATGTTCTGGTTTTTCTTAAGTCAAAAATCCCGACCTTTGACCAGCTTGCCCTCGAGGAGAGAAATAACCTAAAACAGGACTTACTTATACCCACTGCCCAAGCAGCGTAATAACTTGACTATTTTATATATTTTGTCTAGTATGTTATCTGTCGCTCTTTGCGATACTTTTGTTTATTCGCGTGAAGAAGTTTTTAAAACTCAGATTTCTCGAACATTGAGTTTTTAAAGTTTCTGAAACTTATTAATAATCTAATTAAAAAATATTATGGCAGATTTTGATAGAAGTAAGCCCCATGTAAATGTGGGAACAATTGGTCACGTTGACCACGGAAAGACAACATTAACAGCAGCTATTCTTACCGTTCTTAACAGAGAGGGTAACGGATATTCCGCAAAATTAAAAGGAGTTGATCAAATCGACTCAGCTCCAGAAGAGAAGGCAAGAGGAATTACTATTGCTCTTTCTCACAACGAATACGAGACTCCAGCTCGTCACTATGCTCACGTGGATGCTCCTGGACACGCCGACTACATCAAGAACATGATTACGGGTGCAGCCCAGATGGATGGTGCGGTACTTGTGGTTGCAGCAACAGACGGTGTGATGCCACAAACAAGAGAGCATGTGCTTTTGGCAAAACAAGTTGGTGTGCCAAAGATGATTGTATTCCTAAACAAGTGCGACATGGTTCCTGACAAAGAACTTATTGATTTAGTTGAGGAGGAAGTTCGAGAACTCCTTACAAAGCAAGGTTTTGACGGTGCTGGTGCTCCTATTATCCGAGGTTCAGGACTTAAGGCTCTTGAGTCAAAGGATAACAATGACGAGTGGGCAAAGGGAATAATGGAACTTGCTAACGCTCTTGATACATACTTCCCAGTTCCAGAAAGAGACCTAGAAAAGCCATTTCTTATGCCAGTTGAAGACATATTCTCTATTGAAGGCCGAGGTACAGTGGTGACAGGAAGAATAGAAAGAGGAGTTGTGAAGGTTGGTGAGGAAGTTGAATGTATCGGCTTGAAAGATACACAGAAATACACAGTTACTGGTATTGAAATGTTTAACAAATCACTTCCAGACGGTAGGGCTGGAGACAATGCCGGAATTCTACTAAGAGGTGCAAAGAAAGAAGAAATTCACCGAGGTCAGGTTCTTGCAAAGCCAAAGACAGTTACTCCTCATACAGAATTTACATCAGAGGTTTATGTCTTGAAGAAGGAGGAAGGTGGACGACATACACCATTCTTCTCAGGTTACAAACCACAGTTCTACATCAGAACAACAGATGTTACAGGAGACGTGACTTTGAACGAAGGTGTTGAAATGGTTATGCCTGGAGACACAGTTACATTCAAGGTAAAGCTAGTTGCCCCAGTTGCTCTAGAGCAGAATCAGAGGTTTGCTATTCGAGAGGGTGGTAAGACTGTAGGTGCGGGGGTTGTTACTTCAATCATTGCCTAGTTTCAGAGTTAGTTCTATAAAATCAAATGACAACAGAAGAAGTTAAAACAAAAAAGCCTGCCCGCAATGCTACGCACAACGTTGCAGGCGGGACAGTCGTGAAGAAAGCTTCAAAAGTTGTTCCAAAAACAGCACCAAAAGCCGATGTCATCTCTAAACTTCGCATTCGTGTAAGAGCTTATGAGTACAAGATTCTTGATTTGTCAGTAAAACAAATCATAGATACAGCCCTAAGATATGATGCGAAAATAGAGGGTCCTGTGCCACTTCCAACAGAAACAAAGAAGTACACAGTGAACAGAGCATCCTTCGTCTACAAAAATGCTAGAGAGCAGTTTGAGATGAGAGTGCACAAGAGAGTGATTGATATACTCAATCCTACGCCGAAGATTATGGAGGCACTGACGAATATGTCACTTCCAAGTGGAGTTAATATAGATGTAAAAATTATGTAGCGCGTATACGAAAATCGCGTACGAATCTACGAATGGCTACGAATAAAAACAAAGAACTACCGAAAGGTGGTTTTTTGTTTTATTGACAGACGGTGTGGATAGTGATATAATTATAAATGGTACGGCCCAGAAGGGCCATAATGAAGGGTGGGGACATGAATATCGTCAGGAAGCTTAGTTGGGAAACGTATGGTCTCATGTTTGTGTTGGTGGGGTTGGTGTTCGTCACCATCAACACTCGCAACGAGAAGATGCGTGTCGCCAAGAAGGCGGCGGATGCCGTGGTCCAGCAGGAAGAGCTCAGAACTCGCCTGGACGCCGCGATCCCTCACAGACAGGGAAAAGTTGAGGTGGTGACCGATGATTTTGAGCTGATTCGCATCATCGACATGCATCAGACTGGGGCCCGCATCATCGTCTCTGATCTCCAGACCGGGATGGTTTGTTCGGGTCGCGTGGCGTTTACCAAAGGTTCTCACGGAGGGAACTTTGACACCCTACGCGTGTATGGGTGCTATGATCCAGAACAACCAGATCGGTATTACGAAGCGGGTGTACTGCAGAAGTAGTTCTGCCCACTCACAACGACCTCGCACAGATTAGGCCTTGCGCCTCTCGTCTGTCGCGAGGTCTTTTCTGTACAAAAGAAAAACACCGGACAGCAACTGGCCGTCGGGTGTCTTACTTCGACAAAAGAACGTGCCTTTTTTCTTTCTGGACCAGGAGGAGGCTTACGAGATCTATCGTCACCACAACCTGACCAATAAGGAAGCATACGAAGCTTCCGGCCAATGCTGAGGCAATGGGTAGTACGGCGGAGACCGTCATGGAAACCCAGTAGGCTTCTACTGGAAGCTTCA
Organism: Candidatus Zambryskibacteria bacterium RIFOXYD1_FULL_40_13; assembly: GCA_001824295.1. Lineage (GTDB taxonomy): Bacteria > Patescibacteriota > Minisyncoccia > Phycocordibacterales > DATDWN01 > C7867-006. The sequence goes on along the minus strand of MHWY01000008.1, from coordinate 34,731 downwards.
TGTTTTCCGGTTCTTTGGTTACCACACCATTGAGAATGATGAGTGACCATGTCATGCAGGCGATGGTAATCACCGGCAGTACGACTCGCAAGGTGAGGATGACCCAATCAAACATTTGCAATCTCCCAAATTAGAATTACTCAACTGCCCACCATTTGTCAAATGACCACTTGAATAAAAAAACGATATCTGCTACTATAGCCAAATCGCTTTAAGCGACTTTTTTATGGGGACTAGCGAAGGGCAATGTTGAGAGGAAATCTTTCTCATTACTGTCCGCAAATCGTCTCCAAATTAATTTTGGTTTTAGCGCATTTCGTTGTTGCAGTTCAGTTTTATTCATTCACCTTATTTATATAAGGCTCACTCATAAAACTTCCTGCGCCTAGAACTGCATCTAAAACAAAAATTAATTAAGGTAAATATAAAAACATGAAGTTTATTTTAGGAACAAAAGTAAATATGACCCAAATCTTTGATGACAAGGGTATTGTGCATCCAGTGACTGTGCTTAAGGCAGGTCCAATGGTTGTTACTGCAATCAAAACTGTCTCTACAGATGGTTATAATGCTATACAAGTTGGATTTGGTGAAAAAGCAGAAAAGAATATAAACAAACCAGAAAAGGGTCATATGAAAGAAGGCAATTTTAGATTTCTAAGAGAGTTTAGAACAGAGGGAGAGCCAGAAATGAAAGTAGGAGACACAATAGATCTTTCAACTTTTTCCGCAGGAGAAGAAGTTGTTGTTTCCAGCACTTCAAAGGGTAAGGGTTTTCAGGGAGTTGTGAAGAGACACGGGTTCAAGGGTGGTCCTCGCTCACACGGTCAGAAGCACTCAGAGAGAGAGCCTGGTTCTATTGGAGGAGCTGGACGAGACGGTGGTCGTGTTGCAAAAGGCAAGAGAATGGCGGGTAGAATGGGTGGCGACCGTATCACAACAAAAGGATTAAAAATAGTAAGTGTTAAGCCAGAGACCGGGGAGATTTTTGTTAGAGGAGCGATAGCCGGCAGAAGGGGAACGCTGGTAGAAGTAATAAGTCTATAAAGTTATAAAGTCCGTAAAGTAAATTCATGGAAACAACTAAAACTACAAAAAAAGCACCAGCAAAGACAAAGACAGAGGTTTCAAAACCTGTTTCTTTGGAGGCTGTGGTTTACAACCAAAAAGGTAAGGATTCAGGAAAAGTTTCACTCCTTGAGTCAGTTTTTGGTTTGAAGTGGAATGCCGACTTGGTCCACCAGGTTGTTACTTCTATGAATTCTATTGCCAGAACTCATGTTGCCCATACAAAAAACAGAGCGGATGTCAGGGGGGGTGGCAGAAAGCCATGGCAACAAAAAGGTACAGGCCGAGCAAGACACGGCTCTACGCGTTCACCCATATGGGTTGGTGGTGGTGTTACACATGGACCTAGAAACGACAAAAACTTTGACAGAAAAGTAAATAAGAAGATGAAGGCAAAGGCTCTTTATACTATTCTTTCAGCAAAGTTTAAGAAAGGTCAGATTATGTTTGTTGATGATATTTCAATGAGAGCAATCAAGACAAAGGAGGCCAAAGTTGTTCTTTCATCACTTTCTAAAATTAATGGTTTCAACGACCTACTGAGCAAGAAGAAAAATTCTGCATACATTGCACTTTCAAACAAAGATTTACCAACAGAGAAAAGTTTTGGAAATTTCAGCAACCTAGTGGTTGATGAGATAAGAAATGTTAGCCCAGTAGATTTAATGAAATACAAATACGTTATCATTTCCAACCCGGACGTAGCTTTGCCTCAAATAACAGAAAAACTAGCTAAATAAAACTAAAATGAAGAAAGACTTGAACCACATACTAATACGACCACATGTGACTGAGAAAGCCACAATGTCAGCGGAGTCATCCGTATATGTTTTCGAGATTGACTCAAGAGCAAATGCACTTGAGGTAAGGAAGGCTTTTATTGAAAAATACAAAGTAACTCCAGTAAGAATCAATACTGTTACAATACCAGCAAAAAATGTAATTGTGCGTGGTAAGAGAGGCAAGAAATCTGGATACAAGAAAGCCTATATTTACTTAAAGAAGGGTGAAAAGATAGAAAATATATAGATAAGTTGAAAGTCCATAAAGTTTATAAAGTCTATAAAGTAAATTCATGAAACACTACAAACCAACATCACCTAGTCGTAGACACATGACCAACATTTCTTATGGTGGGGTGGTTACTACTTCCGACCCAGTCAAATCCCTTACTCGTGGTTTCAAACGACCCGTTGGAAGAAATCATCACGGGAAGATAACAACCAGACACAAAGGAGGTGGTCACAAAAGACTTTGGAGAGATGTAGATTTTAAATACGACAAAATAGATATTCCTTATACAATTAAAACAGTGGAGTATGATCCAAACAGAGCAGGATTTATTGGCTTGGCTCAGTACAAAGACGGTGAGAAGAGATATGTTCTTCTTCCAAAATCAGTAAAAGTCGGAGATGTTTGTGTTACAGGAGAAAATGTTGAACAAAAACCAGGAAACAGATTACCTCTTCGAAACATAGTTATTGGTACATTTGTATATAACGTCGAGGTTAAGCCGTTAGGGGGAGCGAAGCTCGCTCGTTCAGCAGGAAACTATGTAGAAGTTGTGGCAAAGGACGCCGGATATGTTGATATAAAAATGCCTTCTTCTGAAGTCAGAAAGGTGAAGGAAACAGCTTATGCAAGTATTGGTGAGGTTTCAAACAACGAAACAAGGTTAGTAAACTTCGGAAAAGCGGGCCGTTCACGATGGCTTGGTATCAGACCAACAGTTCGAGGTACAGCTCAAAACCCAGTTGACCACCCATACGGAGGAGGTGAGGGTGTACAGGGACGAGGACGCAAGAGAGCTATCTCGGTATACGGCAAACCAACAGGAAAGGGCCAGAAGTCTAGAACTCCAAAGAAATATTCAAATAAATTCATCGTAAGCAGACGCAAAGTAGGTAAAAGGAAATAAAATTTCATAAATTATATCTTGTCGAAAACAGAAGGTTCCCCAGCGGGAAACCTTCTTCGGTCCTCAGCCTCCATCTGTCAAGAGCCTTCGCTTTGCTCAGGTCTATGACAGAACCGTGCTGGAGGCTTGCGGATGTTTCTCCAAGATACAATTTATTCCAACAAAATCTAACGTTTGTTAAGGGTATTATTTCCAGGCGAAGATTGACGGACTTGTTGTTTTGGTGTATTTTGTGATTTGGCAAGTCCAAACCATGCCGGTTTGGCAGAAGGAGGCTGTCGTGATCGTTAAGAGCCGTCACATCTGGTCGTTGCTTGGGTTGTTTTTCCTGCTCGTGTTCGCGCTGTTCTACATGCCGACCAGCGTCACATCAGTCTCGGCGCAGGGACAGTCGGCCAATGTGCCGGTCTGGGTGAATGGCGAGCTCATTCTCCCAGCTGGGGAAGTGTACGAGGATTACAACAGTGCTACCC
>MHWY01000008.1:0-31260 GCA_001824295.1 Candidatus Zambryskibacteria bacterium RIFOXYD1_FULL_40_13 | reverse complement strand
CGAAGATTGTGACCCGAGCCGGAAACAAGATCATCGTTTATGAGGTTGTTTCCTATTCTCACCCCTTAGGCACATGGCGACGGGAGTTCGCGATCAAGGAGACACCACCTCTCTCGTGGGGACTCTCACGCAAGTGACCCCACTGCGACACAAAGGGTGGACTCGGCATCGGCCGGGCCCGCCCTTTAACTTACTCATATGACTGTTGACATTATAAGCCATTTTGTATACTATAAACGCCACATAAGGTCATGCACCTTACAGTTTTGTTTGCGGTATTAGGTAGGCGTCAATACCACTAACAATGTGGTTTTTGTTTTGAAAATCAAGGAACATGGTGACTATGATTTTCTAAACCCTGTGAAATAACTTTGGTTTACCAAAGTTCCTTGCGAAGCAAGGATTTCACAGGGTGGAGATTTTCAAAACTCACTATCGTTCGCAAGAAAATCATCCATGACACGATCATCAAAAAAAGGCTTATATGTTGACCCGAGAGTAATGAAGAAAATCGAGGGTAAGAAATCCAGTGAAACTGGGGTTATTAAGACTTGGTCAAGAGCCTGTGTTATTGCTCCTGAAATGGTTGGTTTTATATTTGGCGTTCATAACGGCAAGACCCACATAGAGGTTTCAGTAAATGAAGACATGGTTGGACACAGACTTGGTGAGTTTTCACCTACAAAGAAATTCATAAAACATGGAGGAAAAATGCAGAAAGAGCTAGAAATGAAGAAGAAAGAGGGTGAAATCGCTTCAGCCCAAGCTGCAAAATCAACTACTGAAACAAAGAAATAAAATATCATGGCTAATCCACACGCAACATTATCTAATTTCAGACAAGCTCCTCGTAAGATGCGAATGGTAGCTAATGCTGTAAGAGGGAAGAAGGTTTCTGAGGTTCTAATAAATCTTGATTTTGTTGCAAAGAAGGCAAGTCTTCCAATAAAGACCCTCATTATGTCTGCTTTGGCAAATGCAAAGGCCTTAGATATTCCTACAGAAAATTTGATTGTAAAGACAATAAAAGTAGATGGAGGGAAAATAATGTACAGAAGACTCCCTGCAGCCCGTGGTTCTGCTCACCCAATTCGAAAGAGGACGAGTGCTATTTTTGTTGAGCTTGCAGAAGCTGTTTCAAAGAAGAAGACAAAAATTTCAAAAGAAGTTAAGGTAGAGACAGTTAAGAAGGTAAAAACAACGACAAAAGCTAAAGTTAAAAAATAATCATGACCCACACAGTACACCCATATTCACATAGACTAGGCATTATCAGAGATTGGAAGTCTCGATGGTTTGGTGTAAAAAACAAATACAAAGAATTTTTGAAAAGTGATGTTCTTCTTCGGGTTTATCTCGAGAAAAAACTTCGTGGTATGTATATAAGTAACATAGAAATGGAAAGAGGTGAGAAGATTCTTCGTATCATTATTGAAACATCTAGACCAGGTATGATTATTGGCAGGTCAGGAGACGGCGCAGTAAAATTAAAGAACGATATTTTAAAATTTATTGAGAAAAACAAACTTTCATCAGGTGGAGAAGTTAAAATTGATATCAAGGAAGTACGGTCACCAGAATCAAACGCAACAATCGTTGCTCAAATGATCGCCGATGGACTTGAGAAAAGACTGCCTTTCAGACGAGTTACAAAGCAGATGATAGAAAAAGTAATGGCCAATCGAGACGTCTTGGGAGTGAAAATAGAACTATCTGGACGCTTGGGTGGGGCATCAATGGCTCGCCAGGAGAAGATAAAGAGAGGGAGAATCCCACTTCAAACCTTCAGAGCAGATGTTGATTTTACAAAATATGAGGCAAGGCTTCCTTACGGTGGAATCGGAATAAAAGTCTGGATATATAAGGGAGAGATTTTTTCTACGAAAAAATAATTTAAAATTTGAAATTTTAAATTTAAAATTAAAAACATGTTACTACCAAAAAAAGTCAAATATCGAAAATGGCACACCATGCGAAAGAACGACGAGAAAGTCGGGGTGGCTAGCCGTGGCATAACCATCTCATTTGGTTCTCACGCCCTTAAGGCTATGGCTGGTGCACGCATTATGTCCAACCAAATAGAGGCTGCAAGAAAGGCTCTGTCACGTGCTGTCGGCAAGACAGGAAGAATATGGATTCGAATTTTTCCAGACATGCCACTTACAAAGAAACCAGCAGAAGTAAAGCTTGGAAAAGGTAAGGGAGATTTGTTCGGATATTGTGCCCCAGTTAAACCAGGCAGAATTATTTTTGAGGTTGACGGTGTTACAGATGCTGTGGCCAGGGAGGCTCTTAGGAAGGCAGGAACAAAACTTCCACTAAAGACTAAAATTATTGCAAAATAGTTTATAACTTCCAAATTATGACCAATCTCATCGTCTAAAATCTGAAAAATAATGGTCACCTACGCACTCAGGTAGGCTCCCATTCTTTTTCAAATTTTATACGCGACCTAGGTCAAATTTGAAAGTTCTAGTCAAAATTAAAATATAAGTGTATATTAGAAAATAATTTATTATGAAAGAATTACTAAAGAAAACTGTAAGCGAACTTAAATCACTTCTTTCTGAAAAAAGAATGGCTTTACGAAATTTTCGTTTTGCTGTTTCTGGTAGTAATGTCAGAAATGTTAAGGAAGGAAATGCCGCAAAAAAAGATATTGCAAGAATACTTACAATCCTAAACACAAAGAAATAATATAAAAACATGACAACTCCTAAAGAAACAAAAATAAATAAAACAGGACACTCAACACGAAAAACTTTGGTGGGGGTTGTTACTTCTGACAAAATGAAAGATACTGTTGTTGTAAAAGTAAGTAACTTCGTGAAGCACCCAAAATATGGAAAGTTTCTGTCAAAAGACAAGAAGTTCAAGGCCCACGATAAGGGAAACACAAAGAAAGTCGGGGATAAGGTTACTATAGTAGAGTGTGCGCCGATTTCTAAAGACAAGCATTTCGTAGTAGTACAAGAAGCGTAGCGACTGTGTACTACACGACCCCAGCACCAATTTTACGAAACAATTATGAACACAATAATCAAAAATTACATAAGCTATATTGAAAATAATTTCTTGTCTGCAAGACAAGAAATTGAAATGATGTCTTTAGTAAAATTGGTGCGGGGTGGTGATTTTTATAATCGCTTCGCTCATTAAAAATCAACCATGATTCAACCACAATCCATCGTTAAAATAGCTGATAACTCCGGAGGAAAAATCGGACGAGTGTTCAAGGTGCTTGGCAGTTCAAAAAAGAGATACGCAAGTATCGGTGAACTCGTCATTATTTCTGTACAAAAAGCAGAACCACGAAAAGCCACAAAAAAGAAAGATGTTCTTAATGCAATAGTGGTAAGACAGAGGGCACCATTTAGAAGAAAGGATGGTTCATATATTAGATTTGACGAAAATGCAGTAGTTATTGTTTTGAAAGACAAGAAGAAGTTAGAGCCAGTAGCTGGACGCATCTTTGGACCAATACCAAGAGAGATTGGAGAAGTGGGGTATCAAAAGATTATTTCTCTTGCACCTGAGGTAGTATAAAAATAATAATATGAAAATTAAGAAAGATGACAAAGTAATAGTGTTAACAGGAAAAGATAAGGGTAAAACCGGAACTGTAACTAAGGCATTACCAAAGGACAACAAGGTTGTTGTTTCTGGAGTAAATGTACTAAAAGTACATCAAAAACCAAGAAAGAGTGGTGAGAAGGGGCAGATTATAGACAAGACAATGCCTATAAATGTTTCAAATGTTAAGAAGGTAGAGAAGAAATAAAGATAATTTCTAATTCCTAATTAACCTAATTTCTAAATAAAACCCAATGAGCAAGAACCAATTAAAACAAAACAACGGAATGAATCTATTGGGATTTGGTATTTGGTCATTATTTAGGTCAATTAGAAATTAGAGTAATTAGTAATTTTACTATCATGGAAACTATAAAAATCAAGACAAAAAAGGCATATGAGGCTCTAAAAAGTGAATTTCACTACAAGAACGCCATGCAAGCACCAAAAATTCAGAAGGTGGTTGTTTCCTGTGGAGTTGGTTCAATAAAGGATAAAAAGAAAGTTGAACTAGTCGCAGATAGACTGTCTAAAATAACCGGCCAAAAACCAGCAAGAAAGGGTGCAAAGCAATCAGTGGCTGCTTTCAAAGTTCGTGAGGGGGATACTGTGGGTATGCAGGTAACTTTGAGAGGGGACAGAATGTTTGATTTTCTGGATAGATTAGTAAATATAGCTCTTCCGAGAACAAAAGACTTTCGTGGCGTTCCATCAACTGGAGTAGATGAGATGGGTAACTATACATTGGGTATTAGAGAGAACACAATTTTCCCAGAGTCGTCTGATGAGGACTTGAAAGATGTTTTTGGGCTTGCCGTAACTATTGTTACAAACATTCATGACGCAAAGCAGACAAAGTCCTTCCTAGCCCACATTGGTTTTCCTTTCAAAAAGCCAGGCACAGAAACAACAATAGTAAAAGCAGAAGCTCCAAAGGCCAAAAAGAAGGGCTGGAATGTGAAGAAGTAGTAAAATAGTTGAAAGTTCGTAAAGTCCATAAAGTAAAAGAGACCTAGAAATAGGGCTTTTTTCGTGTAAACACACAAAATACCTTGACAAAGAGCCTAATAGTGCTATACTATAGAGGTGAAGTTCTTTGACTTATTACTCTAGTCCCTGATTCCATTTGAGGCCATATTTGTGGCTTGAAATGGGATTGGGGATAAACCAGTGTATCGCTGAAGCCCCCCTTTACAGGAGACAGAGATGAAGATTCTCATCGTCGAAGATCAGCCGAACCACATGGAAGAGGCAGTCGCCGTTTTGAACTCGGCAGGTGTCGAGTTTGTGTCGGCAACAAACCAGGTGGAGGCGACAAGCTTCTTGTATGACCACAAGGAGGGCAAGATCAGGTTAGACGGCGTGATTACTGACGTCTTCATGCCACACGCTGACCGAGCTCCTTGGGATGAGGCAGATCAGCCGTGTGGCCTCCGGGTCAAGATCCAGGCCGAGAAGTTCGGCCTGCCCTGTATCATGTGCACCGCCGGTCACCACCACGGTGCCAAATACGAATGGATAAACGGCTTGTGCCGTTTCATGGGTTGGGAAATGGTGGATGGGTACCCAGATGGGGACATCTACCACGATGAGGCCCCGCACAAGCGGTGGAGTAGTGCCCTCGCGTTCCTCCAGACACAGATCTCTTTGCGGATCATCAAGGATTTGACTTCATAGTCGCCAGCTAGAGTAATAAACGGATTCGTGCTCTTCTCCGTAGTAAAAAGAGAGCTCCTTTGTCCCGGTAGGGACGGCCGACACATCGCGTGTCGGTTCTTTCGTATATAAAAACAGCATATTGACTTCTCGTGGCTTAGTTGCTAGTATAACCACGAGCCTTAAGGGCTTAATTTTTTAGAAATTTCAGATTTGAGTGAAGTTCAAGGCAAAATGAGAAAATGCGAGGAGCCTTACACGTCGTAAGGTGACGAGAATTTTTGAAATTTTAACGCAGAAATTCGCCAAATGTGGAATTTATAACATATGGCAAAAACATCAACAAAAGCAAGGGCAGCCAAGAAACCGAAATTCAGCACTCGGGCGACTAATCGATGTTTTAAGTGTGGAAGAGGGCGTGGATTCATGAGAGACTTTGGTCTCTGCAGAATCTGCTTCCGAGAGTTAGCAAACGAGGGAAAGATACCTGGAGTTAAGAAATCGTCTTGGTAGAAGATACGAAAAAGAAGTCAGGGGAGTTACGAATGACAACGAAATAATACATTAAATTCATTCGCATACATTCGCAACTACCCAGATTCTAATTCGTATCTAGTTACAAGTTAGTTTCGGCTAGTCTTAAGTCACCAGACAAGAGATACTGCCAAAATATAATACAATATAAAATGGATCCAATATCAGATATGATCGTTAGAATAAAGAATGCAACAGAGCAAAGAAAAGAATCTGTTGTTTTTCCATATTCAAAACTAAAGCTTGCTATCGCAGATGTTCTCTTCAAAGATGGATATATAAAATCATTTGGAAAGAAGGGAAAAAAGATAGCGAAGTTTATTGAAGTCGTGTTGGTTTATGAAGATGGAAACCCAAGAATTCACGGAATGAGTCGCGTTTCTAAGACCTCAAAGAGGATTTATCACAAAACCAAGGATATTCAGAAAGTCAGGGGGGGTATGGGGGCGTTAATTCTTTCAACACCAAAGGGTATTATGACGGACAAAATGGCAAAAGAAGCCAATATTGGAGGCGAAGCACTTTTTAAGGTTTGGTAATTACTTTATGAACTTTATAACTTTACAAACTTTATAACTCACACATGTCAAGAATCGGTAAAAAAATAATAACAATTCCAAAATCAACAGAAGTATCTAATTCTGATGGTGTTTTGACAGTGAAGGGTCCACTAGGAACTCTGACAAAGAAATTTAAGGGAGATATAGAGATTACCATTGGTGCTACCGAGATAACACTTGTGCCAAAGGTAGAAAGTCTTGCAAACAAAGCTTTGTGGGGAACATATGCATCTCACATAATCAACATGATTGCTGGAGTAACAACTCCATATGTAAAGAAACTAATAGTTGAAGGAATCGGTTTCAAGTCAGAAGTTAAGGGTGATACTCTTGTTTTGGCTCTAGGTTTTTCACATCAAGTAAATGTTCCTATCCCAAAGATACTAAAAGTAACGGCAGAAAAAAATATTATCACTGTTACGGGTATAGATAAGGAGGTAGTGGGTGAGTTTGTTGCACAGGTGAGATCACTCAAGAAGCCAGAACCATACAAAGGTAAGGGAATAAGATATGAAGGTGAGGTGGTCAAGAGAAAACAAGGTAAGAAGACCGCATAAGATAGTCAAAAGAAATACAATGAAAACACTAAATGCAAAACTAGAAAAAAGAACAAGAAGACACACCAAAATTCGTGCGAAGGTTTCTGGCACAAAGGAGAAGCCACGCCTTTCTGTTCACAAATCAAACAAGCATATTTCAGCACAACTCATTGACGATGAAAACTCAAAAACAATTGCATCTGTACATTCTAGAGAGGTAAAAGCTAAGAGTATGACAGAAAAAGCAGTTCTAGTTGGAGAAGCTATAGCAAAGAAAGCCATAGATAAGAAAATAAAGGAGGTTGTGTTTGATAGGGGTGGTTTTATTTATACAGGTAACATTAAAGCATTGGCCGATGGTGCAAGAAAGGGGGGACTTAAGTTTTAAATAACAAAAATATGGAACCAGAAGAAATAAAAATTGAAGAAGTTGAACCAACAACCACACCCAAGGATGCTGTTTCTGCACCTGCTCGTTCTCACGATGAGGGAGCAAATGGGCAAGCACCAAGAGAGTTCAAAAGAAACTCTCGTAAACCGGCCCTAAGACGGGAAGCTAGGGTTAAGCCAGAATTTGATCAAAAAATCATTAGTATAAGACGCGTGACTCGAGTTGTAACCGGCGGTCGCAGATTCAGTTTCTCTGTCGGAATTATTATTGGTGACAGGAGAGGGCGAGTTGGTGTTGGTCTCGGAAAAGCAGGGGACACTCCAATAGCTATTGATAAGGCAGTGCGAGATGCCCGAAAGAATATGATAAAGGTTACAATGACAAAGGATGGTTCTATTCCACACGAAGTGAGTGCAAAGTATTCAAGCTCAAGGGTAACTATTATGCGTGCACCAGGAAAGGGAATCTTGGCAGGTTCATCTGTTCGTACAGTTTTGGAATTTGCTGGTGTTAAGGAGGTAAGCGCAAAAATCTTCTCAAGAAGCAAAAATAAAATTAATAACGCCAAAGCCGCGATAAAAGCATTGAACCAACTCATATCAAGAAAATAGTTCTATAAATAATATGCAAACACACAATCTAAAAAGAGCACACCCAAACAAGAAGACACGACTTATCGGCCGTGGGGGTACTCGTGGTAAAACATCTGGACGCGGTACAAAAGGACAGAACGCAAGAGCTGGTCACAAGAAGAGACCAGAGATTAGAGATTTTATAAAAAGAGTTCCAAAACTCCGAGGCCGTGGCAAGAATGTAAATACCAGTATTGAGCTTAAGCCACTTGTAGTAAATGTTGGAAGTCTAAATAAAGCTTTCAAGAATGGGGACACCGTTTCTCCAAGAACACTTGTCAAGAAGGGAGTCGTTAAGACTCTTTCCGGTAACCTTCCAAGAGTGAAGATTCTAGGTACAGGTGTGCTTGATAAATCAATTAAAGTTAAGGAGTGTGCTGTCTCAAAGTCCGCGATAGCTATGATAGAAAAAGCTGGCGGAAGTGTTATAGTTTAGATAAGAAACTCAGATGAAAGACTTTTTTAACAAAATAGCATTAGTTTTTCAGGATAAAGTCTTACGAAAAAGAATATTTTTTACTTTGTCGGCACTAGTTTTGTTTCGTGTCTTTGCTGCTGTTCCAATCGCTGGAGTTGACCATGCCAAACTTGCTCAGTTTTTTGCGGGTAATGAATTTTTTGGTCTTCTAAACATTTTTTCAGGAGGTGGTCTTTCACAGCTTTCTATTGTAATGCTCGGAGTTGGACCATACATTACAGCATCCATCATCATGCAACTTTTGACTATCATGGTTCCAAAGTTGAAGGAGATGTACCAGGAAGAAGGGGAAGCAGGAAGAAGGAGATTTGCTCAGTACAGCAGAATTCTCTCTGTTCCTCTATCAATCATCCAATCATTCAGCTTCATCAAGCTTCTTCAAAATCAACAGGTTTTGGGACAACTTACATCGCTTGAAATGATTACCAACCTATTGGTTATCACGGCCGGTTCAGTTTTGCTTATGTGGATTGGTGAGCTTATTTCTGAGTATGGTATTGGAAACGGTGTTTCTCTCATTATCTTTGCCGGTATTGTGGCTTCATTGCCAACCACAGTTTACCAAGTAGCACTTTCTTTTGAAGCATCACAACTTCCACTTTACTTAGTGTTTGCGGTGGTGGCCATGGTGGTTATCGTTGGTGTGGTTATCATTACTGAAGCAGAACGGCCAATTCCTGTTACATATGCAAAACAAGTCCGCGGAAATCGTGTCTATGGTGGGACTTCCACATATTTACCTCTACGAATAAATCAGGCGGGAGTGATTCCGATAATCTTTGCTATGTCCATACTGCTCTTCCCTCAAATGATTTTGAGATTTTTGCAAAACGCAAGTAATGTCACTCTACAGTCCATTTCTACTTTCTTGCTAGATATTTTGGCAAACAGTTGGTTTTACGCTATTGCATACTTTGTTTTGGTCTTTGTGTTTACATACTTTTATACAGCAGTTACATTTGACCCAGATCAAATATCTACTAACCTCCAGAAAAATGGAGCATTTATTCCTGGTGTAAGACCTGGCAAATCTACTTCAGACCACATTTCAAGAATACTTACTCGTCTAACTCTTGTTGGCGCGGTCTTTCTAGGATTTATTGCGGTCCTACCTTTGGTTATGAGTGGTATGACTGGTATAACAGCCGTATCTGTTGGAGGTACATCTCTCCTCATCGTTGTTTCTGTTGTGATTGATTTGATTAAGAAAATAGACGCTCAAGTTTCTATTCGGGAGTACTAGAGGGCAACAAAAAAGAACTTTGACAACTACCGCTCGCTGTGGTAGTTTTTTAGCAGAAACCCACGAAAGGGGGGCATTGTGAGCGTTGACTTTATTCCTCGGTCGAAGGTAGTGAGACCCGATTGGGGGAAGAGAACAACGGTCTACCACCCCCCAATTCCCACTGAGGACGTGAAGCGTATCCAGGCTTCTAGGTCCAAGCCTGTGCTGGATCCATTTGCGATAAGAAACAGGGGTCTTCGTCAAAAAGACCACCTACTTATCGACTGGGTCGTCGGCCAGGATTCTCAGTTGAGTGGTTGCCGCGTGGCAGCTTACTGCAACTACCACAAGCAACCACAACTCCTGAAGTGGGCGGTTGGATTCTTCAGTAGGGAGCCGTCAGGCGAATACCTGTTTGCCCCATACCTGACATCGTTGTCCTTCGTGGACAGTTTTGCCGACATGTTGGCAACAGCATGTGGATGCACCGCAACGGTCTTGGACAGTGGGGTCAAGACGCGTCGTCGGTTTGTTCTTGAAAAGGCTGTAGGTGAGAACCAGCGGCTGGTTCAAGGAGACATCCTTTGGTTTGACCGGACGAATAAGTCACTTTGTGTCGAGCGTCCGTCTCTCGACATGAACTTGTTCGGATCACCAGACAGGATTCTCTCGAGGTTTGACGTTGGATACATCTCCGCGCCACACCACCCCGATGGAATTGCAAGACAGTTGGCAGAGGCTAACTGCTTGTGGGTAAAACCCATCGGCGGAGATGCGTTCGAAGTCATCTCTCCCAGCTAAGTGCAAGTTCCATGTATTGCTAACACACCGTGGGGCGATTCTCGCTCCACGGTTCGCTGTTTATAAGGATAGACTCTTCTGTTATACTAGTTGCATATAATTTATAACTAATTTTTATGTCCCCACAGACTTTTGTATTTGTTGGACAATCTGGTTGCGGGAAGGGAACCCAAGCGGAATTATTGCAGAAAGTACTTAAAGAAAAATATCCCGATGGTGATATTTTTTATCTTGAAACCGGGGAGAATTTCAGGCGTTTTGTGGGTGGTGATACATACTCAAACAAACTAGCAAAGGTAATAAGTGACAAGGGGGACTTACAACCCGCTTTCCTAGCCGTATATTTCTGGGCAGATGTAATGCTGAACGGTATAAAGGGAAATGAGCATATTATATTTGATGGAATCTGTCGTCGCTTAGAGGAAACGGAAGTTTTCACCTCTGCAATGGAGTTTTATGACCGCAAACCAGTAGTTGTTTATGTTAATGTTTCTCGCAAGTGGTCAGAAGAGAGACTTCTGGCCCGTGGAAGATTTGACGATAAGAATGCTGAGCAACTGAAGGGGAGATTGGACTGGTTTGAGAAGCATACTGTTCCCGTTTTGGAATACTTTAAGAATAATGACAGGTATACATTACTTGATATAAACGGTGAGCAAACAATAGAAGCTGTGCATAAGGAAATCATGGAAAAACTCGGATGGTAACAATAAAAACAAAAGAAGAAATAGATATTCTAAGAGAGGGCGGAATCCGTCACGCTTATATTCTTTCAGAAATTTCCAAAAAAGTTGTTCCTGGTGTTTCAACTCAGGAACTAGAGGACTATGCGAGGCAACTTGTAGAAGAGGGCGGTGATAAACCATCATTTCTTAACTACACTCCCAAAGGAGCAAAGAGGGCATATCCCGCAGCACTGTGCGTCTCAGTTAACAATGAGATAGTGCACGGCATTCCAAATGAAGCACCTCTCATTTTGCAGGAAGGGGATGTTGTCTCTCTTGATTTGGGTTTGACTCACAAGGGTTTGATTACAGACAGTGCCATAACTGTTGGGGTCGGGAGTATTACAGAAGAAAACAGAAAACTAATAGAACATTGCAAGGAGGCTCTATATATTGGCATTAAGTCTGCTGTGGGTGGAGGTCATATAGGTGACATAGGGCACGCCATAGAGTCTTTTGCTAGGCCTTTGGGGTATGGCATATGTAGTGGCTTGGCTGGTCATGGGGTGGGCCATAAGGTCCACGAGGACCCGTTTGTGCCCAATGAGGGCAGGATGGGCGATGGAGAGCTTTTGCTTCCTGGGATGGTTATTGCTCTTGAACCAATGCTCACTCTTGGAACAGATAGAATAGTTTTGGCAAAAGATGGTTACACATACAAAACCGCTGATGGTTCAAATTCGGCACACTTCGAACACACTATTGCCATCACGGATGGAGACCCGATTGTGTTAACAAAATAATTACTGTATTATCTTTACGAGTCTTTATGGACTTTATATTTTATAAACTTTTAACTTATTTTTATGCATCCAAAAAAGGAAAGAACCCTAGTGATTATTAAACCAGACGGAATTCAGCGGTCTCTCATGGGAGAAATAATTCGTCGTTTTGAGATGGTTGGCTATAAGCTTTGTGGCGCAAAGCTTGTTGTTCCGTCGGAAGATCAGTGTTGGAAGCACTACAATAAAGATGATGCATGGTTTCTAAGAAAGGGTAACGGTATTATTGAAACGAGAAAAAGCAAAGGAATGGTTGTAGATAAAGAACCAATAGAATATGGCAAAGATATTATTAAGGGTTGTGTTAAATATTTAACTTGCGGGCCAGTATTGTGTATGGTTTGGGAAGGAAATGAGGTTGTCTCAATCATAAAGAAGCTTGTTGGAAGCACAGAGCCAGCCAACTCAGATGTTGGCACTATTCGTGGGGACTATGCACTAGACTCAAACAATCTCTCTGAGCTTGATGCTCGTGGAAGTGTGAGGAACCTCGTTCATTGTACAGATGATGTTTCAGAATATGAAAGAGAAATGAGCATTTGGTTTAGTCCGGAAGAGATTATTAGTTATCGTCACATTCAGGAAGCAATGCTATACGATGTTAATTTAGACGGCATTTTGGAGTAACCACATTTACACACTATTTGTCCTCGGGTCGCAAGTTGGCACAGGTTAGGAGCATAGTATAATTCATACAGGGTTACATTTGATATTTTCTACCTAAGAATTTTTAAGGGAGTCCAATATTTTTATACCACGATATCTTTTGCTTGCTTGCAGGCGATGGGCTGACGAGTATAAGTGCGGGCACCCACCTACATTTTTCGTAGGGGAGTATTGGATGTAATCCTATTAAGAACACTCACGAGTATTGTGAGTATTTTTAATTTCTGGACTGTGTGAGTTTTATTTTTTCTGATACAATTATTTACAATGAATGCTCGTCTTTTCAAAAACGCTTCGTATCTCTTTCTTCTAATTGCTATCCTATACTTATTTGAGCTGAAGTTTTATTTGGCTTGGTCAATTTGGTGGTATGACATGGTTCTCCATTTTTTGTCTGGAATCTTGGTTGGTATTGTGACCACTCTTATCTTTCACAAATTTTTTTATAAAAAAGATGACGAGTTCCTTAAGATTTTTGTATCAGCTATGGTTAGTATAGTGTTTGTTGGCATCGCTTGGGAAATATATGAATTATATTTTGAAATGACCTCTTTTTCTGATGGTATGAATTATTATATAGACACATCCTCTGACTTATTTTTGGATATTGTTGGAGCACTTTTTGGAGTGTGGTATGGATTAGCAATTTTAAAAAAAGAAACAAAACAATGAGTAAATTGCAGATTACATTTTGGGGTGGGGTTGGTACTGTTACGGGTGCAAATTTTTTATTGGAGAGTGATGAGACAAAAATACTTGTTGATTGTGGTCTTATGCAGGGAACCCCAGAATCATACGAGGAAAACAGCAAGCCCTTCCCATACAATGTTAGGTCAATCAACTATCTTTTTATTACTCATGCGCACATGGATCACATCGGCAGGGTTTGTAAGCTGGTTCGAGATGGATTTAAGGGGGTGATATATTCCACACCAGAAACAAGAGAGCTAGCACAGGTTATGCTTCAGGATGCTCTTAAGGTAATGGATATGAAGGAAAAGGCCATGATAGAAGGAGTAAGAGAAATACCCCTCTATGATGTAGGAGATTACAACCAAACCTTCTCACAATGGAGGGCAATTCCTTATCATACACATACGAAAATTAATGATGAGTTTTCTGTCTTTGCAAAAGATGCTGGGCATATCCTCGGGGCTTCCATGTATGAGTTTTACCACGGTGGCAAAAAGATAGTTTTTACAGGTGACTCTGGTAACTCTCCCGCACCACTACTTCGTGACACAGAGAAAATCACAGACGCAGACTACCTGATTGTTGATAGTGTGTATGGTGACAGAAACCATGAACCAAAAGATGAGAGAGACGCTAGGTTTCGTCAGATTGTAACCGAGACCATAGAAAAGAGGGGCGCTCTGGTTATACCTGCCTTTTCCATAGAACGAACCCAGGTTGTTCTGTATGAATTAAATAACTTAATAGAGCAGGGGAAGATTCCATCAGTTCCGGTCTTTCTGGATTCTCCCTTGGGTCAAAAAGTTACAGAAATATACTCTCATTCAAAGAAAGATTTCAATGCTGAAGTTCAACAGGAAATAAAATCTGGAGATAATATATTTAACTTTCCTAAACTAAATATCACTCATGGTTCACGGGATTCACAAGAAATCGCAAATATATCAAACCCAAAGATAATCATTGCTGGCTCAGGCATGTCTACTGGGGGGAGAGTGTTGTGGCACGAGATGCATTTTCTCCCTGATCCTAGTAGTACCATACTTCTTATGGGCTACCAGGCTGTTGGGACTTTGGGCAGGAGAATCCAAGAGAGGCCAAAATCAGTTGATATAAACGGGAGTATCATTCCGATAAAAGCTAGAATAGAAATGATTTCCGGATATTCTTCACACAAAGATTCTGATGGACTAGTTGATTTGGTTTCAGACACCGCAGAAAGTGTTAAAAAAGTTTTTGTGGTTATGGGTGAGCCAAGTGCTTCAACCCATCTCGTCCAGCGATTGCGGGATGAACTTGAGGTGGACGCTCTGTATCCAGAAAGAGGGGAAGTATATAAGCTATAAAACAAAAAACCGGCCATGGCCGGAATTTTTGTTGCATAGGGTAACCTTATGTAGTTATTTTGTTACAGTTTCCTTAACTGTTTTAGCAGGAGTTATTGTATTAGCAAACTCAACTACTTTTTTAAATGTTTCTGGGTTCTCTTCTACAAGTGTGGCCAGTATTTTTCTATCCAAAAGAATTCCTTTTTTCTTAAAAGCCCCAATAAGCTTGCTGTATGATGTGCCGATTTCTTTTGAGGCGTAAGATATTTTTACATTCCAAAGCTTTCTTGCGTCACCCTTCTTGTCTCTCCTGTGGGCGAAGGCATAAGTTCCAGCATGAAAAAGTGCTTCTGTTGCTTGTCTCTCCTTTGTACTTCTTCCATGTCTAAAACCCTTAACCTTTCTTAAAACATTCTTTCTTCCTTTTAGTGCATTAACTGCCTTCTTTACGCGTGTCATTGTATTTTTTTAGAAATTAGAGATTAGTAATTCTACTTTATGTAGTGTGCCCTATCCTTATTGCTAATAGTAAACGATACCCCCTTCTTTTTTGCTAGTTGTGACCTTCGGTCCTCCTTTGCATTAAAGTGGTTCTGACCAGCTTTTCTGGCTGAAATTTTGCCATTCTTGCTAACCTTTAATCTCTTTGTAAACGATTTGTTTGTTTTTGTGCTCATGATAATTTTATGCTTTCTCAATAATTATACTTAGTCCTTTTGGTGATTTCTTGGCGGGGTCTGCTATTTTATATTGTTCTGTAATAAGTTTTAAAACTCTAGCCATTCTTTCCTCTAGAAACTTTATATCCATATATTTTGTCCTACCCGGGAGAAAAAGGTCAATTTTTATACGATTTCCATCCTTTAGCCAACCAGAAGCCTTCTTTGCTTTGAGTTCCAAATCATGGTCACCAGTGCCTACTTTTACCTGGATATTCTTGATTTCAACTGTGTGTGCCTTAGTTTTGGCCACCTTTTGCTTCTTATTTTCAGCATATTGAAATTTACCATAATCCATGATTTTTGCAACCGGAGGATTTGCTTTTGGAGAGATTTCAATGAGGTCTAGGCCAACTTCTCGGGCCTTACCCAAGGCGTCCTTAAAAGAGATAACTCCCAGATTAGAACCATCTTCCATAATGACACGGAGTTCAGGTGCTTGAATTTGGTTGTTAATTCTTACGTATGTAGACAAAAAAAGTATATTTAACTAATAAAATCAATAAATACAACGAAAATATAGCATATTTTATCTATTTTTGCAATCTATTGGACTTTCAGGGAGTTTAGGATAGAAATAAATATCTCATCGGATTTGTCTCTTGTAATCACCCCTGGGACTGCTAGAACTTCAATCATTTTTTCCTCCGCAATAACCCCAGATAGAATTTGGATAGATGCCTTATGTATAATCAATGTCTTCTCTTCTTCAATAGGGAAATAGTATGTAGTCTGACCACACCCTTCAGCACCTTCATATATGGCATATCCCTCATACCCCTGGGTTTTGAAGGCATCTATAAATCCGGGAGAGACAACTACCTTATTATTAACAAAATTTTCTTGAGGAATGTATGGACTAACTGTTCTCATGGCGTCAACCACATTTTTGTTCATTTTTTGTATTGTCACCCTAAAGTCTGTCAGTCTAGGATAAATTTTTTCGTCACCCATCATGTCGCAGTCACCGCGGTTTTCATAAGCGATGTCGTGGTGAAGAGTCACAACTCCGTCTGTTGTGCTCGCGGTCAAAATTTTTGGGTAGCTAAAGGTAATCCCAAGGCTCGAGTTTTTATAAGTTCCGATAGTTTTGTCAACCACAGCTTTTTCTTTGTTTGCAAAAAACCAACCAATAGCTATCAACAGTATGATAATAATTAGCAACAAACTTATTTTTTTCATTTTATAAACTTTATGAGTTGATTATAACACAAAATAATCCTATTTTGGTCAATATGCTAACAACTATGGTTTGTAATAATTATCATTTATCTACGGCATATATAATATTATTAGGACAGCAATTATTATTTTTGAACAAATAAACTATGAAAAAGATAATATGGATTGTGATAGTGGTTCTGGTTTTAATTGGTTTATGGGCTATTATTTTGAGAGGTAAGGATGAGGTTGTAAATAATGCAAACACAACGATTGCGACAACGACAGATAATACTGCTTCTGGAGACACAACAAATAACAATGCTGTTTCCAAGTCCGCCACATTTAAGAGTTTACTGTCAGAGAAGGGTAATTTTGAATGTAAGTATGAGCAAGTGGACCCAAAGTTTCGTAGTACAAACGTCATTTATCTTTCGAACGGCAAAATGCGAGCTGAATTTAGGATGGCCCCATCTACCGGAGTTACCATCGCTAATCTTATAGTTTATGATGGCCAGTATCTATATGCTTGGAAAGAGGGCATGGCAACTGGTGTCAGAACACAGCCAAAAACAATTGCTGAATTGCCAGATGTAATTCCTGCCGACATGACTTCCGCTGCAGTTTATGGAACAAGTCCACTTAATGTAAGTTATGACTGTCATCCATGGGCTACAGTGCCAAGCATGTTGGTTAAACCGGCTTACGTAAAGTTTTAATCATCGTGTTGAGAGACATTGAAACGCAAAAAGCCACGAGTGGTTCGCCCCTCAGGCTTTTTTGTTTGCATTTATTTTAAATCATCCTTTGTTAGTGTCACCTGGGATCCCGGCTTTATGTCGCCACTTATGAGCTTCTTTGCTATGACTTCCTCAACCTCATCTTGTATCGCTCTGTTTATGGGTCTTGCGCCAAACAGTGGATCAGAACCTTTTTGTACAAGGTAGTCCAGAAGTTCATCGGTAATAACAAGTTCAAGACTTTTTTCCTCCAATCTTTTTGCAAGTTTCTTTAGCATAAGTGAAGCAATCTGTTTCAAGTGAATATCATTTAGGGGATGGAATAATATAACTCCATCAAATCGGTTTATAAGCTCTGGTTTGAAAAGTCCCTCACTTATAATCTGGTCTATAACTTTTTGTTTATTCTCTGCAAGGTTTTTTGATTCTTTAACATAGTTCCAGATAATATTACTACCGGCATTTGAGGTGGCGATAATAATAAGGTTTCTGGCGTTAACTTTTTTACCAACCATGTCGGAGAAGATTCCCTCGTCAAGTATCTGGAGGAACAGGTTGTGCACCTCAGTGTTAGCTTTTTCGAATTCGTCAAGCAGGAGAACGCCATACTGGTTTTCTCGGAGCATGGATGTGAGAACCCCTTGCTTTCCTGTTTCAAACGAGCCTAGCAGTTTTGATAGGGAATCTTCTCCACTGTACTCTGACATATCTAGTCGAATAATCTTTTTGTCGCTGTCAAAGAAAACTTCGGAAAGTGCTTTGGCTGTTTCAGTTTTTCCTACACCCGTTGGGCCAAGGAAAAGGAAAGAACCCATGGGTTTGCTTCCCGACTCTATTCCTGACCTAGCCCGACGGAGAGTACTGCCGATAGCTGTGATAGCTTCATCTTGGCTTATAACTCTTTCATGCAAAATTTTCTCAAGGTTGAGAAGTTTATCCTTTTCTTTCTCTGTTATTTCTCCAACTGGAATATCTGTTTTGACTTGTATCATGTCTAATACGTCTTTTTTTGAAATAATTTTTCTCTTTTGTTTCAAGACGAACTGTGGTAACTCAACTAAAATATCCTGTGCTTTATCGGAGATGATTTGACCCATGAAGTATCTTGAAACATTTTCGGCTATGGCAACCAGAGAAGGGTATGTAAAGAAAACATCATATTTTTGTTCAAGCTCGGCAGTTCTTTTTTCAAGGCTGTATACCAGGTTATCTTCAGTATCTTCCTTGAGAAGCATGGTCTCAAATTTTTCCATTGCGGATATGTTGGCTTCAATAAACTCATGGAAGTTTTTTGTGTCACTCATGGCAATTACCTGAAGCGAAGAGGAGTCAAGATATGGGCCTATAAGTCCAAGCAAATCGCTCTTCAAGGCATTACTGTTTATTATGTTGCTTGGAAGGTTGGGAATAATCAGTATTATGTTTTCAGCTCTCCTCACACCACTCATAAGTCCAACCATTTCTTCTTCAAACTCTGCTTTGGTTTTTTTACTTACGATTACATTATTAACATCAAGCACAAAAAGCAGTTTGTTCTGAAGAGCGGGGATTTTTCCACCGAGTATTTTCTTGGAAAACTCAATAAGTATGTCCATCTTAAGTAAATCGTCGTCAGCCACAAGCATTATGTTTCCTTGTTTTCTTCCTGATATTATATTTTCTATCTCATCAACTTCTTTTGTGTGATGTCCAAGTCCATGAGCAGAAAAATCATAAAGCTCTTCTATTTTTGATGCATATTTCTCTAGAATAAAGGCTTTTCCATAAGACCAGTCCTTCCCAACACCACCAAACTTGCTTAAGTTATCTCGTCCCCACCATCTCCTTGCTCTTTTCTCCTTCTCATATTGTTTTGTTATCCACCTTGCCGTGCCCGCGAGATCTTTTTCCTGTATAGAGTATCGGAAAAGGAAGTCTTTGAATTCTTTGTCTTGCTTGTAAACAGATACAACAAAACTCTCAAACAAATCATTTTTCTCTTCAGTTGAGATTTCTACTTGGCCAACACCTAACGCCGTTTTTTTATTTGCTAGAAATGAATCCAAATCCTCTAAAGGGATATCCATGCGGATGGCAAGCACTCTTCCTGCGGTTGACTGAAACAAGCCAGAGACGACATCTCCTTTATTTATTTTTCTCACTATCTCCGAGACGACATACGACCCAGTCATTTCGTGCGTTTTGAAATGTGGTTCGGTAAATATTGTAGGCAAATCATTAAAATATAAATCAAAATAAAATCCCTCAAGACAGATTAGCAGTATTGAAAGCCCAAGAAAAATGAGCGAGAGTCCTCCAGCAAGATTGCTGTAAGCTGGAGTAAAACTGAAGGAGAGAGAAAACCATATAAACAAGGCTAGGGTTAGGTCAATAAAAGCATTCTTTATTTTCTCTCTCAGTCCGATAGACATAAATCCATCTAGCTTGTTGGCTTCACTATATTTTTTAATAAATGGAAGGTTCATATATTTAAAATATTTTTGTTATGCCAGAGTAAATCAGCCAAACAATTACAACAGGCAAAAGAAGCCACACAAGGAAGGTGACTGCCTCAACCACGGACATAACAATTATAAATACGATTGCTACGAGTATTACCACCAGTTTGAAAAACATTCCCACAAGTCGCATCAGGGTATTAACAATCAGGGTGCTGAAAAATTCTTGGATATCAAGTTTTTTGGTGTACTGGTCGTCTAAGTGTCGCCAAGGAGAGAAAAATGTTTTAAACAGTAGTGGCAAAGAAAAGAATCTGTATATCATCCAGAAAAAGTTTGAAAAAATTCCGTAGATGTTTAGAAATGCCTTAGAGTAATGCCAGGATAGGTATGAAAAGATAAATGACATGTATTTAAGTATACAACATGTCGTTGTGTGGGGGAATAATACAAAGAGAAACCGCTGTGGTCCACGGGGGACCACAGCGGGGTTTGCCAGCTACTGCTCGATGGTGGCGGCCACCACCGAGAACAGGCCGACGAAGGTTGTGATGCCGGAAGCGACCGGCATGCCCATCTTCCAAAGCGACGGGGCGGCGATGACGCACACCACCGCGAACCCAACGCCGAAGGCGCGGATCGCGACACGGCTGACGAACCGGACCAGAACCCGGTCCACAACCAGCTGGGCAGTCGCAAGCCCAACTCCGAGGGCGAGCATGCGAACCCCCATGAGGATTGCCTCACGAGAGCCGCCACGATGTACAGTGTTGCCCAGCGCCAGAACAGCGCCGGTTGTAACAATGTAGCTGATCGCCAAGACGAGTCGTCGCAGAATGTGTTCCCAAGTCATCTGGTGTATCCTCCAAACCATATTATAGCATATCTATGCTGATAGTCAATATTACCTCTCAAACTCTCTCAGAATTGACATGAAATAGTTATGGGTATATACTCATAACAGATAGTAGATAAGGTCGAGCTATCTGCTTACAAAACAAAAAATAAAAATATGCCAAAATTAGATGGAACTGGTCCAATGGGACAGGGAGCACGGGCAGGCCAAGGTTTGGGTTTGTGTGGAATGGGGATTAGACAGGGCTGGGGTTTTCGTGGCGCCTGGTGTCCCAGAAGATTTATTTCTCCCAAAAATGAAATCATGGCTCTCGAAGATGAGGAGAAAATACTAGAGGAAGAGCTGGTTGCCATTAGAAAAGAGAAGCAAGCT
This sequence comes from Candidatus Zambryskibacteria bacterium RIFOXYD1_FULL_40_13, assembly GCA_001824295.1. Lineage (GTDB taxonomy): Bacteria > Patescibacteriota > Minisyncoccia > Phycocordibacterales > DATDWN01 > C7867-006. The sequence goes on along the minus strand of MHWY01000008.1, from coordinate 10,391 downwards.
CTAAAAGAGGAGCAAAAATAAAAAAAGGTTTAACCGACCCCTGCAAAAGAGGTTGGTTATCCTTTGTGTGGTAAAAAATTAGTGATAGAATACAAAAGAATTAAAATGCCAAGGCCAAGACTTTGTCGGAAGACAGAATTTAATCCAAACATAACCTATTTTAAACCTCAGGGTGTACCCATGAGGGAACTTGATGTAGTTGAACTTTCTATTGAAGAAATAGAGGCATATCGTTTGCGACATATTAATGATATGGAACAACAGATAGCAGCAGATAAGATGCATACTTCCCAAAGTACTTACCAGAGAATACTCTATTCAGCATACAAAAAAATTGCTGATGCCTTAATAAATGGCAAAGCTATTAAAATTATTAGTAATAAATAATATGATGGTCAAAAAAATACTTGCAGTTCTATTTCTTTCATCCTTTATTTTCAGTTTAGCAACCACAGCTCGTGCTGAGGAGGTTGGGGGTATATATTTTTTCTATGGTGAGGGTTGTCCTCACTGTACTCAGGTAGAGAAATTTTTTGAGACTCAGAAACTCTACGACTCTTACCCAATCGATAAGAGAGAAGTTTATTTCAATCGCGAGAATGCAATATTTTTTAATGATTTATTGACTAAGCTTGGTAAATCAAACGAGTCCAGAGGAGTTCCGACTCTTATTATTGGAGATACGGTGTTGGTGGGGGATTCACCAATCATAGAGAATTTTGTTTCTCTAGCAGATGCGTTTTTAGAAGAAAACAAAGCTAAAGAAAAAGTAGTGGTTGCTCCAGATAATCCGGTAATTCCAGTAAGTGTCACAGAGGATATTGGCAGTGAGACAAACACCTCCGCTACGACGAGTGGTGCAGATGTATCTACGGATTCTCTTTTACAAGCAAACAACTTAACTTTGTTGGCGGTTATTGTAGGAAGTATGGTTGATGCAATAAACCCCTGTGAATTTGCTGTACTTATTATTCTTATGACTACAATCTTGGCAACGGGGGATGCAAAGAAGGCCTTACTTTCTGGCTTGGCATTTTCTGCATCAATGTTTATTTCATATTTCTTGATGGGGCTTGGTCTTTATAAGGCATTGGGTCTTGGTGGAATCTCAGATTGGTTTTTCCTTGTAATAGGTTGGCTTGCAATTATTATTGGAATTTTTAATCTGAAGGATTATTTCTGGTATGGTAAAGGTTTTCTGATGGAGGTGCCTATGGCCTGGCGACCACGACTAAAGAGTCTTATCCATTCCGTAGCAAGTCCTTGGGGTGCTTTCGCTACCGGTTTTATTGTTAGTTTGTTTTTGTTGCCATGTACTAGTGGGCCATACATTGTTATCCTGGGCATGTTGGCAAAAAATACATTTGATATCCAAGCTGTCCTATATCTTCTCTTGTATAACCTAATCTTTATTTCTCCAATGATTATAATTACACTGGCAGTATATAAAGGATTTGATCCTGCTAAAGCTGAAGAAATGAGACAGAAGAGACTAACTATCCTTCATCTCATAACAGGAGTCATCATGATAATAATGGGTATTGTAATTTTGAAAGGGTGGCTGTAGTTGCAAAAGTTTGATAACAAAAACCACCCAGTTGGGTGGTTTTTGTAAGTTAGTTGATATTATCTATAGGGAATCGTAATTTGTAATCGTCTATTGCTTCCCGTGTTTCAATTTCTAGTTCTTTTCCTTGTTGATAAAGAAGATATGTTAATCCAACAAAAATTATTATTGGTAGAACAGTGGCGAAAATACTAAGCAGTATGTGATGGTTATCTTTTTCTTTTATACTACGAACAAGAGCAGATACTCCAAAAATGGCAGCTACAAGCATTATAAGCACTTGTATGAGCGTGTATGGGAAAGCAAACAACATTACTACAGCCACAGCAGTGAGTAAAAAACTAGTTACAAGAAATCCGATGACACCAATCTCTTTTTTCATAATAGTTTTATTAAATAAAAATAAGTACCTTAATTGTATCACATGATTTAAAACAAAAGCGCCTTTTTAGGCGCTAATGTTTGCATTGTGGAGAAGGCGAGAATTGGTCAGGAATAATTTTGTTTTCGTCAAAACAAAATTTTCACGACCCTGCCTCGCGACCTAGTCTGCTGACTAGGTGCCCGCTCCGGCTTTCGACTCCCCACATAAGGTCTCCCAGACCTTACTCCTTCTCCACTAAAAAACAAAAGCCCCAAAAGGGGCTAATGTTTTAAAAGTGGAGAGGAGGGGAAATATATCGAAACAGCTGTTTGAGTACCTTTCTCGCTTTTGGACTTACTATCAAACAAGCCCTGCTCTACAGGAGTTAGTCGAACCCGTATAGTATTTTAGTCATAAGGGGTCACAAGAAAGTATTGAATTAACTAATTAGAATAGGATATTGGAGAATGTGGCATTTATTTTTTTAATATTGTAAAATTGATAATATGAAACTTACATCTGGGGATCTCCTTCTTTTGTTTTTTTATGCAAAAGGGGAGACGGATAACTTTAATGAGCCAATAATGGGGCGTACTCGATTGGTAAAAATGGGGTATGTGTTTGATAAGGAACTTTATAAGGATTTTATAAAAGAAAAAACTATATTCGATGACATTTGTTTACCGGAATTTTTTGCATGGGATTTTGGCCCCATGTCTAAAGATATGTTGCAGGACTTAGAGTTTTTTATAAAAATAAATTTTGTAAAAGCAATTGATGAACAAAATACTTTTGCATTTGAAGAGGCGCAAGAATTCTCAAGTTTGGCAGAAGAGTATTCACTTGAAGATGCACAGGAGCAAGAATATGTAACACAAAAGTATTTTTTGTCCGAAACAGGCAGAAAATATGTTGAGGTAAATTTATATAACAATTTGAGTGGCAAACAAAAACAGATGCTTGATAATCTAAAAAAGAGGTTTAATCAAGCGTCTCTTACAAAGATTATCGAGTACGTTTATAAAACATACCCAGAATCTACAGTGAAAAGCAAAATTGCAGATAAGGTTCTGAGCACATTAAATTAAAACATGAATTATCAAGATATCATGCCTGCCGTTATAGTAGCACTTGCCCCAGGTTTTAGTCTGCTTGTGTCTGCTACTTCAATTTTTAACTTAAATAAAAAGGAAACAGATCAACTATTTGAAGATATTCGTTTGTATATTCAAAAGGTAAAGGTTGAAAACATATATAAGATTATTTTTCCAGAAAGTATCGGGATAAATAAAGAAAATAATCAATCTGATGTTAATACCGATGCACTAAAGAGTATTTCTAAGGACATTGATGGGATAGAGGAATTACAGGAGGAGCTCAGTAAGGTGAAAAGATATTCAAATTTTTATTACAAGTCACTTTTCTGGTTACTTTTTCTTGGGGTAGTACTCATTTTTATAAACCTTTTTAAGCTCCATTTGAGTTTTATAGAAGATAATTATGTTATAATTGATTTGATTGTTGTTTTATATGTTTCACTGAGTTTCTATTCTTTTTGGGGAAAAATAGAAAAACTAAAGGAAAAATATGGTAAAGAATACACTTTATAATTTTACAGAGAGAGAGATGGTGATAGGCTTTTGTAAGCTTCTCGAAAGTAAAAAATTAACATTTAGTGTGGAAGTTCCTTTTTATAATAAAAGTATTGATCTGGTCTATTATAATGAACAAGGTATTTTATGTGCACTGGAATTTAAAATTCACGACTGGAAAAAAGCTCTTAAACAAGCAAGTGATCACCTGATAGGTGCTCAGTCATCTTATATTTGTATTCCTTCAAACAAGGATAGTGATGAGCTGCGCAGGGTTATAAAGGATTCAAAATGTGGTTTAATTCTTTTTGATTTTGACGCCAAAAAAGTTCTTGTGGTTGAAGAAAGTAAAAATGAATTGGTGTGGGAAGGGGCATCAGAACTGCTTCAAAAAGGGTTTCAGTATTCTAAAGAAAATAATAATTACAGTCGATTATTAGCAATATGACAAATAATATAAAACATATTTTAAGATACGGAACTAACGCAGACCAAAAGTATTTCAGTGGTGATTTTGAGTCTTGTTATGACATGGTTGCAATAAATGCTAACATGATAGCGTCTTCTCCTGACGCTCTCGCTTTGTTTGTGGGTAAACAAACAATCAACAAGCCTTTCTTTGTTGATCCAATTACTCACTTATTTCAGCATAGTCAATCTTACATCTCTGGTGCCAACGGAAACATAAAAAAGTCTATTGATAATCTTATTTCTAAATATGCTATTGGGATAATTTCAGAAGATGCGAATACTCAGGATAAGTATGATCTCCTTAAAAAAGAGATAAAAAAGACAAAATTAGAAGATAATTTTGTTTCAAAATTTGCAAAAAATGTTCTGGATTACCAGGAAAATTTAATAAATGGTAAAAAGAATCCTGGGGATTATAAGAAATACGTTGCATTTGCAAAGGCTGAAGATCCATTAATGGCAGATTTAGAAATCCACCAAGATCCTGACTTTCTCGTTGCCCCATATTTTTATATAGACGAGTACTTGTGGGTAGATAAAAATATAGAACTTATAGAGATCTCAAAAAAAGTAAGTAATAAAAAAATATATGCCCAGATAGTTTTAAGTAAGAGATTGTTTGAGAGGAGTTATTTGAGTGGCGAGGGCAATCAGTTTGAAGAAATGATAAAAAAATATAAAGAGACTTCATCAGACGGTTTTCTTGTATGGTTAGATGGGTATTCTGAGCACGAGCAAGTATCCAGTAGTTTGAATGAATATTCTAAATTTCTTAAGGAATTAAAAACGCAAGGTAAACCTGTATATTTATTATACGGAGGTTATTTTTCTATTTGTCTAATAAATGCAATTTCGGTAAATGCAGTGTCTCACGGTTTGGAGTATGGAGAATCAAGAGAAGTTGTTCCGGTTGGTGGGGGAATACCAACTGCAAAATTTTATTTTTTACCTCTACACAAGAGGATGATATTAAAGGATATGCTTGCCCTTATCATTGATCTAAAAATTAACAGCAAGGAGGATTTTTTTGAAAAAATATGTGATTGCCCCACATGCAAAGAATCAATAGGAAGTGACGTGTTAAAAGATTTTCAAAGTACATATGGAATCACTAAACCATCGACTTTCAAAAGGGGTAAAACACTTGTTACTATGAGTTTTTCAACTACTGAAACAAAGAGTAAATCCCTGAAACATTACCTTTATAATAAAAGAAAAGAATTTGAGCAGGTTTCAAAAGAAAATCTTAAACAAATAATAGACAAGTTGAATAATGATATAGAAGCGTACAAGTCTTTTGTTAGTTTAGATAACTACCAACATCTGTTAGAGTGGGAAGAATCCTTAAAAAACATATCTTCAAATTCTGAACAAGAAACTGCGAAATAAGGCTTTTTGTGCTAAAATAGAGAAACAACTGAATAAGTAAGTAGCCTAAACCAGTAAGTGATTATTGGCATGGCGAAGAAGTCCAGTAACGACTAAAAAACCCATCATATGGGGTTGTCGTTACTGGCCGTATCGGGAAACTGGTACGGAGGGGTTCGCCCCTCACCCATGTGGTGGGCTTTTTGTTGCCTATCACTGGGTTTTACCAGTTAAGCAATAAACTTATGATCCAATTTATTACAGATTTAGGGTTTAAGGCGTTCTTTGGCTTCTGGGGGGTTGTAGCAATTGTGGTTGTGGTAGTTATTATTTTGGCAATTTTAGCAGCTGTTTTTAAGTGGTAAAACCACACTATAAAATTAAGGAAAATTACCCCTTTTTACTTTTTTAGATAAATTGATGCTATAGCTATAGATATCAACGTATAATTCATAATTTACACAAAAAACAAAAGGGTAAAAAAGGTTAATAAAACCCCAATTTCAAAGGTGTGGTTTGGGCGAGTAAATAGGGGTTTTAGACTGCCCGTGGATAAGTTGGTTTTTATAAATCTTACATTCGTGTATAATTTGATATATGAAGAAAAAAGAGAATCCAGATTCTTTCATAGAGAGAAAAGAGGAATATCATAAGGAGTTTGAAAAGTATCACTCCTCTAAGGAGTATGAGGGCTTTTGGCGAAACATGAGGATAAAAAAATTTAATGTAGTTGATACAGAGGTTAATTACAGGATGATGCATCATTGGGGAGTAAATGATTTGTTGCCTGACGGGGTTATTGAGGGCGGTGCTTGGAGGAAGTTTACTCTTGTGGAACTTGTCTGGGTAAAAGCGATTGTAAGGATGAGAAATGCAGGCATTTCTTTGGATAAAATTAAACTTGCAAAAGAAAGTTTAATTAAGTTCGATAAGAAGAAGGAATCATACCCGTTGTTAGAATTTTATATTGCCCAAGCTTTGAGTACTCAAAACGATCCATGTATCATTGTAATTTCAAACGGTGATACTTACTTAGGCTCTATCTCGGAGGTAAAATTTGATAAAATATTTAAAAACCATTTTGACGTTCTGCTGCTTTCATTAGGGTCTATTCTCACTAATTTAGGATTTAAAGTATCCGAAGATATAGTGAGCTTCTTAAGCGAGGAAGAAGGCGTTACGTTATCTGAATTGCGCTCGGTTACAAATAAAAAAGTTGAAGTTCAGCTTAATAGGGGGAAAATATTTCAGATAGAAAGTACAGAGGTTATTCAGAATCCGCCTTCTTATTTAGATATACAAAAAAAGATAAAAAACAACCGCATGTACGGAAAGGCAACTTTCCAAGCGGAAGACGGAGAGACTAAATCTCTTGAGATAACAAAGAAGAAGAGATTTGGTTGAATTTGCTATTGGGATAAACCAAAGCATTACACAAAAGATATGCGCTATCAGGAAAAACTGAATCGATATCGCAACCATGAAAAAACATGGTCACAATCGAGGAGTATCGAAAGATACTCAATGATCAAAAGACTTCGGATGAGGATATTATTAAACGCATAAAATACCTTGAAGTATTTTGTCGGAATGTGATTAGGTCTGAAATAAAAAGTCATGTCAGCAAAAAACAAAAAGAATCTAAATCAAGATAGTAACCCTAATCCACTTCACGATAGACACGGTCTCATATATGCTCGCGTATCGAGTAAAAGGCAGGAAACTGACGGTTCTGGCTTACAGAGTCAAGAAGGGCGCTGTAGGGCTCAGTTAGAGCAAATTAAGGTGCCTTATGACAGAACTTTCCCTGATAGTTTTACCGGTGCTGGCGATTTTGTGAAGAGGCCAGCTATGAAACGGATGTTGGATTACATTGATAGAAATCCTCATAAAAAGTTTGTAGTAGTATTTGATGACCTTAAAAGATTTGCTCGGGATGCGAAGTTTCATTTTGAACTCAAAACAGCTTTTAAGATTCGCGATGTAATGTTGAGATGTCTGAACTATAACTTTGATGAAAGTCCAGAAGGACAATTTGCAGAACTTATCTTTGCTGGTCACGCAGAACTTGAAAGACATCAGAACAAGCGACAGGTTATTCAAAAGCAAAGAGCAAGATTAGAATTAGGATATTGGGCATTCGGTAGTAAAAGAGGTTACAAAATGACGAAAGATCCACAGCATGGGATGTTATCTCTTCCTAAGAAAGAGGATGTAGATTTGTTAAAACCAGCTTTGGAGTTATTTGCGAACGGGACCTATGTAAGAAAAATTGATGCGTGTGATTTCTTGATTAAAAATGGTTTTTGGAAAAGAAAATATGCCTCAGCATATATTGATAAGTTCACAGAGATTCTAAAAGATCCTTTCTATATGGGGGATATTTATTTTCCCAAGTGGGGCGTTACTCGTAGAAAAGGGCACCATCAAGGAATCATATCAGCGGAAACTTTTGATTTGATTCAAAAGAGATTAGATAAAAATGGAATAACTAAAACCATTAGAAAAGACACAACGGAGGATTTTCCGTTAAGAGGATTGCTATCCTGTTCTGGCTGTGGTCACAGCATAACGGCTGCCTGGACACGTTCTCGACAGAAATTATTTCCGTATTATTTCTGTCAGAATGGAGATTGCGAATTTGGTAAAAAATCTATTAGAAAGAAAACCATTGAGGATGAGTTCGGGTTGTTACTGAGGAAAACTAAATTAAGGAGAGAAGTCGGTAACGTGGTTCAGAAAGTTTTTGATAGTGTGTGGGAAGAAGAGATCAGTGTTATGAAAAAAGAGGAGGGGTCTTTAGATCGCAAGAAAAGCGATCTAAAGAATAAGGCAAAAGATCTTACCGATATGATATTGAGTGCAAAAAATGATAAGGTGAAATCTGCTTACGAGAATAGATTAGAGGAAGTGATGCAAGAATTAGAGTCTGCTTCAGAGGTAGTTCCACTAAAACAAATCGACTTAACAATTCCTTATCGAAACGCATTAGACATATCAGTCGGGTTAGTAGAGAACCCTTATCCTATATGGGAAAAGATGTCAGTCGTGGGTAAACATCAATTATTCTTCTTTATTTTTGACGAAAAATTGAGGTATAGCAAAAAGGAAGGTTATCGAAACAATAATCTTCCTTATGCTGTAAGGCTATTTGAGGAATTTGCTACTACAAATCCCCGTGATGTGGAGAAGGGGGGAGTCGAACCCCCGTGCAAATAAGTTTTGATAATGTTTCTACATGGTGTAGAAGATTTAAGTGTCTCAACTCTCTTTCTTTAAATCAACAAAATAAAAGAGAGTCCAGTTTTCTTTGCTTTAGTTTCGTTCCGAAACAGAAACGATTCCTAGTCCGATGATATATCAACTATTTCCCGTAACAGACTTCAGGGAGTAGCCGCCACTTTGGGTTAATTCAAAAAGAATTAAGCGAAAGCGAGAGCGAATCCATTCGCCATAAATGGAGAAGGGACTGCTTTTGCAAAGGTGTTTTTAGCATCTATGCTTTCTCATAGTTTAAAGAGTTGTGAGAGCTCTACCATGCACATTGTCAAAGAATTTACTTGTCTAAACCTGTCATCCCCCTGGAATATAGGTCGGGGTATGTGTTTCAGAGAGACACGCATAAATTCTTGCTAGAATTTTGCTTGAGTTCGCGCCGTCGCGCTCACTAGTCTCTCTTCAAAACATACCCCGACCCACACTTTAGGCGAACGATAGGGAACTATCTATCCTTAAATTCTCTACTCGTTTCTCTTTCTGTGGTTTGTTTTTTCAAAGTTTCTCGCTTGTCGAATTTCTTTTTTCCCTTACCAATACCGAGATCAAGCTTCAAAACTCTACCCTTATTATACACCGAAATAGGCACTATTGTCAATCCCTTTGTTTTTTCTATATCTCTAAGCTCCTTTATCTCCTTTTTGGTTAGGAGTAATTTGCGGTTTCTGCGGGGGTCGAAGTCTGCAAAAGCGTTTTTCTCTTGAAACGGCGGAATAAAGGCATTTACAAGAAACGCTTCGTTGCCCCTGACCGTGACATAAGCTCCCTCAAGGGAACCCAGACTCTTGCGAAGGGATTTTACCTCAAAACCAAAAAGTTCCATACCTGCATTGTATGTGTCTCCGATTTCATAGTTGAAGCGTGCCTTTTTGTTTGTGATAAGTGACATAACCCTTTGATTATAACACATTTACATGTTTTCTTTTGTCTGTTTTGGTGTATACTGGTGCTACTATGGAAATGCCCACAAATCCCTCAAAAAATAAGGATACTATGAAGAAAAAGAACAAAGACGGTAAGGGTCCAGAAGAAAACTCAATTATGAGTTATGTGGTTTCTGTCCTGGTGATTTTTGTCGTACTTTCTGCTGTTTACTCTTACATATCAAACTCAATGACGGACAAGACGGTGGAAGTTCCTATCTCACAAATTTCTACAGACATAAAGTCAGACCTTGTTAAGTCTATTGTTGTTAAGGGTGATGTCTTGGATGTGGAATACAAAACAGGCTCAACAACTGTTTCAAAGAAAGAAGAGGGTGAGGCCTTGCTCCAAACTCTTGTGAATTACGGGGTAACAGAAGAACAGCTCAACACAATTAAAATTGATATCAAAAAGGAGAATAGTTTCAGTTACTGGGTTATGAACTTATTGCCGATTATTTTCCCAATACTTTTTATTTTGGTTTTTATTTGGTTTATATCTAGACAAATGAAAGGTGCCGGCATGCAAGCTATGACATTTGGTCAGTCAAAGGCCAGAATGATAGACCCCAACGACACAAACCAGAGAGTGACTTTCAAGGATGTTGCTGGATGCAAGGAAGCAAAAGAAGAACTGGCCGAGATTGTGGACTTCTTGAAAAACCCAAAAAAGTTTTTGGATATTGGAGCACGAATTCCAAAGGGCATTTTGCTTATGGGTGCGCCCGGCACAGGCAAGACTCTACTTGCACGGGCGGTTGCTGGTGAAGCTAGGGTAGCTTTCTTCTCTATTTCTGGTTCAGAGTTTGTGGAGATGTTTGTCGGTGTTG
>MHWY01000007.1 GCA_001824295.1 Candidatus Zambryskibacteria bacterium RIFOXYD1_FULL_40_13 | reverse complement strand
ATCTCTACAAACAGTTTTGCTAAACGAGGGTGTATATCCAAGTGGTTTAATCACAGGATACTTTGGTCAGATGACTTTTGAAGCGGTAAAGAGGTTCCAGGAAAAATACAGCTCAGAGATACTTGTGCCAGCAGATTTAACAAGCGGTAATGGATATGTTGGTGTAGGTACGAGGAAGAAGGTTAACCAGTTGCTCTCTAAGTAATGATGTTTTAGATTCCTATGAAAAAAATCTTTGTCACCTTTATTCTTTTGATTCTAGCTTTAGTGTGGGTTACTTTATATGCTGGAATTTCTAGAGTAGAGCCAACAGAGAAACTCGAAAGTAAGATTCCACATATCTACGAAAAGGAAGACATGCCCATAGATAAGATTTCTATCTTAGTCTATTATTTTATTCCCAAAGATAGATTAGATGATTCAATTAACAACTGGAAAGCGGTTACAGACCCCCACCTACAAGACCTTTTGAAATTTCATGAAGTTCAGTTCTTTGGAACGTCCAAAATTAGTTACGATTTCTTTCCACAACCAATAGTCGGGGAAAAAACAGGAGCAGAATACGAGACAAATATATCTGAACATTATGGAAGCGGGGAAATGTCGTCAATTATAGAGGAGATGACCAAGAGAGTCTTGTCAGAGGGTGGGGATTATTATGACCCGAAAGACACAAGTGGGGAGAGAGGTAGGAGAGTTTATTTGGTTGTCTTTGAGGGGGAGGGAGCTGCTGGAAGTGGTGACTTTGGGCTTATTTCTCGGTCTTACCTTACGCTCAGTGCCTACCAAACATTTAGTTCAACCTTCCTTGCTCATGAGTTTTATCATACCCTAGGTCTTCCTGATAATTATGATGAATCCTCGTATGTTTTCGGTGATTCTCAACAGGTTTCAATGCTTAACCTTACTAGTAAAGATATTATGGGCTATGTTCGTGTTCCCATAGAGTCTACATATATTGAGAGAGAAACTTTACAAAAAATGGGTCTATAAGATATTTATGATAGAAGTTAAAAGCAAAAGCAGAATACGAGACAAATTTATACTATATTTTGTTGTTTTGTCGTGCCTGCCTGTTTTATTGCTTGGCATTGTTTCACTTTCGGCAGTTTCGGTTTCTCACAGGCAAAGCGTTAATGACTTGGAGTATCAGGTAATACTGGAAAAATCAAAAAATATAAAAAACTTCTTTGATAATATTCAAAGCACGCTGGCAATAAAAGTTGAAACTCTTGATGCTGAAGCCTTATCCAAGTCAAATAGTCTGTGGCAGACATCATTTGCAGAAGCACTTCTGAAAGAGAACACGTCGTTTCTTGAAGTTAGTTTTGCCGATTTGCAGGGTAAAGAAATAGTCAAAAAATCTAAAACAAACAAAAACCCAGATTTGCTTTATATTACCAAATCACTCCAATTTCAAAAGGCTATAAGAGGAGAAGCGACAATAAGCAGTGTTCATACCAAAATTTCGGGGCAGGCTGTCACTATTATGGTTCCTGTGTTTGTTGAAGGTGGTGTTCACAATGTAGTCATAGCCGAGGTTGACCTCTCTCCAATAAATAAATTAATGAAGGGTACAGTTTTAGGAAGTTCGGGATACATTTTACTTCTTGATGAAAGTGGTACTGTTGTTGCCGGTGAGAGTATTGGTTCATTTGCTCCTGGATATAACCTGTCCAACTGGGAACGCGTATCTCGTACGCTTGTTATAGGTGGACGATATCACAGCCCGGTTAAGAATGTGCCTGTTGTTGGTTCAGGTATGTCGATTTCTAATATAAATTGGTCTATATTTGTTGAATGGCCAATAAGCGATGCGGATAATCTTATAAATGAAATAAGAAACAAAATTTTGTTTGCAGTGTTTCTAAGTATTATTGTTGTCTTGTTGCTTGCCCCGATTATTTCTAGTCGGCTAGTTTATCCAATCAGGCTCTTGGAAAAAACCTCAAGAGAAATTGAGAAGGGTGATTTTGAACAAAAAGTTGAAATAAAAACTGGTGATGAACTTCAGGAACTCGGTGAGTCTTTCAACCGCATGGCAGTGGGGCTTAAGCGCTTACAAGAACTCAAAAATGAATTTGTTTTCATAGCCGCTCACGAACTGCGAGCACCAGTGACAGCTATAAAGGGCTACCTCTCACTTCTACTTGAGGGAGATGCTGGTGAGTTGCCAAAACGGGTCCGTGATTTCATTTCTCCTGTTAAACAATCCAATGACCGCCTAGTTACGCTTGTTTCTGACCTACTAGATGTTGCTCGCTCTGAAGCAGGACAACTTGGAATTAGTGTTGTGGCCAGTGACATAAAAGCACAGATAAACTCAATCATCAAAGAAGTACAACCACTACTTATGGAGAAATACATTATTCTTACATATGAACCAGAGCCCGACCTACCTCTTGTTTTTGTTGATGAGACCCGCTTTAAGGAAGTAATAATGAATTTGGTTTCAAACTCTATAAAGTATGGAAGCAACAACGGCTGGATAAAAATAACTCATGTGGTCAAAAATGATATTGTTGAAACTATTGTTGCTGACAATGGTAGAGGCATCTCAGAGGAAGACCAGAAGCACCTATTTCAAAAGTTTTTCCGAGCAGATGATGTTAAGAAAACACCTATCCAAGGAACTGGTTTAGGTCTGTTTATAACGAAAGAGCTTGTGGAAAAAATGGGAGGAACCATCACTGTGAAGTCAAGTCTAGGGAAGGGTGCGGCATTTACGGTGGCCTTTCGCAGAGGCTAGGTGTACAAATATATGATATAATCAGTATTATTATCTTATAAGCACATTACCATGTCATACACTATTATTGTAATTTTGTTTTTTCTAGTTATCTCAAGTATTCGCCAGATAAATCAATATGAAAGAGGTGTTAAGTTTACCTTTGGTAAATTTACTGGAATCATGGAACCAGGTTGGAGAGTGATTTGGCCAATCATTCAAGGTTTTCAAAGAGTTGATGTAAGAACAAAAGCTGTGGATGTGCCAGATCAGAATGCTATCACAAGGGACAACGTCACGGTAAAAGTAAATGCGGTTATTTACTATAAAGTCAGTGATGCAAACAAGGCTATTATTGAAGTGGAGGATTTTCGATACGCTATTTCTCAATATGCTCAGACAACCATGAGAAATATTGTTGGAGAAGTCACCCTGGACGAGTTGCTTTCAAGTAGAGATAAAATAGCTGAAAGAATAAGGGAAATAGTTGATATAGAAACAGATGCATGGGGATTGAAAGTTCAGAATGTAGAACTAAAAGATGTTAGTTTGCCTGCTGACATGGAAAGAACTATTGGTAAGCAAGCAGAAGCGGAACGAGAGAAAAGAGCGGTTATTATAAATTCAGAAGGGGAATTAGCAGCCTCACATAACATTGCTAAGGCGGCAGAAATGCTGGGAAAAACCCCAGGTGCTCTACACCTTCGAACACTTCAGTCTATCAACGACATGTCCTCAGACCAGAGTAACACTGTGGTATATATGGTGCCCGTTGAGGCCTTGAGGGCCCTAGAGGGCTTCATGAAGAAGTAGATTTATAGGTTCATCAAATCAATAAACCTCTCGCGGAAGGTTGTCATGTCAGAATTCGGGATATTGCTGTATAAACCCTCATCATAAGTTTTCTCTGTTACTTTACCATCCGTAATGTATTTACTGTACCCATTTTGCATTACTGCTTTTTTTGAGTAGATATCAAAGATTATGCTCCAGTTTACGGTCTCGTTGGTTTGGTCTGAAGAAGATGCTTCGCTCGGTGTTACCTTGGTTTTTTGTTGATAGAAGGAAATATATACAAGACAGGTATCCATTCTAGTATTGTAGTGAAACTGTGGCCCTTGCCATACAGGCTTATATCCGAGTGAATTTGGGACATCATTAGTCTCTCTAAAATTCTGAACAAAAACTTGTCCATCTTCTATGCACTTGGTTTTAGGTGTTACGTTGATAAGTTTTGCATCAAAAACAATGTCGTCATTTTCCGATGTATTTTTAATTGGTTCAGCTGTAACCTCAACATTTTTTGTGGCTGGTTCTGGTTTACTTTTCAATTGGGTAATCGTTTCCTTATTTGTGCGCGTTCCTGAGAAAATAAGAACAGCAAAAAATAAAACAACCGCAAGAATTATTGCAGGATAGTCGTTTTCTTTGTTCATATGCAAAATTATAGCATTGATTTCACTTCTGTGTAAGTCTAAAACTAGTTAAATTTATTCACACACTTTGACAACTACGTTAGCTATTGTATAATTATGGTTATACGGAAAACACCTTAATTAGAATAAGCACATGGTTCTATTAGTAATTTAATAAAATCAATATGAGTTTTGAGGACACAATAGGTGATAGTAATTATGAGAAAACTGGGGTCCAAGATGTAAGGATGGAGAATGAACATTATATAGTCTCGATTGTTTGGAAAGACGGAAAGAAAAACGAGCACCACTTCCCAGCATCAGGTTTTCCTGTTGTTGATGTGAAAACAAAAAAACTATTAGGATACATTGGTGGTAAAGAGGCTGTTAATATTCTCCGAAATGAATCACCGAAACTTAGTTCTGAAGATTTTACTTGGGTTCCGTATGTTTAGCTCAGTTTACTTTTACATTTTATACATCGACAGCCCTTGGGTTTTATGTGTTTGTTGAAGTATTCTCTTCCGTAGTCATACGTTAGTTCCTCGCTTGGTTTAATTACCTTGGTGGATATAATGTAGACTCGTCCCTTTGGTCCATCAGCTTCGCAGTTTGGACGACAGGAATGATTAATGAAGCGGGCAATATTTGAGGGGACATTTCCATCTATCATTGTTTTTTTGTCGGTCCAAAATAGATACTTTGTATCTTTGTAATGGTCCTTCTCCTCCACCATTTTCCCTGTGTACTCTAATATACACGAGCCTTTTGGAATAAAACCTAGAGTAAATAGCCCCTTACCTGCAAACGATTTTCTGACCTTTAGAGCGAAATTCCCGACGACAAATTTATTTTTCATTTCAGAAGCATATCAGAGGTATAAAAAGATTAAAAGAAATCCGCCCGACAAGAGATCGGGCGAATCTCTCGGTAGGCGGTTCTTGCCACTCAGGCGTCCAGGTTGGCGCACCTGTTGGAGCAGTATACGGCTATGTGGTAGGACGGCAGTACTTTCTTGCACCCAGCCCAGGCACACTTTCTCGCTTTTGGATTGGTTTTCTCAAGCCAACCCTTGTCCCCACAGGTGGGACATCCAATGCCCCCACAATCGTCACACTGTCCCGCGTCCCACGGATAGCTCTTATCCTTTGGTATGTCGAGCATGGCATCTCCTCGGGCTTCTCCAAGTTAACTGTCCAATAGAATAATATAATGTTGTACACAAAAGTCAATCATCTATTTTTGAATCGTCTGAAAGACCACTTAGCAATTTCAACCAAAACAATATTAAACAAACCAATCAAAACAACGCCTATTATCCAGCTAAGCGGTAGCGCAACAGTACCAAAAAGTGTTTGAAGTAATGGTAAATAAATAGCAGAAGCCATGAGAATCAGTCCAAGTATGATTCCACCCGCAAGGTACCTGTTTGAAAATGGAGAATACGACAGAATACTTTCGTTTAGGCTTTTTACTGAAAGGGCTAGCATGAGTGTGTATGTACCAAAGGCTGCAAAAGTAAATGTCTTCACAATGTCTGGATTGTGACCCAACTTTAATAAAATATAGTAAATAGCAAAAAGCATTGCACTTGTAGAGACACCGATTATCAGAATTAATGTTTTCATAAGGGGGTCGAACAACTGGGAGTTTTTGCTTGGTTTATTTGATAGGCCGTTATTGTCTTTCTCGAAAGCAAAAGCAATAGCTGGAAAACTATCCGTAAAAAAATTAACCCACAATATTTGAAGAGCATTTAGTGGTAGCGGTATACCAACAAGTATTGAACCTCCAATCAGGATAAGGCCGTCGGCAACATTTGATAGTAAATAAACAAGAACCTTGCGTATATTTCCAAGTATTTGTCTTCCTTCTTCTACCGCAGAAACTATTGTTTCAAAGTTGTCATCAAGTAGTATTAAATCTGCCACACTTTGTGATACTTCTGTTCCTGACCCCATAGCTATACCCACATCGGCCTGGCTGATGCTTGGAGCGTCATTGACTCCATCACCAGTCATCGCAACTGTTTCACCAGATTCCTGAAATAACTTTACTATCCGCATTTTATCAAATGGTGTAACTCGTGATACGACTGTGAGAAAGGGAAGTCTTTCTCGTAAGGACTCGTCAGATATGGTGGCGAGTTCTGAAGCGTCAAGAATTGACCTCTGGTCAACAACTAGACCAATCTCCTTGGCTACGGCCACAGCGGTTCCTTGGTGGTCACCGGTCATTATGATTGTTCTTATGCCTGCCTGCCTCACTTTATCAACAACATGCTTAATACCTGGCCGAATGGGGTCTCTAAAAGTAATGATTCCCTGGAAGGATAAATCAGAGAAATTTGAGTCATTTGCCAAGGAAAAATCTTCGGTGTGTTCTATTTTTTTAATTGCAAGACCCAAGATTCTCTCGCCCGAAGAGGCTAGGGAATTTATTTGTTCGGCAACCTCCAGTCTTTCGTCATCTGTAAATGATGATTTTGCAAGTAAAATATCTGGTGCACCAAACAATACGATTAAATGTTGGTCAGCTTCTTTTATAAGTGATGCAGAGAATTTATGAACTGCATTAAATGGCGTGGTTTGTAGTACATGAGATTTGTCAGTTATTCCTGAAAGAGCCATTCCTTTTAGTGCAGCGGATTGTACTAGGGTGGTCTCCATAATTCTTCCATTCATTCTCCATAAGGAAGGGTCATCCTCTGGATTTTCTATTAGTACACTGGTGTTTGCAAGGGCACGGGTGAGGAATTCCTCCTCACTTGTTTTAAAAGGAATTATTTTAGATAGCATCATTTTAGCCATGGTTAGAGTCCCAGTTTTGTCTGTCAGAATGACTGTAGTTCCACCCAGAGTTTCAGCTGCAATGAGTTTACGGACCACGCCTTTACGCTTGGCCATTCTTTCTACACCTACTGCAAGAATTACAGTCATGGATATTGGAAGACCTTCTGGTATGGCTGAAACTGCAATAGCAACTGAAGTTAAAAACATTTCCAGTCGTGGCTCACCCGAAAGCACACCAACGATAAAAACAGCCAGTGTTAGAAAACCTAGTAATATACTAAGATATACACTAAACCGAATAATTGCCTTTTGCAGAGGGGTTTTCTCGTTTCTAGTTTCTGCTAGGAGAGAGGCGATTTTTCCTAATTCAGTGCTTGCATCGGTACGACAGACTATTGCTGCACAGATTCCTTGTGTTACTAGGGTACCAGCAAAAATCATCGAGTCTTGGTCTGCTATATTTGTTGACCCCAGCACCATATTTTCAGACTTTGTGACCGGCAATGATTCTCCGGTCAAAACTGACTCATCAACCTGAAAATCATTAACAAAAATAATCCTTGCATCGGCTGGAACTCGGTCACCTTGAGCAAGACGAATAATATCTCCAGGCACGATTTCTTCAGCATCTATGTCTTGTTCTTTTCCTTCTCGTATTACACGTGCTCTTTGTTTCAAGTATGTTTTTATATGGGCAAGAGCATTCTCAGCTTTGTTTTCTTGCCAAAAACCCAAAATTGAATTAACAATAACCGCAACAAAAATAAAAACAGCATCACGATAGTCTGATATAACGAGCGTGACAATACCAGCTATGATTAGAACCAGAATAAGGGGGCTTTTTAACTGGCTGAGAAAGATTTTAACCCTGCTGGATTTTTTTGATGTTTCAAAGGTGTTTCTGCCAAAAAGGTCAAGACGGACTCCCACTTCCTTCACTGATAAACCACTTTCTATGTTTGTCTCAAGTGCTTTAGCGGTTTCTTCTACTGACATTTGCCAATACTTGGCGTCATTTATCGTTTTTGTCATTTGTTTATTGTACAACTATACCAAAAGTTTCAATTCCACAAAAGGAACAATAAAGTTTCTTAAATATACAGTTTTGTGTATAATTTGAGTATGGACAAACAAACTAAAACAAATCAAAGAGAGGGAATATATGTAAGGCTTGACCAATACGACGACATTTTTTCGGATTTTGACATGAGGCCATATTCTGACCGCGCTCTTTCTGTTGATTTTCTTGATGAGATAAAAAGAGCGGTTAGTGGAAAAGATGGTGGTGATATTGAACTTATACTACATGTACCAGAGAACAAGAGGGACGAATCACGAGAAGCTACTATTAAGGAGAGACTTGGTGCGCATTTCTTGCGACATTATCAGTTACTACAAAAGGAAAAAAGAGATGTTTTGAAAACTGGTATTATTATGGTTCTTCTTGGTATTATCTGCATGATTATTGCCACTCTGGTTCACTTTGGTGATTCATCGCGTGAGGCATTTCTTTCTTTTCTTATTGTTTTTCTTGATCCAGTGGCTGTATTCCTCTTATGGGAGGGAATGGACCAGATTATCTTTAATTCAAAAAACATTAACCCAGAGTTGGGTTTTTATCATAAGATGACTGACTCACACGAGTGGGTACAGTTTAGGGCCTATTAGTTCCCAGATTGATTTATTGAATAAAACATCCCAAAAATTCTAGACTTTTGTGTTTGGTGTTTTTCTCTTGTTCCTTACTATACTTACGATACCGATTATGACTACCAGTAATCCAATTCCTTGTCCTCCTGGACTGTCATCATACCCACCATATATAATAAAAAATATACCGCATAATATCGCAAGAACCAAGAGAAATAGTTTTGTTTTGCTCATATAGAAATTTTAGCACAAATGTGCTGAATTAGTTAGTTAAGTTTTGTCCTAGACAGTTGTTTTGTCAATTTAATGATCTGCGATATGATTACGCAATTAATATTTTAATTGTAGGAAATTATAAAAACAATTATTAACCCTGATAGTAAATGCCACAGGGAATGAGTATAACTAAAAATTCCATAACGCTTTTCCTTGAATAAAACATGATCAACTAATCTGATTGCTGTAAGAATTAAAAGAAAAGAAAAAATATAAACATCAAATTTCACCCTAACAAGATAATAAAGATACACGGCCAAAATCATTCCAAATGTCCAATCTAAAAACTTAAAGTCAAAGTTTTTAAAATTTCCATGGTGTAGAACTGAAAAAAGCATCACGATAAAAAGCAAGATTGAAAGATAGATATCCTTTGGAATTGTGACTATGCCCACAAAAAAATAAATAATAGAAGAAGCGCACAGAATACTAGAATTATATTTTCCTTTTTTTAATAATCCAGTCATGGTTTTTACTTAAATAATAAGAAGGTTTGCAAAATAATCATTCCTATAATAAAACTCAAGGAAGTTACATCAACACAACGATTTGTAACATTTATACCAAAAAACTTTTTTAGGTTTATTGCAGTGAAATTTTTTCCTGCTGGATTAAAATTTTTATTTGTTTTTCTTCTTAAATAATGTTCCCAGACTGTGAATATACAATTACCATTTAATAAAAGCCAATGAAGAGGAACAAGAATCAAAAAAATTATATATGCCACTCTATAGCGAGGAAAAAGCCACCCAAAATGAATAATGAACGTAGATACAAAATGAAGATAGTAAATAAATTGAGCCAAAAAAATAAATATAAAATTTCTAAAACTTTTCATTTTTTTATTATATCATAAGATGACTGACTCACACGAGTGGGTGCAGTTTAGGACCTATTAGTTCCCGGATTGATTTATTGAATAAGATACACCAAAAACCCTACACTTTTAGGTTTGGTGTTTTTCTCTTGTTCCTTACTATACTTACGATACCGATTATGACTACCAGTAATCCAATTCCTTGTCCTCCTGGACTGTCATCATATCCACCATATATAATAAAAAATATACCGCATAATATTGCAAGAACCAGTAATAATAGTTTTGTTTTGCTCATATAGAAATTTTATCCCACCTTTTTAAATTACATATATCATTGCTAATCTAAACACATTGATTCCTTTGATACTATACCCATAAGTACTTGTTTGACACAGCCAGTTATTTGTTCATCAGAATAACAAGTTCCCACTACATTTTTCAAATGGCCGCCCAAAAGAACCACTTCTTGTTCTTCAGTTAGTGTAGGTGGGAAACAAATTCCGCTTTTACACTGCCCTCCATCAACACATGGTTCTCCCTCTTTTTTATACGAAACGAGACATCTGCCCGCCACGGCATCCCAATCTCCACCCACACTCTCACACCCCGCCTGACTTTTTTGTGGGTTGTTACTAGGAAGTCGCGAATACCAGAATCCGAGCATAATACCACCAAAAACAATAGCAATAAAAACAAGCACAATAATTAGGATATTTCGATTAGCATTTGGTTGCACAACATAATATTATCACAATTCTGTTCTAATGGGCTCTGCGACCAGGGGTCTCGAATCCTACAGATTCTGTACACCTGTTCTGTTTGCGACCAGGGATCTCTTTTTCAAATCTAATTCGCCGTCGCTCATTAGATTTGAAAACGGGAATCCACGACACTTGCTGTTGCAAGCGTAAACCGTGGATTCCTTCGAGCCCTGGGCACAAAGCTTCGCTTTGTTTCGCAGAGCAAATGAAAAAACGCCACAAAGGCGCTCTTTCATTTGCTCCGCATGCTCAACGAGGTAAGAACATATGCAATGGTATCAAACTAGAGATTTTTAATACACCCAGAAGCCGATTTTACGCAGAGTTAGCCACGTTAACGGGAAAGCCAGAGCATGAACCAGGTACGGCCAATACTGTTCAAGGTAAATGCTGTCTCCAAAAACAAAGTGAATAAAAGCAAAGAAGATCGCCGAGTAAAGTGCGAACACACCACTACCCACCAAGCGGTTAAACCCAGGCGAAAAGCCATTGCGTGAGTTGTAGTGCCACCCACCATTCCATGTGAGTAGTTCGTACACAACGATCAAAACGATTATTAGTAAAATGTAAGGCCAATAGCCGGACCAGAGCACTGTCACTGCTTGCCAAAACATTCCCGCGACGGACTTTCCAGTCATCGCCACGAGTTGTATTAAAAAATCATTTGGCAGAATTGAGAATATGGTTGAAGTTCCCATGGTAGTTGTTAAGGCATGTCTAAGCCCATTTCTGAAACGTAGTCCCTGATGTTGCGGTTCCTATCCGTTACTGACACCTCGAGTTTTGTAATTTTATCAAGCAGTCGGTTCTCATTTATCGATTCCGCCATCGTCCGCGCTTCTGTTAGTAGTTTCTTTGCTCGTCGGAAACAATTGAACAATTGCATCTTCACTGCGAGATTGTAAATCGCATGCGCCTGCTCTGACTTTTTTCCAGCAAGTCCAAACTCTACGATCGATCGCTCGAAGTACTTGATGCAACTATCTCGGGACTGGTCGATTTTGTGTCGTACGTCTTTACCGTAGAGGTACCTATCGAGATTCCAACGCCTCACTAAATATAAGTTGGCAATTTTACTTTTGTACTTTCCGCCATCCTGAAAGTCGAGCTTGTCTGCCAAGTACTTTGAGCTGTAGGCATCGCCGATGGTGGAAAACTGATGGCCTCTGAAGTCATGATCAGAGTCGCGTTCTACTTCATCGATAACGGTCTCGAGCGACAAGTCGATTTCTTTCTCAAGTTTTTTACGCTCCTCTCCAATCGCCTCATACTCATTTTTATCGCGCTCCAATGAGAAGCCGATCCACTCAAATACCCGTGCCGAGAGTGTTAGGTTCTTTTGTCGGTAGATAATCATAGAGAGATTCGACATTAGAAAGAAGCACTTCTTTCCCAAAAAATAACTCCGCATTGTATTATTGCCTGCGATAGTAGCAACTTCGATTCCTTCGTTTGCAACAGCTAAGAGCTTCTCATTTTCCGACACATGATCAAGAACCCCTATAAGAGCTGAAAGTACATTGATCCGAATTGACGGGTCTTTTGTGGTGATTCCCTCGAGCAACTTTCGCGCTTCGGGGTATTCTCCACGGTCGAAAAGTGCTCTTGCTTTGTTTGGTTTTTCTCGATCAGACATGGTGTTTACGGTACTTACGACGAATATCGGCGATCCACATCGGCGTCTTGTTCTTTAGGAAACGCCAAATAAATACTGGGTCCAAGGGTAGACGCCGGAACCAGCGCCGTTTCAGTTTCTGAGAGTTTGCAATGAAATACTGGTGAGAGTATCCGAACACCATTCGGTTGTCGTTGTGTACCATGTCCTCGGTCGCTACCAAGTAGCCACGCAGGTTATTGATCCAACTAAAACATACGGAAATCTCTGGCGAGAGCGGCATCCGGATTTCGACATGCTTCTGCCCGAACGCTGGCGCAAACCAGCGCTGGAATTGCAATTGGCTATTGAAAAGGTATGCAGGAGAGTCCGAGGTTATAAACGACACCCTCTTACTCTTCGTACAAAGGAAGGCCACATTCATCTTAGAGAGGATTTTTGCGATATCTGGCACCATTTCCACAACACTAATTTTGTGGGCATCCTTTTTTGCCTCCTCCCAAGCAATCGATGACTTTGGTTTCGCTCCATGTACCATTTCGAGCTGCTTCGCCCAGCCGATCATCTGATCCATTTGGTTCTCAATATGCTCCTTTTGTTTTAGAGTTCGTTGCAACATGGCCGCAACGAATGCACAGAAGATAGTGTGCTCGTAGGGCGTTAGAGGTAGTTTGTTTTTGATCTTATTTTCGAAGATAACCGCATACTCACTCTCTAGTTGGGCAAGCGACTTTTCAATCGAGTAATCACCTTGCAAAGTGTATACATCGGTCTCTGTAAGCACACTCCTGACGTTCTTTCTTTTTCCGCGCTTACTCTTACGTTCAAAAATCCAAACGCATGGTCCGAAATTACTTGGTACCTTCGGATCCACGAACTGCTTTAGATAGCACTGAGGAATGGTATGTTGGTTTTTCGGGTCAGACATTGTTTTTCAGTTAGATCCACTCTTCTTTAATTTTCCAATCAGATTTTGGAAACATGGTTAAGTCTGAGGCCACCATGGTGTGCCGCGGGTCATCCATATTAAGTACGATAGTAAAGGAACCGTCAGCATTAGGTTCAACATCATTATCACTAGGACTACCGTAGAGTTGGTATTTTAATCGCCAACGAAGGTTACCGTCTTTTATTTTGAATTCTGCAATTAATTTCTCTATTTCATCGAGAGCTGCGCGTACTGTTGCGGGGTCGCTTTCGTCTAGATGGAATGTGGCATCGTAAATAAATTTACCACTTGGAGTTTCCGCAACCTTATGTACAGTTATATTTTTCTTTTTACCTGATAGAGGTAGTGACAAGATATCGCCCTCAAAAAGTGCCGATTTTGATTTTATTACGAATTCAACAGCCATATGGCCTGTTGCGTAAATGTAGAACAAACAGCCCTGCACAACTTTATCTGTTGTCGTTTGATGGGCTTTGGTTTGTAGGGACTGAGAGTTTCTGCGAAAAACAATCGGGTACCAATGTCCCACACGATTGTATCTCGTGCCGAGTTGCACAAAGGGCTTTCCTTCGACGAACCAACCAGTTGCATTATTGTAGCTGCTGAGTTCACCAACGTGTAAACTTATCCCTTCTTCTTCAATCATGAAATTCACACCCTTGGTGCCTTCATATTTTTTACGTTCAAACATTGCATGACCTCCATTGGGAAAGTGGATCTTGAAACCTGTTAGTCCCTCGTCCTTGTCTGACAAGAGCTCGAGAACTTCATAGTTTGGCATTCTCTGGTAACGCTGACCCTCGGCAAGGCCTTTTCTAATACGATTATATGTAATAAAAAAAGCAGAGTAGAAAGCGAAGCAACGTGCGAGAATTTCTGAGATTTCTTCGAGAGAAATAACTTCTTGGCCTAACTCAGCACCTTGAATTATTCTGAATTCATCATCGGTAATCGTGTAGTCCGAGTGATAAAAAGCGTTCCTAACATCGTTGCGAAAGAAACTGTCAAAAATCTCTCCGATCTTTTCTTCACCTGCGGTAGCAGCTAACTCCTTGATGTATTTAATTTTTTGTTTAGGATACGGCAAATGTCGCTTTGCGAAAAAGTTGTTTTTTGACTTCTCTACTCTAATTAGATGAGCAAATGGATACATCTTGTACTCTTGATCCATCGATACCCGTAAAAGGTTTGCAATTACTTCATATGGAACTGACATCTCAGTAGAGTGGCAGTACAAAAATAGAGCCATTCTAATTTTCCTCTTCTCCTCATTTTTCCCCATCTTTCGGAGAAGTTTGCTGAAATCCATAGCAGTATCTTCCGCTTCGACAAATGCATCCCAATGACCGCTAGTCATTCCTTCTACACGTAAAATTGTGTAGAGATAGTTAAAACCATTGGCATTGGCTGCGCGATTAAAAAGATGGTCGAAGTACTCCAAATACTCTTTGGTGTAAAGTTGGAGAGCTGTTTTATCTTCCTTCTTGAAGAAGTTTTTTATCCAAGTTATTAAATCTGAAATACTCATCTTGGTCTTCATTCTACTCGCGTCGGTATTGTAATGTCAATCAAAGTAAAGTATGATTTAGAGACACAAAAGCCATGAAAAAAGAACCGCAAGCATACTACACGCCTACGGAATTGGCCGAGCTTCTGTCGGTCAATGTGATGACCATATACCGGTACATCAAAGCCGGCCGGCTTGTCGCTCATAAGATCGGTAAGGAGTACCGGATTGATCGCACTGAGTTTGAGAAGTTTATGGCGAAGACCAAGACAAAATAAATTTTATGAACGAAGCATATTCACGCATCATCATCGATAAGAAGCTTTGCGACCAGGGTGCTCTTTTTGAATTCTGACTCGTCGCCTCTCGTCAGAATTCAAAACGCAGATTGGCGACAGTCGCCACTGCGCCCGTAGACCGCCAATCTGTTCGAGCCCTGGGCACAAAGCTTCGCTTTGTTTCGCAGAGCAAATGAAAAAACGCCACAAAGGCGCTCTTTCATTTGCTCTGCGACCAGGGCTCGAACCTGGGACATCCTCCTTACATTTTATCCTTAATTACTTAAGGTATGGACTATATCATCACCGTGACGAATCGACGGGTGAGGCGCTTCCTGGGTATTATTTTAAGTAATACCGAGTACTCTCTTTCGAGATAGTCTCTGAACCTTTCCCTTGATTTCTCTTGGGACTTGGCTGCTGATTACCCTCCAATTTATTTGGATTGGGCTTCCAGCAATTCACCTCATTTTTCAACCAAAATTTCTTTTGGAAGCTGCGTAATGCCGTCATGTACTTCAACGTGGCAATTTGCACACAATAGAACACATTTATCAATTTCCTTCTTTATCTTTTCCCATGAGCGGGTAAGACCCCTTTCAGAAAGACAAAAATCTTTTTTTGAGGGGTTGATGTGATGGAAACTGAGCACTCTTGCGCACTTATCATAACCACATATCGCACATTTATCACCTTTCGATGCTCTGGCCATTTCACGAAGTTTTCTTCTTCTTCGTTTAACTGCCATACGCATATACTCGGCGCGATCAGCATAGGTTCTAGTTTCTTTCTTCTTGGTATACATAGTATAAGTATACCACTGAACCTACGACACAGGGAGGCGCTCTACCGACTGAGCTATCGCAGAATGTTAGTTTAACGTTTTACATTAAACTAGTAAGATAATACCAAAAATATACAAGAATGCAATGTTTTTTGTGGGTTGAAGGCTTGTTGTGCCAGATGGTATAATAGGAGTATGAAAATAAAAATAACATCAAAGAATTTTGATATTACACCAGCGATAGATGATTATGTGTCAAAGAAAATATCCACTCTTGGCCGATTTCTAGATACGAGAGATGAGGTTTTGTGCGAAGTGGAAATAGGGAGAACAACAAAACACCATAACACCGGGGACATATTTAAGGCAGAAGTGAATATTGTTGGACCAGGCAACAAGCAAGTTTACGCTATGGCTGAAGAGGTGGACCTATATACTGCTATTGATGTTGTCCGTGATGAGGCGGAGAGGGTAATTGTTTCAAGAAAAAACAAGTACAAAAAACTTTGGAGAAGAGGAGCACAAAAAATCAAAAACCTAATCAAGATGGTTGATTTCAGGCCGTGGAAGCATTAGGTTCTAGATTTCAGGTTTAGGTGGCTAGTAAAAGTACAAATGTATTTTACTAAAACCTAACAGCTATTTACTAACCTTTTTACCGTTCAGATAATCCTTGTAACTCATCTCCTTCTTTCCTTCAGGAACTATTCTATCTAGCACTAGTTTGCTGTCTTCAATGTGTGCTTGTTTTACTATCATTCTTTTTCTATCCTCAAAGTAGTAAGCACCTGGCCAAACACAATAAGCCATTATTTTTCGAAGGTTTATTTCTGGAGAATCCTCCAGATTTAATTCACCGTCAGTTTTTTCTATTTTTTTACAGAAAGTCGCAAGGGAATGGTCTTGCTCTTTTTCTAGAATTTTTCCATCAATCCAGTCAGGGAGTATTTTCACCAGCATTTTACCACCCACTTCTCCCAGCCTTTTCTCTAATTTTTCAGCATATGTTGGCCACTCATCTGTTGCGACTGTCTCCTTGTGGAGAATCGGTCCGTGGTCCATCTCACTGTCCAGCCTTATTATTGACACACCAGTCTCATCTTCATTAAGGATTGCACTTTGGATGGGGGAAGCCCCACGAAGTCTGGGAAGGAGAGATGGGTGGACATTAAGGGTCTTGTATTTAGGTATGTCTAAAATGTTTTGAGGAATAATTTTGCCGTAGGAAGCGACGATGAATAGTTCAAAGTTTAAAGTTGAAAGTTTCGAGACCACTTCTGTGTCTTTTAATGTTTTTGGTTGTATATATGGTATGTTGTTTTCTATAGCCCAAGTTTTAGTTTCTGGTGCTGTCAAAATAAGTTTTCTGCCTTTTGGTTTGTCTTCCGTCGTTACTATTAGCGAGGGGATTAGTCCCTCAGATTTAAGTTCATCCAAGACGACAACAGAGAATTTTGATGTTCCAAAGAAGGCCCAATTTAGTTTGTTCATTTTTGTTTTTTTGCTGATTGTTTTACGGGTGGTATTTCTTCAACAAATTTTGCTTTGTCAATGAAAAGAATTCCATCTAAGTGGTCCATCTCATGCTGAAATATCTGAGCAAGAAGTCCTGTTCCGCCTCTTTCAAACTTTTTTCCATTTTCGTCATAAGCCACTACTGTTGCTTTCTCGCCACGGCTGACCTTGCCATAGAGATATCTTATTGAGAGGCAACCTTCTTCCACAGTTGCTCTTTCTCTTGATACTTTTTTTAGAATGGGGTTTATATATACCGAATCCTTTGCTTTCTCCGATGGTTGTTTGTCTTCTTTTTTCATTATTCCAACCACTTTCTTGGAGACAACAAAAATTCTAAGTGGGTATCCAATCTGTGGGGCTGCGATAGCGACACCGTCATCCTGTGAGGCCAGAGCAGTGCTCATTTCTTTTAGGATTTTTTGAATTTGCGGTGAGGATATTTCTTCAAGGGGTATGCTTTTGCATATTTCTCTCAAAACTGGGGCCTCTTTTTGTAATATTTTTTTCATTATATTGATTTACATCTCAATTTATCACAAAAATTGTCTCTAGAGAAGGGTGATTGGGTCTATTCTAATCATAAATTGTGGTGGAAGATTGCGCAGTTTGGTAAGGAGTTCTTGATCTATCCACCTACCTTTTGGCAAAGAAATTAATCCATGGGTAGTGTATTTAAGCTTGCTCCCTGGGGTGAATGCATCAAAGGTGTTTACTTCAAACGGTTTCATTAATTCCACCACCGCCTCCATCATTTTTTTAACTGTGTTTTTTTCTCCTTCCAAGGTCATTTTTACATAGGTAGTAAATGGGGGATAGCCAATTGATTTTCTTTCCTCAATCTCATCTCGGTAAAAATCTATGAGATTTCCGCGTAATGCATAGTCAAAAATTTTCGGATTTTCCTGTCTTGTTTGGAAGACAAGACTTTTTTGGCTTATCTCTCGTAATGTAAGTAATATGTGGAATATTTTCTCGTTTATTTGGAAGTCTGGAATTGAGAAGTAGGAGTCCAATGAAACCACTGCCGAGTTCTCTATTTTTTCATTGAGATAGGTTAGGGCCATCTCTGTTCCGACCATAATACTACCTGGTGTTTTGTAGAATAAATCGCGAGCCTTAACTGCCTGCTTGTGTGTAGAGATGTGTTCCTTATCTATGACGACTAGGTTTACGTCTTCAATGAGCTGTTTAACTTCCTCTACCACTCGGTCAATACCGATGCCAAGTGGATTCAGTCTCCAACCCTTACAATGAGCGCATAGTTCCTCTGCATCGCGCCTCTCTCCGCAATGGTTACAAACAAATAAGTTTTTTTGTACCCCATTGTTTTTCCTGCTGTATAACACAACTGGCGTGTTGCAGTTCTTACACACAACTACAGTTCCACAGTCACTGCAGACTGTCTGGGGGAAAAGACCCTTTCGCCCGCAAAAAAGAAAAGTGTGTTCGTTATTCTCCTTTGCTTCAATGATTATTTTCTTCA
Organism: Candidatus Zambryskibacteria bacterium RIFOXYD1_FULL_40_13; assembly: GCA_001824295.1. GTDB lineage: Bacteria > Patescibacteriota > Minisyncoccia > Phycocordibacterales > DATDWN01 > C7867-006. Next base: position 13,435 of record MHWY01000007.1, on the reverse strand, counting down.
GCTTTTCGTCAAGTATCTTAAACTCCTTTTTTTTCATATCTTGTGGAGTTTTCATGTCTATGAGTTCACAGGTTGCTGTGGTCAGTGAGCGGAACTTCAAGGGAGCTAAGTCCGCATAGGTGCCGTTTTTCTCCTCCCAGAGTGTTTCTGTCCGTAAAAAAATATCACCCAAGACAAGCTTAACTCTAAATTTCTTGGCTATTATTTCTACAGCCGAGCGGATATCAATAAATGGCCTCGTTTGCATCTTGTAGGCTCTGGAACTTTCCTTCTCTAAGATGATAGCACCGAGGTCATCTCTTGGAATAGAAAGAAATAACCCTGTGGCGATAATCAAGACTGGGTGCTCCTCGGCGATTATCTTTTGCCAGGTAGAAACTATGTCCTTTTTTGATAGGCCAGAATGAAGGATGTGGGTATAGTTTTCTATGCCTTTCTCAAGTGAAAGTTTTGCGTTGAGCAAATCCTCTGCACCGGGCATGCAGAAGAAAACACTGCGGTTCTTTGCAAATTCTTCGCGAATAAGACTTTTGTATGTCGCATACCTTTCTTCGTCATCAGACTGGAGCAGGAGGGTTTCGTGGAATATTCCCACAGGCTTCTCCTTTGGGGTATAAGAAAGTTCTTTGCTTTCCTCCAAGATTGTTTTTGGTAGAAGGGCAGAGAGGACGGCTCCAACCGAGGAGGCATTATAGTCGGCAATTTTCTCCGCACTTTCAATAAAGGAACTTGATATGAATGAATGGGTCTCAATATTGTCTATTTTTTTTATATTATATGAAAGGCTTTTGAGCTCGGATTTCATTTCCTGTGCCACCTTGCTCTCTGTCACTAGGCCAAAAACCATTTTGTTTCGGAGGGGGACAGAGACAATAGAACCAGCCGTCACACTTTTCTGTGTGAAGTAGGTTAGGGTATCTTTGCCTATACCTTTACTTATAGGGATAACAGTAACAATTCTCATCCGGTTAGTAGAAAATGACATCGTTCTTCGAACGGTGAGTCATTCCAATATTAACTATTATTAATGCCGACCAGTGTGAGTTTTTGTTCATATTGAATTTATTCTATGTCATTTTGCACTACCGGATAGTCTCGTAGTGAACTTGGTATTAATTCTTTGCACGGACCCCGTGCTATACCAAGTTCTACTACGGGGCATGCTTGAATTATAACAGAAAACCCACCGATGAGTTTCTGTCAGTGGGTGAGTACCCACCGAAGGTGGGACTGGGTGGGCTCGTGCTTCGGCTCTGGGCTACTTCCAGAGACGAAGACGTCGTGCAGCTGACCGCCACGCGTACTCGGCAGAACTGCCTTTTCCGAGTGTTTGCATGCGGGTTGCTCTCTTGACCTGGATGTATACCTTCCATCCGTCGTCATAGACGACGGCGTCCGGTTCAACCCCCAACACAAGGTCTTCTGGGGTTAACTCAGTTTTCTTTGCCACGTCATTCTCCCTTCAGAAGTCGGTTTGCTGCCGACTTCCAGGCCGAGCGCTCATTTGGTCCGGAACCGAGCACATTGAGACTGAGCTCACTTCCGTCCACACAGCTTTCGCAGTGGGGACAAATGTGGCGAATGGGTACGCGATAGTGGATGCGCCATGGTCCACCACCCGGGTTTCTGTGGGCAATAGCGTTTGGGTAGACTCGTAGAACGATCTTCTGGTAAGTGATACTGCATTCGGTCGTCTGCATAGACTGACCTCCTCTGCTCATAAAATATAGTAAAAATGGTGGCTCGTCAATCTAGTACAGAAAACCCACCGGAGGTTGTCTGCGGTGGGTGAGAAGCCATGTTATGGCTTCGCAAGACCTTGCCTTGATTTTTCAGAGCAAAGCGAATGAAAAAGCTGACAAGGTGTACCGAACATGTAATGTTGGCTAACCACCGAGGGTGGGGTTAGATGAGGCCGATGTTTGATGCCGCGCTTTTCCAGGCATCATGAACATTGTACGCACGGCCGAGAATTCTCTGTTGGCCGTTCAGACCAACAAAGATATGAACAATCCTCTGCCCCTTGCAACGATGAGCAAAAGCAGTGGGGTATTCATTTGTAACCAACGCCTGTTCTCTTGTCGCCAGATACTTCGGTGCTGCCATGACTCCTCCCAAAAACATACTACATTATAGGACGTTTTTTGCAAACGAAAGCACCCTCAACCATTACTGGCTAGGGTGCGCGACCGTTCAGTCTACAGAACGATAAACTCTTTTGTGCATGTGTGCTCCTTTCCTGTGTGTCGTTGGTGGGGCCGGGAATCAGAAGCTGGCCGGTAGTCCGCACTGGACCTTGGGCTCACGCTTGTCCATTCCCACGACCGGGGTTGTGACCCAGATTTTCACTGGGCCGAACTTTCTCTCCGCGTACGGTCCTGTTCCTAGGCCTGCCAGGGACATGACCCCGACACGGATCTTGGGACTCACCTCGTGGGCGGCAACGATCTTGTGCCACGCCCCGCTGTCGCCATACTCGTAGAGGACGAGGATGGTGTTTTTCCCTTTCTCCATCCACAGCGAGTAGCCAGTTCGCCACAGGTTGTCCGACTGCTCGATTCCGATCGAAGCAGAGACTGACACCCACGGTGCGAGTTTCTTGCCGACCCCCAGCTGGGTTTCGGCCCAACCGTCAGTCTTGAGACTCCAACTCTCAAGTGTCCACCCGTTCCCGAGTGGCTTGACCAGCTGGACGTCCATCGTGGTGACGGACTTCTCGCTTGAGACGGCTCGCAACTGCCACTCAGCGAACCCGGTGGTCTGGGCCATGACGTTGTCTGACGCGAACGTGAGGAGAAAAGCGATCGTAACGAGGAAGCGGTTCATGCGGTGCTCCAGTATGTGGAGAACATAAGCGTTCTGTATGTATTATATCACTGTTGGGTGTAAATGTCAAGCTGTTTTCAGACTAAAAAATATCGTCGAGTAATATCTTGAAAAGAGACTAGTAAGCGCGACGGCGCGAACTCAAGCAAAATTCTAGCAAGAATTTATGCGTGTCTCTTTGAGAGATATTACGAAAAAGAGATTTTTTTAAATAAGCACATGTTCTCAAAAAATAGTAACGAGATTCCTATATATACACCTGCATTAGAATCTCACCATCAAGAACATAAATATAATCTAGAGCACCTTCTATGAAGCTGGGAGAAGCACCTTTGTATATTGGAAGAAAGTTTTGTGTGCCATCCTTCTCTACCTCTATTGCGTAGATAGCATTGTTAATGGAAAAAATAATGACGTCTGTTCTATCTTTGTAAAAATACAAATTTCGAATGGCGGGGTCTGGTTGTATAACTGTTTTGGTTGTACTAGCAATCTCTACCATCACAGCATTGTCGTCCAACCATAATTTGGCTTTACCATCTTTGGAAATCCTAGGGGACTCTTTTGTCGGAACAGGGTCAACGATGATTTTGTTTCTGATTTTCCAAAACTCAGGGTCTTTGTTTGTTATGACCATACCAGATGGATTGCTTGAAACGAAGACAGGGGACAAATCCACCTTGCCCTCACTCTGCATAACAAAATCTTTTTTCCATGGAAAGTATCCTTCGCGGGAAATTATGACGGTGTGTTTTCTCGGTGATAGTGAAATTTCTAGGAGCTCATTATCCTTTGTCGTTACTATTTTTTCTCCTTCGTCAATAAAAATATTTGCAAGTGGCAAGGCGACATTGAGGGAAAGTTTTCCAGCTTTTCCAATCATAAAATTCTCAGTGAATCTGTATCCTTTTTTGTAACCAATAAATCCAATAAGGAGTGCAACAATAGCGAGAACCAGAATTATATATTCGGGTTTGTACTTCTTTAGGTGGGTTTTTACTTTGTCATCCATATCGGGTATTATAGACCACATGGGCATTTTCTCAAAAAAACTGGGGATAGACTTGGGAACCGCCAACACTCTGGTCTTTGTTCCGGGTCGCGGAGTGGTTCTAAATGAACCTTCGGTTGTTGCCGTATCGGAAGAAGATAACCGTATTTTGGCCATCGGACTTGAGGCCAAGGAAATGATTGGTCGCACGCCAGAAAACATCGTGGCCTATAGGCCGATGAAGGATGGTGTCATAGCAGACTATAGGGTGACAGAGGCAATGCTCCGCTACTATATAGACAAAGCACTTGGAAAATGGAATTTTGTTAAACCAGAAGTTTTGGTTTCTGTTCCAGCGGGAGTGACTTCTACAGAGAGAAGAGCAGTTATAGAGGCTGCTATTCGCGCGGGTGCAAAAAACGCATATGTGGTTAAGGAGCCGATTCTTGCTGCTATTGGCGCGGGCATTCCTATACACGAGGCACTTGGGCACATGATAGTTGATATTGGTGGTGGCACAACAGATGTGGCGGTTATTTCTCTTGGTGGTATTGTGGCTTCAACTTCGGTCAAGTGTGCGGGAAATAAAATTGATTATGCTATTACCGATTATATAAAAAAGACTTTCAACCTCGGGATAGGGGACAAAACGGCAGAAGATATAAAAATAAATATTGGCTCCGCCATTCCTCTGGATGAGGAACTCTCTATGACCATTAAGGGTCGCGACTTTGTTTCCGGACTTCCTCGAAGTGTAGAGATTAAAACAAACGAAGTTGTAAAAGCTATCAGTAAAGATTTGCGAGAAATGATAAAAGCCATCAAAGAGGTTTTGCAAGAAACTCCACCAGAACTTTCTGCGGACATTATTGACCAAGGGATTATTATGACCGGTGGTTCATCCCAACTCCGCAACATGCCAGAGCTTGTTTTCAGACGCACAGGTGTGAAGGCCGTGCTGGCAAAAGATGCATTCTATTGTGTGGTCAAGGGGACGGGAATTGCGCTCGAGCATCTTGATACCTATAAAAAGTTGATTATCTCAAAGCGCTAAACTTTCAAATCTGGCGAACTCCTCGTTCCCAAATTAAAAATGCTCATCACCTTACGACGAGTAAGGCTCTTCGCTTTTTTAATTTCTCACGTCGGATTTCACTCATATTTGAAAGTTTCTAAATTATCTTTTACAAGAAGTTTCTGAAATTCTTTGTTTGAATATTTTATATACGAATTACGGCCCCGCAGTCTGATGACTCCGGGGCCGTTGGGGTAGGGTTTTGAAGTCCCTACCATGAAAGAGCGATGCTCGACCGAATGCGTGCTGTGTAGGCGCCCGACTGGTTCCGGTTTACCGAGGCCTCCAGGTACGAGGCCTTGCCGAGTGCTCGGCCGAGGACCCCACCGACATACCATTGGTATGGTGCATGGAAGACCTTCTTGGCATAGGTCTCTAAGCCGAGTCGCCACCGTCCAGCCTTCAGCAAGGTCTGGTTCACGGCGTAGATGTCCTGGACTGGTTTGTCCAGGCGTTTCTCGTAGCCGATGAAGGGGAAGGCCGTGAGCCATCCCTTGCGGTTGACGCTTAGGCTCATCCCGGCTGGCACCACTCTGGCACCGGTCGAGTTCGTGGCGTACCCTCCGAGGATGTCCACCCGAACCCCGTTCTTGTTCACAACCCTTCTGCCAAACAGGTTGGTTGCGGACCAGAAGTCCGTTGCGGGACGAACAACCTCGGTGGTCTGGAAGACCCAGCCCGACGGCGTCGTCAGGGTTGCCTTGAGCAACCCATCGGGGTTCGGCTCCGGGCCGACTGGCGTGCTGGTCCGGACATCCAGGATCAGGACATGCGGGTCCTTTTTCTTCCCGTTGTCCTTCTTGACGGACTGAGCGAACGCCATCGCTGGCGTCAGGCTCAGTGCAGTCGTGAGGGTGAAGGCTGCAAATCTCAGACTTCGCATTACCTGGCGACCTGGGTTACCCGTCGGATACATGAATACTCCGATGGGCCACGCCAGTGTTGCGAGGGTGAGCCACCACGGCGTGCTGAGTTCGAGCCACGGGTTGAACCCGCATGCTCGAAGTCTCACGAGTAGAACCAGGAGTGCGAACGGCCAGGATGTGTAAAATGCTGGCCACAGTGGACCCAGCGATGCGACTTTTCCACCAGGAACATCCTTGATGTCCCCAGGGTTGAATCGCTCTGGTCCAGCTCGGAGTTCATCCATCTTTCCCGTGATGATTGGGTTGATAGACGAAATCCGTGCCTCAAGCATCCTCAGGTCATCGAAGGCTTCCCCGCTGATCTTCCAGCGTTTCACTCCCCGAACAGCCTTCTGATACTTGAATTCGAACCTTCGAAGGTCCGCTCGAGCCTGGCTGTACTCTTTCCAGGTTTTCGCGTCTCGCATGTTCCCAGACAATACTGGGAATTCTGCAGAGAGTTCAGATAGCGTTGCTGTCTGAATTGTTGCGTAGAACGCATCGTCGAGGCGACCTTGTTCTGTGCTAATCTGGGAAACTGCCGGCCCCAGAAGCCGACGATAGCCCAGACAATCGCACATGCCGTGTAGAACCACGGCCGAAGACGTTCGTTCACTTCTCACTCCTCGGTTTTGCCCTTTTGGGGCTTGTCAAAGACGGTTAATGGCAGACAGATCGTCCACCATTTCAAACCCTATTATACACCCAAAAGTGTGGTTTGTCAATCACATATTTTGCAATAATTGTGTGAAAAATATTTGTTATACTATGCAGATGAAAGTATTAATTGATTCATACAAAAAGTCAGGGGATTTGCATCACGCATATTTTTTAGTGGGGGAAACAGAAGAGATTTTTCTGCATCTCAGGGATTTTTTGGAAAAGGAGGTTAAGGTAAAAACCACAGGGAATCCCGATTTTTCTTACGAAAAATATGACACACTAACTATTGATGGTGCGAGAAGTATTTCCAGCAATCAAGAAAGAAAAGATTTTTTTTCTGGCACGAAGTTTTTTGTTATACAGGCTGACTTCATAACTGAAGAGGCTCAGAACTCACTACTCAAGGTATTTGAGGAGCCAACACCTGGTACCCACTTTTTTATAATTTCCCCGCAAGATAATCTTCTACCAACTTTTCGTTCACGCATGCAGGTTATAACTCAAAAGTCTATAAAGTCCACAAAGTCAAAAGTATTAGAGATGGAGATTGCTGAGCGCCTGGCCAAGGTCAAAGAAATAACAGATGCTATAAGTGACGAGGATAAGACCAAACAGGATGCTATTGTCTTCCTAAATCAAGTTGAAAGAGAGTTGTATGAAGCAGGAGTTGAAAAGAATCATAAGGCGCTGGAAATATGCGAACTCACTCGTGCCAGTTTGTATGACAGAGGTGCGCCAATAAAAATGATATTAGAAAACCTTGTCCTTTCTGTTTAAAATAGAAATTGGAAATATTTTATGTTATGATTTTCTCATGTCATACAATTTTCAACCATTTAAGCAGGGTGTCAAAGATATAGAGGAGTGGCTGAAACGGGAGTTCACCACTATTAGAACCGGTCGAGCAACTCCGACTATTCTTGATAGTGTCAGGGTGTCGGCATATGGTTCTGACATGAGTATTACAGAGCTGGCTAACATCTCTGTTGCAGATGCACGGAGTTTACTCATTACTCCATGGGATATGTCACAGGTAAAGGCAATAGAGAAAGGAATAATTGACTCTAATCTTGGTCTGTCAGTATCGGTGGATGATAAAGGTGTTCGTGTTGTTTTTCCAGAGTTGACGTCAGACAGGAGAATTATCTTAGTTAAAATGGCCAAGCAAAAGCTGGAGGATGCACGAGTCACTCTTCGCACCGAAAGAGAGAAGGTCATAAAGGATGTTGATAGACAAGAAAAAGAGGGAGAAATATCAGAAGATGAGAAGTTTAGGGTAAAAGCAGAGTTACAAAAAATGCTGGATGATACAAATAGGGTACTTGATGAGGTTTTTGTGAAAAAGGAGAAAGAGATAGGGGAATAGTTCATAAAGTCGAAAGTCCATAAAGTTTATAAAGGGACTTGATGCATTTTACTTTAAGAACTTTATAGACCTTAAAAACTTTTAACTTATATGTCCATTATCATATTTATAATCATTCTGGCGATTTTAATTTTCGTTCATGAACTGGGGCATTTTCTTGTAGCCAAGAAGTCGGGGATTAGGGTGGATGAGTTTGGTCTAGGTTTTCCTCCAAAGATTTATGCAAAGAAATGGAGAGGGACAACCTATACTTTGAATGCTATTCCGTTTGGTGGGTTTGTAAAAATTTTTGGCGAGGACTCACACTCTGGAGAAATATCGGAAGCAGACAAACCAACCAGTTTTGTTTATAAATCAAAATGGATTCAGGCTAGTGTCCTGGTCGCTGGGGTTACTTTCAATATTATATTTGCCTGGCTTTGTGTCTCTCTGGGTTTTATGATTGGTTTGCCAGCAGGAAGTAACTACTCAACCTTTGGAGAAACACAAGGGACAGCACTTGTTATTACAGAAGTCAGACCAGAATCTCCAGCAAGTAATGCAGGACTTGCTTCGGGCGACATAATCAACCTTGCTTCTTCGGGAGGGGTGGTACTACAAGGCGAAACACTCACCTCAGAAAACGTGAGAAGCCTCATTTCAAATGAATCAACAAAAAAAATCGAAATAATTTATCGTCGTGGCGAGTCTTTGCCGACGAGTGTAAGTATAGAACCAGTAGGTTCTGGGGGGGAAAAGAAAATGATAGGTATTGGAATGGATAACATGGGAATACTCAAGCTCGCTCCACACCTTGCGCTCCTAGAGGGTGTTCGTACGACATGGCTTCTAACAAAGGCCACCACGGTTGGGCTGGTTGGATTTCTCTGGGATGCAGTCACACTTAAATCTGATTTTTCACAAGTTGCGGGACCAGTAGGTATTGCCAAGGTGGTTGGTGAGGCAAACAATCTTGGTTTCGTATATTTACTCTCTCTCATTGCTTTAATCTCTATTAATCTTGCAATCATAAACCTGTTGCCGTTTCCCGCACTAGATGGAGGTAGATTACTTTTTGTGGCAATAGAGGCAGTGATTCGAAGACCCATAAAACCAGCGGTGGTACAGTGGGCAAATGGTATCGGATTTTTGTTACTGATTATTCTTATGGTGGTTGTGACTGGACATGACATAATCAAATTATTCTAGCGCAGTGCATTTTGGGCCTTTCTATTTATATAACTTGACTTTTTGTTGCTTTGGTCTAATGTTAGAGGTAGGTGGGCGGGTGCAAGCTGACTTCCGCCTAGTGTGATCGCCAGGTCTCCCAACCCGGGACTCCTGAATTTCCAGCCTTGGCTCATGCCAAGCAAAGAAAAGCCGATCCATCGCGACGGGCCGAACCGGTGATAGTGAAATTCATACCGGGGAGTGCTGAACAACTTCCACCCCACCCACGGGCTGGCGCTGAGGACTACCCCCCTCTTGGCGCCAGCCTATTCTTTTTGCTCAAAAATTTTTTTTACTGTAGAATAAAAGATACGAATAGAGATCAGGGTAGTTGCGAATGTATACGAATTTGAAACATTCATTCGTTGACATTCGTAATTATTCGTATGATTTTCGTATATTATGCGACAATCACAACTTTTTACAAAAACACGTAAGGATGTGCCCTCCGATGAAACATCTAAGAATGCTCAACTCCTTATTAGAGCAGGATTTATTCACAAGGAGATGGCTGGGGTGTATTCATACTTACCACTAGGTCTTAAAGTAATAAAAAGAATTGAAAATATTATTAGGGAGGAAATGAATGCTATTGGGGGGATAGAAATGAAAACCTCCGCTTTTCAGAGCAGGGAGGTGTGGGAAAAGACAAATCGCTGGGATGATAATATTGTAGACAACTGGTTTAAGACAAAACTAAAAAGCGGAGGAGAAGTTGGCTTATCCTTCACCAACGAAGAAGCCTACTCAAACATTTTAAGACAGTACATATCTTCATATAAGGACTTGCCAATTTATCCTTACGATTTCAAGGAAATTTTCAGAAATGAAGTAAGAAGTAAGTCTGGAATCATGCGAGGTAGAGAATTTTATTGGAAAGCCTTATATTCTTTCTCAAGAAACGAATCAGAGCATCTTGATTTCTACAATAAAGCCAAAGAGGCCTACAAAAATATTTTTAATCGTGCCGGTATAGGAGATAAAACATATATAACATATGCATCTGGGGGGACTTTTTCAAAATTCTCTCATGAGTTTCAAACTCTTTGCGATGCTGGAGAAGATATCATTTATATCAGTAAAGAAGATGAAGGAAAAGGGTTAAAAATGGACGAAAATCGCGTGGTGGTAAATAAGGAGATTTATAATGAAGATTTAAAAAAAGATTTGGGACTAGTTGGGGATTTTGTTGAGAGAAAAGCTATTGAGGTTGGAAACATCTTTACCTTGGGAACAAAATTTTCAGAACCATTCGATTTGAAATACAAGGATGAAAAAGGGAAAGACAATGTTGTTCTTATGGGTTCGTATGGTATAGGTTTGGGTCGTCTCATGGGTACGATTGTAGAAATTTTGTCAGATGACAAGGGCATCGTCTGGCCAAAAGAGGTCTCACCATTTAGTGTGCATCTAGTGAGGCTGGGAGATAAACCAGAAACACTTGCCTTTGCTGATAAACTTTATACAGACTTACAAAACAAGGGTATTGAGGCCTTGTATGATGACCGTGACTTGCGAGCTGGGGAGAAATTTGCTGATTCTGACTTGATTGGCATTCCAGTTAGGTTTGTGGTCAGTGATAAGACAATTGCAGAAGATAAAGTGGAGGTGAAGATGCGAACAGAAAATGATTCAAAACTAATTTCAGTCGGAGAGGCACTGAAAAATTTCTAATTTCTAATTTCTAAATAAACAAAAAGCACGCCCCGAAGAGCTGGCGTGCTCTTGTGTGGGCGTGCGTAGTGGGGTATCAAAGAGCCATGTTTTGTTTTACCCCAAGCCTTCCTGGTCTAAAACCTTGAGAATCCTACTGTCGGCGTCATCGCTGCTGTTTGGGGTGGAACCAGGACCCAGGTTGTGTCTTAGTTGTAAGATCAGCATTGCGATTGCCGTCTTTTTTCCAACAAGCTCACTTGCTTGTGTTAGACCACCGACCCCGCTCATTTCGATGATTTCGGCGGCGCCCAACATCTTCTTGGTTGTCGAATATTGTTGCATACGCCTTTCCTCTTGTGTGGTGTTCTGATATTACTTTGCACCTTATTTTTATTTTGTCAACCCTAAGTAGAGATTTTTTAAACATGTGCTAGTATAGAAGATACGAAAAAAGGTCAGGGTAATTAACGAATGTATACGAATTAGTTTTAAGTTTCATTCGTTGACATTCGTAGCTACTCAGATTTAACATTCGTATCTTAATGTTCAATTATTTACAACAAATAAAGAGATACCTCTCTAATGACATTGGCATTGACCTTGGCACGGCTAACACCTTGGTTTATTTGAGTGGCAAGGGGATTCTCATAAACGAGCCTTCTGTTGTTGCTGTGAACCAAAAGACCGGTCGTGTTGTGGCCGTCGGTAAAGATGCAAAACAAATGCTCGGTAGAACACCAGGGCACATTGTTGCAGTACGACCCCTGGTCGATGGAGTCATTTCTGATTTTGAAGTTACAGAGGAAATGATAACGTATCTCATCAACAAAGCCCAAAAGGATAATAAGAAGTTGCTCGGTCCGAGGGTTGTGGTTGGTGTTCCATCTGGAATCACAAACGTTGAGACGAGAGCAGTGAGGGACGCCACAAAAAATGCTGGAGCAACAGAAGTTTATATTGTGGAAGAACCTATGGCTGGAGCTATTGGCATTAGGCTTCCTATTTTAGAGCCGATAGGAAACATGGTTATAGATATTGGTGGAGGAACTTCAGATATTGCGGTTATTTCTCTCGGAGGTGTGGTCCGTTCAAAAAATCTTCGTATTGCTGGAGATAAGTTAAATACAGACATCATCTCTTATGTCAGAAGTGAATTCAAGATTCTTATTGGAGAAAAAACTGCAGAAAATATCAAGATTTCTATCGGGGCTATTCTTCCTGGTGAAACACCACTTGAAGCATCAATAAAAGGCAGAGACCTCATATCCGGTCTTCCAAGAGAGGTGGTTATAACAGATTCTGATATTCGTGAAGCCATATCGCAATCCATCGATACCTTGATTGAATCAATAAAAGAGGTTCTGGAAATAACTCCGCCCGAGATTCTTTCGGATATAATGCAAAGAGGTATTTATCTTTTTGGCGGTGGTGCGCTGATAAAGGGTCTGGCTGAGATTATTACTGAATATACAAAAATACCTGTGCATATTGCCGGAGACCCGCTGACTGCGGTCTGTAGGGGAACGGGAATTATACTTGAGAATCTTGAGAAATATAAAGATGTATTAATAGCAAACGAAGATGAATTACCTCCTAAAAAGTAAACCGAAGTACAAGCATTGGGGAAAAGTTGTTCTTGCTGTTGTATTGTTTTGCTTCTTTAGTTTATTTGTATATTTGTTTCCAAATTTTTCTCGTTCTCTCTCTCTTACAGTTTCTAAGCCTCTCTGGCTTGTTCGTGATGTGATAACTAGACCATTCTCAAGCATTGGTGGTTATTTTGTTTCAAAGAAATCGCTCATAGAAGATAACTTATCACTTAAACAGGAGATAGTGGGCCTTAGGATGACCGAGGTGGACCACCAGGTTTTATTAAAAGAGTTTGAGGATATGAAAAGTAAGCTGGGACGCGGAGAGAATGCAAGTAGGATTGTTTCCCGTGTTTTATCGAAACCACCTTATTCTCCATACGATACTTTTGTTATTGATGCTGGTTCAGAAGATGGAGTTTCTCTTGGTAGTCCAGTATATATATCGGATAATATTATTGTGGGTCTCATCAAAAATGTTACTCCAAGCACTTCTCTTGTTGAGCTTTTTTCAAACGGAGGATTGGAGCAAGAAACGACACTTTCGCGAACAGGAGCAATGTATAAACTACAAGGTCTCGGTGGTGCCAATATGAAACTTGAAGTACCCAAAGACACCGATATTGTTTGGGGAGATGTTTTTCTTTATCCAAGATTTTCTCCTTCTATGGTTGGTAGTGTTTACTATATTGATGTCAGTTCTCAGAGCTCGTTCAAAACCATATATATACGAGTTCCAGTAAATGTTTTCGCAACCAAGTATGTCTTTGTAGAAAGCAAGTAGATACTTTGACTTTTTCAGGTTTTGTTATACTATTTTAGTAGGTTCGGGGGCGCTGCGCCCCTGATGTGTCCATGGGGGGCTTATGTCTTTGCGCACTTGTATGGTGGCTATTGCCATCATCTGTGTAATTGAGGGCTTTGTAGCCTTAGGCTACATTGCTCTCGGTCCAGGGTTCTGGTTTTTATGCGTGTTTGCTGGGATGATTAGCGGGGAAGAAGTGCACACGCACGGACTTCTCCGCGCGCACATTGTCCCGGCCCTTCTGACGGGGCTACTCCTCCTCAAGGTGCTTGGGGTTGAATACCACCCCACGCGTGAGAGCCTTCACCAGGCCGACATTGTTATTGGCCCCATTGTCTTTGTCTTCGTTG
>MHWY01000006.1:69-8985 GCA_001824295.1 Candidatus Zambryskibacteria bacterium RIFOXYD1_FULL_40_13 | reverse complement strand
GAAAATGGGGGGAAATCAGTGGGACGCGCTTCGCGCGTCCCACCTTCTGGCTTCCAAAAAGCCGTTTAGTTCGTTTGTGGTGCGCGATACAGGACTCGAACCTATGACCTTCCCGGTGTAAACGGGTTGCTCTACCAACTGAGCTAATCGCGCGATGGATACAGTCTATAGGATAAATACACAAATTTCAAGCTAGGTATAGAAAAAAAATGAAGAATAATATATCATTGACTAAATGGACAAAGAAACAAAGATACCAACCTGCGTCGGAATCATCATGGATGGAAACCGTCGTTGGGCAAAAGCTAAGGGGCTTAAGCCTTTGGAGGGCCACAAAGCGGGGGGAGAGACACTAAAGAATGTAGTAAAATGGGGTAGAGACGTTGGAATAAAACACGTTGTTTTTTATACTTTTTCCACAGAAAACTGGAAACGGGGAGAAGAGGAAGTCTCTTATCTTTTGGAGTTGATTGGTAAGTTTCTACACGATGAATTGGATTATTTTCATAAGGAAGGTGGGGTTTTGCATTATGCTGGAGATTTATCACGATTCGCCCCTGACTTGCAAGAGAAACTAAGGAAAGCGGAAGAGAAAACAGCAAAAAATCCAGGACCCCATGTTTATTTTGCCTTGAATTATGGTGGGAGGCAGGAAATACTTTCGGCGGTAAAGAAAATAGTGGAAGAAGGACCAAGGGCAGAAGATATCACCGAAGATTATTTTGCAAAACATCTTCAAACACATCCGATGCCAGATCCAGATATTATTATTAGGACATCAGGAGAAATGAGGCTGTCTGGTTTCCTGCCTTGGCAAGGAGTGTATAGTGAGCTTTTTTTTACGAAAACAACTTGGCCGGATTTTTCCAAGGAAGAATTTCTACAGATAATTAATGATTTTGGCAACAGAGACAGGAGGATAGGAAAATAAAATGAAAGAAGTGGAAATACTATACGAAGACGGGGATGTGCTGGCAGTAAATAAACCAGCCGGTCTTGTGGTGCATGGTGATGGGAAGACTTCCGAGCCCACACTTGTAGACTGGATACTGAAAAAATATCCAGAAATAAAAGAAGTCGGGGAGCCAGGAAGAAACCCGGAAGGAGAGATTATTTATCGTCCCGGCATTGTTCATAGACTAGACAGGGGAACATCTGGGGTGATGCTTGTTGCAAAGAATCAGAATTCATATGAATTTCTGAAGAAACAGTTTCAAAATCACCAGATAAAAAAAACTTACTACGCTTTTGTTGTTGGAGAAATAAAGGTAACAGAGGGCACGATTGACAGGCCAATCGGCAGAAGCTCAAAGGATTTCCGTATGTGGTCAGCCCAGAGAGGAGCAAGGGGGGAAATGAGAGAGGCAGTTACTGACTACAAGGTTTTAGCTACTGGACTCGGGTACTCCTTTATAGAGGTTTGTCCTAAAACAGGCAGAACACATCAAATCAGGGTGCATTTTAAGGCTATCAGTTATCCTTTGGTCCATGATTCACTATATGCTCCAAAGCACGAAAACACACTTGGTTTTGAGCGTTTGGCTTTGCACTCATATAAAATAGAATATATAGGTATGGATGGAGTGACTAAAGTCGTCATTGCCCCACAACCAGATGATTTTAGTAGGGCTATTGGGCTGTTGCAAAAGCACTAATCCTGTGCTAGATTACTAAAGCTATGGAAACACGAGAGATTCAGTCACCAGTTAAAATTGTTGATAGGAAAGCACTTGATATTAAGTCAGGGGATACTGTTCGTGTCTGGCAGAAGATTACAGAAAAGGATAAAACAAGGCTTCAGGCCTTTGAAGGTCTTGTTATTGCGGTAAAACACGGCAAAGAAGCCGGGGCAACATTTACAGTTAGACGAGTAGCATCTGGTGTCGGGGTGGAGAAAATATTTCCATTATATTCCCCAATGATTGACTCCATTGAAACACTAAAGCGATCAAAAGTTAGAAGAGCAAAGCTTTATCACATTCGTGAAAAGGCAGCCAAGGAGATTCGCCGACAAATGAGAAATATTCGCGCACTGCCAGACAATACTCCAAGTCCCGATGAGGTTACAGAAGAGGTGGTGGAAGAGGTTGCAGAAACTCCAGCAGAATAAATCAAACAAAACAACATTAACAAGAGACACCTAAAAGGGTGTTTTTTGATAAAATTAATTGGTAGACTGTATTCCTTGAGCTATGTATAATATAAGTATATGGGGAAGAGGGGGCCAAAACCAAAAGGAAAGGTGAAAATTAAATGGTCAGGCAACTTTGCCTATGCGATTGGGCTTTTAGCAACGGACGGCTGTCTTTCTCCCGATGGTCGACATATCACTCTCACATCAAAAGATCTAGACCAACTAGAAACATTTATGAAATGTGTGGGAATAAAAAATAAAATAGGTTTAACTACCGGTCAGTTTGGAAGGAGTGCTTTCAAGGTCCAATTTGGAGACATACTATTTGTTAAATTTTTAGAGAGTATTGGTTTGTCACAGGCAAAGTCCTTAGTTCTTGGTAAAATAGATTTACCACCAGAATATTTTTTTGATTTTCTGCGAGGATGTTTTGATGGGGACGGGTGTTCATATAGTTATTGGGATCCGAGGTGGAGGTCTAGTTTTATGTTTTATGTTGGGTTTTCTTCTGGGAGTTTGAGTTTTATCAAATGGATTAGAGAAGAAGTAAAAAATAGACTTAGCATAACTGGACACATAACTTCTGCCAAAAAGAAAAATACATATTACCAATTAAAATATGCAAAGTATGAGGGAATTAAACTTGTGAGAGAGTTATATAAGAAAAAGTCGAGTGTCTGTTTGAAAAGAAAAAAATTGAAAATTAATGAGTCTTTGGATACTATTGGGGTATCTTTAATAAAATAAGTGCAAATAGATGCCCGGGTGTTGTAACAGTAGCCAAGCTACCTTGAGGTGGTAGTGCCGAAAGGCGTGGAGGTGCGATTCCTCTCCCGGGCACCATAATTTATAATTAATATATAAACTTATGCTATACACAGGCAAAGGGGACGACGGAACAATGAAGACAATAAACTCTGGAGTCAGAGTTTCAAAAAGCTCGGCCATATCCGAAGCTCTTGGTTCCATGGATGAAATCAATTCTTTTCTTGGAATATGCAAAGTAAAGTCGGCAGAAGAAAAACTAAAGCTTGGTGAAAAAAATATAAGTGACATTGTTCACAATATTCAACAAACACTCTTTATTATTCAGGCGGAACTTGCAGGTTCAGATAAGAGGGTGGACGAGGGTAAGGTTTTAGAGATGGAGAGCATTATTGGTGAAATAGAAAAAATACTCCCCCCCATCACAACCTTTTTTATTTCTGGTGGAACTGAACTTGGCGCAATATTTGATGTGGCTCGAACTATTGCAAGAAGAGCTGAAAGAAGGGTGGTCCAAGTGAACAGGGAAGAGGTGCAGAAAGTTGACCCTGTTACCCTCAAATATCTCAATAGGCTCTCCAGTATTTTGTATGCATTAGCTAGACTTACTAACCATTTGTCTGGTATAAAGGAAGAACCGCCTAGTTATAAATAGTGTATAATTTAGGGCGTTGATGGTGGCTATGGTGTAGTGGTAACACAGAAGCTTGTGGAGCTTTTATCTCCGGTTCGAATCCGGATAGTCACCCATGATAGACGGCCCGCTGGAGCAGGTTTTGTCGTGTGTGGATAAATCAGCTTGACACATAATACCCCCAGGGGGTATCATGGTTTGTATGGAAACAAAAACAAATAAAGAAAAGTTAATAAGACGACTTAAAATTGTTGAAGGGCAGGTTCGTGGAGTGAGAGAAATGATAGAGCAGAACAAATATTGTATAGATGTAATTACCCAGACATCTGCAGTAAAGCAAGCTCTATCCTCGGTTGAGGATTCTCTAATGGAAGGTCATCTAAGTACTTGTTTGGTAAGTCAAATCAAAAAGGGTGAAACTAAACAAGCTACGGCGGAGATGCTGAAAGTTTACGGTTTAAAAAGAAAATAATTATGAGCAATACAAAGACGTATAACATAAAAGGAATGCATTGTGCTTCATGTGCCAACATTATAGAAAAAACTCTCAAAAAAATGGATGGGGTTCATTCTGTTGAGGTAAACTATGGAACTGAAAGGGCTAAGCTGTCGTTTGATGAGGAAAAAACAAATCACCACCACCTTTCAAAGCAAATAGAACCACTAGGTTATTCTTTGGTTGCTCCCACTGCCGAGTCTATGGGGATGTCAGAAAACGAGCATGCTGGGCATCTCGGATTGAACCAATCAAAACAAGAAAAGATGGTTGAGCTAAAAAGTATGCGAAATAAAGTTATTTCTGTCATACCAATTGCCATAATCAGTGTTTTTATCATGAGTTGGGATATTTTGGCACAATTTAGTTTGATAACTGAGATGTCTGTATTCTGGGTTGAGTTTTTTCATCATTTACTTCCAATACTGGCTACTTACACACTATTTGTTGTTGGTAAACCTTACTTGCTTGGCTTCTATCGTTTTCTTAGATACGGAAAAGCCAACATGGATACATTGATTGGAATTGGTACATCTGTCGCATTTTTGTATAGTTTTGCGGTGACAGCGTTTGAAGAAAGTCTGAGGCCATTTATAAATGTTGAGGCCACTTATTATGATGTTACCATCATTGTTATAGCTTTTATTGCCTTTGGAAAATACTTGGAAGCTCGTTCAAAAATTAAGACGGGAGACGCGATAGAAAAACTTCTTAACCTTCAGGCAAAGACCGCATTGGTCATGAGGGATAATAAAGAAATTGAGATACCTATTAGTCAGGTTGCTCATGGTGATTTAATAATTGTAAAACCAGCCGGAAAAATTCCCGTAGACGGTGTTCTTGTTTCCGGGAGTTCATACGTTGATGAGTCAATGGTTACTGGTGAACCAATGCCCGTTTCAAAAAAAGAAGGTGATGGTGTTGTGTCTGGAACACTAAATACAAACGGGTCTTTTGTGTTTAAGGCCACAAAAGTTGGCTCAGAGACGATGCTCGCAAGAATTATCCAGATGGTTGAGGATGCCCAAGGTAGTAAGGCACCGATTCAAGCCCTAGCGGACAAGATTTCCAGCATCTTTGTTCCTGTGGTTTTGGTAATCTCAGCTCTTTCTCTGTTATCCTGGTTAATTATTGGCACTCAATACATAGGATTTTCACAAGCTCTTTCTCTTGGGCTCGTTTCTTTTGTTGGGATTCTTGTTATTGCTTGCCCCTGTGCACTTGGGCTTGCAACTCCGACCGCTATTATTGTTGGTGTTGGAAAGGGTGCGGGAGAGGGGATACTTATTAAAGATGCCAGGACACTCGAAAAATTAGGAAAAGTGAACGTTGTTGTGGTTGATAAAACAGGAACACTAACCAATGGCAAACCAGAATTAGTTTCTATTCAAAATTTTTCTGACAAAACTGAAGACGAATTAATCTCACTTCTAGCTTCACTTGAAAAAAATTCTGAACACCCAATTGCTCACGCGGTTGTTTCCCGAGCAAGTGAAAAGGGAATAAATCTGGTGTCTGTGGAAGGATTTGAGGCAATTAAGGGTAAAGGTGTTTCTGGTATTATTCAGGGTGTTAAATATTACGCTGGAAATATAAAGTTAATTCAAGAACTTAGTTTATCGTTTGATACAGAGTTGTTTGAAAAAGAAACGAGCGAGGGAAAAACACCGATTGTTGTTGCCGTGACCGAAAAAGTTATTGGTGTGGTTATGGTAGCAGATAGCATTAAATCTGAGGCTGTAGAGGCAGTAAAAAATCTACACAAACTCAATATAAAGGTGGTGATGCTCACTGGGGACGACAAAAATACAGCAAAGTTCATTGCCGAGCAGGTTGGTATTGATGATATTGTTGCGGAGGTGTTGCCCGAGGATAAACTAAATAAAATTAAAGAACTTCAATTACAAGGCAAAATAGTCGCAATGGCAGGGGACGGGGTTAATGATGCACCAGCCTTGGCTCAGGCCGATGTGGGTATAGCAATGGCTACGGGAACCGATGTGGCGATTGAAAGTGCTGGAATTACCTTGCTCAACGGAGATATCTCTAAACTTGTTAAAGCAATCAACTTATCAAAGATGACAATGCGGGGTATAAAACAAAACCTATTCTGGGCGTTTATATACAATATTGTGGGTATTCCACTAGCGGCTGGATTATTTTATCCAATTTTTGGTTGGCTTCTAAATCCGGTTTTCGCAGGATTCGCAATGGCGATGTCCTCCGTGTCTGTTGTCGGTAATTCTCTTCGTCTTAAGACAAAAAAGTTATAATAATATAATTACACTAAATGACTAATCAAAAATTTAAAACTTATAGTTTCTATGTGGAGGGAATGCACTGCAAATCCTGTGGTTTAGTTATTGAGCAAGAGCTTTCTGACTTGTCATATGTTGAATTTGTTCATGCAGATACTAATAAACACATAGTTACGGTTACTGGTGATTTCGAGGGCGTGCCACAAGAAGAGCTGGCAAAAGATTTTTCTGTTTTACTTGTTGAGCAAGGATATACCTTTTCTGTAGAAAAACCCCGTGGCAAGTCTGGGGCAAGAAACCTGTCTGATTTTAAAGTGGCCATACCCATAGCCATAGGTTTTGCTCTGTTGTTTGTATTGTTGCAAAAAATAGGAATCGTAAATCTAGTTGATGCGAGCAAGATGACTTATGGAACAGTTTTTGTAATAGGCATAATTGCTTCTCTTTCAACGTGTATGGCGGTGGTCGGTGGACTGGTCCTTTCTATGTCAGCGACATTTGCAAAAGAGGGGGATAGAGTAAGGCCCCAACTCTTGTTTCACATTGGTCGTATTGTTTCGTTTTTTATCCTTGGAGGAGTTATTGGTGCGGTTGGTTCCGCTTTTACTTTGAGTACATTTGCTTCGTTCGCTTTGGGGTTAATAATAGCAATCGTTATGCTTCTTCTTGGTCTCAACCTCCTTGATGTTTTTCAGTTTACAAAAAGATTTCAACCAGCTATGCCGAAGTTTATTTCAAAGCACGCACTTGGTGTTTCAAAATGGAATAATGCACTTACACCACTTTTGGTTGGGATAGTTACTTTTTTCTTGCCTTGTGGTTTTACGCAATCAATGCAGATATATACCTTATCAACTGGTGGATTTTTCACTGGGGGTCTAACCATGCTCTCTTTTGCATTGGGAACACTACCAGTGCTTGCTCTCATAAGCTTTAGTTCATTTAGTATTAAAAACAGTTCAAAGTCTGGTATTTTCTTCAAGACTGCCGGACTTATTGTTATTATGTTTGCTATTTTTAATTTACTAAATAGTTTGGCGGTTATTGGTTTTTTACCACCCATTTTTAATTTCTAACTGTATAATAGTTATATGAAACTAACCGTCATATCAATAATAATTTCTGTCTTGCTTATCGGTGGGGTTGTCGTACTCGGAAAAAATAATTCGGGTGCGGAAAACGATGTTCCAGCCAACAATGTAACCGTGGTAGATGGTGTTCAAATTATTGAAATAAAAGCAAAGGGAGGATATTTCCCAAGAAAAAGTATTGCCAAGGCTGGCATGCCGACTATTGTTAGGTTTAATACAGCAGGGACATTTGACTGCTCTTCTTACGTTCGTATTCCGAGTATGAATATAGGTCAGAATCTTTCTCAGTCTGGTGCAACCGATATTAACCTTGGTATTCAATTGGCACAAAGTCTCAAAGGAAGTTGCGGAATGGGTATGTATCCATTTGAAATTGAGTTTCAAGATTAGAAACATAGTTTTAGCGTCTAGACATTTAATGTTATATAATATGTTTCTATGAAAACAGAATTTTCAACACACATTGAAACAAAAAAATATCAGACAAAATATAGAACGGAATTCATCACTATTACAAAAGACATTGATTCGGTTATAGAAAACTCTGGAATCAAAAGGGGAACAATATTGATTCAAACATTACATACCACGTGTGGTATATGGGTGAATGAGAATGAAAAGAATCTAATTGGGCCAACAGAGGAACTTGGTTATACATCCGATATTAGAAGAGTTCTAGACAATTTTGCTGGTCCTACACTGGAATATGGACATAACGACGTCCGTGATGGAAAAAATCTTAGTGGAAAACGAGACACACATCTTTGTGAACCTGACGAAAACGGCGTGATTCACGAGTGTATAAACGGTCATGCACACGCACAAGCACTGATGATTCACCCTTCAGTCTCACTTATTGTTGATGAAGGAAAGCTTTTACGTGGTGGTTGGCAGGAGATTATGCTTGTGGAGCTTGATCACGACAGGGAGAGAACTGTTTCTTTCTTGGTTTCTGGGGAAAAACAATAATGTATGAATACAATCTTAATTACAGAAAAATCACCTGAATACGAGTTGCTTGATAGTGGTCAAGGCGAAAAGTTGGAGAGATATGGAAATATTGTTTTATCGCGCCCAGATCCACAGGCAATCTGGCCAAAAAACCTACCAGAAGAAAAGTGGAGAGAGGCCGATGCAATTTTTACTCGTGTAGGAACGGCAGGAAAGTGGAAGACGGCGGTTTCAGTGAAAAAGAGTTGGAATGTAAATCTTGGAGATTTGGTTTTTCAGCTACAGCTTCTTCCTTCAAAACACATTGGAATTTTTCCAGAGCAGGGCACTCAGTGGCAGTGGTTAGAAGATAAAATAAAATCAACCAAGAAACCAGTTTCTGTACTCAACCTGTTTGCATATACTGGTGGAGCCAGTCTCGCTTGTGCAAGAGTGGGGGCCGAGGTCTGCCATGTGGATAGTTCCGAGTTTGCTGTTGATTTAGCACACACAAACATGGAGTTGTCCGGACTCTCCAAGGCGAAGATAAGATTTATTGTTGATGATGTCAGAAAGTTTGTAGAAAGAGAAATAAAGAGGGGTAATAA
>MHWY01000005.1:61360-72228 GCA_001824295.1 Candidatus Zambryskibacteria bacterium RIFOXYD1_FULL_40_13 | reverse complement strand
TCACTACGCCGATCGGTCTCGCAAGCACACCTTTCCGCTTACCGGCTTCATGCGATGCGGTTACTGCGGTTCTATGTTGAGTGGTCAGGTGAAAAAAGGTCATCTGTACTATAACTGCTCCCACCGGCGTGATGCCAAGTGTCCAGAAAGAAAGTACACGCGATCCGAGCTCATTGAGGAACAGGTCGTGGCATATCTCTCACGAGTCGAGTTGCCGCTTAAGTTCAAGACGGTCTTGGATGCATACTTCCAGCACTTCGCAAAAGAGCGGATGGATCAGGAGGAAAACGAACGTAAAAGCATCAAGCACGACCTGATCAGGGTGCAACAGCAGATCCGCAATATTGTTGTGGATCGCTCAAAACGCATCATTGATGCAGAGGTCTTTATAAAAATTCAGGACGAGCTTCTTAAGGAGAAAGAAATGTATCAGGATCGCTTGGCCGAGCTTGAGGGCAAGTCCGATAAATTCGTGCAGAAATTTAACGAGCTTCTCGACTTTACGGATCATGCTGATGAGGTGTACCAAAAGAGTGGCACAAGCCAAAAACGGACGGTACTGAAGCTCTGTATTGAGGGGTTCACGGTCAGAAATCAAAAACTGACGCCGATATGGACGCCAGTCTTTGATGTTCTTATGGACTTACAATTGTCCAAGTTCGATCCCCCAAAAGTCGGCGGCAAGGGTTCTAAAACCGCCTCAGAAACCCTTGCCGTACCTAAGGTTCTAACTTGGACATCTGGCGGAGAGAGGGAGATTCGAACTCCCGGTAGGGTTACCCCCACACAGTCTTTCCAGGACTGCCGATTAAACCACTCTCGCATCTCTCCGTATTTATTTTCTCTCCCTTAAAATCTTCTCAACATCTCGAAGTTCATTCCAAATTCCGTCTATCAAATCATACTTTTTAGCTTCTTTCAAAGTGACCCAGGCAAAGTCAGTTAAATCTTTTCCGCATTTTGTTTTGCCTGATTTATACTCTGCCCAATACGACAAAGTAACTACAGGAAATCCGTCAGGTCTGACAAATACCAAGTCGCAAAGATATTCCGGCTTTTTTATTTCAATTCCAGCTTCTTCTTTTACTTCTTTTTTGAGAACCCAGTCAACCACATGATACCATTGTGGAGACTTTTGTGATGTACGTGGAAGTTTAGAATATTCATGATAGACAAGCTTGCCCCCCGGCACAGTCCACATATTAGGAAAAGCCTTCTCTGTTGGAGCCCTTTTCATTATTAAAAACTTTCCGTCCTTTACTATTATCCCAGTAACAACAACAAAATGTAACCTTGGATCTAATTTTTCCATAAATCTAGTATTAATTAATATGTGACAATTGTATCAAAAAATGTTCAAAATTGCCTCAGATGCTAGGCGCAGGAAATTTTGTGAGTGAGTCGTACTAGACGTACGGTGAACGAGCAAAATTGAACTGCAACAACGCAGATGGGGTGATTTTGAACATTTTTTACCACGAGCCAGAGGAACCACCACCACCAGATGACCCCCCACCAAAACCGCCAAACCCTCCTCCACCGAATCCGCCGTGACCACCGCCAAATCCTCCACCGCCAAAAAACCAAGGAAGATGTTTTCCGCTATCTTTTGCCGACTTGTAAGCACTGGAAACTTTGTAATCAAAGAGTAGGCCAAGAGGAATGAGAATTATAGACAAAATTATTCCAGCAATATACGAGAGAGCAAAGAAAATTATTATTCCTATTACCAAACCGACAACCCCACCGCCCCACCATGATTTGGACTTTGCTAATATTGCACCAACCCACTGTAGTAAAACAAAACCAAATATAAGAATATACTCCCAGTTCACATTTAGCTTTGGGGCGGAAGAATAATCCTCGGGCACGATGTTGTTGCCACCCAGGGCCTCTATCATCTTATCCACTGCACCATTTATTCCAGCCGAATAGTTTCCAGCCTGGAAAGCGGGTCTTATCACATCTTGCTGAATATATGATGTGCCAATATCCGTCAAATCTCCTTCAACTCCGTATCCAGTGTGTATTCTAGTTTTTCTGTCATCAAGAGAAACTAGAAGTAATACTCCATTATTTTTTTCCTTTTTTCCTATTCCCCATTTTGTGAATATTTCTTGAGCAACATTTTCTATAGTATCTCCATCTAGCGATTTTATTGTCACCACCGCAACCTCATTTGTGGTATTTTTTTCAAAGTCCCGAAGCTTGGTCTCAAGTGTCGTCACATCACCCGGCTGAAGCATGTTTGCATAATCATTTACATAAGTCTGTGGTTTCTCAGGTACAGTAAAAGCTAGAGCTAAGATTGGCAGACAAAATAAACAAAGTAAAACAAATAGTTTTTTCATGTCTTATTTCTAAACTTTCGCAACAAGAAGTTCGCCAAATTTGGAAGTTTAGTTAACGAAATCTACTTTTGGAGTAACCTCCACCCCCTCCTTTATCTCAAAGTATGATTTCTCTCCGAAACCAAAAACCTTAGCAAAAACTGACGATGGGAATGTCTTTACGTTTGTGTTAAACACTCTTATCAAATCATTATATTTCATTCTTTCAACCGAAATCCTGTTTTCAGTCCCTTCTAGAGAAACAATCAAGTCTCGATACGCCTGTGATGACTGTAGTGTTGGATAATTTTCTGCAATAACCAAAAGTCTTCCAAGAGCAGACTCAACTTGAGTTGCTGCCTGGGCTTTTTCATCTGCAGTCAGTGCTCCAGAATATCTGGTTCTAGCTTCTGCAATAGCACCAAAAACTTCTTGTTCTTGCTGTGCCACACCCTTTACTGTCTCAACAATGTTTGGAATCAAGTCAAAGCGTCTTTGGTACTGATTCTCTACCTGTGCCCATTGTGTAGTAATAGGCTCGCCCATTCTGACAAATGAGTTATATTTCGAAACACCCCAAACAACCAATATTACTAAAACTAAAAGCACAACAACCAACCATTTATTTCTTTGAAAAAAGTTTTTCTCTTCCATGATATTTAATTAATTTCTAATTTGTAATTTCTAATTTTCAAACAATTTCCAATAACCTAATTTTGAAATTTCTAAATTGAAAATTAATTCATTGTTTAGAAATTGAAAATTGAAAATTGAAAATTTACTCAGATGACATTATATCACAGGATTAGTAATCCATTCCACCGGGTGCTGGCTTTTCATCCTTTGGTTCTTCAGTCACGACCACCTCGGTGGTCAAAAGTAGGGCTGATGCCGAGGAGGCATTCTGAAGTCCAGTACGGGTAACCTTTACTGGGTCAATAATTCCTGAGGCAAACATGTCCGAAACATATTCGTCTTTCAAAGCATCATACCCACTATTACCTCTTGATTTTTTTACATGCTCAATGACGATTGACCCATCTCCCTTGCCACTATTTACTGCAATTTGTCTGAGTGGTTCCACACAAGCATTCAAAACAATCTCATAGCCAGCCTTGAACTCATCGTTGTGATTTTTCTTATCAAGACTTGCACGAACTTTCTCAGAAGCTTTTACCAAAGCCACACCTCCACCCAATACAATTCCCTCATCGATTGCTGCCTTTGTGGCGTTCACCGCGTCTTCTATTTTTAGTTTAAGATACTTCATCTCCGTCTCTGTTGCTGCCCCGACTCGTATAACGGCCACACCACCAGTCAGTTTTGCAATTCTCTCTTCTATTTTTTCTACATCAAATTTAGACTTTGTAATTTCTTTTATCTTCTTAAGCTCTCTGACACGAACCTCTATATCCACTCTCTTACCCTTTCCACCGACAATTACCGTACTATCCTTTTTTGAAATGATTTTAGTTGCTCTACCTAGTACAGAAGTTTCAACAGTATCAAGCTTGAGACCGCGTTCATCCGACACCACCTCACCACCAAGTATTACAGCAATATCGGTTAGTTGGTCCCTTTTCCTGTCTGCATAACCTGGAGCTTTTATAGCCAAAACATTAAACCCTCCTCGTAATTTATTTATTACAAAAGTAGTCAATGCTTCCCCATCCACATCGTCCGCAATAATAACAAGCTCCTTTTTACCCGTTTGAGCTATTTTCTCTAGCAGTGGCAGAATATCTTTTATTGCCGAGATTTTCTTGTCGGTGATAAGCACTGGTACATCCTTATATTCGGCTTCCATTCTCTCTGTGTTTGTAATCATGTATGGCGAAATGTAACCCTTATCAAACTCCATTCCCTCTACCACCTCAGACTCCACCCCAAAGGACTGAGACTCCTCAACAGTCACAACCCCGTCTTTCCCTATTTTATCTAT
Source organism: Candidatus Zambryskibacteria bacterium RIFOXYD1_FULL_40_13 (assembly GCA_001824295.1). GTDB lineage: Bacteria > Patescibacteriota > Minisyncoccia > Phycocordibacterales > DATDWN01 > C7867-006. The sequence continues at coordinate 67,956 of MHWY01000005.1, read as the reverse complement.
TGTATTGGCAATAATTTTACCAACATCTTCTGACTCTGCTGCAATTACAGCCACTTGACGAATTTCATCTTTTGTATTTATTGGCTTAGCAAGTGATTTCAAAGCAGAAACAACATCAGCTGTTGCCGACTCAATACCCATACGAACACCCATAACCCCAAGTCCCATATTCGTGTGTTTCATTCCCTCTCCAATAATTGCCTGAGCCAATATAACTGACGTTGTCGTACCATCTCCCGCTATCTCTTTAGTCTTTGTTGCAACATCTTTCATTATCTCCGCACCCATATTTTCAAACTTGTCCTTTAGTACTATTTCCTTTGCAATAGAAACCCCGTCGTTTGTAATGGTGGGCGTACCATAACCCTTATCAAGTACTACATTGCGCCCCTTGGGACCTATCGTCATCTTCACCACATTTGCAACCTGGTCAATTCCTCGTTTCAGAGCCTTTCTAGCTTCTTCATTAAATAAAATTTGTTTTGCCATAATTAAATTAGTTAAAAGTTTATAAAGTCCTTAAAGTCTATAAAGTAAAAGCCTTTTGACTACTAGCTTTTGATTTTCTATTTGAGCACAGCGAGTATACTTTCCTCTTTTATCAAAAACAAATCTTCTCCCCCAACATTTATCTCATCATATCCATACTTAGAAAAGGCAACCCTATCTCCCACCTTAACAGTCATTTTTACCAAATCTCCATCTTGATATTCACCAGGACCGACAGCCAAAACAATACCCTGTTCTGACTTTTCTTTTGAGCCTGTATCGGGCAAGATGATACCAAAACTGTTTTTAGACATTAATTCCTCCTTTGTAAATGGTTTTATTAACACTCTGCTACCCAACGGCATAATTTTATTTTCCACAGTCTTTACTGTCTTTGGGGCCGTTTTACTAGCCGGTTTTGACACCTTTTTTTGCTTTGTTTTTTTCATGTTTTGTTTGGTTAGCCGTTAAAATCCACCAAAGTATACTGGTGGGGGGCGTCGCGAGTCAATGGCCTCCTGGATTTGCTTAATATTGAAAAAAGTGTATACTGATATCCATCATGAGTTTAGTCTCAAGCATACCTTACATCCAAATTGTTTTGTCACTTCTCCTTATTGGGGGTATTCTACTTCAACAGTCCGAAGCTGGTCTTGGAGGAGCATTTGGTGGTGGAGATGGTTTTTCTTCTGGACACCATACAAAACGAGGAGCAGAGAGAACAATATTTATTGCCACAATTATTATAGCAATTCTTTTTGTTGTAACTTCATTCAGTCTTTTGTTTCTAACTCAATAATAATCAATTAGTTTTCTATATCATCCGTAAAAATACGCAAATCGGTTTTGTATTATATCCTTGGTGAGTAAATTATCTATAATTACAACCCCAAACTCAAGACAGCAACTTTTACTAGTAAAATTATCATCTAAATTCTAATTTTGTGGACAAAGAACAATTGAAATCTATAATCAAAAAAGAGTGGCACATACCATACAGCACAAGAATATCCAGAGTCATTAAGGCTTTTTCACTAACTGAGAAAACCATATTTTATATTTTCACTATTATATTTGTTATAAGTGGCCTGTCGCTTCTTTATCAGGTTAACAAACTCTTTTTGGTAGAGGTCCCAGACTACGGTGGAAGTCTAACCGAAGGAATCGTCGGTTCGCCACGCTTTATTAACCCCTTACTTGCCTCAAGTGATATAGATAAAGATCTCACTTCACTCATATATTCAGGACTTCTAAAGGTAACCCAGAGCGGTGAACTTGTCCCCGATATTGCAGAAAACTACACAATTTCAAATGACGCTTTGGTATACACATTTGTATTAAGAGACAATATATACTTCCACGATGGTACGAGACTTACTGCTGATGATGTTGTTTTCACTATAGAAAAGGCGCAAGACCCACTACTCAAAAGTCCAAGAGAAACAAACTGGAGCGGAGTTAAGGTTGAAAAAATTGACGACAGAACTGTTTCTTTCACACTGAAACAAGCGTATTCTCCGTTTATCCAAAACCTGACTTTAGGCATCTTACCTAAACATATTTGGAAAACAGCAAGTATAGAGGAGTTCCCTTTCAGCCAGTTCAACACAAGGCCTATTGGAACTGGTCCCTACGAGATTAGTTCTATTTCATATACGTCTAGTGGTCTTCCAAGCGAATACAGTCTTGTATCTTTCAGTAAATATAGCCTTGGAAAACCATACATAACCAAGCTCATAATAAAAACATACCAAAAAGAAAAAGACATTATAGAAGCATTGAAAAACAAGAATATAGAGAGTGTTCACAGCATTTCTCCCAAGGTATTATCTGAATTAGAGATTCAAAATGATGAAATAATTTTGTCCCCCCTTCCCCGCATCTTTGGTCTATTCTTCAACCAAAATGTCGCACCGGTATTTATAAACAAAGAGGTAAGAAGTGCTCTAAATATTGCCACAGATAAACAAGCTATTATAGATAATATAATAGGTGGTTTTGGGCAGATTATAGATAGCCCAATACCAAAAATGGAGGGGTCTGTTCCAGACATACTTACCGAAGCAGAGAGGGTTGAGAAAGCTAAAGCATTACTTGAAAAAAATGGCTGGAAGCAAAATGATGCTGGTATATTTGAAAAAAAGGACAAAAAAAGCACCACAGTACTATCTTTCTCTATCTCTACTGGCGATGCACCAGAATTAAAAGAAACCGCATACCTCCTTCAGAGCCAGTGGCAAAAAATCGGAGCAGAAGTTGAGGTAAAAATATTTGAAATCGGAGACTTAAATCAGAACATTATCAAGCCACGCAAGTATGACTCTATTTTGTTTGGTGAAATAGTTGGGAGAGACTTGGACCTCTACCCATTCTGGCACTCCTCACAGAGAAACACACCCGGACTAAATATTGCACTTTACACAAATATAAAAGTAGACAAACTACTAGACAGCATAAGAAAAACGACTGATCCAGAGCAACAGAAGTCCTACCTTGATGATTTTAATGAGGAAATACAAAACGACATACCGGCCGTCTTTACTTACTCACCTTACTTTGTCTATATAGTTCCCAAAAAAGTTCACGATGTTAAACTAGGAACTTTGACTAACCCATCCGAGAGATTCAGTGATATAGCATCATGGTATATAGAAACAAATAATGTTTGGAAAATCTTTGCAAAATAATTTTATTAGAAAAATAAACAATATGGACAAAACAACAGAAAACCAAGAAAAGAAACGAGGAGATGACTTCCGAAAAAACAGACCGCAAGGAAGAAACGGTGGTCACATGAAAAAACCTTTTCCCCAGAGAAGTGCGTCTCTTCGGGTAGCCAAAAAGCATAATGACATAATCCCATCTTCTGGAGATAATATTCGTATTATCCCTTTGGGTGGCGTGGAGGAAATAGGTAAGAACATGACGGTCATAGAATACCGTGATGATATTATCGTTATAGATATGGGATTTCAGTTCAAGGATGATGACACTCCAGGAGTAGACTATATATTACCAAACACAAAATACCTTGAGGACAGAAAAGACAAAATCCGTGCAGTATTTATTACGCACGGACACCTAGACCATATTGGAGGAATACCTTACATAATGGATAGAATCGGCAATCCCCCTCTTTACACCCGAAGCCTGACCTCTGTCATGATTCGCAAAAGACAAGAAGAATTTCCACATCTTCCAGAACTCAATATTAAAGTTGTAGAGAAAGAAGACGCCATCACAGTTGGAAAATTAAGAGTGAGGTTTTTTGCAGTGACACATTCTATCCCAGACTCAATGGGAATAATCATTGATACACCGTACGGAAGCATCGTTACTCCAGGCGATATTAAGCTTGACCATGATGATGGCATTCCAACAGAGGCAGAAGAAAAAGAGTTTGGCCGATTTAGAAAAGAGAAAGTCATACTTCTTATGATGGATTCAACCAATGTTGAAAACCCGGGCTTTTCTACACCGGAAAGATTGGTCTATGAAAATCTTGATAAAATTATCAAGGATACAAAGGGACGCCTGGTTATTGGTACATTCGCTTCCCAGCTTGAAAGAGTTATGCGAATAATAATGAGTGCCGAAAAGTACGGAAAGAAAGTGGTATTAGAGGGACGAAGTATGAAAAACAATATTGAGGTTGTTCTCAAGATGGGCATGTTGAAAGTCAAACCACATACTATTATTACAACTGCCGAAATGGATAACTATCCACCAGATAGAATAATAGTTCTGGCAACCGGAGCTCAGGGAGACGAGTTCGCTGCCCTTATGCGGATGTCAAACAAGACTCATAAATATTTCAAAATAACACCAAGAGACACTGTCCTGCTTTCATCATCTATAATTCCAGGTAATGAGAGGTCTGTTCAGAAACTAAAGGATAACTTGGCAAGACAAGGGGTAAAAATAATCCACTACAGAACATCAGATGTCTTTATTCACTCTACTGGACATGGAAACAAAGGAGAGCTTGAATGGATACACAAGAAAGTGAACGAGAAGTTTTTCATTCCAATACACGGAAACCACTATATGTTACGTGTACATCAGGAGCTTGCTGAATCTATCGGAGTCCAGAAGGAAAACATTATCGTTCCAGATGACGGCTCTATTATAGAAATACAAGATGGTGGAAATAGAATGGTCAGACTAAAGGAAGAAGCACCAAGTGGAATAATGATGGTTGATGGATTTTCTGTTGGCGATGTTCAAGAAATGGTTATCCGGGACAGGAAAATGCTTGCTCAAGATGGAATATTTGTAATTGTAGTAAGTATAAACGCCAAGACAGGTAAACTTAAGAAATCCCCCGACATTATAGCCCGAGGATTTGTCTATGTCCGTGAATCTCAGGATCTCTTGGCTCAATCTAGACTTATCATAAAGAAAACCGTAGAAGACACAACGGAAGGAATGAATCCAATTAACTTTGATTTTGTAAAATCAAACTTGTCTGACAACATAGGCAGATTTCTTTACCAGAAAACTGCAAAGAAGCCAATGGTGATACCAGTCATCCTTGGTGTATAGTAAAAAAATTCATAATCTGGCGCATTTATTTGTCGCTTCGATTTTTTGTCTCCACGCGCAGTATTGTTATACAGCTTGGTCACCAAAAAATCTCACTCCTCTAACTGCATCCAGATTATGAATTTTTTTGGTTTATAGGTTATACTTAGTCGTATGATAAATAGATTATTATTGCCTTTCAAGCAGAGCAAGTTGCTTAATACTATTTTTCTTTCGAATATTTTTATTTCCTTTCACTATTCCCTGATAATTTACGTTAACTCAACTTTCCTCAATAATTTCTTTTCAGAAACACAAGTATCCAGTCTTTATGTTATAGGTTCCATAGTAAACACTCTTCTTTTACTCTATGCCTCAAGAATCTTGGAGAAAATCGGCATCTATAAGTTTGCCATATATTGTATATTTATTGAGTTTTTTTCCACTCTGGGTTTGGCTATTACTTCTACCCCATTTCTCATTGGCCTATACTTTCTCATTCATCTTATAGCAATATCACTTCTTCTGTTTAATATGGATGTGTTTATTGAAATTGTATCAAAGGATGATTCTCTGACTGGTAGTATCCGAGCAACATATCTTACCGTAGCTAACATCACAATAGTCATAGGGCCAAGTATTGTAGCTCTCCTACTCTACAAAAACAATTATTCGCTTGTATATATTGCGTCGTGTATGTTTCTTGTGCCCTTATACTACTTCTTCAAAAGATTAAAATCTGTCAAGAATCCAGAAGTTAAACACATAAAAATAAAAGAGACGATTTCTGAGTATATTAAAAATAAAAACTTATTTAACATTTTGGTTTCCAACTTTCTACTGCAACTTTTTTATGCTTTTATGGTTGTATATGTACCACTATACCTAGAGAAATACATCGGCTTTTCCTGGTCAGAAATCGGCCTCATGTTTACTATAATGCTTTTACCGTTTGTGTTTTTTGAACTTCCGATTGGTGAAATGGCAGATGAAAAATACGGGGAAAAGGAGTTTCTAACAGTTGGATTTATAGTTATGGGATTAACCACTCTTTTTCTAAGCTTCATTACTGCAAAAGTATTCTGGATGTGGGCCACTTTGTTATTTATTACCAGAATCGGGGCTAGTTTTGTTGAAATCAGTTCTGAAAGTTATTTTTTCAAGCAGGTACACCCAGACAAGTCAGATGTTATAAGTTTTTTTAGAATGAACAGACCAATCTCATTTATTATTGCCCCAATACTTGCCACAATAACTCTTCAGTTTGTTCCGTTCCAATATATTTTTATCTTAGTTGGAGCACTTATGATAATAGGCACAAAATATAGTTTGGCTCTTACAGACACAAAATAAATTTTTACTTGATTAGGCTATCTAGCAAATCCTTTATAGATATTGAGGCAACATCCACAACAGAGTCTCCACCGCCATAGTACATATATATAATATCGTCTTTGACTACCGCCCCACATGGAAAGACAACATAGTTTACCTGGCCTTCAAGCTCATAAGCCTCCCTTGGCTCAAAAATTGCATCTGTCGTACGAGCCAAAACGGTTGTTGGATCATCCAAATCAAGCAGA
>MHWY01000005.1:303-61347 GCA_001824295.1 Candidatus Zambryskibacteria bacterium RIFOXYD1_FULL_40_13 | reverse complement strand
CATTAGAATCGGAATATTTTTGAAGTTATTTCTTTCGGGGAAAGCCGGGGTAGAACCGAAATCTCCACAGATGTAGTTATTTACTCTGTGATACAGAAAATATTTTCCTTTAATCGTTTCTGGATGAAGACAGGCGTCCTTGTCGTCCACCCCATCTGCAGTAACCAAAACAGGTTTTGACCACGCCCAATTTTTCTTTTTGAAATCTTCCTTGAGAATAGAAGTCATGGCTACTGCTGGAGGAGTAATCCCGTTGTAAGCCACATAATACATGTAAATAATATCACCTATCTGGGTTAGACGCGGGTCTTCACAGCCAGAGTTCCCGTTGGGCACACCCTTACTCTCAAAAGATTCTCGTGGTGTGTACACTGGTTCATCCGAACGGAAAGTAACGTCTGTGCCATTGTCACTTTGAGCAAGACCAAGAACAGAAGTGTTATCCTGTGACATAGCTCTGTATAAAATATTTATCTGCCCATCAATATTTATTGCCCCAGGATTGAAAATGGCTTTTGATTCCCATGACTTATCCTTGCGTGGAGTTATGAGAGCACCCTGGGTTAGTCTCTGAAAACCAATCTCTTTGTAAGGAAACTTCATTGATTCAATGAGACTTTTTAAATCCACAGATGCCAGAGCAACGGTAGTGTCTGTCGCACCATAGTATATGTTAAGTTTATCCCCCATGATTAAAGCTCCACTTGGAAATATGGTGTTGGGAACGGTACCATACTGTTCGTATTGTTCTTCGGGAGTAAGCAAGGGACCCCTTGTTTTACCAATAACGGTTCTGGGATTATCCAAATCAAGCAAAGCTGTTTCAATGGCAAATATTTTTTTGTCGTGAGAACTATAATTTATAACCCTGGAATAAACGATAAGCCACCCGTCTTCTGTCTTTATGGGGCATCCCCCTATTTCTAAGTGATCGCCAGGGAAATTTGGTATTTCTAGTGTATGTTTATCCAATTCTGCATACCATTTTTTCCAATAAGCTTCAGACCAGACGTCCTCAATTTTATCAAATTCTGCAATACCTATGTGTGATGGTGGAACATCTGTGTTGGCTGTAAGTAGTGCCACATATTTTCCATTCACTTTTTCTGGAAAAAGAGTCATGGCCTTGGCGTTAAACGGTGTTACTAAATGCTTTTCGTCCACGGTCTCTAGGTCTCTACTTATAGCCAAACCAACCTTAATCCCTTGCGGACCAAAAGGATATACCGACAAAGCAGTATAGAAAATGTAATATTTACCATCAACCTTTGTTACCCTTGGGTCCTCACAACCAAATCTCTCCCAAACATTTTCTGGAAAAATAAAAACCTCTCTGCCGGTGAAATTTACTCCATCAGCACTTACTGTCCTACAAACAGTAGCAAGAGAAAACTGATTACCGTCTATTGTTTCTGGAAATGACTGTGCCCGATACAACATGTAGACAGACGAACCAACCTGTATTGGATTACCATTAAAGGCAGCAAAACTCTCAAATGAATGCTCTCTATGTGGACCGAGTATTGGATTTCGCTCTGAGCGTTTAACTACATACATATAATAGTTGTAAAGTTTATAAAGTTCGTAAAGTCAATAAAGTAAACACTAAACCACTCTTTTGAGTTCGTATGAATCGGGATTACCAGTTATCAAATAATTTAAGAATTCTTTCAGTGGTGTGGTGGCCACACACACGACTTTATCTCCCCCACCATAATAAACATACAAATCGTCTCCCCTTATTACTGCACCGGAGGCATATATTACTCCTGGCTTTCCGTCGTTTTCGTAGTGCATTTCTGGGGAAAGTATTGCGTGTTTTGACCTATATAATATTTTTGTGGGATTATTCAAATCCAAGAGCATGGCCCCAAGTTTATATTTATGTGGTTCTCTCTTGTTTTGTGCGTGGTAGAGTAGCAACCATCCCTTACTAGTCTTTATCGGAGGAGGACCAGCACCCCTTATTTTGTTATCCCAGAAATCCGCACGACCTGGTTGCGGTCCTTGAGGTCTTTCACTCGAGATAATTTTTATATTATCCAAATCATCTATGTACTCTATTCCAATATCTGGAGTGATGGTATGTAGAATTGCATATCTACCATTTATTTTTTCTGGAAACAAAAGCCAATTTTTGTTTATTTCATCTGGGGAAGAAATAAGTGCGGGTTTTCTCCAGTTCCAGTGTCCCTTCTTAAAGTCGCTAACAGAAATAGAAGTCAGGGCAATGCGGATAGAACTCCAACCCTCAAACGCCACATACATCATGTAAATGCGATTATCTATTTTGACAACTCTTGGATCTTCAGAACCACCCCATCCACCACCAGAAGTATAATAGGAAGGATAATATCCAGTTGGACCGTTAAATATCTTTGCACTTGGCATTCCCTCCCCCGAAGATGGTTCAAAAACAGGATAGGGTAATCTTTTTGTGATAGATATGCCATCATCACTCTGGGCATAGCCAACTCTAGAGATTCCATCCTTGCCTATGGCCCGGTAAAACATGTGCAAAACATGATTTTCATCCTGAAAAACCGCGGGATTAAACGTCCCCAAAACCTCCCAATCATGCCCTGGTCTAGAAATTATTATAGGATTCTTCTCTGACCTATTAAGTATTTTGTGCTGATATATTTCTGTATTCTTGTATAAAGTTGGAAAGGTTGATATAACCATTCCACCTTCTTTTGTCCGCCAGTAGACAATAAAGTTCTGGCCCGAGTGCACAAATCCAACAGGTGTAACTGCATCGGTCTTGTTTTTTGTCTCAACTACCCCTTGCCATAGCGGAGCTTCAGATCGCCATACTATTCGCTTCGGATTATTCACATCGAACAGCACTCCTCCGATCTGCAATAAATGCTCCTTGTCTTTTTTTACTGAGGCATCATAGATGAGAAGTGACCCTTCCTTTGTTTCTACCCCTCCGATAATAGATATGACTTCACTATCAAACATCCCATGTCTTGAGGTGAAGATTAGAGTTGGTTTCTCTTTCCAGTGTGAGAGAGTTCTGGTTAGTTGGTTTTTTATAAATAGACCATCACGATACAATGAAAACAAGTCCAACTGCTTGCTATACAGAATAACAGAATGATTTGTGTCGACTTTAGGTATTTCTGACTTCACAGTCCATTCGTATAAATCTTTTGATTTAGCGACAACGATTACACTGTCTTCCTTCTTTTTGCCATCCCTTACATATGTCATCATAAAACCACTCCGAGTACCCGAAACAGAAAAATGATTACAGTCTTTGATTTTTTCTTTTTTCGTTGCTGATAATTTTATTTCAACTCTTCTATTGTCAGAAACAAAAGTCAGGCCATCAGTACTCCAAGAGAGAGAAAGTGAGCTTGTTGTTTTCTTGTCTACTCTCTCAAGTGCACAAACACCACCCGTCACAGAAAAAACAGCGAGCGGAAGGCCTTCTGTTTTCTTAATTTTTGTAGGTTTTTTTAATGTGCTTTTTCTCATTAAGTCCTGTTATAATCATCCTCAAGTCTAACAATATCACTTTCATCAAACTCACCCATAGATATTTCTAAAATGATTACGTTATCATTTGGAGCAGAAATGCGGTGTTTGGTCATCGGCATAATGACAAACTCTTCACCGGGCTTCGGATATAGGACCTTGTCCCCTACGGTTATTTCTGGATTTCCTTCAATTATCTCCCAGTGTTCTTCTCTGTGGGCATGATACTGCAAACTTAACTCCTCTCCTTTGTTTACATATAATAGTTTTACTGTAGATGGTTCATTGTTTGTAAAACGTGTAAATGACCCCCATGGTCTTTTGGTGGTAACAGACTTCATATCGAAATTATAACACATTAATTCAGATGCAAGCAAAGAAAAGCTATGCGTATTCACGTAAAAGTTCTATGGTATCGCCTGGACCATCCTCTTGGATAAAATCCACGTCTGTTTTTTTGACTGAGGCATCGTTTCCACCCTTATAAAGAGCATCGCCAACAAAAATTATGTCGTTTTCTGATACTTTCATTATTTCCTCAATCTTTTTCACTGCATAGGCCTTATCTATTCCCTTACGAGTAACATCTATTGAGGTCATTCCGCCCATTCGCATCTCAAATTCTGGTATTTTACTCCTGAGAAGACTCACTAGTATTTGACGTTTTGCCTGGTCAGGATCCCAAACCCTTTTAACATCGACAGGTGCTTCCTGGCCTCTTCCAGAAAAGGTAATCTGGCTCCCTCTATCCTCAATAATCTCGCCATATGCGCCACTGAAATCCATACCAGATTCAGAAATAACCTCCCTAAAGGCCGTTACAATCTTTTCACGTTCTTTTCTAGAAAGAGACTCATCATATAGCTGTTTCCAGTCTTTTTTTTCTTCATCATATACATAACAAGTACTGCCGTTTGTTGGAAACAAGTATAGATTGCTTAATAACTCTGGTTCGCAGGAAAACTGAGACAAGAACTGCTTTTGAAATTGAGAAAATGTCCCACCAGAGACAATAACTAGAAAATGACGACGCAACACACTGCATAAAACTGAGGCCATGTCATGGGAAAGTGTAGATTTGCTTTCGGCCAAAGTCCCATCAAGATCACAGGCGATTACCTTTTTATTATTGTTTACCATAGAAACAATTATACTATTAGTGTATGATTAAACCAAATACAGGCTAAATCTACAAAATATGTTCAAAAAAATCTCACAATATTTCGATAAAGTTGAAGACAGGACCAGAGGAAGACTGAGTCATACACCATTCTTTTATGCCTTTTTGGGAGGAATTGGCGTTGTCTTGTTCTGGAGAGGAGTATGGCACACTACCGATTTTATAACCGCATTATTACTTGGGGTAGAGCCCTTTTCTTATGCAGGTCTACTAGATGGTCCTTTGTCTCTCATTATCGGCTCGGTTCTTTTACTTATTACTGGGGTGTTTGTTTCTGTATTTGTTGGTAACCGTCTTATCATCTCAGGTCTTAAGGGTGAGAAAAAAATTGTAGAAAAAACAGAGGAAGAAATCCTCTCTGAGGAAAACCAGATAGAAAAACTTCAAAAAACACTAAACAAAGTGGAGGAGAAATTAGAGAGTATTGAGGAACAGATAAAAAAATAAAACCGCGCGGGGTTTCATTTTCACCATTTTATTTCTTTTCCAGTCTTTCTAGTATTTCATTCTGATTCTCAAGATGAATAAGGATGGTTTCTATCTCCTTTTCTGCTTTTGTGTCTATTTCATACTCTGCCTCCGCTCTTGCCTCAGCATGTTTCCCCAAAAGGTTCTGTCCAATAAGAAGAAGGGGCATGAGAAAAATCTGAATCGTGTTTGATATAAAGAGCCACAATACAAAAGCCGGATAGGGATCAAAACGATACTCTAATGGGCCAAGTGTATTCCAACCAAGCCAAATGACTGTCCAAAGTAAAATGACAACAAAAAATCCCATGGAACCAACTTTATTTGTTATCCAAACAGCAAAAAGCTCTAGAGAAGTCAGTCGCTCTCTGTGTTCTATATTTACATTTCGTAATGGTTTTCGAGCACTCTTTAGCTCATCAACAGATAGTGGTTTTTTCATCCCGATTACTTTACCTTCTTTGGTTTCTTTTTCTCTTTTTTATATGTTTCCCCTTTTGACATAAAAAATATTTTAGCTATTAATAAATATATTATACCACCAAAAATGAAATCTATAATAATGCAGTCCTTCGCATAATCTCCCCTGCCTCATCCACATTAACTATATATATTGGTATTCCAGAGCTTGCAATATTTGTTCCACCCACAGCGACTTTGTTCTTTTCCAAATCAATGTGAATATTCAAATATTCCAAGTTACTACATATCCTCTCTCGCACAAGAAAGGCCCTCTCACCCATTGTTCCTGAAAAAACAATAGCATCGAGACCGTGAAGCACCGTTGCATATGCACCAATATATTTTCTAACAGCATAAACGAAAGACTCAATAGCTAGATGTGCTCCAGAGTGCCCCTCCTTCTCGGCACTGAGAAGTACTCTCATATCGTCGGACAGGCCACTCAAAGCCAATAATCCACTCTGGAAATAAAACAATTTATGCAGTTCGTCTGGACTTGTTTCATCTAGTAGTCGCAATACCGCACCTGCATCAATATTTCCAACCCGGGAACTCATTATTAATCCTTCAAGGGGAGAGTAACCCATTGAAGTATCCACACTTTTTCCATCCAATACTGCTGTTATGCTTGCCCCACTACCCAAGTGGCAAACAACGACTTTCTTCTCTATACTAGATGGTCGGCTAAGGAGGTCATGAACAATACTTGCCACAGAAATCCCATGGAAACCAAAGCGATATATATCTTTCTCTTTAGCTAGTTTCTCTGGGATAGCATACTGTCTTGCAACCTGTGACATGGTTGAGTGAAAACGACTATCTGAAACTGCAACTATATTAATACCTGGAAAAAGCTTACTGACAAAACCAAGCTCTGTCTGTACTGGGACGATATGGGTTGGATCACTTTTTGCAATAGTTTCAAGATTCTTAATAAATTCCTCATTTACAAGATTGTCTTTTGCAAAATATTCTCCCGGAGCAACTAGTCGGAGGCCAATAGCCGAAACTGGCTTCTCGTCACTGACCTGTCCACCTGTCTTTAGGGTTTCATAAAATGATTCCAGACTATTCTCATATGTCTCCGAATTAATCTCCTGCTCCTCGCCCCCTCTATAAGTTACAATATGTCTTTCATTGTCACGCTCAAAATGTGCACTAGAAAGAAGACTTTCATCAGAAAAAAAGTGGTACTTCTTTGAGGAGCTTCCAATGTTAATTGCTAAGATATTTTTTTCCATCCCGTAGTGAAAAATAACATCGCTCTACCGAGCGGTGAAATTTTTTAAATTATTATTTATAATTTCGACAATTTTCAATTTATTTACTTAGTGAATCTATTCAATGTTATTTTCTACTACCGGACCATTGCCATTTTGCTATATACTCTGGATCATCACCTGTCTCTTTTATAAATGCTAGATGTTCATCCAAAAGTTTACTATATTTTTGACTGATAATATTTGCCTTATCCCCCGAGATAACTCCATTTTTACCGAGTGTCTCTATCGCTTCTCTAGCGATATGCAATCTACTGGTCTTGTTTCTAACCTGCATATCAAATGGAGTCGTAGTTGAACCATTCTCTATATATCCATGAATCGAGAATCGATCACTTGCATCCTTGTGGTCAAACAAAACTTGCTTCATGGTCTCAGGATAACCGTGGAAATTTAGTATAACAGGCTTGTCCTTTGTAAAATAACCTTCAAAGCTTCCCTCTGACATTTGTTTCTCTGTTGAACCGATACCCATTGCGGTTAATTCAAGAATATTGACGAACCTTATCCTAACTTCCGGCGCATCTTCCTTGATAGTTGTAATCGCAGCTAGACTTTCTTTGGTTAGATAGTCTCCAACAGAAGCAAAAACAATGTCTGGATTTTCATCACTAGCAAAATCCCAGGTCATCACACCTTGCGATAGAGCTTTTTCCGCTTCTGCTACAGTGAGCCACTCTGGCGAATCCGCCTTTCCAGAGACAAGAACATTTATCTCCTTTTTTGTTTCCAACATTTTCTTTAAACAAACTAGGGTTGAGTTCCTGTCTGGTGGAAAATACACACTAACATATGGGCCATGTCGCTGGAGAACTGTATCTATAAACCCAGGATTCTGGTGAGAAAAGCCGTTGTGCTCCTGTGCCCAACCAGGACTTGTGAGAATATAATTCAGAGAAGAAATATCTCCTCTCCACGACAATTCGCGAGCAATACGCAAAAACTTAGCATATTGGTCGGTCATACTACCCACTATTTGAATAAAAGCTTCGTACGAAGGAAAGACTGCGTGTCTCCCTGTCAAAACATATCCCTGCATAAGCCCCTGAAGTGAATGCTCCGACAGCATCTCTATTACTCTTCCATCTCTTGCTAGGTCTTCGTCGTGGTCCATGTGTGGCCAAACAAAGGAACGAGTGGTTGCTTTGAAAATAGCCTGTAGTTTGTTGGAATATGTCTCGTCTGGTGAAAATACTCTGAAATTTTTGTCGGCCTCGTTGGCCTCTATAACCCTCTTCAGATATTCCCCAGCCTGAATCATATTGCTTACCATAGACACACCCCTCTCGGAAACTTCTCCAGCATTTTCTGTAACTGAAGGAAGAGATAGGTCTTTGTAAACCCTATCTCCGCCGAAACAATGTTTATTGTTTCCAATTCTTTTTGACTCTTCTGGAATAAGTTCCTTTATCTCGTCTATAAAACCGGTTTCTGCATTAAATAATTCATTAAAGTTATACGAGCGAAGCCACTCTTCAACCATTCGAAGCTCGCCCTCGTCTGACTTTGCCAAGGTTGCCACAACCTGGTGGGCTGCAAAATTTCCTTCTATCTTTTTTCCATGAAGTTCTTTTATTCCACCCTCACCTTTCAGGGTCGTGAGAACAATCATCGGAAACCTTGGCGACACAGGGGACGCCTCCTTTATCTCTTTTATTTCCTTGTAGCAGTCCTCAAGGGTTAGAGAAAGTCTTTCATGAACCCCCTCTCCACCATCTACAAAATACGGATGATAACCATAGCCAGTGAAAAGTGATGTAAGTTCCTCAACAGACATTCTTCCAAAGATAGTTGGCCCAGATATTTTGTAACCATTCCTATGAAGCACAGGTAAAACTGTTCCGTTTGTTTTCGGATTTATAAATTTATTTAAGTGCCAGGCTGTGGCTGTTGGCCCTGTTTCTGCTTCACCATCCCCAATCATTGCAACCGCGATTAAATCTGGATTATCTAAAACCGCGCCGTACGCGGTAGCCAGCGAATATCCGAGCTCCCCACCCTCCAAGATTGCACCAGGTGTCCCTGGGTTGGTGTGACTTGGGAAACCATACGGCCAACTAAAAGATTTGACCATCTTTTCAAGACCCCCTTTATTCTGTGGTAGGTCTGGATAATACTTTGAAAGAGTTCCTTCAATAAACAAGTTTGCTTGAAGACCAGCAAAACCGTGCCCAGGACCAAGAATGAAAAGTGTATCTAGATTATGTTCCTTTGTCAGAGCATTTAGGTGGGCATAAAGGAGATTTACCCCAGGGCAGGTTCCCCAGTGACCCAAAAGTCTCGGCTTTATATCATCAAAAGATAGTGGGCGCTCTAGTAAAAAATTGTCTTTTAAAAATATCTGTGCGGCAGAAAGATAGTTTGCTGCCCGACAATACTTTTCAAAATTTTTTGTGTTAATCATCTATACATAATAACATCTTTAGATGATGTCGTGCAAAAAAACTAATTCAAAAAATGTTACCTGAAAATCATTGACCCGCCACCAGACTTTAAGCTAAAAATGAGCTCCCCCTTGCTGGTAAACTGATAGCTTTGAGCCTCGCCAAGCATTTGTGTAAACTCTGACTCTTGAGAATTCTCGCAGTACATCAGAGTTGAAACCATTTTTGTAAACGATATTTGTTTGTCTTTTACAATATACTCACCACCAACCCCGTTACAGTCCGTAGAGACTGAGAAAGTTTTATCTTTTTCCATAGTAAGAGAAAAAGGTTTTGTGCCATTTGGTTTAACCTCTCTTCCATCACTGTATTTTGTGCTTATCCATCTCCAAACATTCATATCAAGGGTCATGATATCTGGATTGGCCTCTCCTTCAAAATCCTGTGCAACTTGACCGAACTGCATAGTCTTGGGATCAAGCAAAAGCCACAAACTTTTTCCTTCCGAAGGTCGCACTTCAAAACTTTCACCCGGTTTTCTGTCTACATAATTAACCACAATGACATTTCCATTACCCATGTGGGTTGTCTGGGGTGCTATGCGGTCTCCAAGCAAGACAGCATCTGAACCAACATACCCACTCTCCTTGTTGAGAGAAGCTACCACATAATAAAATGTGCCACTGCCTCCAGTTTGCTGTGTCAGAATGAAAGCAATGTCCTCTCGGCCATCATCATCCAAATCACTTTTCACTGCATTGCCGAAATATTGTGTAACCACCTTAGAAGCCGAGCCAGGGACTACCTCCACCTCTGATTTTCCATTTGTAAGTTTAACTTCAACCCCCTCAACTTTATATGTTGTGTTTAAATAGTCTTCACCACTAATTTTCTCAGATTTGCCCATAAAAAGAAGAAAGCCCATAAAAATAATAACCAAAATAACTAGCAATATAAGTATTTTTTTCATATCTTCATTTTATACTTATTATCACCAAAAACAAAGGTGAACAAATTATGGCCATACCTCACTTGACTTTTACACTGTAATGTGCTAATATATACAACGAATTGCGAATATTACCAAATTTCAGCCTGAAATAAGGGGTATTCCGCAAGCACACTGACACAGAGGTCAACATGAAAACGCTCCGCCTGACAGCCATCCTGCTCGTGCTCGTACTCATCGTGTCGACGTCGCCGGCGTCCGCTGACATCAGCTTCTCCGTTCTCAACGGGGGCATGGTGCCAATGTCGTCCGTCAAGGACGGCGTCAGCACGGAGCTCTCCCGTATCAACGAGTGGGGGGACATGCAGTGGGTCGGGAGCTGTTGGTATAACGGTTCAGACGTCGGCCAGGGATGCACGTACGAGAACGGTCAGGGATGGTACTGGTACGAAACAGTGTACCTCTCCGATGGGACGTCCACCTCGACACCCCTCCGCGCCGGCGAGTACTACCTGTCGGTCTGGGCACGCGGAACGATGATCACCCGGCTGAAGTTCAACTACGACGGGGTGTCGTACCAGACCGAGGACGTGGTCCTTGAATACTCGCCTGTCCAGGCGAAAGTCGTGGGCAAGACGCTGATTGACATCCCGGAAGAGGGCGGGGCATTCCGGTCCAGCATGAACATCTGGATGGGGCCGTACAGCGAGGGTCGCACAGTCAAGGTCCAACACATGGTGTCTGGGTCGGCGGAAAACTGGTTCTCGACCCAGTATGGGTTGGGCGAGAAGACCGTGACACTCGCGAAGGGGCTCAAGATCCGCGTCCAGTCGCCCCTGGCTGAGGTCTCTGCAGGACTGCCCGTCGGTGGCTGGACCTGCATCCTGACCCAGGTGTCGGATGAGGAGAATGCGAACATCGTGTTCGCGTCACTCCAGACCTGCGCCAGGAAGGTGAAGCGCACGAGGCTTCCCATCCGGTAGAGTAGACAGTTCGTTCCCTCGCACAACAAAAGGCCGGTCTTCGCTTCGAGCGGAGGCCGGTTTTCTCATATATTTTTATTTTACTTTACATGTATAGACAAACGCCGGAGGAACATTCAGAGGGACAAAATCAAGTTTTACATTATTTTCAAATATTTTATTCAGAAGTTTGTGTAAGTCTAGGGAGTATTGAAACTGTATAAATATCCCCCCTTCCTTTATATTATCTTTTATCTCATAAAGCATTTTTTCTCTAACCTCTTTTTTTATAGCAGAAAATGGTATACCAGAAACAATAGCGTCTACTTTTTTACCACCCAAGACAGAAGACAAGTCTCCTGCGGATACTTCAGAGAGTGTGAGGCGTGAGTCTTTGATTTCCCTTAGAAGATCAAAGAAATTACTGTTAGTTTCTAGAGCGATTAGTTCTGCCTCTGGTTTCATTCTACTTAGCATTTCCCTTGTGAATACCCCGGTCCCAGGACCAAGCTCGACTATCATTGAGACTTCTAGAAAATTGATGTGCTTCAGCATTTTCGAAGTCAAAAAACGAGAGCTGGGAGTAATTGACCCAACCTCTTTCCAGTTTTTCAAAAAGTTTTTAAGGAAAAAGGCCTTCATTAACACCAATTATATCACTTTTGAAAACTAGCACTTAATCCACAAAGGTTAGTGCCTTGCCGAGCTTGCCCGCACGACCAGTACGGCCAATACGGTGCACATAGTCGTCATGTGTAGCAGGAATATCATAGTTAATAACATGGCTTACATCAGCGATATCAAGTCCCCTAGCAGCCACATCTGTAGCCACAAGTATCTGAATTTTGTTATCCTTGAACAGTCTGAGAGCTTGCTGTCTTCCACCCTGATTCTTGTCTCCGTGAATAGACTCGGCTCTGAAACCCCTTTTTGTTAGCACTTGAGATAGTTTCTCAACCCCGTGTTTAGTCCGACCGAAAATCAAGACCTTTGTTAGTTCCTTTTGGTTTAATAGGTCATGTAGAATATCTATCTTTTCCTTTCCGTTTTGCACGCGGACAATATCTTGGTCCACATTTTTTGATGTGTCTTGTGTTTTGACAGAAATTCTTACTGGCTCATGTAGAAACTCCCCGATAAGTTTTTCAATTTCCTGAGAAAGAGTAGCAGAGAAGAAAAGTGTTTGCCTGTTCTTTGGCATGCCAGACATTATAGCCCGCATATCATTTACAAAACCCATATCAAGCATCCTGTCTGCCTCATCAAGAACAATCGTCCCAAACTCATTTAGACGAATCATCTTGCGGTCAAGCAAGTCCTTTATTCTCCCAGGGGTTCCAATAATAAAATTATACTCATATCGCAAATCTCTTATTTGTTTGCTGATAGGGGCACCACCAACGCAACAGACAGAAAACATTCTCATGCCTTGTACAAACTGTCTTAGCTCGGTATCTATCTGAATAGCCAACTCGCGTGTCGGTACTATTATCATCACCTGCTCCTTTCGGTTCAGTATAATCTTGTGTATAAGTGGTATGAGAAAAGCCGCTGTCTTGCCTGTACCAGTATTGGCAATACCGACAACATCTTTGCCAGAAAGAATTTGTGGTATAGCTTTATCCTGTATAGGTGTCGGCAAAATATATCCTTTGGCTGTAATAGTGTTTTTTATACTCTCATCAATAAGAAAAGTCTGGAAGGTGTTGTCGGGTGTAAAATGCATAGCATCTTCTGTTATGGTCACCTTATTCACAAAACGGGAAATATCTATTCTCTCGCTCTTGCCACGTCTCCCACCACGACTAAATCCCCCACCAGTACCACGAGAGGAGCCACCGAAACGCGACCTGCCTGACCCTCCTGGTCTACTGCCAGGAAAGGATTTACGCGCAAAAGTCCTCGTACCAGAACTAGCTGGACGCCTAGGTGAACGCGACAAAGAATGTGTGCTTGCATACATAAATTATTTTGAATTAGAAATACCTACGGCTATCGCCTGGTAGATTAGGTGTAACAAGTAGTGTCACAGATACAAGACTAATTTGGTATCGGGACCCCAAGTCCCAAAAGAAAAACTAGTGAGATTTAGTTACTCACCAATAATATACTATAAAACATATTTTGTCAACAAAGATTATTTCTTGCGTTTTGCAAGAAGCATCAGTCGCTTGATTTCTAGTCTCTTCTTTGTTTTTTTTGAACGCGAAGTTTTGTTTTTTGTATTTGTTGCTGCTCTTTTTGCCATATAAAGCATAGTATACACCAAAAAGAGATAAAAGATATCTCGGGCGGGACTTAAGATATTCTAATCTTTTTTAATTCAGCCCTCAGTTCAGCATAGTCTGGAATTTTTTGTGCAACCAAGTTCCAAAACTTTTCAGAGTGGTTAAACTCGCCCAAATGACACAACTCGTGAACAATAATATAGTCTACAAGATTCGGAGGGAGAGTTGCTATTCTGAAATTGAAATTTAGGTTGCCACTCTTTGAACAACTTCCCCACCGACTTCTCTGGTTTCTGATACTAACCCTCACATACCGGAACTTATAGTGCATATTCCAGTACTCAAGTCTTTCCTTCACAAGTTTTCTTGCTGTTTCCTTGAGCAAAAGAAACTCCGCTCTACCTGGAGTTTTTCTTGTTCTTCTTCTTTTTACTCTCCTGAAATAAAGCTTGAATATTCTTTTCATGAGTAGCTATGAAAACACCAACCTACTTATCAAGCGGAAAGATTTCGTCAATGCGAATTTGTTTTACAAATTCTGGCACATGGGAAACAAGTATCATTGCTCCCTCATAGCCATCCAAGGCCTTTGCAATAAAAGGAATGTGTCTGAAGTTAATATGGTTGGTTGGTTCATCTAGTATAAGAAGCCCCGGCTTCTGCAACACCAGTCTAGCGAAGGCCACAAGCCCCTTCTGCCCCTCCGATAGACTGCCAATCTTAGTATTCATCAAATCCCCATTGAGCAAAAACCCAGATGCTGTCGAACGCAAACTCTCCTCAACCTGCTCTTCCATAACACTCATGAGAGAATCATGAACCGTGTCCTCAAAGTTTAGTGTAGAAAAATCTTGTCTGTAGTATCCAACCTTAATCCCAGGAGCAATCTCGGTCCCCTTGGCAGTACCACTAGCCAACGCCTCAAGAAGAGTACTTTTGCCGATACCGTTTGGACCAGTCAAAAGCAAGTGCTCTTTCTTCCTCAACACCACATTCGCCTTCCTAGCTACTGCCTTGTGGTTTTTGAACATGGAGAAGGAAGTAATCTTTATGATGTCTCCATTTATATCTGGCTGTACGGGTATGACGAAGGGCCTTATGGTTTTATCCTCCCGTCTCACGTCAACCTTCTCCTCCTCTAGCTCTTCTGCCTTGTCTCGCATCCTACGAGCAACAAGTCGCATCTGACCACCCTTGTTTGCAAAAAAGTTTGCTTTGTCTTTATTAAGCTGAATCTCCTTGGCTAGTTGAGCATTTTTTCTATTCTCCTTTTCTATCCTAGCAGAGATTTCTGCCACCACGTCAAAATAGTCCCCCACATACTGCTCTATCTTCTTTGTGAAAATATCCAAATACAAAACCCCGTGTGTAAAAGCGTTTAGAAAATCGGAATCATGGGAAATGACGAGACACGTTTTCTTGTAATCAACAAGAAATTTTGTTAAGTGCGCTATACCCTCTTTATCCAAGTTGTTTGTTGGCTCGTCCAAAAGCAATATGTCCGGGTCTTGTATAAGTGCAGAAGCCAGAAGGAGTCTTGCCTGCTGTCCACCAGAAAAAGTTTTTATTATTCTATCCTTTGGTGCATCAAAGTTTACCGCCTCCAAAACAGTATCTATCCTGGGATCAATATCATAAACCTTTTTTTGGAAACAATTCTGAAAAAACTCTCGTATTGTCATATCCATCTGAGAGCGCGGTATTACCTGACGAGACATAGCGATACTCAATCCCTGTCCAATATGTATCTTGCCTTCTTCGGGTTTGTGGTCTCCCGAGATAAGGCCAAAAAGAGTGCTCTTGCCAGCACCGTTTTGTCCCATGATAGTCACCTTTACCCCTCGCCTTACAGTAAAGCTTGCTTCATTCAAAATCGGTTTCTTTATTCCAAAACTAAAGAAGACATTATCAAAATTTATTATTGTTTCATCTTTTGCCATCCAGTAGTGAAAAATGACATAGCTCTCCCAGTAGTAGATTTTGGCATTGCACATAATGTGCTGGGCAAAGCCCTATGCCAAAATTCACTACTGGGTCTATGAGCAGAATGTTATTTTAATATTATCTATTTCTAATTTCGACCTTATCATGTTTGTTATTTATTACGTATTCAATCCAGTAGTAGACTTTGACATTGTCCGCACTTGCGGACGGTGCGTAGCACGATGTCAAAATTCACTACTGGATCAATGTCATTTTCACTACCGGATAGCCCAGTAGTGAAGTTGGCATCTGTTTTTGTGTGCCTTTGGCACAATGCCAACTTCTACTACTGGGCATCAAGAGACCACTCTACCTCATTTCGGGGCAAAAAGAAAGACAATACAACATTATTCACACAAATTATTGCGACAAAAAGTTTAAAAATTATTATTAAGCAGTTTTCTAGCTATTCTCATTATCGCCACGTAAATTAAAACAACAATAAACGAGTACCAGAAAGCCTTTCCGTATGTGTTTTTGTACTCGTATTCGCCAAAAAGTGAACCGACGAGAGTAGTGCTGTTCAAACTCCAAACAATATAAATTATTATGAGCAGTGGAATATACAGAGTAATGTTTAGCACTTTGGAAAACCTGGTCCACCATTTTTCATCAAGATTTAGGTTTCTCTGCTGAGTCTCCTGATTTACCTTAGATACAGGCTCACCACAATAAGTGCAAAACCTGTCTTCATCTTTTATTGGATTTCCACATTTTTCACAAACCATAGTGTAATAAGTTAATTTATTAATTTGTCAGAAAGAATTCCAGCTAAGTTAATTATACACCAAATTTCTAGAAGATTAATACTCCCGCCATTTCCCTTGTTTCCTATATTCTATTTGCGTTTATCCCAATCAAACTCATCATACTTCCTACCTGCCTTATACGCTTCGATGGCTGAATATACGTGGTCAACAACATTTGGTGGTAAATTATCAAGCGGAAAAAAACTCAAATCATCACACCTATCTAGCTCCATATTATGTGGTTCACCCTCGTATTTCTTAGGAACAAAGTAAAATCCAACTCTCGAATGTGGACTGTCGGAATTTGGACACCACCTGTGCTGTGTCAGAGCAAACTCTAGGTCTTCAGGCTGAATCGTCACACCGATTTCCTCAAGCGTCTCCCGTGCACACCCCTCTCGCATTGTCTCACCAAACTCACCATGGCCCGCTGGAAGCCCGTAGTTACCGTCTTCATAGCCCGTGTTAAAACGTCGAGACAACAAGATTTTTCCATCCCTAATGAATAAAAGAAAAACTTCTGGGATTATTTTAAAACGTTCCTGCATATTTTTGAAAAGATATTAATTAATAACATTATATTAACATTTTTTTAGAATATATTTTATATCCTCACTACTAGATTACCCACACTATTTTTTCAAAGGAATTCCAAAGTAAACAGTTATGGGGTTTCTCCCGCTTATTGCCAGAGCAATTGATCTCATGCAACCATCATCAATATCTCCTTTCATTTTTTTCTTCAGACGTTTTCTTCCTTGTGTTCCGGTATCTGTTTTAAAGACTATTGGATACAAATATTTTTCCTTTTGTTTTAAATGAGATTCAATTTTTAAAATATTTGGGATACTGTGTCTTGCCCTGCGTTTTAATATTTTTGATTTCTTATCTAAAGCATTTTTTACCTTCTTTGTGGTCTGAAATAAGGAATCATTCGTCCAGTCAAAGGGCAACCCGCCCGCCCTATTCCAAACACCTAGCTCCTTTGGACTTGCCTCTGCTAAAAACCACTGGCTGTTATTATATGATTTAACTCTTTTGGGCCATTTGGGGCTTATTAATTTATCCAAACTTTTTTCTTTTAATCTCAAAATTGCCTTTTTTGCGGAATGTATTTTTTTAGTAAATTCTTCTTCAGAAAGGTCCTTTAGAAATTTGTGATTATTACCTAAATTTTTTCTCTGGGTAATGTGGTCAGAAATAACAAATGTTCTCTTAACGTCAATAGTTGGCACCTTTTTTATTAATTTCATATCTATATATTATAGCAAAAAGAAAGCCGTCCGGGAGCGCGACGGCTTCCTGGACGGCTGGTTGAACACTGGGTACATGGGGGTCGCGTGTGACCCTCGTCGTGAGTACCCTTCTACTCGAGCACCCACTCGATTCTCCTCAGGTTCATCCCGAGGTGCCTCCGGAGGGCGAAGAGCACGGCTTTCTGTGCTTTGTCCTCCACGCCAGGCGAAGTGACAACTGAGAACTGCCACGCCGAGATGACACGGAGCTCAGTGAAAAGGATCTCCGCCTTGTTCCATCTCCCAACCGGCGTGGTGACGGAAACAATCTTCATCCGTCGGGGGAGGAGAATCCTGAGAAATGAGAGCCCCTTGGAGCCAACCAACCACCGAATCGCAAGCGGTCGTCCCTCAACGTCGGCCCAGCACCCCTTCACTGCGGTCGCCCGGAACTTGTCGATGACGACCCCGTCCATCCCGTCGAAAATCATCGTCTCACGGCGAGCGTTGCTTGTCGCATAGAGACGAAAGTGACTAACGCACTGAGATTCCTTTCGCGTACTTCCAACCAACACACGAATGCATTCTGCCATGAGATGCCTCCAATCTCGAGTTGCGGTTTTCCTAAATCTATTATTATCACACTAATACCAATAAGTCAAATTTGTAATAAATCGTTTAGCTAAACGGCAATATTTATGAACTCTTAAAAACATTACATAAAAAAATGATGAGTAAATTGAGATTATCAAGCATTATAATTAATCTAAAAAAATATATGTTACAAGACGACCAAGCACAAGAAAGAGCAGAATTAGAAGAAAACCATCAGGCAGAAGTGGTAGACTTAGCAATGACCCAGCAAAAGGAAAAGGATGCTGAGCTAGCTAGACTATCTGACCTAGAAGAAACAGCGCGAATAGAAAAACAAACAGCCGAGGCTACCGCGACTGAAAAAGCTGGTGAAGAAGCCGAAGCTGTAGAATCCAAGAAAGCACTGTAGAAAAACCACCAATTTAAAATGAGTATCAAAAAAAGCAAAAATTTTTGTTTTTTTTGATACTTATTTTTCCAATACAGCTTCTATCTTCTCCCCCACTTCCTCAATATTCTGGTAGAAAATAACTACTCTTGCTATTCCAGCAAGAGTCGTAGAAATATCAGACCCCTCTTTTGCAATGACATATATGGGTTTACCTTTTGCAAATGCGTAACCCGCTTCAATACCCAGACCCACACCTTTTTCAGAAAACTCAGTAATCAACATATCCGACGCATCAATAATCTCAAACGTCTTTTTCATCAATTCCTGTGGAGTAAACCTGACAGCTCCCCACTTTTCATAATCCTTAACCATTATCTCACTCGAGATACCGACACTTTCCAACACACCCGAGATTTTCTTAATCTTTTCCTTGTCTGAGTAATCCTCTTTGAATTTTATAGCAAGTACTGCTTTCATATAATTACCAAGGAAACTTCTTATCCTTGAACCAAAATTGCCCGGTTTCCAGGTTTGTTTTTACAGCTGTATCATAAATATACTTTGCCGCTTCGTCAGGATCTATATCTCCTTCACCACTACCCATATCTGTCCTTACACTACCAGGATGAATCGAGGAAACCGTTTGCTTACCCTTTAACTTATACGCCAGCCATGATGTAAACATATTTAGCCCAACCTTAGATATTTTATATGCAGGATAATCACCGTGGTAAAGTTTTTCCAAAGAACCTGCAGAAGAGGAAATGTTTATGATGTGTCCTCCGTCATTTATTAACGGAAGTGCTCTTTGAGTTAAATCAATTCCACCTATCAAATTAACCTGCAATGTTTTTCTTAACTTATCTATAACAATATTTTCTTCCCCCTCATCAAGTAGAACTCCAGCATTATTTATAAAAATATCTATTCTTCTGTCTTGTTTTTTTAATTCCTCAACACATCTTTCTATGCTTTTATCATCGTACAAATCCAATGAAACTATTTTTAAATTTTTGTGATTGAAATCAACTTTGCCATCCAGTGCAGTGCCAATAACAAAATACCCCTCGCTCATAAATTTATTAGCAAGTGCTTTTCCAATTCCACGACTAGCACCAGTGATAAAAACTGTTTTCATATTTTTGATGGCCACGGCAATGGCATTAGCTCATCTATATATACCTCCTTCGTCTGACTAAAACTGTTTGAGAGAATAATAAGAAGTGGAACGCCAGAACGAAGACGGGTTTCCCAGAGCAACTGTTTGCACATATGACATGGTGGAGTAAACTCACCCTTCTCTAAATCTTCATTACTCGCCACAGCTATTGCATG
Source organism: Candidatus Zambryskibacteria bacterium RIFOXYD1_FULL_40_13 (assembly GCA_001824295.1). Classification (GTDB taxonomy): domain Bacteria; phylum Patescibacteriota; class Minisyncoccia; order Phycocordibacterales; family DATDWN01; genus C7867-006. The sequence goes on along the minus strand of MHWY01000005.1, from coordinate 41,661 downwards.
AATTATCCCCTGTCCGTGTGCCCCAGCATGTGCCAGGGCTGACTGTTCAGCGTGTAGAGTTAGAGAAGCTGTATCGGAACCATAATTAGATGCCGAATATATATTTCCGTCTCCTGCCAATACTGCTGCTGAATAAACTCGTTTTGAATCCTTTGGATAACAATTTTTCAACGCAAGTTTTGCCTCGTTCACAAGTTCTATTTTCTTTTCAGGTGTCAATTTTTCCATGTGGGTATTATAGCATGTGAAGCAGAAACGCCCGACCCCCTTTTTTCTTTCGTATTAATTTAAATCGATTATATAATTCTTCAGAAATGTCTCTATCGCTCTAACTGTATCTTCCTTCAATTTAGCATTACTCTCCGCGACCCAACGAGCAAAATTATATAATTCTTGGTTATCCACCTTTAGCCATTTATTATTTTGATGCAAAAAATAAAACAATGTCGTCATTGCTATCCTCTTATTGCCATTCTGAAATGGATGATTTTTTATCATCAAATAGAAAAGAATTGATGTTTTTTTAATCAATCCAGGATACAGTTGTCTACCACCAAACACTTGAAATGGTTGTTCTATACACCTCTCTAGTGAATTTGTATATCTTGTACTAAAATCAGGAATCGGTTCATCCCATTTCATAGTCTCTTCTGCAAGACGATACGCGACGTATTCAATATCGGTGATGTTAAGTCTTCTTAATTTCATGTTTATTCTTTACCTAGAAGCTTTAGTGTATCCCCGTACTCTTGCACGACTTTCTCAACAGCCTTTTTAATTTCCGATTTTTTTTCTTCTGTTAAAATACCAGAATCTAAACCGCCGACTATTTCTGTAACATGTTCCATTGAAATAGCATAGGAACGGCCAATTTTCTCTGCTGGAATTTGCCCTTTTTTGATTTTATTAAATACAGCTATGCGACTAATACCTAGCATTTTTGCTAGTTCTTGAACAGATATATATATTGCTTTTTTGCCTTTATTTTCCATAGTTTTCTTTGTTAACCCTGTGGCTTCATTAAGGTTAACAATTGTTAACCCAAAAGTCAACAGGGTTAACAACACCCATAATTCGCCCCCAACACCTTCCCATCAATCTCTACCGCAAAAGAAGACAGGTTTGAGAAACAGCCATACTTCCCTCCGTAGAATAATACTGGTTCCTTTTCCATGTGGGTATTATAGCATGTAGGATCGACGCATTTGCCCCCCTTTTCCTTAAACAGTACCCGACACCGACTTCAATCAAGCAAGGGATCTTGTATTTTAATATAAATTGCCCTTACCTTAAAATTAGTGTAAAATAAGTCCACAATTATAGATATGGATGAAAACTACAGAAGGGTAAAATTTAATGACGTTTTTGATGAGAAGCCTGACGGGTCTTTATCTCCCAAGGTGCCTATTGAAATAAATGGTGTAAACTTTAATTCTGGAACCACTTTTTCCAAAGGGGTTGTTTTTGGTGGTATAGATTTTCACCTTTATAAGAATCGAGATATAGCAATCCAAAATTCTGAAGTTCCAGAGGAAAATACTGACAGCACTGTATTTCACATAGTTGGTTTTTATAAAGAATAAACAGTATGGCCGATAAAAATCCTACAAAAACTGAAATTCTAGGAACGGTACAAGCTCAAGCAGAAACTTTAAAAGAACTATCTGAGCGCCTTGTAAAAATTGAAGGTCAGACAGAAAAACAAGAATCAAGAAATCAAAACATAATATATGCGGTACTTTTTGCGCTTGCATTTATCGTAGTAACTGTTAGTGTTGAAGTCATACTATCAAGTAAAAGTGATAATTCTGTCGCCAATGATTTTTCTGAAAGACTTTTCAATATACAAGAAAATACAAACAATAAAATGAATGGTTTACAGGGCACAATAAATGGTATTCAAAGTGAAATTTTATTATTAAGAGCAAAAAATTCTTATTTAAAATAAATATGAAATCATATACCGTTAGAATTGAATTGCAAAATTCTGTTTTAGGAGATTACGAACCTCTTCATGCAGCAATGGAATCCGCTGGCTTTAGAAAGTTTATTATTTCAGATCAAGGTATCAAATATAAACTTCCAAATGGGGAATATAATATTTCTGGTAATTTTGATAGGGCAACAATTTTATCTTTGTCAAAAAATGCAGTTACTACTACAAATAAAAACGCAGAGATATTGGTAACAGAGTCAAGTGGACGAACTTGGGCTAATCTAAAAGTTATAAAATAGTTTATAGATATTACCGATTTCCTTTTGCCCGGTTGTGTGTCTTACACAACATCTCGCAATTATTAAGCATTGTTTTGCCCCCTTTGCTCCAAGCTGATACATGGTCGGCGTCCATATCTGCAATACTCCAAACCTTGTCTTTGGTTGCATCATGACCCACTGCACAGTGCGAACAGTTTGAAACTCCTTTTTTCTTTGCGCTAGCAGTTTGAGCTTCGTAAACAGAACGTTTAGCTGAGTCCTCAAATACTCGTATTTCAAGTAGTTTTGTTTCAACTTCTCCACCTAGAACATATTCAAATATTCCTCGACGATTCTTAACAAAACCATCGGCATAGAGTTTCCGAACTGAAGCGGACACTGTAGCGGGTTTATATTTTTTCTTATGGTAAGTTTCGTAAAGCCTATTCCACTCAAGACCCTTCATTTCGCTTTCAACGTCAGTGAAGGTAGTTGAAACCCAATCAATTACCATATTAAAATGTTTTTTTAATTCGGTAATATTTTTATCATTGCGATGCATGCTCATATAATTGTCGATTGCATCGCCAGAAACCCAATCTAATGCCCGTTCCAAATATGCTTGGCGTTTGATGTCACCTGCGATGTATGAGCTCCATTTCTGGACATTAGCATTCTGACTATTACTAAACTCTTCGCGAGCACGAGTGACGAAAGGCCCAGAATATACTGCATTAAGAATCTCTTGTTCGGTTAATGGTACTCCAGCGATGTTGATAGTCTTAAACCAATCCTTAATCTCAGGCTCATCACCTTTACACAAATACACCAACAATTTAGTGTTCATGATCTGCTCTCGTTGGTTGGTAGCCATACCGCTGTAGTATTGTTCGTGACCGTTTTTATCTTTGACAGCAAACTTGCCTGCCACAAACCGACCAATACTAGTAATGCGTTGCTGTCCGTCGAGCACTTCAAATTTATCAGTGCCAACTTGGTTGAAATAAATTAAACCTATTGGGTAACCCTTCAAAATTGAATCAATTACAGCAACATCACGTTTGCCGTCAGCGTAAATGTAATTACGCTGATACTCTGGCTGAATAGTTAGTTTTCCAGAGAGACCAAACAAACCTTTTCCTTCGAGTTCGTTGTAAACGAAGCCGTCGCAAACTTCTTTAATAGTGATATCGTTTTTTAAGGTTGTTTTCATGTTATTTCTTTTTGTGCTTAATTAATATTCTCTGGTAAACCTTCTCTCTTAAACCGTTACGAATAAGTACACCGCTGGCGTTTAAATCATAAACCCCTTTTTTTCCAAACTTATCTAAGTATGCCTGCTTACATTCCGCCGATGTATAAAATTTGGTTTTTAACTTATATAAATCCTCATTCTCGCACATTCCCATAATTTCGAACTGCTCAGGTGAATACTTATCAAGAAAACTTACTGGTACACCCATTATTCCATCATAGTTACTAGGAATAGCGTTAGTGAATGGAATCTCAATTGCATCATAGTTGTCGTAGTGGTCATAGACAATTTTACCCTGCATTTTTCTATTAAATTTCAAATTTTCCGCCATAGTCATTAGAGCAATCGGCTGGTGACGTTTACCGTGGTCAATATTAGTAACCCAAATACAGTTGCGAAATTTTACAAGGCCAGTTTTTTGATCATAAACTCCAGTTGCATAATCACGAGTATTCGGTGTTGCAAAATATGCGTTGCCTGCATGGAAACCATTCCCCAGCCATATTTTATTATCTCGAACGAACGGAAAAATTTCTTTATACAGAACCGAACCCATGTTACCAATAATGAGAAATTGTTTACTATACTCAAAAAGTTGCATAATATATTCACGAAATAAACTAAATGGAGGATTGGTGACTATGATGTCAGACTGTTTGAGTAACTCGACACATTCATCACTTCTAAAATCACCATCGCCCTCAAGTGGAGTCCATTCGTTGTTTTTGTTGGTTCTAAGCTGCTTCGCAATATCCTCTAGCGTAAAAGAGCCGTCGCCATCCACATCACCAACTTCGTTGATAATAAATTTATTAGCGACGATTTTGGGTCGCCCTTTGACTGGTCTAAGGGTAACATCATCACCAAACAATGCTAGTTGAGTATTCGCGACTGGTGACGGCTTATAACTAGTTGCAATAAGCCTTTTTAACCCTAGTCGTTTAAAATTTAGGACGAAGTAGCGAAAAAAATTGCTTTCAAACGGGTCATCGCAGTTGCTGTAAACCACCTTACCTTTAAAAGCATTTGGATCATATTCAAGATAAGACTCGACTTCTTTTTGAATATCTGGAAATTGAGTGTAAAACTCATCATTTTTCGCCTTTTTTGCATTTGTAAGATTTTGATTTGCCATGTGTTTATTTCACAGGTTCGTTAATTTAGAATTAGGGCTAAAACTGGGCTCCCCACCCCCTACCACTACATATTACCACCAAAATCATGCCTTTGGCGAAAAGGTGGGCTTTGCTACACGATTGGCGATATCTAATACTTTTTCAACGTCTAACAGTGTTTCTAAATAAGTGTCGTCAAGATCTAAAACCTTCGCCCACGCCATTTCTGTTGAAACACCAAGATCTTTTTTAAGAATCCGGGCTTTGTTTGATAGATCAGGATATCGCTCATTTAGAGCTAGTTCAGTCTGTCTATGTAAAAAAGCATTCCTCCACCAGTCGCCATCTGTGCAGTAAATGTTTACTTCGCGTTCGTATCCTTCTAACTTATAAATGGTTCTATCGATTGAACTGTTGTCTATTTTTGTATCTTTTGGAAAATACTTTGCAAGTGAAGCATGATTCGGATGAAATAAAGAGATATCTACATCACTCGTCGCTACTCCCTTTGTATCTGGCAATCCACCCGAACTATGGAGCATTTCAGGGAATATGTTCTTGTATTTCTCGTAGACTTGATCAAAAATTTCTTCTTGCGACATTTTTCATAAAATTATTTCCAAAATTTGTTACCAGAACCCCCTCCACTACATATTACCACCAAAATCGTGCCTTTGATGAGTTAAATCTATTTTAAAGGATAACTTAACTCCATTAGTGCAATGTTATCTGCCAGGGTGTCTAAACCCATTGATTTTCGTCTTTCATCAACATGCTCAGGATCTTCAATGTCTTTTGGAACATGTTTTCCATCAACTTGTTTAAACTGTGTACCATACAATTGGGGTTGCCCACTATTTACCCTAACCCTATCAGTTAGGAAGGCAATATTACGAGACTGCACCTCACCACTAGGCAATTCTTGCATAAGAGCCAGACAGTGGGACTGGAAGGCAACATCGTGGTCAGCATGCTGAACCAGTAACCACGAGGCACGAGAAGCATCCGCCCCCACCTTTGAAACTGAAGGCCAACCAATCTCGTGAACAATCTCTTTCATTCTTTTTGTATTGTTTTCATCCAATCCCTCCTCCCAAGAATCATCATCTAGATTTCTCTTCCTCATATTCTGGTCAGCTTCTCTCATTGCACTAATCTCAGAAGCGAGATGTGGAAACTGAATCTGTGTTGGAATATCTTCCATGTATCAATTATATCAAATCTACAAGTTACTGGGTTTGAAAAAGATTCTCTATTTAAACTGAAAAGGCAACAAGGACAATAACAGCAGTTATAACAGCGAATACAAGGAGTGTTTTGGTGAAAAGTGTTATGGCCTCGCGTTTCTGTCCATCTATGTACATAAGTGTTGGCTGGAAGATAAAGGTGTAGCCCATGAAAGCAACCGAGAGAACAAGCAAGCTAAGCATGGCCATTGGAGCGAAGATGGTATCTGGCTCATCTCTAACGAATGTTGGGCCATAAGTAACAAGCAATACGACGAAAACGATATAAGCACCTGCGACGAGAGCATTAATATATGGGTTTTTAGTCATACTTCTATTATATCAAATCCTTGTCATCTGGTGGGCCCCAATGCCAGTGTGGCTTCTCGCCCGTCTTGTAAGCAATCCACAAAAAAATACCAGTGAGTAACACGACAGGCAAAATAAGGCGGAAGACTGCCTCCTTGTCCTGCGTATTTTCATCAAGCGTCAAAGCAAAGGAAAGTATCCCGATAATATAAATGAGAGTCACAAGCCAGCCCTGCCACCTAGCTGGGGTCCATCCCCACCCGTACCACTTGGCCCTAAACCAATACTTTTCTGGGTTATTTCTTAAATATGAGATATATCTTTTAAACATGTTTACATTATACCAAACTTCAGCTCACGAGGGTTTAGAAGGTTAATTCTGAGCAGGGCTGGGAGACTTGGATCTCTCACTCCTTGGAAACCGACGGTTTTCCAACGTTCGCTTCGCTCACTGCCTTCCTACACGGGAAACTCCCGTTTCCCGACCCCTTCCCTGGTTCGAGTCCAAGTCTCTTGCGGCGTCGTTTTTTTAACAAAAAACTCCTAGCTGCGAGACTTGGACTCGAACCAAGATAACATCCTCCAGAGGGATGTGTCCTATCCGCCTCGGCTCGCGAGCTTGCCAAGTCGAGACGGGCCATTAGACGATTATTCAGACTTCTGCACAAAGCTGGGAGACTTGGACTCGAACCAAGATAGCATCCTTCAGAGGGATGCGTCCTACCATTAGACGATCTCCCAGCTTTGTGCAGAAGTCATTTTTTATTATCAAAAATCTTTTTCAAAAACCTTCTCCCGCTACGACCCTTTAAATACCTCTCTCTTTCCCGAGCTTCCTTTAGTACACTAAACTCTTCAGTATAAATTATACTCCATGGTTTATATTTTGAAGTATAAGCTGATTTGCCGTTATTGTGTTCTGATAATCTTCTTTCAAGATCATTTGTTGACCCAACATAAGATTTATCATGTCTATTGCTTTTTAATACATAAACGTGACAACTCATATATCCTACCATTAGATCCACCTCGGCTCGCGAGCTTGCCAAGTCGAGACGGGTGATCTCGCAATGTTAAAACAATACCCGAAAAATAGTGATTTTACAAGAAAGCGAAGAGCGGACTCGCGTCCGCTCCTGGTGTCACTCCGTAGTCTCGATCACCACCTCGCAACAATCGATTCCGTGTTCGTGTAGCCACGTCTCAACTCGCCTTGACGCTTCTGGTGTGAAGCATCCGGCGAAGTAAGCCACACGTTTTTCGTCCAATCCATCACTAGAAAGAATCGGGGCGATCATTTCAGTCCTCAGAAATTCCCTGAAACAGTAGAGTGTTTCCGGGGTGGTGGCCTTGATGTCGATTACGACAACGGTTTTTTTGGTGTACATGTCTTCTCTCCCTTTAGATTTGTACACCCAAAAACGAAAGTGGTCAAACTAAACTTTCAGATATTTTCTAGTTGCCAGAAAAGATGAAATCGAACCAATGGCCACTCCAGAACAAACAATAATAAGGAATATTTCACCGAAGTTCGATGTGTAGTAGTGGAAAATGTTTAGACCAACAAAGAAGTTCTCCGTCGTATTTCCAAGCCAGATAGTAATAGGATAAAAGAGTATAAGCGTAATAATAGCCGAGATGAAGCCATATATTGCTCCAGCCACAAAGAATGGACCGCGGATATAGTTTGTAGAAGCTCCCACAAGTCTCATAACAGATATTTCATCCCTAGACATATATATAACCAGTCTAAGTGTGTTGAATGTAATCAGTATAGAGATGACGATAAGGAAGATTGTAAGAATAAATCCAAGTCTGTTTGCTGAGTTTATTATATTGGTCAAGCGATCAATAGCATCTTTGTTCTGACAATAGTTAACCTTATCTATAATAGAAAACTTACTCTCCAAGGAACTACACTCTGAACCCTTCAGGCCAAAGAAGCTGACTATGCTTTCGTACTGTGAAGGGTCTTTGGCTTTTATGTTAAGCGTTGCCCCAAGTGGGTTCTCTCCGAGCTCGTCTAGAGCCTGAAGTGTGAACTCGTCATTCTGGTGTCTATTCTTAAAATCTGCCAACACCTCTTCCCTTGTAACATACACTACAGGAGGAGCAATCTCTGGAAGCTGTTCTAGACTCGTCTTTATTGAAAGTATCTCTTCTTCTGGAGCAGTAGTTACAAAATAAACATTTATATCAACCTTGTCTTTGATTTGATTTAGGGTTGAACCAAGTATTGCACCAGAAAAAATCGTAGAACCAATGACAAAAAGAGTAACAACCATTACTAGGATGGAAGAAAGCGAAACAAACCCGTTTCGCCAGAAACTATAGAAACCCGCGTGAACTATTCTTTTTATTTTTATCCAGAGCATAGTTGATTTTCTTAACGAGCGGTAGTGAGTTTTTGAAAATCACTACCCTGTGAAATAAGATTTGATAATTCAAATCTTGATTTTAAATTCTGATAATAAACACTGTAATGTACTTTTTGGTTTATTGCAAACGGTTTGTTTGTATTTCTTTTCATGTCTTTAATTTAAAATCATTTCACTGGGTTAAGTAAATTATAGTCGCTTTGCTCGTTAATTTACTAAATGACGTATTTTCCCTCTTTATCATCGCGAATTATTTTTCCGTTCTCCATAGTCAAAACTCTTTTTTTCAGGGAATCAATCACGCCCTTGTTGTGAGTGGTTAAGACAACTGTAGTACCAAGGTCATTTATCTTCTTTAGAATCTGAACAATGTCGTAGGTGTTTAGGGGGTCTAGGTTTCCAGTCGGTTCATCGGCAATAACCACATCCGGTTGGTTGACTATAGCTCTGGCGATAGACACTCTCTGTTTCTCTCCACCAGAAAGTTCATGTGGGAAATTCCACATCTTCCTCTCAAGGTCTACCAGCCCCAAGACGTGCGGTACATCCGCCTCTATTTCCTCGTCAGTTCTGCCAGAAGCCTCCATGGCGAAGGCTATATTTTCGTATACGTTTTTGTCGGGTATAAGTCTAAAGTCTTGGAAAACTACACCAATTTTGCGACGGAAGTCGTTGATTTGACTTTTTTTCAGTGTGCTTATGTCTATGGACTCGTAATAAATCTTGCCTTTTGTAGGGAGCTCTTCTCCAAGAAACATCTTTAGTAGTGTCGTCTTTCCCGCGCCAGAATGCCCCACAATAGAGACGAACTCCTTTGGTTCAATAGAGAACGAGATATCCTCTAGAGCAATTGAATTATCGAGGTATATCTTTGATACTTTGTCAAAATGAATCATCCCGGTAGTAGAATTTTAGTTTGTTAAATCTTTCGACCTTATTTTATAAAAATACTCCTTCAGTCTCCGTCGTAGTAACCTGCGGCCTTGACTGGTTTTAAAATACCCCTCTCTTCGCTTTGCATCATTAATATCTAGACAGCACTCATAATAAATAATCTTCCACGGGCGACTGGCTTTAGTCGAAAGATTTAACCCTTGATTATGTTCTGCAAATCTTTGTTTTAGATCTTTTGTATATCCAATATACAGTTTATCATCTTTATTCTTTAATACGTATGTATAGAACATAATCGAACTAAAATTTCACTACCGGGTCATCCCTCCATTATAGCTCATTAGACCCCCAAGGGCAAAATATTTATAGCTCCTTTTCTGCAACAAGAAACTCTCCAATATCCCCATCTAATACCCGCTCGATATTACTAGTTTCAACTCCTGTTCTGTGGTCTTTTACCATCTTGTATGGGTGCATGACATACGAACGAATCTGATTCCCCCACTCTATTTGGGTGGTTTTTGAGATATACATACCTTTTTCTTTAGAGATTCTCTCTTCCTCCAGAGCTTTATATATCTTTCCATACAAAATCTGCATGGCTTTCTCCTTGTTCTGGGCCTGTGAGCGCTCGTTGTCACTCTGAGCCGAGAGATTTGTCGGAATATGTACCACACGTACTGCTGTTTCCCTTTTGTTCACATTTTGACCCCCTGGACCAGAAGAACGCGAGAGCTCAACCTTTATGTCGGTATCTGGAATATCTAGGTCAGAGAGTTTTGTAGACTTTTCAAATTTTGGAATAACTTCCACCATTGAAAAAGATGTGTGGCGAAGCGACTTGGCGTTAAATGGAGAGATTCGAACTAGGCGATGCACCCCAGACTCGTTCTTTAGTATTCCATACGCACCTTTCCCAGATATTTCTATGGTGATGTTTCTATACCCGCCGTGGTCGTTTTCGTTCTGGTGTAAAACAGCAACCTGAAAATTGTTTTTATCACAGTACTTAAGATACATATTTAGGAGAATACTAGAAAAATCCTCCGCATCATCTCCTCCAGCACCAGAAAAGATGGTCATGACAGCATCCCCTGAATCATATTTACCAACCCCCTCTATCTCCGCTTTTAACTCTTGAATTCGTTTGATTGTCGTTTGCGCCTTGTCCTTGTTTGACCAAAAATCGGCCGATACCATCTCAGTCTCCAGTTTTTCTAATTCCTTTTTTAATTCTTCCTTATCCATATTTTTGGAGCCATCTCCCAGAATCGAACTGGGGACCCACATATTACGAATATGTTGCTCTACCAACTGAGCTAAGATGGCTTTTTGGAGCCGGGAGAGAGAATCGGACTCTCGACATCCGTCTTACCAAGACGGCATTCCACCACTGAATTATCCCGGCCTTTTCCTGACATATTACATTATCATCTCTTATTGTCGAACCCCACTACATCACTTATATTTTTGAAACCATCGCGGTTCATTCTCTCCACTAGTCCACGATTGATTTCACTTATAACCTGTGGGCCTTCAAAAATCATCCCTGTAATAAGCTGAATCAGAGTCGCCCCTTGGCGAATTGCCCTGTAAGCATCATCCGCGGAGAAAACCCCACCAACAAAGACAAAGACAAATTTGTTTCCAACCTGCCCGCCATTGGCTGAGCCTGCAGGCGATGGCAGGCGGGCTTTTTTATACATATAGGAAAGCAGGTCGAGAGCTTTTGGATAAACCAGTTTCCCAGACAATCCCCCGTGTGGTGGGAGGGCGTCTCTCTTGTCTGCATCACTGTAGTTCTTTGTAAGATTTGAACAAATGATTCCACGCACTCTGTGTCGCAAACTTATCTCAAGGAATTTATCTATCTCAGCATGAGTCATATCTGGATTTATTTTTACAAAAATAGGTTTGCTCGTAGAAATTTTATCTATCTCAACCATGAGCTTCTCGTAGTTGTCAGGGAGGAGGAACGGCATGCCACCAGATGTGTTTGGACAACTTAGGTTTATTGTCAGATAGTCTGCATATTTCTCCATTACTTTTGCCCCAGCAACATAGTCAGGTATAGCAGAGGAAATCTCCAGATTTTCTTTGCAGTTGGTAAAAGCCACATTAACACCAATAGGCAACCTGTGAACCTTGCCCGCAAGTTTCTTTGACAATACCTCTACCCCTTGATTCTTTAGCCCAAACCAAACACCAAGACTTCTAGACTTTGTTAACCTCCACAGTCTTGGTCTAGGATTACCCGCGTATGGACGAGAAGTGACAGAACCAACTTCCTCAAAACCAAAACCAACATCAGAAATAATTTCCGTCAGCATTATATCCTTATCAAAGCCGGCAGAAAGACCGATTGGGTTTTCAAACTTTATTCCCAAGACTTCCTGCGTCAGGCGCGAGTTTTTGTACCCAAAAAGCATTCTTGTCTTCCACCTTGTTATGCCGAATCTTCCAAGAAAATGGCCTGTTTTTGTAAAGAGATTGTGTATGTCTTCTGGGTCAAAGAGAAAAAGCACTGGTTTTAGCGCCCATACATAAAAAAAGTGTATTATACTATTTCGTGTTTTATAGAGTATATTCATCCCGTTAGAAGTAAAGTAACGTTCTTTTACAAATTTAATACTAAACAAATATCAATAAAACATATCTTACTATAGATTTTCATAAACTTCTAATGGGATCAATTTTGTGTCTCCACCACAATTTTACCAGCCTCTATCTCAACACTATCTGCTTTCCTAAGGTTTTGTGCCTGCTTTTTGGATAGGATTTTAAAGTGTTTTAGTTTGTCCAAAACTTCGTGAATTTCCCACAAATCCTCACTGGTTGTCCGCCAATCAAAGTGCTTCACAGACGACAAATCAAATGGTTCGGAATATTCTCTTAGTGTTTTCGTCCCGTTTTGTAAAAAATACTCATGAAAATATGACATGACTAATTCTCTCGTGGTTTTGTACACCGGTTCTCTGTATCTTAGAACCGCGTGGTTTGTTTTAGATATTGCGCCGTAAGAATTAAACTTCTTAAAGACTGCAACGACATGATCATAATCAAAAGGCTTTCTCATTGAGCGTAAATCTAGAACTAAGGGCTTCTGTCCATGAAACTCTAAAACCGCAGCGGCAAAGATAGCTCCCTCCAAGCAGTCTGCTGAGTTGTTTTTGATAACCATTCTGGGTGAAGAAAAAAAACCATCTTCACTGAAATTAAAAGGGAGTGAACTCAAATATTCTTGTATTTTTTGGGGTGTGTTGAGTTTCCGAAAAAGTTTTATCTCTTCCTTTGTGTAAGGAGTTTTTGTCATTCTCACATTATACTAATTTATCCATTATTGAGCCATGAAAGAAAACTGCCGTCCCGGTTGTATTAATAGTGTAGGGGTTATATTAATAGTTAATAAATAAAAAATATGAAAAAATTACTAATTGGCTTTGGATCATTAGCACTAGTTCTAGGATTTATGGGGGTATTTACAAACACCGCAGAAGCTTATAAGGGCGACCCTGCCGTAAAGGGGCCAAACTACAGTGTTGAGCGACACGACGCAATGACTAAAGCGTTCGAAACAAAAGACTACACAGCTTGGGCAAGTCTTATGCAAGGTAAAGGAAGAGTAACCCAGGTTATAAACAAAGATAATTTTGCCAAGTTTGCCGAAGCACATGAGTTAGCTTTGCAAGGTAAAACCGAAGAAGCTCAAAAGATTAGACAGGAGTTGGGCTTGGGGTTGAAAAATGGCCAAGGAAGAACTTCTGGTGGCATGGGTTATGGCCGAACATTGAACAGATAGTTTATTATCACAAATGCATTAGAACCCCGATTATGTCGGGGTTTTGGTGTATTATATACTGACAAACAACAAAACAATGACGGATACTAAAAAACTTACTGACGAAGATTTGATTGAAGAAGTTCGACTCAATGACAAAGAAGTTTTTGCTATAGTGATTGAAAGATATGAGGATAAACTTTTACGATATGCAAAACACTTAGTGACAGACGAGCACAAAGCTGTGGATATAGTACAAGAATCATTCATCAAAGCTTATATCAATTTAAACAGTTTCAGCACGACAAAGAAGTTTTCTAGCTGGATATATCGCATAGTACACAACCAGGCGATGAATGTTGTAAAGAAATACAACAAGGAGACTCCCCTTCTAGACAACATCGACTATAAAAGTGATGAAAACATAGAAAAGGAGTTTGAACAGAAAGAGACAATAGACAAAGTTAGGAGCTGTCTAAATCAAATTCCTATTATATATTCAGAACCATTGAACCTTTTTTATGTAGAAGAAAAATCATATGAAGAAATCAGTGATATATTACAAATACCAATTGGAACGGTGGCAACGCGTATTAGTAGGGCAAAAATAATAATGAAAAAAATATGTCTCACGAACTAGAAAACATAAAGGACTCCGTAATGAGTAAAATCCATGAAGATAAGATAAAAATGAAGCCGAAGCTGTATTTTATACTCGGGTCTATCTTGACCTTCCTTGGGCTTGTTGGCTCTATTGTTATGTCGACCTTCTTGTTTAGTCTCATAAGGTTTTCCGTCCGCGCACACGGCCCAATGGGAGAGTACAAGCTCAACGAACTTATATCAAACTTCCCTTGGTGGACCTCACTATTTGCAATCCTGTTTTTGGCCCTGGGAATCTGGCTCATACACAAATACGAGTTTTCCTATAAAAGGAACTACTTGCATATTATTATTGTTTTTATTCTTGCAATAATAATCGCCGGTTGGATTATTGATACTGTTGGGGTCAACGACAAACTCTCACGAAGAGGCCCTATACAAGGAATGATGCGCGGATACATGAAAAACGGAGGGGTTCAAATAAATAGTCTACCTAGACTACCATAAAGACAAGACCTATAAGCATCACAACGCAAGCAAAAATCTTTCTGCCGAGATTTTTCTCATGAAACAGTTCCCCACCGATTATTGTGGTAAACAATGAAGACAGTCTCTTAATAGGAAGGATAAGACCAAGCATTGTGGTGGAAATAGCCAAAGCCATTGTCGTCCTTTGAGCAACAGTTAAAACGGAGATAAGTAAAATAAGCCACCCATATTTTTTTATACCGTGCTTAATCCCCATCGTTCCATCGTACAAGAAATAAGATATAACAAAAAAGTTGAAAGCTATAAAGAAGTGAACGAGTGAAACATAGGCAAAAAAATCAACACTGAGGTGACTCAAAGAAACCCTGTCTATCATTGCACCCAAAGCATACAAAAACAAAGAAATGATTATGAAGTGAATATATTTTGAACGATATATCTCCTTCAACGGATCCCATACTGATGAATTCTGGTGTGATTGTAAGACATACATTCCAATAAGCATAAGTCCGATTCCGAACACTTGTTGCGAGCCAAGCTTTTCCCCAAGAATGAAAAAGGCAAACACAGCAGTAACAGCAGGTGCAAGAATCATCCAAGAGCTAGTAGACGACACATCCATGTGTCTCGTACTTTTTGCAGTAAGCAAGAAAGATGTTGTGGCCACAACAGACCCCAGGAAAATTATAAAGACCAGCTCCCAAGACAAGAGAGAGAAATCGGCAAGAAAAGCAAAGGGTATACATAAAATAGCATTGAAAATGGCAAAAACCGTAGAGAATTCAGTTGCGTGCTCTTCAACCAAAACCTTCTTTTCAAGAATGGTTGAAACAGAGATAATAAGTGCAGAAATTAATGGAAGAATGTACCAGGGCATAATAAGTTGATTATACTATAATACTAGGTGACTTATCGTGTGGTGTTAGAATTATCTAAAATAAAATCTATAATCTTACGATATGCAAGTGCCAGATTAAACAGTATAGCCACAACATGTATAGGAATAAGTGTCTTGATATTTTTTGCCCCCTCTAAACGCGAAACCTCCGACGGCACGAGCTCATCCATAACCGAACTAATCGTCATTATTTTGGACCGGTCTTCTAGAGTTAGCAACTCTATTCTGTCGTCACACATACTTACTGATTCAACGAAAGAGGGCGCCTTTAACCTCAACTTATCAAATATGGCACTGTTTTTACCAACAGTAATCCACCCACAAACAACAACAACCGTATTGATAATCTTTCGCCTTTCAATAAAAGCATTTACGACCATGCTACCACCAGCGCTAGTCCCAACCAGAGAGACTGTTTTACCCTGAGAGACCAGAAGATCGATAAACCCAAGAAACCTCCCCAACTTATTCTCAAACGACTCAGCGCTTTTCCACATGGGTTTAAAGTGAACAGTCTCTATGCCGTACTTTGCCCAACTAGAGGTTAGGGTTGGGAAGTTTTCCAACCCTCCTAATCCGGCCACAATCACCGCAACATGTTTTGTAGATTGATATTGCATACTTAAATAGTATCATAACCAATCCCAACATTCTGCTCCACAATATAAGACACTATTGCGTGACACTAATTTTCATCTCCATTTCAGGTAACATAGCCCCACTTTTCATTTTAAACCTCTCATCGCTAAATCTCCTCCCAGTATCAATAAACCCAAGCTTCTTATAGAAACCAATGGCCTTCTCGTTGTAATCTGCAACTTCAACATAGATGTCTTTTGTTTTATCAAAAAATGGCAAAACTGCGTTCCATAATTTCGTGCCTATTCCCCTCCCGTGATACTCAGGTAAGATATAAATTGCTTCAAGCTGATTCTTGTCTTCGTGTATTACTGCGTAACACATGCCAACTACCCTATCGCCATCCTTTGCAACAATATATTTTTCATTTGGTTCCTGACTTACTATCATCTCCTCTCTTTTTTTTAACCTTTCGGGAGAAAAGGCATCCTTGTATCTATATTCAATATCATCAATAGTTATTCCAGCCTTTTTGTTGGGATAAGTTGCAAGCCAGGTTTTATATTGAACCTCAATAGTTCCCCGGACATCCTCTATCGTTGGTTTAACTATTTTTATATCCATAAAAAATTATATTGAGCATTTTTACATACTAAAATTAAGACAATTTAATTACAAAAAGGAGAAGGGAGTAAATGAACAACATAAACAGATTCCACCAAATACAATCTCTACTGATTGACTCGCTAGAAATTTTCTTAATGTATGAATATATTGCTTGAAAAAAGGCAGTGAGGTGAATAGCAATTGGTAAAAGAATAACTATCTTAGAATTAGGATAAAAATAATAAGCAACAATAAGGGCTAATATATAAACACTCATCATAAACCAAAGAACATGGTTTATGTTTCTAAATAGTTTTTTACGAACAGCCCATTCAAAAATCATATTTATGGATTAAAATAATAATGAAAGTCTTATGCGGACTAGCTGATGATGCCAAAACTCTTCTCCACGGGCCTTTTCCAATAATGAAGAATGATCAATCCTATAATAATAAAAGAAGTCATTGCTCCCACCGCAATACGATAGCTTAAGCCCTGAATTCCCATTGCCCATATTATTCCTCCCCATGTAAGAGGTCCAACTAAAGTAGCAAAGCGCTCTGCAATTGTATAAAAAGAAAAACCATATCTCTTGTTGTTTTCTGGCAACACCTCAATTAAGTACGCCCTGGTAACAGTCCAAGCCGAACCTATAAACAACCCCATTATTGGAGTCAACACAGCTACCATGAGGAAGTTTGGTGCTATTGCTATCAAAGGAAGGATTAGCACCCACCCAACCATGATCAGCTTCAGGGTTTTTAGTGCTCCTATTTTATCTCCTAGCCACCCAGCAACAACACTACCGATTGCAGATGCTACTAATATTGCAAGAAGTAAAATAGATTTTGTTTGGTCTGGAATTTGAAAGACCCGTTCTAGAAAAATTGAATAATTATTACTAACAGTTAGTAGTGCGTCGTTAAAAAAGAAAAAGGCAACTAGCATTGGGGTTGCCGTTGACACAGCAAAAAAGGTGACCATTTTTCTTAATGAGGTGTCGATTCTACCTTTGGATTTTTCTACATATCCCCCCATATCAAAATGTTTTGATTCTCTATAAAAAACCATCATGGGTAAAGCAAGAATAAAAAATACTGGCACGGATACAAATAGTGGCAGTATTCGAGAACTGGCAAATGGTAACGTGATCAAAATTCCAACCACAAAGCCCATAGCACTAGCAAAATTTCCGATACCAGAAACCCTTGATTTATGCGATTCATCTGCAATATCATCCAGCATTGGATTATAAAACACGAAAGATAGTTGATAAAAATATTGGCCTATTAGAAACATAAACGCAACTAGATATACATTTATA
Source organism: Candidatus Zambryskibacteria bacterium RIFOXYD1_FULL_40_13 (assembly GCA_001824295.1). Taxonomy (GTDB): domain Bacteria; phylum Patescibacteriota; class Minisyncoccia; order Phycocordibacterales; family DATDWN01; genus C7867-006. The sequence goes on along the minus strand of MHWY01000005.1, from coordinate 24,011 downwards.
TTCATCCAAGCAAAAACAGTAGACAACATGTAAAAGAGAAACGTACCAAATGTAGACGCATTTAACCACCATTTTGCACCACCACGTAAATCTGTGCGAGATGCCAATATAGGAGCCGTAAACAAAAGCAGTATTGATGTTATGGCAAATATTATATTGTATGAAAAATCAGACAGGCCGGCATCAATAACTATCCACTGGGCAAAATATAAGATGAAATTGATATAGACGATAGAGTTAGCAAAATCATATAGTGACCATAAAAATAGTTTCTTCTTGTCCATATACCAAAATTATACCACAGTTCGAACCCGGCTGTAATATTTATATTCGTAAAACGGCTTAGATAATATAAGATTTTTTATTAAAAGCTTAATTAATCTACATAAATAGACAAAAATATATGGATTCATCACACAACTCGTCAACAACAAAGCCACTATATCGTGGTACTCAAATCGTTTGGTATATTGTCGGTTTGATAGAGGTATTGCTGTTATTTCGATTCGTTCTCAAGTTACTAGGTGCAAACGCTGGTGCTGGCTTTACTAGTTTTATTTATGGAGCAACGAATTTTCTTGCATCTCCGTTTATAAGCGTTTTTCGCGTCAGTTACATAGAGGGAAATATTTTTGAGTGGACTACCCTTCTGGCCATGCTGGTATATTGGATTATAGCCATGGGAATCGTTAAATTATTCCTTATGGGAAAAACTGTCTCTACCCCAGAAGCTGCAGTGAAATTAGAGAATCAAGAAAAATAATTTAGAAATGCAAAATCCGCCTCACGGCGGATTTTTCTGCGCGGACTAGTGGACGATGTTAGAACTGTAATACGCAAGCAGGATTGGTGTTTCTATCTAATTTGGCAATAAAGATACAAGTTCTACTGTATACGTTACTGACTCTTTATCTTTTATTGAAATAGCATCTGGTCCAGCGCCTAAAAACCAAAATCCGCCTGAGGTTATAAAAGTGATTTTTCTTATACCACCTACTCGCATTCCTATCACTCCCAACGCGTAAGACTCATATGAATCTATCGTAGTGTTCAAATTTATTTTATGATTGAAATATGCATCTCCTCCGCCAACAATATGTTTCCCTGCTGGCACCCAAGGATCATTGTAAATATTTCCACGCATTAAAACACTGGAAATATTTACAACTGCCTTATCGCCATATTTAGCAACTTCTCCTGTCCCAATTTTAACATCTTTAATATTTTCTTGTGGAAAAAAACTATAGTTACCAGAATTTAGATCAATCTTTTGTCCATAAACTAAATTAATATTACTCAAGGTTGTTCGTAAATCATTATATTTCTGCATATCAATAGCATTAGTGCATGTAGCTTCTTTTAATCTGTTTGTTAATGAGGAGACAATTGTATCAAATAATTCTTCAGAAAAATCTTTCTCAGGTGCAATATAGGTAATTGAGATTACTTGAGGAAATTTACCATTAAGAACTATAGACTTTGACACTCCATTTTTCTTGTAAACTGGAAAATTAAAATAATATGTGAGAGAAGGTGTCTGGCCATCAGTATCAAGCTTTTTATTAGTTACTTCCACTTTGTCTTGGAAAAATGAAAGCTGAATACTTCTATCACCTTTATAAATATCACTGAGTGTTTTTTTATACTGGTTAAAAGATTGCGTATTTCCGCCTACACCACCCCTTACAGAAATTACTGAACCAGGATTCTTTAAATTGTGTAGATTGTCTGTACCACCATCATCATTTAAGAGGCTCCATTGCAAGACAGGATTTTGAACAAAGTCAGCCTGAGCATTACAACCATACGAATTCCAAATTTCCTCAGTGACAACCCAATCTTTGGGATACAAACTACCAAAAGCTTTATTTGAGTAAGAATCAAAACCTTCTGAAGGCAAGGTTTGTGTTGTTTCTAAGGTATTTTCTGATTTAACTTCTTTATTTTTAGAATACATATATGCGCCAACACAAATTACTAAAAGGGATACTAGGCCAATAAGAACAATAAACTTTTTATTAGATTGTTTTGGTAGTTCAGGCTGTATAAATGGAATTATATTTTCTGGTTTAGTTTCTTCCATACAAATAGTATACCAGTTATTTCGTCCAATCAGTATACAAAAATAGAGCCGTATTATTGGCTCTATTTTTCGATGCGCGATCGATGGGACTTGAACCCACAACCTCGTCCGTGCACTTATCCAATATTTTCATAAAGGCGTGGACTATATCTTCACCATAGGTTTCCCGTTAGGTGCTCTGGTATCTAGTCTCTACGGTGCTCTCATCAAAAGATGAGTTCCCTCGGTATTCGCATGTCCTTCGTTTGCACTTAGGATTTAGCCTTCACCGATATCCCAAAGAGTTTCAATCTGCCATTTCGACAGAAAGCTGCAGTATTCTACAGGGACGCGCTCTAACCAAATTGAGCTACGACCGCATCTTTTTGTACCTTTCAAACACATCCTTCTTCCTCTTAAGGAATAGTTTTGATGTACCCAACCTATTATACATAAAATCGTATAATTTCAAAGAGTCAATATTAATTTTGTGTCGGCGCCCCGAATTGCACGGGGGACCTTGGGCTTATGAGTCCCACGCTCTAACTACCTGAGCTACGCCGACAATATAGGAAATATAACAGAAAAACCCAAAAACTCAAACTACTGCTGGGCCTGGATTCCTTGGAAACTGACGGTTTTCCAACGCTCACTTCGCTCACTGCCTTCGTGCACGGGAAACCTTACAGGTTCTGTACACCTTTCACATTTTGATTACAAAACGTTCAAGGTCTTGCGGAATGATAACATCACTCCTCACTACCGTTTCCCGACCCCTTCCCAAATCCTGGCCCCGCAACAGAAAAACTCTCTTTCGAGAGCTTTTCTTCTTGTTGCGGGGCCACGATTTGCACGTGGGTCTGCAGGTTATGAGCCTACCGAGATACTGCTTCTCTACCCCGCTATTGAGCCAATATTTGACAGCGGTTTGATTGTATCACAAACAAACCATTCAATCAATTATATAATCTTAAATTCTTCAAAAACAGACCGATAGAGAGATACCACCCTCTTGGCTTCGTGCTGACTTATAACAAAGGTTCCACCTTCGTGAGCAATCTGGTTTCTAATCTTGTGTGCTTCCCATGCGTTATCAATAGTATTAAAGTCACTTTTTTCAACCGCTTTGAGTTTATCTGCCACGGTCTCCCCAGGAAGCCCCATGTTACTAAGTAATGTTTCCAGCATAATGTCTCCCTCAAGTATGGCCAGTCGCCAATCACCCTCGTTTTGTGATTCTATGTGATTCAATACCCTATCCCACTGTGGATTATGCAACTCTGCATTTTCATCTGGTGACACAACCTCAGGAGGAGAGTATTTTTTTGCTTCTTCTACTCGAAGTTCGGATATTTTTCTATAGAGATAAACCGCCCACCCAATAAGTAAAGCAGAAACTAAAACTGATACTATCTGAAATATCGTAAATATCCACTTAAGAGTGGCCAATAAACTTTTATAATCAATATTATTAAACCCCATAATAGAAGGGGCCCCAGAACGGATTGCCGAAGTAAACCAGCTTAGCAAATACATGATGACAAAAATAGCAAGCAGAGTCCAAACAAGCTCAATAAAGGGATCCTCATGTGCCAGCCATGAAGTAGGTTCTGGTGCTGGTTTTGCCTCTGGTTTTTTTTCGTCTGCCATATCATTAGTATACAGTAGCTAGTGCTTTGTATCTAGATAATTATACGCTTCTACTCACCCAGAAATTTCTTGCCAACTTCAAATAGCAAATTCTCACAGTTGTGTGGTGCCATTATCTGCAACCCAAGGGGCAAAGAAACCCCATCTACCTCTACCGTACCAGCGGGCACAGACATAGCTGGAATACCAGAAATATTTGCCGGCACTGTAAATATATCCTCAAGGTACATCGCCAGAGGGTCATTCACTATCTCCCCTATTTTGAATGCTGGCCCCGGTGTTGTGGGTGTAACAATAACATCAACCTCTTCAAACATTTTTATAAACTCGTCTGTTATTTTCTGCCTAAGTGTTATGGCCTTATTGTAATATGCGTCATGATATCCAGCAGATAAAACATAAGTGCCGATAAGTATTCTTCTGCGAACCTCCTTACCAAAACCTTCTCCACGAGTTTTCAAATAATCGTCAAGCAAATCTTTGCCGTCAATATGTAGTCCGTACTTCACCCCATCAAACCTCGCAAGATTTGAAGAGACCTCTGCTGGCATGATGACATAATAAACAGCCAGAGAATATCCAATATTCGGTAATTTTATATCTCTAATCTCATAGCCAAGGCCCTCAAGTTTCTGTATTGATTCCTTAAAACTATTGAGAGCTTCCTTTGACATACCACCGCCTTCCAATATGTGATATGGAACACCGATTACTTTTGGAGTTTTTTTGTTATTTATTCCTTCTTCATTTTGTGAAGTACTATCAAACTCGTCTTTACCTTTTATAGAATTAAAAACAATCTCAGCATCAGTGACGGTCTTTGTGATTGGCCCTATCACATCCAAGGATGAGCCCATAGCCATGAGGCCATATCGGGATACACTTCCATATGTGGGCTTCAAACCCACAACACCACAAAACGATGCTGGCTGTCTAACCGAACCACCAGTATCTGAACCAAGAGCAAACAATGCCCCATTCATTTTTACCGTTGCAACAGAACCGCCAGAGGAACCCCCCGTCACTCTTGTTTTATCAAGTGGGTTCTTTGTAGGACCGAAAGCCGAGTTTTCTGTAGAACTACCCATGGCAAACTCATCCATATTTGTGCGTCCAATGAATACAACCCCTTCGTCTTTTAGTTTTTTAATAACTGTGGCATCGTATGTGGCAATGTAGCCCTTTAGAATTTTTGAGCCAGCGCTCGCATGTTTACCACTTATCAAAATATTATCTTTTATTGCAAGCGGTATGCCTGTTAGTGGGGATATTTCTCCTTTCGCTATTTTTTTATCTGCAACATCAGCCTGCTCCAAAACATCTTTATAAACCTCAAGGTAAGCATTTAGATCGGTATTTACCTTTGAAATCTCTTCGAGATAAGCCTCGGCAAGTTGCCTTGCAGAAAAATCCTTATCATCAAGATGTTTTCGCGCTTTTTTTATTGTTAAGTTTCGAATATCAATCATAAAATCTTTTTTACTTTTAGATAATCTCCTTCTCTAGAGGGTGCATTGCTCATAACATCTTCTGTATATTGCCTTGGTTCATTTGTTGGAATATCTTCACGCATAACATTGCGGTGAGCTGAAACTCTTTTTTCTACATCTCCAACTGCATCTTTTATTTGTCCAACATAACCCAATATTGAGTCAATCTCCGGAGTAAGCTTTTCTGCCTCCTCCTCGGAGATACCAATACGAGCGAGACTCCCCAGATTTTGAATATCTTTTTTAGTTAGTGTCATGATTTTGATAATAACATAATTACAGCAAAGCTAAAAATTCCTTCTCTGAGAGCACCCTTACACCAAGTTTCTTCGCTTTCGCTAGTTTGCTACCAGCAGATTCCCCCGCCACAACATAGTCTGTCTCTTTTGAAACACTCTCTGAAACCGTGCCACCAGATTTACGAATCATCTCTTTGGCCTCATCTCGGGAAAGAGAAATGGTACCCGTTAGAACAAAAGTTTTTTGGGATAATTTGCCACCAGATTTTATTCCTACCTTTGGGATTACCACTTCCCTAAGTAGTGCCTCAACAACAAGCCGATTCTCTTTCGCGTCAAAAAAATTTACAATAGACTCTGCTACTATAGGACCAACACCGTCTATTTTCTCAAGCTCTTCCTTTTTTGCTTTATGTAAATCAAAGATAGTATGAAAGTTTTGTGCAAGGAGATATGCTGTTTCTTCTCCAACTTGTGGCACAGACAGACCAACCACAAACCTAGGCAGGGTTACTTTCCTGGCTTTTTCAATTGCAGAAAGCAAATTATCTACCGATTTTTCAGCAAATCTAGGCAGAGACAAGAGGTCCCCCTTTTTCAAAGTAAATATGTCCGCATAATCATTAATTAGATTGTTTTCAAGTAAGGCGTCAATAATTTTTGGCCCCAAGTCTGTAATATCAAAAGATTTTTTTGAAACAAAATGATAAAACTTTCTTTTTTGTTGTTCAAAGGAGTTTTTACTCACGCACCTCCACGCTGACTGTCCAGGAATCCTCTCTATCTGCCCCTCGCCTCCACACTCAGGAACATGACTCGGCCAAACAAATGTTTTCTCTTTACCTGTCCGCAGTTCTTTCACCACAGAGACAATGTCTGGGATAACATCACCGGCTTTTTGCAAAATAACAGTATCACCAATCCTTACATCCAAACGACGAATCTCGTCCTCATTGTGAAGGGTCGCTCTGGAAACAGTAGAACCGGCGACCAAGACTGGACGGAGGTGTGCCACCGGAGTCAGTACCCCCGTGCGTCCTATTTGCAAAACAATATTTTCTACCACAGTGGTTACTTGCTCGGCGGGAAACTTATAAGCCACCCCCCACCTTGGTGACTTAGCCGTGTACCCAAGAGCTTTTTGAATCTTGTTTGAATTAACTTTTATGACAATTCCATCAAGCTCATAATCTAAATCATGTCTTTTCTTAGTCCAATCTTTGTAATACTTTTCTACTAAATCAATACTGGAAAACAACCTTCTGTTTGGATTAACATTGAAGCCAAGTTTTTCCAAAAGATTTAATTCTTCTGTCTGTGTCTCTGGCATTGTCTTGTTGTATTCGTCTATATCATAGACAAATGAGCTAAGCCTTCTTCCAGATACCACTTTGGGGTCAAGCTGTCTTACAGAGCCTGCTGCAAGATTTCTAGTGTTTGCATACAAAACCTCTCCATTCTTTTCTCTTTCTTTATTTATTTTTACTAGATTTTTTTTACCTATCCATGCTTCTCCAACGACGGTTATATCTACTCGCTCAGTAAGTCTGAGAGGAATAGTTTCTATTGTTTTTATATTGTTTGTAACATCTTCCCCAATAGAACCGTCCCCTCTCGTAGCGCCCTGAACCAGTTCACCGGCCTTGTATGTTAAAACTGTTTTTAACCCATCAATTTTCAATTCAACGCAGTATTCAATTTTCTCGCTAGATAAGTTTTCCTTCCTAATAAAATTCTTTAGTTTTTCTTCCCACTTCGTAAGTCCGTCAAAATCAAATACATCATCGTATGACCACTGTCGTTTCTTGTGTGAGACTTTTACAAACTCTTTTAACGGCTCTCCGCCAACTCTTTCTGTGGGGCTGTTAGATGACTTCAAGTCTGGGTGTTCTTCTTCTAGTTTTTGCAGTTCGGAAACTAAGGAATCATATGCTTCATCAGAAATTTCTGGCTTGTCAAGAGTATGATACAAATAACCATGGTGTTCTATGGTTTTTTTGAGTTTTTCTATTCGTTCTATTATTTCCTTTTTGTGGCACTTATCCATGCTGACCATTATAACATCTCGAACAAGACTTAATAAGAGAGAGTAACCCCTCTTTCGTAACGGCGGGAGGCATTTATATCACATGTATTATACCCCCTTGAGTCAACTGTTGTAACAAGCTCCCCTCCCACATAAGTCTTTCTTACTTCAACAATAGCACAGCCTTTTGTAAAATTTAGTTGAAATATACTATTCTCTGTATCCCCTCCACCGCCGATTAAACTCTGTCTAGCAGGAATATAGTTTGTCCAAGGGAGATTTCCTCCACCGATAGGCGCTTGCCCGTTACATGTGATTACCCCTGGTGTAGTAGTAGAAAAGGCACTAATGTCTCCTGTTGTACCACCCTTTAAATCCCAGTACACAGCACACTCTGTACCGCTGTCTGCAGCATAAAAGGCATACTGCGATTCTCTTGCAGCATTAGCCAAAACTAGTTGTTTTAGGGCAATATTTACAACAACAAAACTGACAACCAAAAGCATAGAGGTGGTAACAATGGCGATTAATAATGTAAATCCCCGATTAGGTTTTGGGTTATAGGTTATAGGTTTTAGGGAGTTTTTCATACTTTATACATTATACTTTATACTGGCATTTATTATTGACGATTAAGCAATATCTCAGTTACCTGGAATGACTTTGTACCCCACCGGCTTGTCCAACTCATTTCTATAGTGACCTCAACTTCTGTTCCAGAAGAAATCTCTCTGAATTTTATCCCTCTCTTAAATATGCTTGGCTCCCAATCAGCATCTGAGGAATATCCAAACAAACTAGTAACTGTGTTTTGGTTTAAAACTGGACAATCACTAAAGTTATTACTGCCACAATAAACAATTTCATCATTGTTGTTAGCTGTCAAATCAACCCTACACGCCCTACCGAAGTAACAAGGGTCGTTCGGCTCAAAGGAAAGTTTTGTCAGCCAATTATTTGTCTCCCCACTTATAGACTTAAGAGCGTTCTCATCCCTCTTGTTTTTTATAAACTCCATGGCTTCTTGTGCTAGGTAAAAAGCGGTTGTTTGGTCTTTTGCAATAGTTGAATTTTGTATCCCGTTCTGGACTGCAGTAAATGTGGCCACGATAGAGAGAGTTAATATACTAATAGCCACCAATGTCTCAACTAAGGTAAACCCAGCCTGTTTTATTTTTTGCATTTTGTTTTGTCTTTGTCCTTTTTTCATATTTATTGTGAATCAAACATTCTCTGAGAAACCGTGGTCTGCAATACAAATGTTGATTTTGTTGTAGCTTTCACTCCGGCAAAACCACCAACTGTAATTATAACCATAGGTTGGGATGTATCTGGATCAGATGGTTCTTCGGAATACAAGGTTGAACCAATAACTCTAAATCTCAAGTCTGTAATATTAACATCAGAAGATGTAACGGGGTTTTCTGGACCACCATCAATTGACCTAACAATCCTTCCCTTTCCGTCTAGCGGTGATATGTCTAGTTTGTACTCTACAGTTCTCTGAACAATGGGTCCACCACTAGTGTCCGGTGCCTTAACCGCCATTGAGGAGGCAACAAAACGTATAGTCGTGTCCTCACCCACCACCAAAGTATCAGAACCATTACAATCTCTAGGCTCAGTTATTACACCAGTGTTGGTGTTACAATGATAATCCGTTCCGAATCTGATTGTTCTTGTCATGGCTTCAAGGGAATAATTTAGGTTATCCATAACAGTTCGAAGGGACTGAGATTTCTTGTTGGCATCAAATATTGTAAGAATAGAGCCCATACTTATAACCATAATAACAGTAAAAATAGTGATAGAAACCATAAGTTCTACTAGTGTAAATCCATTATTTTTATTTTTTGTCTTTATTTTCTTCATTTTGAAATTAACTTATTTGTTCCACCAATACTTGCCCCGTGTTTTCAATGGTTATGATGAGTCTTTTCCCTCTCTGTGAGGTTAAAACCACTTTTCCCGTAAGTGACGCACCGGGTGATGGCAGACCAACGCTATCAGCTATGAAAACCCTTGCATCAGGATTTGGCCTTAAAAAGGTGACACTCATCATTGCACTTCCAGATGTTGGACAGGTTGCGTCACAAACACCGTAAATAGTTATGCTGTTTCTTAGTGTAATTTTTTCTACACACTCAGTCCCACCGCCCAGACCACTACCACAACCACCACCCTCATCATAAGCACCGTCTCCATCTAGGTCGGCAAAAATATAATACTCTGAAGCTCCAACATTAAAATGAATGCCATAAGCCGAACTAAATCTTCCACCAGCAGTGATGTCTTTTGTCACCTCTCTCACAGTTAAGCCGTATGTCTGAGCTTGCCTGACCGAAATAGCTAATTCCTGACCAGCAGAACCTAGAGCCAGGTCGTCGTTAAAAGCAACGTAATTAAACAGAACTGAGGACATTATTAGGGTCACAATACTGACAGAAACAAGAGCTTCCACCAGAGTAAATCCCTTTTTATGTGAGCGTTTAATAAACATCTATTGATAAAAAAGTTCTATTAAGTTTTGCAATCCAACCACGTCAATACGCGTAACAAAAACAATAATAGTAGACAATATTAGAAACGGAGCAAATGGAATCTCGGTTCTAAGCGTTACTTTGTGCCCCTTGTTATATTTACTATAAATCATAAGTCCGATGCTCCATACGGCCCCAATCCAGAAAGCCAAGACTATTGACCCAACTCCGAAGACAAAACCGGTCAAAGCACCGATTCCGAAAACTAGTTTTGCATCACCAAACCCTATCCACTTTCCCCCTGACATGAACCACAACAAGGCAAAAGGAATGAAAAGAAGAAACGGGGTGCCAAGATCAAACCAGTCCGCAACTGATAAGGTGAAGCCCTTGAGGTACAAGAAAGATAGAAGCTTAACAACACTTAAGACGATGAGGGTATAGACCAAAGCATTTGGAATTATTTTGTGACGAATGTCGTAAAGCATAATAACTATTAGCAAACTGAAAACCACGGCGTAAAATACGAAGAATAAGATAGACAAAAGGAGTCCGTTGTCAAAAGCACTGTATGTTGACCACAACCCCACTTGTCTTAGAGCAATAGCCACAAAAACAAGACCAGTCAGAAGCTCTACAAAGGGATATTGTAGCGATATACCGCTCTTACAACTTCTACATTTTCCAAGAAGAAAAAAGTAGCTAAAAATGGGAATTAGCTCGTACCACGCTAGTTCTCTGCTACAACTAAAGCATTTTGACCGACTGTTATAAATAGAAAGCCCAGTATTAAACCGCATTGCTACAACATTTATAAAACTACCAATAAGAGTACCTAATATAAAAATATATACATAAGTTAGAAAGTCCATAAAGTCTATAAAGTTATAAAGCCAATAAAAGCTAAAAATTTATAAAGTATTCTATTTTTTCTTTATGAACTTTATAAACTTTTTACTTTCGACTTATTTATTATACACTGAAAATGTATAAACGAAAACAAAAAAACCGGCAAGCCGGTCTTTTTGTTTGTTTAACTAACTGTAGATTTATGATCCAGCAACGCAAGTAGCTGTAGCTGCTGTAATAGCTAGGGCAGCTGATGCTGCTGTAACCTGTTTTGATTGACCAAAACTGTCAACACACCATACCTGACCTCCCGTCTTTAGCTGTACGGCCACAGCATAAGCTGTTGCGGGGGTGCCAATAGTTACACATGATGAATCTCCTCCTTGTGCATCTGCATGATTAATGGCTTGTACAATGTTTTGATCACCAGCAAATAAGTTGGTTGCGCCAGCGGCATATGCAGTTGGGCAAGCTCCCTGAGTAAGCGGTAGAGAGCCATAAGAAGAACTTGTATTGTCATAATATAGCTCTGCCTGGGCTCTTATGTTGTTAAGGTCAGCCTTTATAGCTGCGTCAGCACCTTTTGTTCTAGCTGTGTTAAGACTTGCCAAAACGACAGATGAAAGAATACCAATGATTGCGATAACAACTAACAACTCAATAAGTGTAAAACCTCGATTTAATCCTTTTTTCATATTTTATTTAATGATTTATTAAATGAAACTTTATAATATAATTGTTGGTCGACCTCTCTATTGTCAGAGATTACCGTTTTAATAAACGAGTATCTATATTATACGGCTCTATCTAGGATATTGGAAGAACCCCTGTGGATAAACAGGGCTGTTAAAAACCCTAGACACCTGAAGCAATATTGTAAATCGGCATAAGCACCGAAGCCAAAAGTACCCCCACACCGAGGCCCAAACCAACAATCATGATTGGCTCTATGAGACTAACCAGGGTATCTACCGCTGTGTTCACTTCTCGTTGGTAGAATTTTGCCAAAGATTTCAAAATACTGCCGAGTTCTCCTGTTTCTTCCCCCACCTGAACCATCTGGGTCATGATATTTGGAATTTCCTTGTACTGACCAAATGCGTTAGACAAAGAGACCCCTTCTCGAACCTTGTTTAGAGTATCGTCAAGAATAGCCTTGTAAATACGGTTATCAACCACAGAAGATGTCACTTCCAGAGCCTTCAGTATAGGAATTCCACTCATAATCATGGTGTTTAGGTTGTCTGCGATACGAGAAAGGTAAAGTTTTCTGTAAAGGTTCCCTAAATATGGCAGATTAAGACGCATATCATCAAAGAAAATCGCCCCCTCTTTTGTGTGGTAAAACCTCCATAGAACAAAAACTAAGATTACTATTCCCAAAGCAAGGAATATGCTGTAATTTACGAAAATACTACTGATCATAAGCACTATTTTCGTATAGAAAGGAATGGCCTGACCAGAATCAGTAATCATCAGGGCGATTTTAGGAATAATAACAGTAAGCATCAAAACCATAACACCAATAAATGTAGAGATAACAAAGGCTGGATATATTAAGGCGTTCTTTGCTTTTGTTGTTACCTCATAAGTTCTATCAAGATAGTCAGCCAAGTAACTGAAGACTTCGTCTAATTTACCGGACTCTTCTCCAGAACGAATCATGTTTACATAAAATGTAGAGAAAATATCGGGGTATTTTGACAAAGCCACAGAGATAGCACTACCACCCTGGAGGTCATCAGCAATAGAAGTTAGGCATTTCTTCAGGGCAGGATTCTCGGTCTGTGAGCCAAGTAATCGGAAAACCCTAAGAGCAGAAATCTGGGCTTGAAACAAAGTTGACATCTGACGGGACAAAATAACGATATCTTTGTTTGATACATGGTTTAAAAAAGACATGAGAGGAAATTGGAATTTTTTCTCCTCTGTATCGTGTATTTCAGAAATAATCAGACCTCTTTTTTGAAGTTGATTTATGGCGATATCCACATTGAAGGACTCAATGACCCCCTCCGTCTTTTCGCCTTTATCTGTAAGTGCTTTATATTTGAAAATCATAGTGATTTTATAACATTCTATCTAGACTTTTTGAATTTGGTGAGTATAGATAGGCGTTTTCTATTGTTATCTCTCCAGCGCCCACCAAATCACTCAAATATCTATTCATATCTATCATTCCTTGGTCAGAACTGGTTTCTATAACAGAGTTAATCTCATGAACGCGATTCTCACGAATAAGGTTGGCAACCGCGCTGTTGTTTATTAGAAGCTCCACAGCTGGAATAAGACCGCCTGAAACTCTCGGGATAAGTCTCTGAGAGAAAATCCCCAAAAGACTAGAAGCCAACTGGGTTCTGATTTGGGTCTGCTGTCTTGTATCAAATGAATCAATTATACGCTCAATGGTTTGTGGTGCATTGTTGGTGTGCATGGTTGAGAAAACCAAGTGTCCAGTCTCGGCTGCCGTTACAGCTGTTGAAATATCGTCTGGTGTCCGCATCTCACCTATCATAAGTACGTCTACATCCTGACGAAACATGCCCTGAAGAGCCGTGTGAAAGTCTGGCGTGTCTTGTAAAACTTCTCGCTGGTCAATGATTGATTTCTTTGACTCAAAAACATATTCAACGGGGTCTTCAATGGTAATAATGTGCTCCAAGCGCTCCTGGTTAATCCGTTCTATGAGTGTGGCGAGAGTAGTGCTTTTACCTTGGCCTGTTGGACCGACAACCAGAAAGAACCCCTGCTGTTTGCCGACAAAAGTTTCAAGAATAGACGGTAGGCGTAACTCCTCAAATGTCTTGATCTTCTTTGGAATTAAGCGTAAAGCAACACTTATCTTGCCCAACTGATAGAAAGCATTACCTCTAAATCTTGCACCTGCTGAGTCATAGTAAGCAAAGTCCACCGCCTTTTTGTCCAAAAATATCTCTTTTTTTGAAACATCAATAAGTTGGTCTAAGATGCTTTTCATGTCCTGTTTTGTCAGGATGGGATAGTTTGTCAACGGTATAAGAAAACCACTACTTCGAATGATTGGCTGGCGACCTTCTGCTAAATGCAGATCAGATGCATCCTCCTTTATGACTGTGGCTATTATATTTTCAAATTCCTTTTTGTAATCAGAAGCCATTATTTTGTGTTTTTATCGTTATGAATAGCAACTACTCTCTCCACAACCTCTGAAGGAATGGTGGTTGCCTTAATAATATAGCCGTCAACTCCCAAAGCCCTGGCTTTGTCTGAATCATCCGCCTGGTTTGTGAGCATAATTATGGTTGCCTCTGGAACAAGCTTTTCTTTTCTAATTACATCCAAAAGTTCTAAACCATCCATGGTTGGCATGATGATGTCTAAAATAAGAATATCGTATTTATTTCCTGTTCTTAGTTTTTCTAGAGCCGTCGTGCTGTCTCCCACTGGGTCTGTCTCAATATTAGACTTTTTGAACTTCAAAGAGTACATGTCTAGGAGAAAACGGTCATCATCTACTAGCAATATTTTAAGAGATTTGTTTTCCATAGTATTTATTGAGATATTATAACATACTAACTTCACTAAATGGAATCATCTGGTGCATCGTTTTTAGTATTGCATCCTCACGCATAGTAAGCATTCCTTGTGCCCTAACAACTTTCATAATTTCTGCTTCTGTAGGGTTTGTTAGGATAACTTTTTCTAGCTCATCCGTCATACTGTAGAGCTCAATAGCCGATAGACGACCACGAGTACCGTTTGGACAGTCGGGCGTTGCCTTCGCTTTGTATACTTTATCTGTAAAATCTATTTCGTCTTTGTACTTCTGTGGCAAGTCACTAAATTGCTTGTCTATCATCATCTTGAGACTTCCCTCTATTGGAACAGGCTCTCCTGCACCAGGACAAAGTCCAAGTGTTAGTCTCTGAGCCATGGCAAGGATGAGTGTTGGGGCAATAAGATATGGATCAACTCCCATGTCTATAAGTCTTGGAATAACTCCTGCGGCGTTGTTGGTGTGGATAGTAGAAAACACCAAGTGGCCGGTAAGAGCTGCTTGTATTGCAAGTTGTGCTGTTTCCTTGTCTCGAATCTCACCAACCATGATTACGTCTGGGTCTTGTCTTAATGTTGTTCGGAGACCTGTGGCGAATGTATATCCTATATCCGCCTGAACCTGTGACTGAGACATTCCTTCAATGTTATATTCTATCGGGTCTTCAAGGGAGAGAACGTTCTGATGCTCTCGGTCAATTTCGTTTAGCATGGAGTAAAGCGTCGTTGTTTTACCGGAACCGGTTGGACCAGAGATAAGTATGAGTCCATAGGATTTGTTAATCGCTTCGTGAACTAGGTCAGAGTTTCTTTTGCCCAAGACAATATCGTCCAGCTTCTTTACGCCCTTAGCTTGGTCCAAAAGTCTCATCACAACCTTCTCTCCAAAGTATGTTGGAAATGTAGAAACACGAAAATCAATCTGTCTCTGTTCAACATGGGCAGTAAACCTACCGTCTTGTGGTTTGCGTTTCTCATCAAGTCGCATTCCGTTTGTCAGAATCTTTATGTGAGCAATGAGGGCTGAGTGAACTTTGGCCGGAAGAACTAGGCTGGTATTCATAACACCATCCACACGAAAACGAACCTTCACACTATCTCGCCATGGTTCAATGTGAATATCTGAAGCATTTCCGTCCGTAGCATAACGCAATATAGTAGCCACAATCTTTGTAATCGGGGCATCTTCTGCCATTCTGGTACTTTTATCCGGAAAATTTTTTGTTTCATTTTTTACCGCTTCTTGATTTTTTACATCAGCCTTCAGCTCCATCTCAAGCTCAGACAGGGACTTTGAAACTTCATTTGTAAAACCTTTGTACAACGAGAAAACCTTGGCAAAATCTGCCTGTGTAATAAGAAAAATCTTAAACGGCATCCCCACCTTTGAAGCAATAAAGTTTATAGCATCTCTCGCTTCTATATCGTCTGGGTTTACCATGCCGATTTCTAGCACACCATCTGTCACACCAATAGGAATAAAGCGGTAGTGGGTTGCAGAATCCTCTGGAACATAGGCCAGGAGACTTGGTGGAACACTTTGCTCAGTGATTGTTTTCACCGGAATATCATAGTAATCACCCTTAGCAGAAAGAATGTCTTCGGCAGAGATATTTCGTTTAATCAGTACATCATCTATGGAAAGTCCGGACTCTTCTGATTCTTTCAAAATCTCCTCAGTGTCCTTTTGTAGCAAAATGCCTTTTTTTACAAGTATTTTAAGTATATCCATGAGATAAAATTATTTTCGCTCCAAACAATCTTAAATCTAAGACTGTTTATTATCGCACACCTCCCGTGGTGGTTGACTGTGCTGTGTTTGGCACATTCACAGGCAAGAAGCTATCAGAACCTATTGGTGCGAATGGATTTATTCTACCATATGGTTCTCCAAAAATAGGTTGAGAAAAATCTCTAAGACTTGCAAACAGGTTACCCTGAAGGAATTTCTGGTCTATAACAATCACCTCTAATCTTTCAACAGAATTCAAAATCTCCTGGCCGATAACACCAGCATTATCGTCTGCTGTTGCTTGGGTTGGGTCAATCACAGCCGGCTCTTTATTGAGAATCTTGTATCCCAAAAAACCCACGAGCAATATGACAATAATTGTTACCGCTGTTCCTTTTATTTTGGGTGATGCCATGATGTTATTTTAGAGAATAAGTGTTCATTTCTAACGAGTATTCTAGAGAATCATCCGTTGCTCTCTGTCCACCGACTGTTTTGATTGATAACTTGGTCACATCTATAAGTCGCAAACTTGACTCAACATCTGTAAGGAATTTTATAAACTTGTCATATTGTCCGATTAATCTGAATGTGACTATGGCTGTTTTGTATGGGGCTTCTTTTTTTTGAGTAAGCATGACATCTCTCTCCTCTGTTCTCTTTGGGTCTATTTTAAAATCTTTAACCACCAAGTTATTTCTTGATGCCATGGCATTTATATCATTTGCAAAAAGAACTGAGTTAAACATCTCTGGAATAACTTTGTTAAGTTTTTCAATATTTGCCTTGGATATTCCGTCATAATCCTTGAAGAGTTGGTCTCGTTTAACAGCGACTTCGTCTGCCTTTTTCAACACAGCCTCATAACTAGACTTCGTTGAACTCAATATAGAAATGTCGTCTACAGTCTTACTGATATATGTGAAATACGCTGCTACGCATATTCCTATTATTATTAATGGCGTTATGAGTTTCATATGATTAGTTTTCTATAGTACTTTTATACGACACAAAATTTGGATCAATGTTTGTAGAAAAATCAACTATGATATAACCGTTGTCCCCCAGATTAAAATTGGAAAATGTTGGATTCTTTATAAACTCGTTTTTCAAAAATTTATCTTGCTGTTCTGCAAGGGCGTTGTAGGTCTGCACCTCACCAGAGATAGCAACTGTTGGAATATTGTTCTTAATAGTGTATGTCAAGTCTGTAAATCTTAGTTTTCGAACTGTTAAATCTCCTATTAAGACAAGAACCTTAGACACAGCAACATGCTTGTTGAGCAGGCTGTTTGCAGAAGTAATTCTGGCACTGACATCAAGTAGCTCCTTTATGCTACTTAAGGCATAGGCATCCTGAGCCTCCGCAAGCTTCTTTTCACTCTCTTTTATCTGATTTGCCAAAATGTTTTTGTAAAAAAACAAACCTCCAGCCATAAGAACGGTAATAATAAATATAACTGTGGCTATAACAGAAAAAATATTAGTACTGTGTACTATCTTAACCCCAGAACCGTCTGGAGAACCTATGGGTTTTTTGGGAATAAAAGAAGTTTGAAATCTTGGTTCCATATATCGTGTTAATTATAATACATGTAGAAATAAAAAACTATGCAAACTGTGTATAAAAACCAAAAATATCAAACTGAGAAACAAAACTAATCCAGCTCTTGGAGACGGCGGAGTGCAACACCGATAGCAACAGCAAATTCCGGACCAGTTTCATGTAATACTTTCTCAAGAAATGCAGGAGCAACTACTTTTGAAAATGGGTCTCCAGCCACAACCTCTGTTTGAAAATTATTTTTTGCCACATCTACTACCCCCTTCAAGGCACTACCACCACCAACCAAAATCACCTTGCTTACATTCTTGTTATATTTCTTCTGATAAGCCAAAACAACTCTGTTTGATTCGGAAAAAATATAATTAAGGGTTAGAGTAACCACATCTTTAATTTTTACCCCCTTCACTTCTCCCAAAAGTCCCTTGTCGCGTTTTATATTCTCGGCGTCTGTCAGCGAAATGCCCAAAGACTTTGAAAGCTCGTCGGTTATACTCTGTGAGCCCCGGTTAACCATGTGTGATGAACGCAATATTCCCCTCTCCACAATGTATAGCTTTGTACTTGTTGCTCCCATGTCAACAATAAGAGCTGGCGTAAGTTCTTGTTCCAATACCGAACGCATGGTACTGAAGATTTCAATCTCAAAGAAACTAGCTTCTAGTGCGTTCTTTGTAACGATGTCTTTGTAACGAATAAGCGTATCGTTGTGAATAGCCACAATAAGCACTTCAATCTTCTGCAACTTTTCTTTTTCAGTCTGGTCAACAAACTGCTCTGAGTCAGGATTCTTGTCTTTGGGAATGATGTACCAATCCAGAGCAACCTCTGAAATAGGAACTGGAATATATTTCCTAGCCTCCACTGGAATCATGGTTTCAAGCTGTTTTGGCGAAACCATTGGCATCTCTATTGGTGTCATCAAGCTTGATGAGAAAGGAATGGCTACTCCGCAGGCGCGAGTAGTAATGTTAACCTCTTTTTCCTTCAGCATGTCTGCTATTGCTTCTACAATTTTCTCTGGAGGAAGGTTTGTGGCTTCACCCACACTTTTGCCAGCGTAAGGACCGAGGGCCAGCTCACCGTATGTATCAAGGACTGCGTGGCCGTTTTTACGGCTTAGCTGGACTATTTTTATAGAGGAAGAACCTATGTCTATCCCTAGTACACTTCCGTTTTTCTTACTAAATAAGTCTCCAACAAGGTTTGAAAGAAAGTTTGCCATAAAAATAATGAGTATATAATTAGTATAACATAAAAAGTACGCATGTCTAAAAGTATTAAAGAGTTTTTTGTATCAATTTTTGATTTTATTCTGCCACCCAGAACAGATTTTACCATTGTAAAAAAATTGACTCCTGAAAGGATAAATGACCTGCCGAGAGCGAGTGAAAGCCCTGAGACTGACTGGATTCACCCCCTCTTTCAATACAAGGACAACCGCGTCAGAGCGATTGTTTGGGAATTGAAGTACAAGGAAAACACTCGGCCCCTTGAATATCTTGGAAAAATACTCTTTGAGGAAATCCTCGTCTATATGTCCGACACAATAATATTTGATAGTGACGCCAATTTTGTTTTGATACCTATACCTATCACAAGTGAGAGGCGGATAGAACGAGGTTACAACCAGAGTGAGCTTATCGCAAAATCAATTATTCAAAATGACTTGGAAAGGAAATTACTCTACGCCCCACAATGGTTAGAAAAAGTAAAAGATACTCCCAAACAAAGTAGAAGTGAGACAAAACAAGAGAGAATAACAAATCTCGTTGGCTCGTTTGGGGCTAATCCAGGAGTTGAGGGTAAATATATAATTTTGATTGATGATGTTGTAACCACAGGAAGCACTCTGTCCGAAGCTCGCTCTACCCTACTTTCATCTGGCGCTCGCGAAGTTGTGGCCTTCACTCTTGCACATTAAATACACAATTAAAACCCTCCTTTCTTGAGTCTTTGTTGCGGAGGGTATGGGAGTCGAACCCATAGAGGGTTTTAAGACCCTCACGGTTTAGCAAACCGCTACCTTACCATTCGGAGCAACCCTCCATTTTTCGATTTTATCTAGGTGTTTTTTGTTGTGTGAGCCTATTTCTTTTATATATTTTTTCACATAAAAACCACCATCAATACGAACATCTCCACCTTTTCCCTTCCCCGCCTTACTCATTCTTACACCAAAACCTGAATTTATCAAAATTTTTTTTACTGACAACCTTAAAGGAATAGACGCACTTGTAAAAGCTATTTTGAAATAAAAATATTTTTTTCCATTAACAATATAGTTATGGAAGAAAAAACATCCATCAGTATCAATCAAGCCCCTGATACATTCATAACTATACATTTTACTTTTTTTAATCCATTGGGGAATATCAACCTGGTTGGACACCTTGTTTCCCTTTTTAAACCCAACTTCCTGACAAAAGTCGACGAGTTGTTTTCGATTAACAACAATAGTTACAGCTTTTTTTTCTTTATGTTTAAATATCTTTGGTACAACTCTAAAAAGTTTCTCAATAATTTTACAAATATATTTAATGTATTCTTTTTCCTTTGAAGACAAGGTGATACTAATATAATATGGGGATATATTTCCATCTCCAAGCAAAATGCCAATAAACTCAGCGAGCAACTTACTCTTTCGTGGTATCTTTATCTTTACCAAAGACTGAAAACCTGGAGGTGGCTTTTTGTACTGCCCGACATTCCTCCACCATTCATTCCACTTCATTTTTCGGTATTTTTCATCTATACAAACCCTTCCACATCTTACAAATCTAGTCATAGCCCCCACCCTCCCCGCCTTTCGCCAGTGTTCCTTCCAGTCAATAATGTCGTAACCTTTGGGAATTGATATCTTTGCCAAGCTAGATATTTTATTTGCACCAATTTGAGATATAGTAACTCTTTCTTTTGTCCAATCAGTAATCGTCCGTCGACACAATTTTAATTTCCTTGATAACTCCAGCTCAGTTAAATTTAAAGTTTTCCTTGCTTTTAAAATAAACTTAGTCTGAACTCCTTCCTTATGAAATCTTATCCTGTTGTATTTAGACAACTCCAGCATGGCTCCATTATACAAAATAATACAAATAATGTATAGTAATTAGTACATTTTGGACAGATGACCGAGTGGCTTAAGGTAGCGGTTTACTAAACCGCCGTACCCTAACGGGTACCGTGGGTTCGAATCCCACTCTGTCCGCCAGATTGGCATCTTTGAACTTATGAGTAAATATCAAGAATTTGCCGTCAAAGAAAAAATAAGCTATAGTTTAAATATTGGAATTTGTACTCCTGTCTTGCTCTTGAGACGCACAAAGGAGTCCCAATCAAAAAATCAAGAGCCCCAAACTATCCAAAAATAAATGGTCGATTGGATGGCGCAATTCAAATGTCTCTTTCACAACTATGGATCAAAAAGAATTCAACAAGGCTCATGAAGAAGCCTTGCAGAAGCAAATGTTGGAAGAACCTTACGACTGGTCTAAACCACGAAGGCACAGATGGGATGAATGGGGCTCTCCGGTTGGATTAGCCCTTGGCTGGGCAATAGTCCTTGTCTCCACTGGTTTCTTTCTCTATCTTCTGCATTTGGCAGGACTCCTAGGTTAGCGACGCTAAAACCGACTTTTACAAAAAGCCGGTTTTAGTTTTTGGATTAGAAAGAATTTACCGCCCAAAATTTTTTGAAAAGGAGCGTCAAAATTCCCTTATTTTGCGCTACATTTTAAAACGCAAAAGTGCTAAAATGTAAGAACCCTGAAAGGATTCGAACTAGGTAAATTATAAACATGCCAAACCAAGAACTTGCACAACTCAATAAATTAGTGGGGATTTGGAATCTTGAGCATTGTGATCTTGAGACGAAAGCGAAATGGAGCGGAAAAGATGTTTTCGAATGGTTACCGGGAGGACATTTTCTGGCCTACCACCATGAAGAAGAAAAAGGCATTAGAGGAATGATGATCATTGGTCATGAGATGGGTTGGGAAGAAACTGAGCCCGGCTCAGAGATTGTCGGACACTGGTTTGAGAGCAGTAGTGGCTACCACTACAAGTACATTTGGGAAGTGGACGATCGCACCATTCAATTTTGGTTGAACAGCAAAGACTCAGGCATGGCATTCAGAGGCCAATTCAGCGAAGATGGTAAAATTATTAATGGTACTTGGAAATGGCCTGGGGGCGGATATGACTTGTTAATGAGGAGGGTAGAACCGTAGGCTCGATTAGGTATGACGAAATCTAAACGCACAAAAAGCAATCTTGATATTTTACCAGACCGTCTGGAGGAGCTTCAACGTGCCACGCTTATTGCCTCTACTGGTGCATCCACTCGTCTTGCAGGCTCAAAGATTGCTGACAAAGAAGTCGAACAGATACTTAATACTGTTTCTGGGCAAAAGTAGGAACATCAAAAAACTCGGGTTTCTCATAGTAGATTTGCCTTAATTCTCGTATAACCTTATCAGCCCAGTTGAAATTGAGCCGCTTGGGTTCAAAGTTGTGCCAATCGTCACCGCAGAAGTAAACCGCAGGTTTACGTGTGGGATTCGAAGGAATTTGCGGTTTACGTTCGCACCAGCGAATGTCGCAAATTCCCGTTTTGAATTTCAATGAGTGACGACGAATTGAAATTAAAAAAGAAACTCCCACTCTGTCCGCCAGATTGAAAACCAGAATCGGAGACAAAATGTCTAGTTTTAGTTTGGTGATATAATATCCAAATGAAGATATCTATTGTAGATGTAGAAACAACGGGGCTTGATGCAGAGATAAACGAAATAATAGAAATTGGCCTGGTTGTTTTTGACGACCAAAGTTTTGAAATCCTAGACACGCTTGATGTAAGGGTGAAGCCCCTCCACCCAGAGATATGTCACCCGCTTGCCTATGCGAGAAATGGTTACACAGAAGAAAGCTGGAGAAACTCAATCCCTCTAGAGAACGCCATGGAAATGTTTAAAGAGAAAACAAACCAAACAATGTTTTGTGCTCACAACATGACCCTAGACTATGACTTCATATCAAAGGCACTGAAAAAGTGTAGCCTAGAAAATAATTTTGACAGACACAAAGTAGATATATTTTCCCTAGCATGGGCCAAGATACCTCACGATAAAATAAAGAGCTGGAGTCTGAAGTCGATTTGTGAATATCTTGAAATCCCCCCAGAACCCGAGGTTCACAGAGGAATAAACGGAGCAATGGCAGAATACGAAGTATACAAGAAACTGATGTTACAATAGAGTCATGAACCTACTTTCCCCGCTGTCCGAAATAGTTAGAATACTCCCAAACCACAAGAAGGCTCTAGATAAGCTTGGGCTTAAAACGGTGGAAGATTTGCTGTACTACTTCCCTGTCCGATATGGAGACACAAGCCAGATGAAAACTATTGAGTCGCTCGTAAAAGGTGACGACTCTACTGTTTTCGGGAGAATATCTGGCCTCAAGACAAGCAAGGCCTTCGTCAAAAAAATCCCCATGTCAGAGGCGGTGGTAACCGACGATACTAATAAAATAAAAATCGTTTGGTTTAACCAGCCATACATTGCCAAGATGGTTCACGAGGGACAGCTTGTTCGAGTGGAAGGAAAGGTAGCCGAGAGACGGGGCGAGCTCTACATGAGTAACCCGAAGATAGAAGTGGTTGATAAAATACCCACAGCTGTTGGAGACTCACTTTTTGTCCACGATACAGAATCAGAAGAAGATACGCATGTAATGTACCCTGTCTATCCGGAAAGCAGGGGTGTAACCTCTTATTGGATTTATCATGCAGTACAGAAAATCATGTCTCGAGGTATTCTAGATACAATTGCCGACCCCATCCCAGAAGAAATTCTAAAAAAATATAATCTACCTGGTATAAAAACCGCCTTCATCTGGATTCACACCCCAAAGAAGGAAGCCGATGCGGAATCCGCTAGAAAAAGATTTGCCTTCCAGGAAATATTTTTTATCCAGCTTCAGAAACAGAAGGAAAGAAAACTGTGGAATAAAAAGAAAGCTTTTGAGATTGGAATAGACCAAAAAGATATTGCGGACTTTGTAAAAAGGTTTCCTTTTGAGC
>MHWY01000005.1:136-278 GCA_001824295.1 Candidatus Zambryskibacteria bacterium RIFOXYD1_FULL_40_13 | reverse complement strand
TTCCTCCGCTCGCATAAGGGAAGGAGAAATAGACAGAGATGGGAGGCCTTATATAAATCCATCCTGGCTTAAAGAAGAGCTTTTTATAACAGAAGAAATTAGGAGAGAGCTTAAAGATCCCTTTGGAGAACTTATTGCCTTT
>MHWY01000005.1:0-121 GCA_001824295.1 Candidatus Zambryskibacteria bacterium RIFOXYD1_FULL_40_13 | reverse complement strand
TTTGAGAATCCAGGAAAAATAGTAGCGGTCGGTGACGAAAGCACTAAGTTTTTAAAAAGCCTTTCAATTATGCCTGCAATTTCAGTAGTAGACTTCAAAGTGGCTAGGAAAAAGAAATTTT
>MHWY01000004.1:80840-134311 GCA_001824295.1 Candidatus Zambryskibacteria bacterium RIFOXYD1_FULL_40_13 | reverse complement strand
AAACCAGCGTGTAGTATATCTGTAACGATAACTCCGGTCGCATTGTCCGGGCCATTGTTTGCTAGAGTAAGTGTGTATACCACTGTATCTCCTACATTAGCTGTAGAAACATTGGATGTCTTTGAGATTGAGAGCTCGGCTAGTAGTGTTGCTGGTATAACAGTTACACTAACTGTTGAGGAAACATCGGGGGTTCCGATCTTTGAACATGTAATATTAAAAATGTGTGTTCCAGCAACAAGGCCAAATATGGTTTCTGAACCACCATTAACTGATTTGGCACCATTCCATGCGCCTGTTGCAGTACAACTTGTAGGATTGCCCGTTGTTGTCCATGTTAAGACAGTAGAACTAACAGGAAGTGTCATTGAACTTGGACTTGCAGATAAGGTTACATTAATAGCTGATATTAGGTTGAAATTTGCTGTACAAGTCTTGTCTGCATCCATTGTTACCTGAGCTGTTGGATTTGTGCCACTACCACAAGCACCGCTCCATCCAGTGAAAGTTGAACCAGCCCCCGCGATAGCAGTAGCAGTAGCTATTTGTCCATGGCTATATGTCCCAGCACCAGTAACTGTACCAGTACCTGTTCCTGCTGTATTAATCGTTAGGGTGTGTGTATTTATACTAAACGTAGCGTGAATAGTGTGGTTAGCTGATATGTTTGAAAATGTATATGTAGCAACTGCTCCTACTGAAACCCCATCAACTAATACGTCAGATATATGATAACCAGAATTCGGTGTAATAGTGTATGCCTGGCTTGTTCCATAGTCTTTTGTTGTTACACCACTAGGTGTGACAGACCCGTTAGCACCAGATGTCGCAGTAATTGTATATGTATTTAAAGTAAATGTGGCTGTACATGTCTTACTACTATTCATTGTTACCGAACCATCAGTACAATCTGCATCTCCTGACCAACCAGAAAATACTGAACCAAGACTTGCTGTAGCTCCTAGAGCAACAACTGTTCCTTGGCTATATGTTCCAGCACCAGTGACTGTGCCAGTACCTGTTCCTGCGGTATTAAGAGTTAGAATATATGATGATGGCGGAGGAAGAACAGATGTAGTTATTACACCAATATTTCCATAAAAAGTGTCAGACAGTGGTCCAGGACAAGTTGTCCCGTCAACTTTCAAATAGTTTGCTCCTGGCTTGTGAACCATTTGAAGACCGACAGAATAATTACCTGGTGTAGATGGTGCAGTTACGCTGAATGTCCACGTCTCGCTGTCTCCTGGATAAATATTTCCAACATGACCATATGACGGAGTAATAGCAAGATTCCCGGATTTCTTTACAAATTGAAAATAACTACCATGATACCACCGAGTATCACCGGTATTGGTTGCTCTTACTGTAAACGAATAAGTCTGTCCCGCTGTCATCACAGATGGTAAAGAACTTGTTATGACCACAGATGAATTTTCTATACAAGATGCTGGTGGAGGTGGGGGTGGAGGTACATCATCTGGGCAGTCCTCACCATAATCAATAACTATTGCGTGGAAAAGGTAATCATCATTATAGGATGAATATCTTTCATCTATGAAACTTCCGTCAATTTGAACACGACCACAACTATTCTGCCTTGTGTCGTAACTGAAGCTGAATGATCCACTTTCTACTGGATTTTTGTAATCAACCTTTCCTGTTGCAGAAACAGCGAAAGGGTTGGTCACTGTGGCAGCTGTTCCGGCTTGCTTATTCCAATGACCTATAGTAACTGGATGCATCGCACCGGGCCCATTATGAGTAAGGGTTACGGTCCAAGTGAAAACCTTGTGCCCATTTGTTTTTACATTGTAAGTACCAAAAACATTATCACCTGTAATTGTATAAGATATATCCTGTCTAACTGGGTTTAATATTTCCGCTGTGGCCTTTGATAAACCAAAAACAAAAAGCACAGCCATAAATATGGTTGCAAATATGCCAATCTTTTGAGTATTTGTTAGTTTATTTTTGTTGGCATTCATAATCTTTTATGATGACGAAAAGGATACATTCTCATTACAAAATTGTCAATGGACACACAAAATGCCCATTCGGATAAATACCCTTGTTTCTAGCCGTATTGTGTTCAAGTGTCCTTGAAGGGGAAAAAACTTTTTATAATATATTTTTTGCTTTGCAAAATATGTCTTATTTGAAATTCATTACTTAAGGACATTATACTTGTATTATAACAGACATGTCCTTAATACACTTGAAAACATACTGTGCATCTCACGGGTAAACTACCATGCTTCGCACCAATGTGGTATTCTAAATAAATGAAAGAAATATTCTTATCACCCTACAATCCAAAGGATACAGAAGAAAAAATCTATAAAGTTTGGGAGGAAAGTGGTTTTTTTAATCCCGATGTTTGTGTTGGGAAAGGATTAACAGAAAAAGATGCAGAGTATTTCTCAATTATTCTCCCCCCTCCAAATGCAACGGGGGTTTTGCACCTAGGTCATGCACTTGAAGATTCAATGCAAGACACAATGATTCGCTATAACAGAATGAAGGGTAAAAAAACGCTCTGGTTGCCTGGAACTGACCACGCTGCAATTGCGACTGATTCGAAAGTGACAAAAATGCTTGAAAAGGAGGGATTGAGTAAAAAAGAAATAGGTAGGGAAAAATTTCTAGAAAGAGTGAATGAGTTCGTTGAAAACAGTAGAAAAACTATCGTCAGCCAACTTAGAAAAATCGGTGCTTCACTTGATTGGTCTCGTGAAGCATTTACCTTAGACAAGTTTAGAAATGTTGCAGTCAAAACAGCCTTCAAAAAGATGTACGATGACGGGTTAATATACCGCGGGTCACGAATAGTTAACTGGGACCCAAGAGGTCAAACCGTAATTTCAGATGACGAGATAGTATACGAAGAGAAGAAAAATAAATTTTACACATTTAAATACGGCCCATTTGAAATTGGAACTGCTAGACCCGAGACTAAATTTGGGGACAAGTATGTCGTAATGCACCCAGAAGATGAGAGATATAAAAACTGGAACCACAACCAAAAAATTACCGTTGAATGGATTAATGGTCCGATAGAGGCAACAATTATTAAAGATGAGATAATTGACATGGAATTCGGTACTGGAGTTATGACTATTACTCCTTGGCACTCACATGAAGATTTTGCGCTAGCAGAAAAATATAAATTAGATAAGGAACAAATCATTGATCAGTTTGGCAAACTTCTACCAATTGCCGGTGAGTTTTCTGGAGTAAAAATAACTGAGGCACGAGAAAAAATAGTAGACAAGCTGAAATCAAAGGGGCTACTTGTCTCTATAGACGAAAATTATGTTAACAGAGTTGCTACTGCAGAAAGAACTGGTGGAATTATTGAGCCACAAATCATGCTTCAGTGGTTTGTAGATGTAAATAAAAAAATACCATCCCATAACAATAAATCACTAAAGGAACTAATGCTTGAGCCCGTTAGAGACGGCAGAATAAAAATAATGCCAGAGCACTTTGAAAAAGTTTATTTTAATTGGATAGAAAACCTTAGGGACTGGTGTATCTCCAGACAGATTTGGTATGGACACAGAATTCCGGTCTGGTATAAAAAGGAGAAAATCCACGTGGGACTCGAGGCCCCAGAAGATGAAGGTTGGGAACAAGATTCAGATACATTGGATACGTGGTTTTCTTCTGGACTATGGACCTTCTCAACCCTTGGCTGGCCCGAAGACAGTGCAGTAGACCTGAAAAGATTTCACCCCACAAATGTTATAAACCCAGGCTACGAGATTTTGTTTTTCTGGGTTGCTCGCATGATTTTAATGTCACAATACTTAGTGGGTGAAATCCCCTTCAGAACTGTATATCTTCATGGAATGCTCCGTGATGCCAAGGGACAAAAATTTAGTAAATCTCTAGGCAACGGAATTGATCCAATACAAGTCATAGAAGAGTACGGCGCAGACGCTCTCAGAATGTCCTTGGTAATCGGTATCGGACCGGGCGCTGATAGTAAATTTGATATCCAAAAGGTAAAAGCTTATAAACACTTTGCAAACAAAATATGGAACATCTCTCGTTTTGTGCTATCAAATACCGAGGGTTGGAATGGTAAAAAACCAGACAAGCTATCCGAAGATGACCATCTAATCATTACAGAATTTGGCGACTTAATAAAAGATGTAACAGTAGATATGGACAATTACCGATTTTATTTAGCAGCAGAAAAGCTTTACCACTATGTTTGGCACAACTTTGCTGATAAAATAATAGAGGAATCAAAAGATAAATTAAAAAGTGACAACAAAGAGATAGTTGAATCAATCCAGTACACACTTAGATATGTATTTGAAAACTCTCTCATTCTACTCCATCCTTTTATGCCGTTTATTACGGAAGAAATTTGGACAAATATAGAAAAAGAAAACTTGCTCATGGTCACGGAGTGGCCAAAAAATAACTAATGATAGATACAATTTTAGATTTAACACAAAAATATCCCTTCGTACTTGCTTTTATACTTGGACTTTTGCCTGCCCTTATCTGGCTTTGGTTCTGGCTCAAGGAAGACATACACCCTGAACCAGCAAAAATGATTACCCTTTCTTTTCTTGGAGGTATGGCAGCTGTCCTTTTTGTTTTACCACTCCAGACTATCGTCTATCATTATTTTAAAAACCAGGAGTTTCTATCATTTGCACTCTGGTCCTCAATTGAAGAAATTCTAAAATTTGTATTTGTATATTTTATTGCCATCAAGAACAAAAAGGTAGCAGAGGAACCAGTCGACGATATAATTTATCTTATTGTATCTGCTCTTGGGTTTGTTACTTTCGAAAATACCTTGTTTCTTATGCCAGCGATTTCTGGTGGAGACTTCTTTAACGTTATTGTTCACGGAAACCTGCGTTTTGTCGGCGCATCGCTTCTCCATATCATGTCCTCTGGTGCTGTCGGTATCAGTCTTGCCCTAGCGTTTTATAAGACGGAGAAACAAAAAGTACAACACATTATTTCGGGACTTATCATCGCTATCGTATTGCATACTGCCTTTAATTTATTTATAATTAATGGGGTAGAAAAAAATCTTTTACTTATATTCGGAACGGTTTGGATTGGTATAGTTGTGTTACTATTAATGTTTGAGAAAGTAAAACATATAAAAAAAGATATTTTGTAATTAATCTTCAATTTCGAAAATTAACTTTAAAAAAACTATGAAAGATAACAGATCGTTTTTTGAAAAACTAACTGGAAGTATAAAAATGGATGAATCGGAGGATTTAGATATTGAAAATACACCAGAAAAACCAGAAAAGGTTGGCCCAAATGGCGAACCGTGGTTTGATGGTGAACCTGAGGAAGGACAGCTTACTGTTGACCTATATCAAACACCAACAGAAATTGTTATAAAAAGCATGGTTGCTGGAGTTAAACCAGAGGATTTAGACATTGCTATTACCCGTGACATGGTCACAATAAAGGGCAAAAGAGAGACAGAGCGGTTTATAAAAGAGGAAGATTACTATCATCAAGAATTATACTGGGGTTCGTTCTCAAGAACAATTATGTTGCCAGCAGAGATAGAGGTTGAAGAGGCGGATGCAATAGAGAAACATGGTCTTCTAATAATTAGACTTCCAAAGATTGATAAAAATAGACAGACTCGCCTAAAGGTTAAAGGTTAGAATCAAACAAACCACTCAATTGAGTGGTTTGTTTTTAGCTGTGCCAAGACCCAGGTTCGAACTGGGGACCCTTCCCTCTTCAGGGGAATGCTCTACCAACTGAGCTATCTTGGCAATACTCACTTATATTACTAAATTTAAGACTATAAGCTATTTAGTATATCTCTTATACCATCTACACTATTACCCATACCAGTAGCACCTCCATATGCCCCCATCATTGCATCCAGATAAGGCTGTATGAGGTACAAAGCCCCTACTGCTGAACCGATTATCACCACCCAATAGGCAATACTCATGATTCTAGCCAAACGCATAGAGTGTCGCATTGAATGCAACATGCTGTTGTTTTCTTCAGCAAGCTCAACGCATCTTTGTAAAAGTTCCCTTTCTTCTGGCGACATATGACATATACTACCAAAAATACCCAAAAAAATCAAAACCGGAGACAACAAAAACCACCGGGTTTCCGGTGGTTTTTGTGCTCCTAAACCAAGATACTGCTAGTTAGTACGAAGAGTTGCGGGCCATGTAATGTTTTCATTACCTGAAGCATCTCTTACATATACAACATAGTAGTATGTAGTATTAGCTTGTAGACCTGTTAGTGTTGCTGAATGTGATGAACGTAAGTCAGAGTGAACCAAGAAGCTAGAACCAGACACCGTTATGGCTGATGATGGACTTCCCTCAGTCATATATATAGGTGAGGTACTATAATATACTATTGCTGAGGAGTTTTCTGAAGTGTTCCAGTTGAACACGGCTGTTGAGTTTGTAACACCAACACTGAGTGAGCTTATAACTGGAGCATATGTATCATAACCCACGTTACCACCGGCCATCCTAGCATTTAAGGATGCTAGTGTTGTAGGACCAACGCGACCATAACCCGTGGTAGCTGGTGTTCCTGAACTAACAATTCCCTGAGCTGTCTGAAATCTTTCAATTCCAGCCTTTGTAAGTTGTCCGTAATATCCAGTCACTAGACCAGAAGGATAAATGTTAACGTCGGTAGATAAATATGTTTGAAGAGAAGAAACATCATCGCCTTTTGATCCAAGATCCAGCTGACGATAAAGTGTAGCTGCATCTGCAGTAAGAGCTAAACCAAACATAAGAAATGCTGCTATCCCCATGATTGATATCGTAAGCATGCGGCTTAATGATTTTCGTGGAGAAGCTTTTATAATTTTTGTTGTCATAATTTTTTGTTAATTAATAATGTTTTTTTATTAAGTTTATAATAGACAGCTCGACCTGTTGTACACATCTATATATGATGACGCTCCAAACGGCTCATCATTACAGGTCATTTTATTATTTATATTTAAGCTCACTAATCTCTTTTTCAAGCTTTTCTATATGAAGTTCTGTGCTTTTTGTTTGTTCAGTGAGCTTTGTTTGTAGTTGGTTTGTGTGGCCAGCAAAACTTTCGGCTACAAGCATCATTTCCGAGACATCTTCAAATGCCAGAAGGATGATTGGCGGAGGAAATGCTGAAACCTTATCCCTACTAAAATGAACTTGGCGAGCATTTAGCATCATTACTTTGTGACCGATTTTGGGGAAATCGTAATTCACCTCAAAACCCTTAAAAAAGGTGTCGTTCAATACTATATCTTCAAGCAATTTCCTTAGGGCTGGGATATCGAACTCATGATTTCCAAGCTCGTAAATATATCTATCTTTTGTTTCTTGTTGGGTAACTAGAAAATTACGACAAAATGCATCGTTAACTGCCACAACGAGAAGTTTGGCGTCAAGAACCAAGAAAGGCTCAACTTCTGTGTCTACCATTGTTTTAATATGTGCCCAGCTTTCTCCCCATAAACGCTCAGCATTATTACTCTCCTGCTCTTGTTCTTTTAGTGCATTTACTGTTTCATCTTGCATATAACAACTAAGCCGAAGGAAGGCAAGTATTATTGCAAAATATAGTACAACTCAGCTAAATCAAAATAATCTATTTATTTTCTTTAATCGGCAAGGAAACACTGAAGATACTTCCCTTGTTTTTTGAATTTTTTACACTAACTTGACCGCCATGGGCTTCAGCAACCCATTTAACAATCGCCAGCCCTAAACCTATACTATTTCCATCAGAACTATGTGCTTTATCTGCTCTGTAAAATCGTTCAAATACATGGGGCAAATCTTCTTTAGATATTCCAATTCCATTATCAATCACACTTAACACGATGAACCCCTTTGATTCCTCCGCAGTAATTTTAGTGTGGCCGTTTTTGTTGCCATAAATAATGGAATTCTTAACTAGATTGGTCAACATTTTTTCCAAATAAACCTTATCTCCCCAAACAATTACTTCTGGGATAAGTCCGGCTGTTATTGATATGTTCTTGTTATAAGCAAGGGTTTTTGACCTATCTACAACACCCGCAACTAGAGTTTTTATATTTACCTTTTCAAATATAATCCTGTTTTTTAATTCACCTCCTCTGGAAGTTATCATGGTAAGGTCAGAAAGAATACTGGAAAGGTGCCTGACCTCATAATCAATGGCTTTCAAGACAGCCTGTGGTGATTTTAAGTTTTTTCCATTATGCGACATGGCCAAATCAACATTCCCTTTTATAATTGCTATTGGCGTACGTAGTTCATGTGTTGCATCTGCTATTGAATCCACTTTTGCTTTTTCTTCATCTAAAAGTCTTTTCGTTTCTTTTGCCTGCTCCATCCTTTTGCGCTCTGTTATATCTCGTATATTGCACTGGATAACTAGAGTTCCTCCCGCCATGTATGAATTGCTAACAAACTCCACCTCAACAAACCGGCCATCTTTTGTTTCCAAGGGCAAATCATCATAACGCAAGACACCCTCTTTCTGTAATAATTCGAAGGCATTTATTGAGGCATTTATGTTTTTAAATGCACCCACCTCCCAAACCTTTTTATCCAAAAATTCACTTTTAGAGTAACCGAGTAATTTCTCTAAAAATGGATTAACATCTGTAATCTGACCGGTTACTGAATTAAGTATAAGTATTCCGTCATGAGCAGTCTCAAATAGACGACGATACCTAATCTCCGACTCCTCCATTTTTACCTGGATTTTACTTTGTTGTTCTGCCTTGAGACGAAGTTCCTCTGCAACAAGAGCCAGCTTCTTTCTTACATCTTCTCTTTCCTTGGCAGTCACTGCAAGTTGTTTGGCCGTCACCGCTAGTTGTTTGGCTGTAGTTGCAAGTTGTTTGGCAACTACTGCTAGTTTTCGCCTGACTATTTCCTTTTGTTTGGCAATTGTAGCTAGCTGTATGGCTTTGTGACGAAGTTCTTTCGCAACTACTGCTAGTTTTCGCCTCGCTATTTCTTTTTCCTTGGCAGTTATAGCAAGTTGTTTTGCTTTAAGACGCAATTCTTCTGCAACCAGAGCTAACCTACACCTAACCTCTTCTTTTTCCTTAGCAACCATAGCAAGCTGTTTTGCAGTAATCGCAAGTTGCATGGCTTTGAGACGAAGCTCCTCCGCCACAATCACCAACCTTCGTCTGACACCCTCTTTTTCCTTAGCAACAACCGCCAACTTTTTAGCTGTTACCACGAGCTTACGCCTAACATCTTCTTTTTCTTTGGCGGTAATCTCTCTTTGTTCTTTTTTTGTCATATATTTAAATAGATTTATTTATTCCTTCAAAATAAAACCGACCCCGCGTATTGTGTGAATTAGAGACTTGCTTTTGTTCCCATCAATTTTGTTTCTCAGATATTTTATGTGAACGTTTAGTTCATTGTTTGTTTCTTCAAAACTTGGCCCCCAGGCGTGGTCAATGAGCTTCCGTCTATTAATTGCTTCCCCATAGTTAGATAGTAGTATGTCTAAAAGCTTGTACTCTTTTGGGGTAAGTGGCACAACAACGCCACTGCGAGTGACTTCGTGTTTCTTCCTGTCCATTACTAAATCAGCAACCTTACTAACATCTGAATCAGTCTTTTTTCGACGACGCAAAACAGCACGAATACGAGCAAATAATTCATTCAGACCAAAAGGTTTAATAAGATAATCATCGGCACCAGCATTGAGACCCTCCACTCGGTCCTCTTCACTACCCCTGGCTGTGAGCATGATAATAGGAGTATGAATCTCTCTGGCTCGCAATTCTCTACAAATAGTTAGTCCATCCTTTTTGGGAAGCATTATATCCAAAAGAATAAGTGAATAGTTGTTCTTTGTTGCTTTTGCTAATCCATCTTCTCCATCATATGCCACATCAACAGAATACCGTTCGCCTTTTAAGGCAATCTTTAGAATATCTACTAATTTTTTCTCATCCTCAACGATTAATATTGACATATGTATATAATACCACCTACAGTAATTAATACAAGGGCTATTATTAACTTTATATTAAAACAGGAATATAAGATATCACATAAAGTGTGTTGTAATGCTTTTTTTGCTTGACTGTGTGTAGTTTAAAGAATATGATTATTAAGTTATCGTTAAGTTTTAATGTTATCTTAATAAACATGACACAAGAGCAAAAAACAAAACAACAAGCAATACTAACTTCAGCCCATTTTGATTACCATAAAAGCTTAAACTCATATGCATTTTTCAAAATACACAACCAGGCAACTAGTGAGGACCTGGTCCAAAACACTTTTTTAAAAACTTGGGCGTATATTGTTAAGGGCGGACAAATTGAAACAATGAAAGCCTTCTTATACCACATTCTTAACAACCTCATTATAGACGAGTACCGAAAACACAAAGCGTCGTCACTTGACGATTTGCTTGAAAAAGGTTTTGAGCCTGGAACAGATACCTCAAAACAACTGATGGATTACTTGGATGGAAAATCGGCATCATTATTAATTAACCGCCTGCCCGTAAAATTTCAGAAGGTAATGCAGATGAGATATATTCAAGATTTGTCGCTAGAAGAAATGTCTATTAAAAATAAACAATCAAAAAACACCGTCGCAGTTCAACTGCACAGAGGTCTTGAAAAGTTAAAATTGTTATATATACAAGCACAATCTACTCCCCCTCTTTATCAGTAAACACAACAAGTCTGCTGGCGCTTTTTTTGGCTATTTTGTCCCAATCACCGGCACAGGTGATTAGGTTAAGATGCTCTTTTTCATCTGTTGAACTAAAGACGATAGAAGTGTCCACGCCCGAATCATATGACTGGATTTTTCGCACAATAAAAACAACGGTCGTTCCTTTGTTGTTTTCAATATATAGTTTATCTCCTATATCTAATTTGTCTAAATTATCAAAGACAGCAGGTATAGCATTCTCCCACCCAGAGTGTCCAGCTATTACCACACTCCCCACTTCCCCAGGGTTTGGTCCTAAATTTAGCCAAGCAACGTTCTCTGGACTTTTCGGCGCACCCATTTCTCCACTCAAAGTTAGACCAACATACTCCACCCCAGCATCAACATCAATACTAGGAATTCTTAGTCTAACTGGGGGCCCAAGGCCCTTATTCTCGAAAACAACGCTTTGTGGGAGCTCACCTCCCTTGTTATCTGTCATCCATAAATCAAACAGTGCAAGAGATGTCGCTACAACAAGGCTGATGACCAAAAATAATCTTCTTGATGGTAGTCTGACTTTCATGAGTCACTTATTAGTTTATTTAGCAATGCTTTTCGTCTTTTTTGCCTTTTTTATTACAGAATTAGCACTATTTTTTGTTTTCTTCCACTGACTCTTTAATTTCTTCGCAAAGGCCTCTATTTCACCTGAGTGTTCTTTGTGTTTTTTACTATATGTTTCCGCCATAACATCTATAACATTCTGATAAATGGGCTCGGTAACATTTTTCATTTTTTTAAACTTCTTTTCCACCTCTTCTTTCATCTCCCCTATCCAGACCTTAGCTTTTTTTTGGTGTTGTTTTCTGTTGGGTCCTAGAAAATAATACGCCCCAGCACTCACAGCCGCCACCCCTGCGCTAATTACTGCAACCTTACCCACCGACACTTTGTTTTTATTTTTTGTCATATAATTTATTTTTTTATTTTTCTTTTAATCTTGAATAAAAACTGAAATACTCTACTACCCAGAATATTGTCAATTATTTCTTTAGTTATATCACCAACCGAATTAATATCTTTTTCTGCCTTTTTTAGAATTCTTGAAACAACCTTAACTGCATCTAGCACATATATCAGAATGATTAACACTAAGACTCCCAAAACGACAAACCCCACCGAGGAAATAAAGAAGAATACTTGGGATTGGAGTATGACAGACATAATTATGTGATATATCCTTTGCCTCTATATTAGCCTATGCGTTTCACTGCAAACATAAGGGCAAAAGCCAAAATCAAAACAAAAATACTTGAAACCATAGCGATTCCCCATTTATTACTTGACTCTTCGGGAGGAAATCCTGTATTGGGAAAACCGGGTGATACCGCTATTGGTGACATTACTACAACAGTGGCAGACGAAACATCAGAAATAGTAAAACCGTTTGCGCTCCCAGTGGCTGTACCAATATTTGTTGTTGTTTGGGTAATGTTGGTTATACAGGTAAAATAAAATGTCTCACCTGGGTCTAGTAAATTGTTTTTATTGATGTCACCCGGGTGTCCAGTTACACGACCTGGCAAACCAGTACATTTATCATCTGTGATACCGACATCGCTTAGTGGTGCAATGCCTGGGTTAGTTACAGAATAGTTGTAGGTAACCACTCCACCACCAAACGGAAGGGTGAAAACATTAGGAATTTTTACTAGATGTATTAATGGAGGGGTGAGGGATGAACCAACTACCACAGTAGCATTTGCAGTATCATATCCGTCTGCGCCATTGGACCAGCCGTGAGCAGTAACTGTATTTGTTTCGGTTGAAAGGACTTGTTTAGTACAGCGATAGGTCCACGACTCACTTACATCAAGAAAAAGATTACTGTTGCTGTCGCCAGAAATATAATTTACTGGGCTACATTTATCATCCCTAACCCACACACTACTCATTGGCACTATACCAACATTCGTTGCAACGAATGTATATGTGACAGACCCAGGCCCAGCTGGTAAAGCAAGAGGACTTGGTATTTTTGTTACATTAATAAGTGGTAGTGGTGCCCACCAGTTACCAGGTACAGGAACAGGAACAGGTGTAGGTGGTGTGGGTGGTGTTGGGAGTGCTGTAGTACATGTTGACGTTATGGTGTCTGTATTAGAAGTCACTGTCCCATTAAACGCCAAAGCTCTACCTATCCATGCTGTAGTATTTCCGATTGTGATACCAGAGTCATCAATTACAACCCCCTTAAATGAGGTGTTTGCACCCAGAGTTGTAGCAGCGGTTGGAGTCCAAAACACATCACATGATGATGCGCTGTTTGCCAATGTGACACTAGAATTATCTACTGTTGTCAGTGCACCCGTAACTCTAAATATGTAGGTTCCTGTACCAGTTAATGTTATTCCCGCTGTACCAATTGAGGCAGCCCCTAAAGTACAATATACTCCAGGAGTATAAACTCCCATTGGACCATGGGTAGTGTCAGTTGCTAAATCAACTGCCCCCGGAGCGAAAGTAAATGTACAGGCTTGTAGGTCAAGATTACTCAAGGCCACTGCCTGATCTGTTCCTGCCTGAGCTGGGGGTACTACAAAAACAGAACCAGAAATTGTATGCGTTCCTGACCCACTCAATGTTGTGTAACCCAAATCCCCTATGATTGTCGTTACTCCAACATTACGAGTAAATGTCTCAGATAAGACACCATATGTTCCAGCCGTCCCCAAAGACGGAGTGGTCGCAGCAAATATGCTTGTGGGACCACTAAACCCTAAAGTAAAAACTGCAGAGAAAACCATTATAGCTAAAATTTTATTAATATTTTTCATAGATTTTAATAAGATAAGTATTAATTATTACTTATATAATTTCTAGT
This sequence comes from Candidatus Zambryskibacteria bacterium RIFOXYD1_FULL_40_13, assembly GCA_001824295.1. Classification (GTDB taxonomy): domain Bacteria; phylum Patescibacteriota; class Minisyncoccia; order Phycocordibacterales; family DATDWN01; genus C7867-006. The sequence continues at coordinate 120,751 of MHWY01000004.1, read as the reverse complement.
TATCAGTCCGAAATTTCCAAGGGGTGGGTTTATCCCTGTATTTATTTGAAATTCAGCTAACGCTGCACGGGTTAGAATACCAAAATATGAAGTCGCCCCAACTCTAGCTAGTGCCAAAGCAGATGAGCCTTTGTTTTGAGAAATCAAAAACTGTTGGAGAATCGCCACATCATTATTTTTATTTCCTTCATAAAGGTTGGCTGTAATTGTTTTAATTTGCTGACCAAAATTGGATGATGGAATAGAATATCCTTGTTTTATTTGGGCCTCCTGTACCCTCGCTTGAAGTGACTCAACAATCACCTGTAGTGCGTTTAACTGAGCCTGCTCACTTGAATTTGTGCTTGCTGGTCCAAACGAGTTTGAGCTTGGAGCCGTAGCAGGATAAACGGGGCATGATGCAAACTCACAGTTTGACCCACCTCTACTCACAGACGAACCATCTGAGCAAATCTTGGCTTCTTGTGTACAAGCAGTGGGTGTCGGGGTAGGAGTTGGAGTTGGAGTTGGTGCGGGAGTTGAAGCTATAGAAGTTTGCGCAGTAACTGCATTTGAATCTAACGTAACTGCAGTTTGTGCCAGGGCTCTACCATTTAATTTTGCGCCAGTGTTTAAAACAATTGCTGTCTGACCCAATATATTTCCATTGAATACTGCGGTTGTACCGATTGTGGTTTGACCCGCTACAACCCAAAAAACATTATTCGCTTGAGCTCCACCGGCAAGAACTATATTTGTTGCAGAGCTAATATTAAGATTCTGTGCTACCTGAAAAATCCAAACATCATTTGCGCCACCAGAAAGAGTTAAGTCTCCTGGTATTGTTACACCAGTTCCCCATTTATAAACACCAGGAGCGAGTGTCAGTCCACCAATGTTTCCCGCACCTAGTTCTGTGACAGAAGGTGCTCTCCCCATTGCGTCAGCATAAGCAGTCTGCATATCAAGTATGGCCGTAGTTAAATTAGTAGGTGTTGGATTGGCATATCCTGGTGCATATATTTTTCCGTTTACTAAAGCTGAGGTAGAAAAAGCCCCTTCAGCAGGAAGGATCAGTGCAAAACCAGTTATATAACTTGCAGCCGCTGGACTAATTCCAATATTTCCAACCACAGATGTAAAACCGGTAGTTGATATCCCTGTTTTAGACAGAATCACATAGTCACCTGCAGTCCCGAGATTCACGACTGATGGACTATCAGCAAAAACATCTCCCGGAGAAGAAACCACAAAAAGACACAAAATCGCCAGCGTATTTGTTATTAAAAATTTATGTAATTTATTCATTTTTTTGTTTAAGTTAATTATTAGTTCTATTATATTTGTAGCCGTATCAAGGGAATTATTATGACAAAATACAAGCATGTATAGATGCTTGGATTTTGTCAGTCAAAAACTGAGCCTAATAAATAGAAGTCTAGAGGACCTTTTGACCGCTTATTAATCTGACTAAAATCATTATTATGGCTACAACAAGCAATATATGGATGAAACCCCCAAGAGTAGTTGAGGTAACAACCCCAAGCAACCACAATACTATGAGCACAATCGCGATAATTTTTATCATGTTTTTTTTGGTTATTAATATATAATTTAATATGAAACTCTAACGGTGTCCGCCTTTACTGTAAGCCCGACTTCGTTGGTATTAAATACACCACTTACACTTATTATGTTTCCTTTATGAAGATCTTTTACATCTATTTTATTACCTTTTGAGTCAAAGAAGTTTGTGCCAAAATGTCGTTCACCATAATCTGACCCGTTTGTGTTTATTGTCCACTGTAACTTTGTATTATCCCATGAGGTACTAACCATGATACTTGTACCAGATACAGATTCCACTTTAGCACCACGAAGAAGGACCATTCCATTATTTGCTATATGCACCTCCATAATAGAAGTACTAACGGACGAGACACTTTCTGGCTCCTGCGCTGTCACAATCTCAGTGCTAGACATGAAATAAACTGCAACAAAAAAAATAAGTCCAAAAATAAAGACCACAAACGACACACCAAAAAATGTTGCCAAATATGGGTTGTTTTTAATGATTGGAATTCTTTTTATAAGTAACTTCATCATGTTTCTATTGTTTCGAGTCATATCTTATGCCGAAATAGAAACGAAAAAATTACAGGCAAATTTATAACATTGCCAGATTCTAACATCAAAATCATTGAGTTCGTTTTGGTGCTCTCGCCAGGAATCGAACCTGGAACAGATCATTAGGACTGACCCGTTATATCCATTTAACTACAAGAGCAATTTATCAAACAATACCTCTCTCCACACAAACTTCATTAATTGTCGCTAAAACTAGTTTTAATAAATTGCCAGACTTTTTTACTTCAATTCTACACATGCCATATTTTGTCCTACCACTCGTGCCACCATCATTATAGCGAACTATAAATTTTGACAAAGGAAATCCTGTAATTTTTGACCAATACTTAAGGCAAACTATTTTGTTCATTCCCGTAAATATCCTCATAACTGGAACTATATCATTATTTGATATTTTAAAAACGTCCCGAAGAACACTTAACCATAAAACAATCATCCTTCCATCAGAATTGATGAATTGAAATCTTTTTTTAGCTCCTTCAGCCCAGTATAACATAGCAAACAGAAGCACTGATTCCCTATCTTTACTTTTCAGTAACCTCGCAGAAGAAATCTTAGCCTCAAGAAGTCTTGATTCTTTACGGATTTTACTACCACCTCTTTTTGATTTTAAGACAGAAAGATATTTTGACAAAACAACCACATTCTTAATATGATGCCAAACCGTTGTTTTCGGAATTTGTAATTTCAATACTATCTCATTGATACTATATCCTTTTTCTCTTAAGAATTTTAATTCGTTTATTTTGTCTATGCTGTGTACCCTCATAGTGATATTTTATCACAATAATAGATACAGCCAAGTGTTATAATAGAAAGAAAGTAAGTTCTATTAAATCCCTAACAACTGGGCCAGCTTGGGTCTATCAAAGCCAACTATTACATCTTTATCTATCACAATAACAGGCACACCAAGCTGTCCAGACTTCTCCATCATTTCACGCCTCCTTTCCATATCACTAGCCACGTCAAAAACTTCGTATTTCACTTTGTTTTGGTCAAAATATTCTTTTGCTAAGCTACAGTAGTGGCATGTTGGTGTGGAATACATTGTGACTTTTTTCATGTTTTTTGTTTTTTAATTTATAATGTTCAACTAGTATATATAAAAATGTAATTCGTAACAAGCCTTACCTTATCTAGAAAAATAAGTTTTAATTTTTTGCCAGAAACTGACCTCTGGACTCGTGGTCCCAACCACCCCGCGTTCATCCTCAACCACCACCACCATATTTTCTTCTCCTTTGACCACATTAAACTTCAATCTTATTTCTTCTTCAATACCTGGTTGGGTTTCAAGTCTATTAATCAATGCTTTTAACTCATCATTTCTTGACCTCAGCACTTCAACATTCTGTTCCGATATATTTTTCATCTCTTCACTGGTCCTTTTTTTCTGATAGACTATCCAGGTAGAACGAATCATGACTAGGATTAAAACAAGCAATATCACCAAAGTTACACGGCTATACGCTATCTTACTTATCTTGCGTTTTTGTTGAAAATCAAGCATTATATCTATTATATGTTATTCCAACAGAAGAACAAAAAAACCTTCAGGGCAATATGGATAATAATCTGCATACTTGTTATCGTCAGTATGGTTATTATGTATGTTCCAGGAATTCTTATCTAGGAATTCAGGGCAATGTGAGCAAGCTGAAGTATAGCTTCCTTTGTCTTGGCTACCGCAATAAACCGTCCGTTGTGACAAAAGACCGCACCAGAGACACCGGTGATTTTTTCTAACTCCTCGCCCGTCTTTCCGGCCCAGCTTTCTGGCAAATTTTTACGGCTGACAAAAGTCTCCCTATTATCGCGAATTGTTTTCAGAATCCAAGTGCCTTTTTCCTTTGGGAAGATAACAAACAAAGGCTCCGGGTATTTGGATAGGAATTCAACTACCGGATAATATCTATCAAACGCAACAAGTCTTTTGTCCTCTGTTTCGTTATAAACCTTTTCAACTATTGTCTGAACCTCAGCCAAACTTTTTCTTTTATATATTTCCCTGCTTAACATAATCTGTGCCAAAGAAGCGACCTCCTTAAATATCTCGTCAACATCATTTTTCTCTTCTTTCCAGTCAGGAGCAAAAGTATTAAAGAATAAACCAATATCATATGGGTAAACACCTGGAATTTTTGATTCAACAATACTTACCCCATTATCCGTAGCATCTATCCACTGAACAAGGACTTGGTCTATTTTATCTGCAATCTCTTGACTTCCACAAAGTTGCTCACCAAATTTCTTCCAGACAAGTCCAAATGAAGCATAAGGAACAGTATTTGGACGCGCCCCCGCACCACCTATTTGATGATGATCGAAACGGTTTTTTGATTCATCATAGACACCACCGACATCAACCACATAGTCCCCATTTTCTATTATTTCTGGGTCACGGGTACGCTCTATTTTAATATTTGCCCCCTCTCCCAAGTAGATATGTAAAACTGCTACCGCAAAAATTTCGTCAGGATGAAAACTCCCATCATGTGCGACGATTGTGATTTGTTTTCCCATTTTATTTTTCTATATTTTTCCTATGACTGTAATAAACATACTTCATGGTGATTATGTAGACGAAAACAGAGAGAGACATGAACGGAATAGTTATATACGAGTATTCGTTTACATAAACCTTGGCGCACTCCCCACCCACCGCCGTACAATCTAAGATAGAACCGAAAGAGAATCCCCACTGGATTATTGACTGGTACAAGGCCACAAGTCCACCCAATATAGAGAGTGGTACGAGGTAATCTATTATTGTTTTATCTTTCCTCCTCATGGCAAGTAAAACAATAATTGCTTGTGGATAAAGGAATAGTCTCTGGTACCAACACAAATCACAAGCGGGAAAACCTACTATTTCTGAATAAACTAGACTACCAACCACCGCGGCCATTATTCCCCAGAAAAGCAATTCAAGAATATATTTGTGAACAAAGGCATACATTTTTGCTCTTGTTCCAGAATGTAAAACTATAACCAGTATAACTCCAACAAATATAACATTGGATAACATGGTAAGGAACCCAACTATCGGAGTAGCGTTTGTTTGAATAAATTGAATCATAAATAAGTTATAAAGTTTGTAAAGTTCATAAAGTAAATACTACTGAGGAAGAGCACAACCAGTTTTCTCTGCCAATGTAGACATCTCTACTTTACCTAGAATTCTGTCTGTGGTACTTGCATTAAATTGCCATGTTGGATATGTAACTATCCCGGCATCCTTACACACCTGGAGCTGGCTCTTGCCATCCGGAGTTGAACACTCAACATATGGAACATATTTCACCGACCTACTGAACTCCGCCTTCTGGTCCTGACAGTGCGGACACCAAAATGCTCCGTAGAATATTGCCCCCCTCTCTGTAAGACACTGGGCAAAACCATCATATTTATTAGACCCACCTGCTCTACCTGGTGTCATTATGAGCCAAACAACCCCCGCGAAGAACAACAACCCAATTAAAATGTATATATATTTTTTCATCTGTTTTTTCTTAATGTAAAAGGTTAATTATACAACAATATCAGATTTATTTTCCATGACAATGTCTAGGCTCCTTATCAATTCCGCAAGAACTATTTACCCTTATATATATTACCAGCCTTCCGATATGCCTCATCCTCATACTTATTGTTTTTATACCCTTTCCGTATTAACTCAATGTAATACAGAATTGGTTGTATGAGAGGCATTCGTTGGTACTGCTCAACATGTATTAGTTCGTGTTCCAAATCCTTATCTTCAAGATTTGAACCGAAGATGACCACATGACCAATTACCACAGCTCTTGCATTTTTCACGTAGCCGAACACCCACCAAAACTTTTTCACTTTTACCATAAAGGCATATGGATTCTTTCTAAACTCCAGCTTGGTTGGAATTGAGATTAAACTTATTACCAACCCAACAATTGTGTATGGAATATTTAAAATAAACCCAATCATATTTTTAGTTCCTACTTCCCATGACAATTTTTGTATTTAATCGGAACTCCATCTGATTTCTTCGCTCCGCACCAACATGGGTCATTCCTACCAACTCTGCTTCCATCTGGTGCTCTGTGTGACTCAGAAGGTTTCGGGGCTTCAGCAGTCAAACCACCGGCGTCTTCCATGGTTTCAGTAAGCTTTACTGGTGCGTCAAACTTAATACTTGGCTGAATCTGAGGAATAAGCTTTATTACCTCCTGACCGATAGAAATCTCCATACTCTTGAACAACTGAAGCCCTTCTCGCTTATACTCAACCAAGGGGTCTCTCTGGCCGTAGGCACGAAGATTTACGCTGGACCTCATATAATCCATAACTTCTAGATGTTCCACCCAGTACATATCCATAGACTGCAAGATAACTCGTCGTAGTACTCTGAGATAGTCACTATCTGCCTTTGATATTTTCTCCTCGACTGATTTTCTCTCTGCTTCATTCGCGTCAACCAGTATTTCTTGTATGTATGCCTTCACCGCCTCGTCGTCACCGAGCAATATATCCCGACGCCTAGCATAAACAATTTTTCTCTGAAAATTCAAAACATCATCAAACTCCAAAACATGTTTTCTGGCGTCAAAGTTAAATCCTTCTATTTTTTCCTGGGCACCCTCAAGAGACCTCGTGATCATACGATTTTCTATTGGCTCGTCCTCCTTTATTCCGAGCTTGCCCATCATGTTCTTTATTCCATCTCCACCAAAAACTCGCATGAGATGGTCATCAAGAGAGACGAAGAATTGCGTTTCGCCTGGGTCACCCTGTCTTCCAGACCTACCTCGGAGCTGGTTATCTATCCTACGAGCGTCATGACGCTCTGTACCAAGCACAAACAGCCCACCCTTGGACTTTACCTCTTCATATGCCTCCTGGCTTCCTGGATTACCCCCGAGCTTTATATCCACTCCACGACCAGCCATGTTTGTAGCAATAGTAACCGCTGAAGGTCTCCCAGCCTGGGCGATTATTTCACCCTCTCTTCCGTGATTCTTGGCATTTAGTATTTCGTGTGGCACACCATCTACTTTTAGATATTCAGAAAGCAACTCGTTCTTCTCTATTGATACAGTACCCACAAGCACTGGTTGTCCTTTGCTGTGTCTTTCTTTTATTTCTCTGCTTATAGCCTTAAACTTCCCGACCTCTGTCTGGAAAATCAGGTCGTTGCGGTCAATACGAGCGTTTGGTCGGTTTGTTGGTATAGAAACCACATTCAAACCATAGACTTTGTAAAACTCCTCTGATGAAGTCATGGCCGTACCTGTCATACCAGCCAATTTCTTGTACAAACGAAAGTAGTTCTGGAATGTGACAGACGCGAAAGTTCTGGATTCCTTCTGGATAGGCACATGCTCTTTGGCCTCTATTGCCTGGTGCAAACCCTCTGACCAACGCCTGCCTGGCTGAAGCCTACCAGTAAACTCATCAACTATGATTATCTCGCCTTCTTTCACAACATAGTCTTTATCCTTGTTAAACAGGGCTGTAGCACGGATAGCCGTCTCTAGATGATGAACATACTTTATACCCTTCTCTGTATATATATTCTCAACCCCCAAGAGGCTCTCAGCTTTGCTTATACCCGAGTCAGTTAGAGATATAGTTTTGAACTTCTCGTCCACTGTATAATGCTCGCCCTTCTCCATTTTGGTGGAAATATCGGCAAAAGTCTTGTACAACTCATCAGAATCTGTGGTTGGCGCAGAAATAATAAGCGGAGTACGAGCCTCGTCTATCAAAATAGAGTCCACCTCATCAACCACCACAAAGTTTGGCTCCCTCTGTCTTAGCTGTCCTGATTCATATTCAATATTGTCGCGCAGGTAGTCAAAACCAAACTCGTTGTTTGTTCCATAAGTAATGTCAGCATGATACGCCTCTCGTCTCGTCACTGGTCGCAGAAATTCATTGAACACCTTGAACGAACCTGTTTCGTCTCTCTTCTTGTCTAGCTCGGTGTGTGTTTGATCGTATATGAAAGATTCATCATGGTTTATTATTCCGACAGATATTCCTAAGAATGAATAAATCTGTCCCATGAGAACAGCATGCAAGCGAGAAAGATAGTCGTTCACAGTAACTAGGTGCACACCCTTACCAGACAGAGCGTTGAGATACAGTGGAAGAGTAGCAACTAAAGTTTTTCCTTCTCCGGTTTTCATCTCAGCAATACCCCCCCTATGCAAAACGATTCCTCCAATCATCTGGACATCAAAATGTCTCTGGCCGAGAGTTCTCTTGGAAGCTTCTCGCACTACTGCGAAGGCTTCTGGTAGAATTTCGTCCAAAGTCTCCCCCGAATCAAGTCTTTTCCTAAAATCCGCTGTCTTGGCCTTGAGCTCATCGTCCGACAGTGCAGAAATACCGCTCTCTAGAGCGTTTATCTTAGAAACAATGGGTTGAATCTCTTTCAGGGCTTTTGACGATTCTGAACCAAAAATTTTGTCTAAAAATGCCATATAAATTCAATTAAAATCAATAAAATTGCCCGAGATGCTAGGCGCAGGAAATTTTGTGAGTGAGCCGTACTAGACGTACGGTGAACGAACAAAATTGAACTGCAACAACGCAGATTGGGTAATTTTATTGATTTTAACATAGAAAACAAAAATCCGCACATATAATATGCGGACTTTTGAAATCATTTCGCCAGCTGGCGGATCGATTTGAGAACAAAGAATATTAAGCTCGTTTCTTCTTAGCTACTTTCTTCTTTGCTGCTTTCTTCTTTTTTGCTGCCATTTTGTTTTTTGTTGTTCGCTCTGTGACAAGCTATCAACATAAATTATTTTCTTTTAAGTTTACAACGATAATAAAATTATTTCGTTGTTCCGACCTGAGTTAATTATATTACATCCGAAACAAAATAAAATATTTTTTTGCAAAAAAGTGTGGATAACTTTTTTATTTGAAAAATAAATTTTTCAAATAAAAAATCCTGCAAAATGTTTTTGCAGAATTTTTCTTACTCCGAGACATGGTTAGCGGAGGCGAGCTCCAACAAATGTCGTGTGAGTGCGAACCGCTAACCATGTCTTGGAATACACTTTAATAATATCTAAACTGGATATACAAAACAAGACACAAAATTCTAAAACTTTCATAATTTAGATGAAATTCGAGGCGAAATACAAAAAAGAATCCGAGCTTTACTTGTCGTAAAGTGAGGGTTGTTTTTTGTATTTCAACGAAGAAGTTCGCTAAATTTGGAAGTTTTGCAACATAAAAGCCTCCTTGCGGAGACTTTTATGAGACATTTGTTGTTGATGCTCAACTACATTATTGCTTTCACAATCCTGTAAAATCACACCCACTCTAGTATTGTATCATACATTCACTATAAATGCAACTACCCCTACTTTGGCCCTATTTCAGGCCCTTTTGCTACCCCTGGTTCTAAAATATGTAATGATTATGATTAATAGGGATATAACCAGAAGCAGAGTAGACATGAAAAAAGAAACTCTTCCTCTGTCCATTGGAAAAAGACTACTATCATATTCTGGAGAAAAAACCATGAACAAAACAGACAAAGGAACCCATACGTAAGCAAACTTCAGCCAGTTTCTAAAAGCAAAATCGGAAACCAATAAAACAACGATAGATAAGATTAGTAAAACAAAAGAAAGATAAAACATTGGTTTACCAACCGAGTGTGCCAACGAACCAAAAATACAATATTTTTCACTTTGACCACATAGACCAATGATATATGGATTAATGATAAGACTAACTAATACTAAGACAACAGAGTATATAAAATTATTTTTTTTTGTCATAATAATTGATTAATTATATAATACCATTTCTTATATAACTAAATCCACAATAATACGAACTGCTTTTTTTATAAAACCAGTAAACTTGGACCAATACCCAGTATCAGCAAATATAACCTGAGCACCAAGGCTAGACAAACTACCACCCTCCTCCTCAATAAAATTATCAGTCACTGGAATATTCTCAATGGTGGTTGGTATATTATGAAGTTCTTCCATTTCTATATCCTCTTTTATTTCTCTAGCATCTTCCGGAGTCACAGTCTCTGTTGTTGTAGATATTTCTTCTGTATACACACCAGGCACTGTCTCCACGGTAGGAAGATTGGGCGAGGTGCTAGACGAGCTATCACCTGCACTAGCCAATGACTGAGTATTCTGAACTATTGGTCCATTGCCAACAACAACAGGTTCTTCTGTTTCTGGTGGGGGTGGAGGATTATATGTGACAACCCCGTCTATTACTGGCTCTAAGATAATATCAGATGAACCATCGTTGTTAGTATCAACACTTAGGTTTGATAAAGTGCTTATATCCCCAGTCACACTCATACTCACCTTCGTGGTGGGGGTGGTTGGAATATCCTTAAATGTTACAGTAGAAATCGTATCGTCTCCTTGCTTCTGCTCGATGCTGAATGTAAATGTGCCCTCATCATATCCAGACATACTTATGTGTATCGGACTTGTAGTATCAGTAAATATATACTTAACGTCCCCGAACTGAATAAAATAGGTACCAGGAATCTGTTCCTCCAAATTATTTGTTGTTGTAGAAATACCTGTGTGGTTACCAAAGTCATCATATATATCAATGGTGAGTGGTGAATGTAAAGCATAAATCAGACGAGTATCCTTTGCCCCAGCTGTAGGAATTGATGTTGATATATATTGTGGAAGAGGTTGGGTTGAGGTTGCTAGAATTATATTGTTAATTAATGTACGAAGCTCTTTCGTTTCTAAAATACTACTGTGTTTAACATCTGCATGAGAATTATTGTATTGTTTCAAATCCACCCAATATTTGTCTGTACTAGTCGCACCACCAGCCCACAAAGCACTTGGTGTCACCACCGTACCATCACCATCTATTGTAAAAATCGGGTCCTTTTTTATCTTGTCCTTTTTCTTATAGTACTTCAGCCCACTCACTGTAATCGGCACTCCCCAACCAGCAATTTCTGTAACTTCTATATTTGATGGGGGAACCCAGGCATCTAAAGCAAGGTGCTCGGCTTCTGCATTATTTAGAAGGTTTTCCCATAAAAATGTTGGGGTATCTGTATTCTCGTCAGCACTATCCACTCTGTTATCAAGCCCTACCAAGAAGTTATGCAAAAGCTCTTGAGAATGAATTACCTCTCCATAACGCGAAATTGAGTCTGGTAAGGTTTCATCAAACTTGACGACTGGATTATCAACGTAAGTAAAATAATTATTACTTGGTAATAAGTTGTAAGCTGATGGTAAATTTTTGCCTAATTCCCGGGCCACTTCTTCAGAAAGCATTGTGTAACCCATAACTGATATTCCCTGTTTGTAACCGTGAAGCAATGCTGGTATAGCCGCAGGAGTTCCAAGGTGTGGAACAGCAACAAATATAACCTTATCAATTTTTTGCAAAAGTGGGTCATTTGTATCAGAAAGTTTTTTCAAAAGTGCTTTGGTAATAAGTCCGCCGTTTGAGTGAGCAATAATCGTGACTTTACCATTTTCCGAACTGCTTGCCAGACGATTAAGCTCGCTTAAAATGTACGGGTCATCTGACGGTTTAATATAGGAAATATTGTCCCCAGTTTTTGTTCCGCCCTCTAAAATATCATCTATAGAAAGTCTCCAATCATAAGGAACAACTGAATAGTCCCCAATAGTTTCGTCCTCCACCTTCATCTCTTCCAGCTTTGCTAGAAATGATTTATAGACATTGAGTGTTCCATACGCCTCATCTATTACATCTCTAGTATAAATACGATCATCTATACTTTTACCATCATAATCGAGACTTAAATCTTCTGCATCACTGTTAGCGTTTGGCTCCCATAACTGGTCTTCACAATTGATTGAACAATTTATAACACCCGTCTTGTAGAGCCTACTGGCCATTATCCCTGGTAAAAATAGAACACTTGAATACTTTGGAGTCGGTGGTATCACACCAACCCCATCAACCTGCATAAAGACGGTTTTTATAGTACCAGGATAATCGGTAGTATTTGCTAAATACGCTGGTGCATTTTCGGTTTCAGAAGAACTTCCAGCAATGTAAAACTTTGTAACTGTATTGGTCCAGCCCGGTGGATGTATAGCAATCTGGAAAGTATAATAGTGAGTTGGATCAAGTGTCAGCGTCATCCCTCCACTACACGTAACTGTACTGTCATCAAAAACAATATCTTGGTCAGCCAATCCTTTAGAGAAAAAATCGGTGGAAGAATTATTTCGATAACATTGTCTCACTCCAGTGTAGACATTATTCTCTCCCAAATCGTGCAAAGTAATACTATAGCTTCCGTTCCACTCATAATCTGAATCCTGGCCGATTTTTATTTTTATTTTTGTAATTGTTCCTGTTTTTCCTGTCCCGATACTCTGCATCACATTCAATTCTTTACTTGTCACCTCATATACTTCGGACGAATCAAGTTGAGAAAAAATATTACCAGTAAACGACCGAGGTTCCACATCTTGAGATTCCTCAGATAAATCGCTTGGACTATTGTCCATAATCCAATAGAATTTTGAGCGGATGCAAGAGTGACTATTTATACACCACTGCTGTGGAGCAGAAGTGTCATTTGAAACATCCGCCAAAATTCTATAATGGTTGGTCTGACTATCTACTCCGGTCGTAGTCGCAACACGAATCTGGAAAACTTGGTTGTAGCCACCTCTTTCACCAATAACTATGCCTTCTGGAAAATAAAACCAGTGTAGGGTGTAATATTTATCCGATACCGTACTTGAATAAACAGTGCCAGAAGAAGTAGCGACACTGTTTGTTGGGTCACTCCAATTGCTTATGGCATTAAGGCTAATGTCGTCTGGGTTTCCAACTTTCTTTATCCACACTCCCACATTGTAAACAGTCTGGCCAGAAATATTACAATTTAAACCAAACGAGCACCCAAATGATATTAAGTCAGTGGAATCAGGAATAACGAAACTGCGTATTTCGTTTGGAGGTGTTTGGTTGAAAACTATACTTGCTTGTGTCTCTTTTGCTAAACCTAAAAATAATACTGAGAAAGAAAACAAACTAAGTAAAAATATTCTTCTCATCCTATTAGGATTTAATACGATAAATAATTATTAATTTTACCAAACGAAAGGTTTTTTGACCACAACCAAAATCCAAGGGGAACCCTTAGATGATTATTTAAAAAAACCTACTGGGCTTGGATTTGTTTGATGATAGCTTCACCCTGGTCTTTGAATGTTGGGTCTAGGGTCATCATTTCGCGGACGATATCTATTGCTTTTTGTTTCTGTCCTAGTCTCATATAGACTTCTGCTAGAGCTAGTTTGTCCTGCATGTTTCCTGGGTCTTTCTCTATCCTTGCGTTTAGTATTGTTATCGTTGTGCTCGTGTCACCTATACTCATATACGCTTTGTAGAATCTTGGGTCAGAAATGACTGCGTCCCTTGTGATTACTTTCGACATCTCTTCTAGTACAGCATCATTCCTTGCATATATTGCACCGACAGTATAGATAACCTGAGACTCTTGTGATGAAGGCTTGAGTTCGTATGCCCTCTTAAACAGTTCCAGCATCTTTTGTGTATTCCCCACTCCTAGATACGAAGTACCAAGCTCAAAGTGAATGGACTGCTTATTTGGTGATTCTTTCAGTGCTCTCTCAAGATACTCTATAGCATCACTATATTTAGCAAATCGGTTGAGGAAGTTTCCAGCAAAAACAAGATACCTTGCGTCAGTAGGACTGGAAGCCACTTTCTTGTCTATCATGGTTTTTGTGTAATCAAAGAAATCTTGCTTTGTCTTCTCTGATATTTGGCCTTGGACCGAAAACAGCTGTGAGGTCACCTGGGTTAGTTGCTCCACTGCTTCTCCAGAGCCAAAGGAGTTGTAAGAGAAAACCTGTTTGAATAGCTCAAGATTCTTTTCTATCCCCACTTGTTGTGGAGACATGGCTCTTATAAGAGTGGTATTAGCAAGCATAGCGGGCACATTTACCATATAGACCATAGTAGAGGTAAGGATGATAGTCAAAGGAAAGACAACATAGCTCACGACTCCATTTGAAAATGTTTTTGTGTAGAACCCAGATGTCTCTTCCCTTGTCTGACTGACAGAGTGGACATAGGCAAGGATAGAGAAGAAAATAATATAACTAATGAGATTATCGAAGACGAAAATGTTATGGAAGACATAGGCAGAAATCATTCCAGTCAATATGCTCTGCTGTGCATGCTTCAGTGGACTGCGTTTCCTCCAGATATAGTAAAACAGAGCAACATACATTGAGAGATATGCGAGGAACCCGACGATACCACCAGCGATAAGCCAGTCTAGGAACAAGTTGTGTGTACGATCAAACCATTCCTCCTGGCCAAACAGTCCAGGGTTGTAATTTTTATTAAATACAAAGTTAAAATTTTCTTGCCCCCAGCCGAGAAGTGGTCGCTCCTTGATACCCTCAATAGCCATTGGCCAGACGAAGTATCTCCCTTGTGTCTTCAGCTCAGAAACACTCAGTGTAGAAAACCTAGAGAGAACATAACTGTTTTTTATGAACGGCTGACTTCGCAAAGAGTAAAACCCAATAATCAAGATAACCAGACCACCCAAAAGCCAGAAAGCAATCTTGCGAAGTTTCTTGTTTTCTTTTTCTTTCCAGAGCAAAAGTAATCCAGTAAGAAACAAACCACCAATAAGACCAAGGATGGCTCCTCTGGTTGCAGTGAAATAAAGCATGATTACCTCCAGAGCGATGATGATACTGTAGGTCCATTTCTGCCACTTCTCTTTGGCATCACTTGCAAGCATATATACGCAAAGGAAAATATGGAAAACAAGATAAATAGCCAAGTATGTAGAATTACCAAATGTACCATCCAGACGGACCCCACCCTGACTTATCGTGGCCTTGCCACCAAGCTGAAACAAACCGTAGATAGACATAAGGACACTCGCAAATATGTTTGTGTTAAAAAATCCAAACCACTGTCTGACAGTTTGAAAGACAGAAGATGCAACAATATAATACATAAGCAAGTGCAAGAGCATCATAAATCCTTCCATGCGTTCATAGTTACTCCAAATACTCTTGTATGGATTCTGGCCAAGAAGATCGGCGAGGAGAATGACTAGTGTAAAAACAATAAAAGCTTTTGTAATCCAGGAAAACCTTGGTCTGTATTCCTTATCAATAAAAGCCAGAATAACAAACAAACCGAAAATAATCTCAACTAAAATTCTGAAGGCAAAACCCTTTCCAGCGATATAAGGGAAAAATACTCCAGACGGAACCAGGAAAACAATAAAAGGGGTAATAAACAAACCAGCAAGAATAAGATAGTTGAGGACACTTTTTGTATTTTTCATTAGTGTAGTGTACCAAATCAATGGCCCTGATGCTAGCAAATAGCCCCAATATACAGTAATATGTAGGAAATTATGGAAAGGATTAAAAAACACGGTGTAAACGGCCTACACTGGCTTGAACAGTATTTGCAGACAGATATGGTATATGTGGCCAAGAGTGGCTTCTGGCTCACTGTGGGCCAGGTAGTCTCTGTCATGCTGGCTTTTGGTATGTCAGTCTTCTTTGCAAACTTTATTCCAAAGGAGGTCTATGGACAGTATAAATTCATACTTTCAGCTACAGGCATACTCGGTGCCCTATCTCTCTCTGGAATGGGAAATGTGGTAATACAGGCAGTAGCAAAAGGCAAGGAAGGAATGCTCAAAGAAGCAGTGTTCACAACTCTCAAATGGGGTTCTATTATGCTAGTGGTTGGACTTGCTGGCTCTGCATATTATTTTATAAACGGGAACAGTGTGCTTGGATTTTCTATGCTCATTGCATCTATTTCCCTACCACTTTCAAACTCGTTCAACTTGTATGGCGGATATTTCTCTGGAAAAAGAGATTTCAAATCAAGTACCTTGTATTGGATAGTAGCCCAAACTATATTATCTATCGGAATAGTTGTTGTGGCCATACTGACGAAAAATGCTCTGGCTCTTGTTGCCGTCTATTTTGCTATAAGTGCAATATCGGCTGTTTGTGGTTACTACTATGTAACCAGAAGAAACCACTTGAACTCGGAGAGAGACGATTCGTTTATGAGCTACGGCAAACATGTAAGTTTTATGAATTTCTTCGGAACTCTGGCCAACCAGCTAGATAAGATCTTGGTCTTCCACTATCTCGGCGCTGCCAACCTGGCTATATATGCATTCTCCCAAGCCATACCAGAGCAAATCAAAGGTAGTTTCAAAAATCTTTTCAATATAGCTCTACCAAAGTATGCCGTACTGGAAGACCAAGACTTGAGAAAAAGTATTTTGAAAAAGACATGGCAACTCATGATAATCACCTCGGTCATTGTTGTTGCCTATATTCTCGTCGCACCATTCATCTTCCAATTCTTCTTCCCACAATATACAGATGCTGTAATCTACTCTCAAATATACATGCTAGGACTTATTGCTATACCGGGCATTTCCCTATTCGGAACATACTTCCAAATCAAAAAGGCAACACGAACAATGTACAAACTGACAATTGTAAGCAATGTTACAACAATCATCCTAACTTTTATTTTAATCTACAACTTTGGTCTAAAGGGTGCTGTGATAGAAAACGGAATATCGTGGCTCATAATGCTGGGCGTCCACTACTACTATTTTTCTACACACAAGGAGGACTAGCTACTGTTTTTTCCTTAGCAGGTAAATCTTTTCGTGAAATAGGTTTGAAAACATGTTTCTGAACAGCTTCTCTAGTATTGGTTGAACCACCATTGCGAACCTAGGAAAAGCCCATAGTTTAGGAATAAATAATCCATAAGGCTCTGAAGATAGAACGTCAAAATATTTTTTTATAATTTTTTCGTACTCAGCATAGCTCATATAATCATTCACATAACTCACGCCCAACAACTTGAACCTCGCATGAAGCGAACTCCTTCCGGCCACGCAATATATAAAATATCCAGATTCTTTAAGTTTTTCAGAAACAGAATTTATCTCGGCGTCAAAATTTTGTGAATGAACACCAAGCTCAATAACCAAATCGTTTTTTTCTCCTGGCTCAACACCCCTCAAAAAATATTTAACTCTTGAATCCTTGGTAGTTCTAATTGCCTCTTCAATCATCATTGGAGAAATATCAACCCCAATTAGTGACCCGAAAACATTTGGCCATCTCTCGAGCAAGCTTTTAATAAGCACACCATCTGCACAACCAATTTCTAAAACACTGGCATTCTTCATATTTGACGCAATCCTGTCAACAAAATTCAAAAATAGATTTTGACGATATCTAAAAAGAAATTGAAAATAGCTTTCGGTTTTGCCTTCATATCGCTTTCTAGAATATTGGCTACTCTCTTGATTATAATAATTTATTGTACTTTCTTCTGTCATATTATTTATTTTTTTGAAGTATTGCAGTATACCACGAAACAGTTTTCGCCATCCAATCTTTTTGATTAAAAAGATTCAAAACCCTATTGTAACCCGCCAAGCCAAAAGTTTTTATTTTTTCTTCATTTTGAAGTAAATCAATAATACCACTTGCAATTTCTTCTACGTTTCGAGGATTAACAATTAACCCTGTTTTTTGATGCAAAACCGCCTCTGGAGTACCACCAAAAATAGTCCCGATAACTGGCTTTTTTGAAGCCATAGCTTCCAGGTTCACTGTCGGGAATGGGTCAATATATTGAGACAGAACTAAGACTGCTGTAGATGATGCGTAAGCATAGCGAATTTCAGCATGGTCAATCCATCCAGTGAATACAATCTTGTTCTTAATTCCCATGCTTTCTACCCTTTTTATCATTTCATCTACAGATTTGTTCTTAATACCTACCACAAGCATTACTATATCCTCTATTTTCAATGAGACTCTAGATAAGACATCAATAGCGATGAGACCACCTTTTGCTGAACTTAATCTACCACCAAAAAACAAAACTTTTTTGTTATTTAAATCATACTTTTCTTTGAATCTGTTTAGTGTCTCATTGTTTATATCCCAATCTGAAACATCTATGCCGTTATGCAAGACTTCAATATCGCGAATCCCTCCTTTTGCCAAAACTTCTCTTAAAGCCGTATTCACTGCAAAAATTTTATCAACTGACTTCAGGTAGTGTTTGATGAGTATGTTTCTAAGTGGATTATAACGAAACCTATACTGCATTAGTTGCCTAAATGGATTAATTGAGTCAGAAACAAGTTTCCCAGATTCCACCACAGCACCAAGTTTGCCGTAGTGTACTGACATAGCATCATGCATAGTGAGAAAAACTGCCCTAGAATACTTCCTGGCTACTTTCAAACTGGCATAGGATAAGTGCGCATGGACATTGTGAGCATGAACAACATCAGGATTTAATCTTGATAAGATTTTATCCAATTCACGCACTGTCTTCATATTATATAAACACCTATAAGCTCTCCATCTATCATGATAATTACTGTATATCTTATACACAGTAATATCTCCTAAAATAGCCTGACCTACATCTTTTTTATCCCGAGTAGTAGTAATAACAGAAACATCATGACCGCCTTTAGAAAGCGAATCTGCTAGATTAAAGGCTATAACCTCTGCACCACCCAACCCTGTTGGAGGAAAACCATCTGATAAAATAATGATTTTCATATTATTTTTTTAATACAACACACCAACCAATAGCATGCTTATGATTAGCATCGCTTTTATCAACAGCATCAAGCCATATTGCCATTTGACCAATCACATTGGCAAATATATTGTAAAGTCTCCCAACAGCTTTGTGATCATACAAATGAAACTTATCTATGCAATACCTTATTTTCATTTGAGCTATGGTTGTAAAAAAACCACCACGCTGATTACACTCAACAATTCTAAAACCGACATCAGAAAACATTTGCTCTAAACCAAATTTAGTATACCTAAAGAAATCGTGTGGTTCTTCGTGGAGTTCATTCATTTGTGGAACTGTTACAACAGCGTATCCATCTCTTCTCAAAACTCTATGAATCTCCCCGGCACAAATTTGTGGTCTGGCCAAATGTTCAAATACTTGGGTACAGACAACAGAATCAAAACTTTCTTCAGGAAAAGGTATATTCTCGGCTGAACCAACCACATCTACATTATCTCCTTTTTGAACGTCCATTTTTACATATTTATCATATTTGAATAACCCACTATACCTGTCGTTTCCACCAGCCCCAACATCAAGAACACTACCCCCCACGTAGTGAGAGACATTTTTAATCTGTTTTTTGAGTAAAAATCTGTCTGGTTGAAAAATATACATAAGTTTTTTATTTATACACGATAATACCTAAAATATTCTGTTGCTGTCTTTTTCCACGAAAAATCTTCTACAAAAACCAGGGAATTTTTACCAAAAACTTCTTTGTCTGCCAAGACACCTTCAATTGCAACACTGATTTTGTCAGGCTCATTACCCTCTGCGAGTAGCCCATTAAAACCGTTCCTCATAGCCTCCTCTGTGGCAGTACCAGAAACACCCACCACCGGCTTACCAAAACTTCCAGCCTCCAACATCACAATACCAAAGCCCTCAAAATGCTTCCCGTCTATTTTAGCATTAAGAATAAACACATCAGAAATACCATAAAAGTAAGCCAACTCTGCATCAGTATTAACATCTGAAATAATTCTTACATTCTTATCTAAAGATTCCTTTTTAATATACTCGTTTATTTTATTAATATATCCAATGTTCTTTCTGTCAGAACCTACCATAATATATAAGATATCTGGGTATTTATTTTTCAAAATCTTTATAGACTCTACAACTTCATATTGTCCCTTTCTGTCTTTGACTTCACCAACTGTCAGAATAATTGGGGAACCATCGCTAATTCCAAATCTTTCCTTATAAATGTCTATTTCAGCTTGACTAATATGTGAAAATTTAGAATGGGCTAGATAAACTGTATGAATATTATCCAAGTTAATGTATTTCAATATTTTTTCCTTTATAAAATTGCTAATTGCAAAAACAGCTTTGGCGTTTTTATAGACTCGTTTCAGTAGAAACCCTTTAAAAAAATCGTGCAGGGGTGTAACTGAATATGTGCCAATAGCATTTATAAAATATTTCTTTTTTGTACCAAATGTTGCAATCCATGCATACACCCCGTATGGCCAAGCATCAAAGGCATGAACAATATCGTAATCCCCCGCCATCCTTCTTATTGCAAAACAATTTTTTATAAAATTCACAACTGAAGTAGCCGGCAATATCTCGTCCTGCTCTGTTAAAACCCGACTCTCGACTCCAAGGCTGGGGTATTCGTTAATAACCGCCTGGGAATATCTCCCCCATCCAGAGTCTGGCCTCGTATTATTTGTTATAACTAGTATTTTCATAATGAACGATACCACTCGGTTTTATAGAATAATTCTACATTATGTACTCCTTTTGGAACATGCACCCCCTGAAGAATGTAATTGGCTGTATGTATTGTGGTCATATTACCATCAAGATAAGCAGTCCAGCCAAGCACATTTCCATTTCCAACAACCAGCCAGCGTCCAGCCTTACTCGTTACCTCGATTTTAATACTTTCATCACCATAACTGAGAATAGAAACCTTGTCAGCAGAACTGAAACCACTTTCAAATGTTTCACATGTGTTGCACTCAACATAAGTCAAATCATCAAAATTGTTCTCAGGGTTTAAAACAGTACTTAAATTTTTTTCATCTGCGTTTTCCTCAAGATAAATGACTTTTTTTGCCAAATAAACTCTAGGCAGAAAATTCTTGTTTTCATATAAATAAAGTGGAACATTAAACCTCGTGACAGTGGTACTTGTTGCCAAACCTAATCCAACTACATTCAAAGGATATGGTGTCACGACATATTTTGCATTAAGAGCAGAAAGTATAGGCATTTTAGCACTAAAATCATTACCGACAGAGTTCAAGTAAAAATATATTATTTGTTGAACTTTTTTATCACCGTTTGCCTCAAGGCCCCCTACCAGGGATACGTCGTTTGTATTACCGACCAACCCTTCTATTGCGAATCTTTCAATTTCTTCTGATTCATTGGGGTTTAATGCAGCAATCTCTTTATACTGAGCATCAGAAATAGCATAACTGAATACTCTAAAGGAGTTGATATCTTTTTCTCTGTTTAATATAAACTCGGTTAATCTAGGCTTATCCAGTATCAAACTTTTATCGGTAAATTTTGTGTTAATGAAGAAAGAAGCAATTAGATTAAAAATAATAATTAATATAAGAGCGTTTCCCAGAAACCTTTTACCTTTAAAAAATCTGATGCACATGTAGACAACCAACAATACAATAAACAACAAAATAACATTTGGATTAGTGAAACTAAAGTTATATAAAACTCCGTTAACTAGAACTGTTATAAGATTATGATAATAATCAATTGGTAACTGTGATGTTTGTGCGAAAAGATGTGAATCAAAATAATTCTGTGCGTAAAGAATAAAATAATCCTTTAAAAAATAAATAATTAGGTTGCCAAACACAAACAATAAGCCAAAAAATATTAGGACCTTCTTATAATATTTTAAAATGGTCTTAATCAACAGAGAATCGGTACTACTCCCAACCAACAATTGGAACCCAAACCCTGAAAGAAGAGCTAAAAACAAGTTAGCAACATAAAGCCACCTTACCGGCTGAGAAAAATATTCAAAAACAGGTATGTGTTGCATTAAGAGTGCGGTTGGAGAATACTTAATCATTAAACTGAAAAACAACAAGAAAGATACCGTGCAGAAAAGAACCTTCTTATCTTTGTGTATTTGAAAAAAAATAGCAGTTAAAACTAACAACAAGGAAGTAACTCCTATGTAAGGAAAAAATTCCTGGCCAGTTAGTTTGAATACATTTAAATTTGGCAAAAAATACTTTCCTAAATCAAGAATCTTAAGATAATCAAAGTTAATGAAATCAGAACGAGTGATGTGTTTGAAAAAACCCACAGTATTCAAAATTTGTGGAGCACCCAAAAGCAACCCCCCAAACAAACCTCCGATATATAGAAATAGCGGGGTAAAATTTTTAATTAGTGGCTCACTTCTGTCATACCTATCCCAGAGAAAATAAGCCAACATAACTGTTGCGCCTACAAAAGCCATAACGATAAATTGATAATGCACACTTAAAAATGCATACCCAAGGACAAGGGGTAAGGCAAAGGCATACCAAAATTTGCCAGAGGTAATTTTGCATACAATCAAAGCAAGAGCAGGCAAAAGAAAAAGTCCATTAGTTATAGGGAGAGAACTAAACCAAAAAACACTAAACTGGCTAAATAAATATGTGAGAGAGGCTACTATTGCCCCATCTTTATTTAAAGAAAAATTTCGGGCAAAAAGGTAAATGAAAATCCCCCCTAGCAATATGTCTAGGAGTAAAATTAAATTATAACCAAGTAAAAAGTCAAAAAAAGTAAAAACAAACAAATAAACAGGGTTAAAATAAGCATAGTGAAAAGAAGAAGCCCATGGAAAACCAAGATATAAGTTCTGGTTTAAGCCTGATAGAAAGTGCGACTGAAAAAATTCCGCAGATGGATAAGAGAAGTGTAGGGTGTCTCCAGACAGAAAAATTTTCCCAAAAAGGAGCACTGGCGCAACAACAATCAACATTGGAAAGACAACAAAAACTAGAAATTTTCTCATTTTTTTATTATATCACTAATAATTGCTACATCATCAGTGATATGATATCATAGTGAAATTATGAGTTTTGATCCATTGAGAGGTACTAATGAGGAGTTAAGAGACAAGTTTTGGGACAAATATTCTGAAAAGTTTATCTCTATTGCCAGGGCTCCAAGCTCCCAATCCCTACTAAAAGGTAATGTGCGTCTGTGTAATGAGTTTTTAAAGCCACCGCACAAAACTGGGCGAATACTTAAGTTGGATTTATGGGACGAAGCCCATCACACAGCTACTCTCTCTCATATATATCAGAATTACGATGAAGTTCATGCTATTGATATATCGCCTGATGTAGTAAAAAAGGCTATGTATCGTTTGAAACAATCCGGCATAGAGGTCAATGGGGTTGTTGGTGATATGCGAAAAATGCCTTATCCAGATAATTATTTCGACTTTAACTTCAGCATGGGAACTATAGAACACATACCGGAACCCATTGATGCCATGAGAGAAATTTACAGAGTACTCAAGCCAGGAGGTAAGGCAGTAGTTGGGGTACCAAATAAATACGAATGGTTCGGCAAATCAATTGCTTTGAACATTATGGCTTATTTTGGTATTAAAGAGGATGGAAAAGAACACAGTTTTGGATGGAAACAACTAAGAAGAGACCTTGAGGGTTGTGGTTTTAAAGTTATCAGAGAGGATGGACCTTATTTTATGCCGTGGTTTATTAGAGCTACCGATTGGTTTTTTGCTCAAAATATGCCTTGGGCGAGCACTCTGCTCTTACCTGTTATTGCTTTCTGCGACTACTTAAGCCGGTCATCTTTCTTACTTCGTCATAGTGGTTTATTAGCAGCAGTTGTAGAAAAACCAATGCTTGACCGAAGTATGGCCACTGACCTTGCTACAAAATTTGGCACACCTCTTTTTGTTACTGACAAATCAGTTATTTTAAAAAATGTTGAAAAGTTTCGTTCTGGTTTTTCTAATTACAAAGGAGGATTTACCTTGTGCTATTCAACTAAAACAAATTCCCAATTATCTATTCTCAAAACCATGAAGGACTCGGGTGTAGTTGCTGAAGTCTGTTCATTTTTAGATATGAGCAGTGCATTACAAGCTGGATTCACAGGTGATCAAATGATTTACGAAGGACTAACTAAGACAAATGAAGAGTTGACCCTCGCAGTTAAAAGTAAGGTTAAAATAATCAATATTGAATCATTTGACGAAGCTGTCCGTCTTGAAAAAATTGTGAAGGATCAGAATCATAAAATAGATGTTGGATTAAGACTAGCCTTCCCTTCTAAAACCGGAATCAAATCACTTCTTGGAGTAACTTACGATCGATTTGGAAATAGTGTAAAAATGGGCGAAGCAATGCGAGTAGCCGAATTTATTATACACAGTGAGTACCTCAACCTCATTGGTTTACATTGTCATACGGGCTCAAATCAAATGAATACTGTGAAATATCTTAAGGGTGTTGAGTTGGTAGTGGACTTTATGAAACTCTTACGAGACAAATATAATGTAAAAATTTCTATTATAAATATGGGTGGGGGTGTTGGAATACCAGAGATTGTTTTTTACACTATGTTTGATCTTGGTAAAAACTTTATTAAAAATATGCTTGGCAAACCTATTGTGTATAGATTTAATGAATCATTTGACTTTGCTAGCCTAGCTCAGAATATTGTAAAAAAACTACATGATACATTGGATATGCATGGACTTACTTATCCTCATCTCATGATGGAACCAGGCCGATTTTTGGTCGGCAATAGTACTGATCTAATCTTGAAGGTTTTAAACACAAAAAGGACTGATGTTGCAGACTGGATAATCGTAGACGGAGGAACAAATCTTCTGCCAGTTTTAACACTATTTTCCGAATATCATCGAATAGAAATGTGTACAAATAATACCGAGTTCAAAAAAACTTCAATCGGAGGACCACTACTTTATTCTGCTGATATTGTAGCTTCCAACAGATTAATGCCAAAAGCTTCAATAGGTGACCTTATGATTGTACGAGCTGTAGGCGCGTATTGTGCTGTACAATCAAACCAATTCCTCTATCCACGTGCTGCTACAATTATGGTAGATGGTGATAAATCACATGTTATTCAAAGAAGAGAGACTGTTGATGATGTTCTGCAAAGAGACATGAAATGATACATGTGGGCAAAAAAGAATATTCCAATTAAAAATGCTGAGAAAAATATTGATAAAAATTGCTAATATCCCAATCGTTTGGAATATACTGCAGAATGTTGTCGGAGCAAATCAGTGGAAATTGGTGGTATATCCTTCGGTTTTTGAAAACCAAAATGGCAAACTGCTAGATTTTGGATGTTCAATTGGCAACACAACTCCGGCTTTTTTTAATTTTGACTACATTGGGCTCGATGTTGATAGTGAAGCTATTCTTGCCGCTCAAAAGCGATACGCCCAACACACTAACGTGAAATTTTACGCTTTAGATATTACTAAAACAAAATTACCAGAAAAAGATTTTGATCATATTCTATTTGCTACAGCAGGGCATCATATACCTGACACCGAAATCACTTTAATAATAGACATTTTGCTTACTTATTTAAAACCAACTGGTCATTTACATTTTTTTGATATCTTTCGACAGCCGGGTGTAGATGGTTTTACTACAAGATTATTAACTCGTTTTGACCAAGGTAAATTTATTCGTACCTTAGAACAGAATGAGAACATATTTGCCAGTAAAAAATATCACATTACAAAAAAGAAAATATTCTACAGCCCAGATAATTGGTTAATAAAACAGCAAGATATGTTGTACTTGTGCATTCAACCACAATGAACTAAAAAGATCCTTTTATCACCATACATTGGCTCGTCGACAGTTCAACAACTAATTCTTTTTTATCTTTGAAAAATTCGGTAAACGCATCCTTGACACTAGTTAGTGTTGAGTAATCATGTGACAAAATGATTCCACCCACAACCATCCTGGGATAGAAGAAACTTAAGCTTTCAAAGGTGCTTTGGTATAAATCGACATCAAGATGGACAAAAGCAAATGTCTTGTTTTTAACAGGAATTGCAGTTTCGGGAAATATCCCTTGATTATAGGTTATGTTGTCATAGTTACTCAAATAAGTCCTTACAGAATCAAGGTTCGCCGAATACATTTTTTCCCGTGATATAGCATTATCGTCTACCAACGTGGTTTTTGGTAATCCTTCAAAGGTGTCAAACAAATGAAGGGTCTTGTTTCCCTTGGCTTCACATATTAGTCTGGCAGATCTTCCCATATAAACACCGACTTCCGCCAAGTCACCCGGTAATTGTTTTGTTGAAAGAACACAGTTGTAAATTTGAATCATTTCTGAAGGCCACATAAGAGAGCCACCGGTTTTTTGAATTCTTTGGATTAGATCAATTACATTTTTATCCTTGTGAAATCGTAATAATTGCAATTGAGCACCGCGAATTGGCAATCGGATAATACTGGCTATTTGTTTCATAATCACATTTTCGCTCGCTCCTATTTTCTGTAGAACTTTTTTTATCATAAGAATAAGGTTTTTGAAAATTGTTTCCTTAATAGTATCACCAGGAATTACAAAATGTCCACTGTTTGTTTTAAACCTCTCGGAATTTCTCCTAATAAAAATTATTGACTAAATCATTAAAATGATTAATAATATAGCCATATAAAATATCAATGAAAAAAAGGTTGAACGACACAGAAAAGACGAGTTGCCGGATAAGAAGCCATGTTGTTGATATGTCTTACCGTAGCAAAACAGCTGAGATTGGTTCAGCCTTATGTATCAGTGACATTTTGACAGTTTTATATTTCAATATTCTGAACATAAATCCTAAAAAGCCAAAGGACGAGAAACGAGATTATTTTGTACTAAGTAAGGGACACGGAGCAGCTGCACTATATGCCACTCTTGCAGAACGAGGTTTTTTCCCTACAAACAAACTCGAAAAATACAGGGTCAATGATGGAATATTTCACGGCCACCCATCAAGAGGATCAGCACCTGGAATTGAGGTCTCAACAGGATCTCTTGGTCATGGTTTATCTATTGGCACAGGAATCGCCCTAACACTTAAAAAAGAAAATCCCAAAGTGAGAGTTTTTGTACTTGTCGGAGATGGAGAATGTAATGAGGGGTCTATATGGGAGGCAACCATGTTTGCTTCAACCCATAAGTTAAACAACCTAGTAGCAGTCATCGACGACAATGGATTTCAGGGATTTGGAAAAACGCGAGAAATACATAAAATGAATTTGGAGCAAAAATTCAAATCTTTTGGTTGGAAGGTTTTGAAAACTGACGGTCACAACCATTCTCAGTTGAAAAAAACACTGACCGAGGCGAGAAATCAGTCCAAACCAACGGTAGTTATTGCAAAAACAATTGCAGGAAAAGGTATCCCCCATATAGAACATACACTACTTGCTCATTACTATGTCGTAGACGAAAAAACTCACAAAAATCACTATGCGAAATGATTTTACAAAACAAGTTAATATCGAGATGAAAAAGAACAAGAACATTATTTTTCTGACTGGAGATTTGGGTTTTAATGCACTAGAATCCATCAGAACAAATTTTCCTGACCGATTCATAAATGTCGGAGTTGCAGAAGCAAATATGATTGGTATCGCTGCAGGACTCGCCTTAACTGGTAAAAAGGTAATAACTTATTCCATAGCGCCATTTATTACATTGCGAGCATACGAGCAAATTAGAAACGATATTTGTTATCAAAACCTGGATGTAAAAGTAGTCGGCACAGGAGGAGGATTTAATTACTCAACGCACGGGCTTAGTCACCATTCTATAGAAGACCTCGCTATCATGTCTGTTATGCCAAACATGGAAGTATTCTCTCCGTCATATTCATGGGAAGCCAAAGAATCAATAAGGGCAATGATAAAATCCAAAGGGCCCGCATATATTCGTCTTGGGAAAAATCCGGCACTTGATTATTCTAAACCGGATTTTAAGTTTGTTGTTGGACAAGGTTATATTATTAAACCAGGAAAAGATATCTTGCTTATGATTACTGGCAACATACTTGATTATGGAGTGACAATTGCTAATATAATAAAAGAAGAGGTTGGTCTAAATATTTGCTTGGTTAGTATGCCAAGTATTAAACCTATAGATGAGGAATGGTTCCTTAAAGTAGCAAAAAATATGAAGATGGTAGCAACAATGGAGGAACACAGCCTACACGGAGGTCTGGCTTCAAAAATATCAATGATATTTAGTCAATCTGGATTAAATAAAAAATTCCTTCCGTTTGGTATCCCCGACCGTTTTATTAAGGATGTTGGAAATAGAGATTTTCTGTTAAAAAAATCTGGTCTTGATCCAGAGACAGTCTCGAAAAAAATAATACAATGCCTAAAAAATATCTAACAATTTTAATTACAGGTGCATCTTCCGGAATCGGAAAATCCCTTGTTAAAAAATGTATAGGAAATGGAAACAAAGTCATTGGCATTGCTCGTAGGCGAAATGAGCTCGAAAAGTTAAAAATAGAACTTTCTAGTGACAGATTCGAATATTATAATGCAGATGTAGCTGACCAAAATGCAATCAAAAAAATTAGGGATGACTTAGAGATTGAAAATAATATTCCAGATGTTATAGTTTGTGCCGCAGCTATGTTTGAAAAGGATACACACCCATATGACGCAGAGTTAATAAAAAAAACTATTGAAGTAAACTTTTTTGGGACAATGAATATCGTAGAAAACTTTCTTGATATTTTTGTGAAAAATGGCCACGGCCATTTCATAACCCTATCATCTATTACTTCTTGGAGAGCCAATATAAAAGGTATATCATACCCAGCAAGTAAAGCAGCAATCGCCATAGCGTTCCGAGGTCTAAATCTACATTATCAAAAAAATAATGTTCATTTTTCTACAATATACCTCGGACCAGTCGAGACTGACATGTGGGAAGGAAGGAAATCTTTTATGCTTACCACACCAGAAAAAGTTGCAGAAAGAATTATGGTACTTATAAACCACCCAAAATCTGTCTCATATATTCCCTTTCTATCAACAACCATTGCCCGCCTACTCACTTTGATTCCAGACGAATTGTATGCTAAATTAAGCTCTTACTTAGTTAAATAAATGATTACAACAAAAAAAATATCAGTGGTTGTCGTTTGTTATTTTGATGAATTAGCAATCAAGGCCCTTTATGGCAGACTCTCTGAAACACTCAAGAAAATCACCCCATCATACGAAATCATATATATTAATGATGCCAGTCCAGATAATTCGGAAGTGTTGTTGAGAGAAATAGCTTCAAAAGACAACAATTTAACTATAATTAACCATTCAAGAAATTTTGGAGCACAAGCCGGCTTTACAAGCGGAATGATACAAGCCACAGGAGATGCGGTTGTCTTGATGGATGGAGACCTTCAGGACCCACCAGAGTTAATTGAGGAATTCGTTAAAAAATGGTTAGAGGGAAATATGGTCATCTATGGGATACGAAAGGAGAGAGAGAAAAGTATGGGAAAACTAAAACAACACCTTTACCACTTGTTTTATCTATTATTTAGTTATAGTGCATATATAAAAATACCAAATGATGCGGGAGATTTCTCCTTAATGGATAGGGTTGTCGTTGACCATATAAACAGTCTTCCCGAAAGAGACAGATTCATTAGAGGATTGCGAGCGTGGGTTGGTTACAAAAGTACTGGGATAAGTTATAAGAGACCAGAGAGGTTTGATGGCAGGGCATCCGTTTCCACAAAAGGGCTCTTGAGTGCTTTTCGTTGGGCGAGAAAAGCGATATTCTCATTTTCATATAAGCCACTTGAAATCGTCACGTACATTGCCATCTGCACGACAATACTTGCCTTGATAGGAATAGTGGTATATCTCGTTCTGTTCCTCATCTATGGAGCACCACAAGGATTTTCAACTATAATTGTGATGATATTGTTTTTTGCCTCAATTCAACTACTAACCTTGAGTATAATGGGAGAATATATCGGAAAGATATTTGAAGAAGTAAAAGGAAGACCTAGATTTATAATTAGAGATATTGTTAACGACCACAAAAAATAATAAACATGCATGAGTTTTTTTTATCAGTAATAATACCCGCCTTCAATGAAGAAGGTAGGATTGAATCAACCCTTAAATCGATCGTAGATTTTTTAAACAAAAAAAATATAACTTATGAAATAATAGTCGTTAATGATGGGTCTGTAGACAAGACATCACAAATAGTATCTTCTTACTTAGACACAATAAAAAACCTACATTTGATATCTTTTGAAAAAAACCTAGGAAAGGGCGCCGCGGTTTGTGCGGGAATGTTAAAGTCCACGGGGTTGTGGCGAATATTCACTGACGCTGATAATGCAACCCCGATTGAAGAGCTAGATAAGCTTCTTCAGTACACTAATCAAAATGATATTGTCATAGGTTCCATCGCGACCGAAGATGCAGAGATAAAAAAACACGAATCTTTTATACGTAGTGTGTCTGGTAAAATTGGCAATCGGCTAATTCGCTACATTACAGGTATTCCATTTTTAGATACCCAGCGTGGATTTAAGTTATTTAGTGCAAAATCAGCAAACGCGATATTTCCTTATGTACAGACGACTGGTTGGGGCTTCGATATTGAGGTCCTCGCCCTTGCCCAGAAAATGAACTTCAAAATCAAGGAGGTTGGTGTTAAGTGGACGCATAAATCAGGTAGCAAGGTTGGCCCACTTGCCTATTTTCAGGTCTTGTTTCAACTTACTAAAATAAGAGGGAGGGTCAATAACTTTAACGAACTCGGTAAATAGAAACTTCATCCCCCGTAAATACTTTTTCTAAAAATTTATACTGGTCCAGTTTCCAGTCTTTATCTTTTCTTAAGTCCCATAAGACATAATCAGCTCGATACTTTTTAAGATTTAGAGATATTGGCTGTTTCAAAAATTGTTTATATTTTAGAATTAAATTATCTAGCGTTTCATCTGGAAAACAACCGAAACTTCCACAAGTTGCTCTCCAATACTGACCTTCAAATATATATTGACCTAATGCATTACGATTTATCGGGTCGTAGAAATAATCGGGGGCAAGACTGCCTGTGACATTGGCGAAAGCAATATTTGTAAAGTAGTTATGCTCCAATCTTTCTTGTGGAACTGGAAAGGCAGACGCCCACAATGCTCCATAGACATAGTTGTGTGTATAAATCGGCAAGAGGCCGGACAATCTAACTTGTGTGAAAACTACATCTTCGTTATTTGTATTTTCATTTAACCAATTGAAAGCAGGAATATATCTTTGATTATCTAAGGTTTCCTGAAAATTATACCCATATGAATATGTCTGAATGAGCGACGCATGTGCAACAAAAATAAATACAACTAGTGATGCTAAAGTTATCTGCCATTTTTTCGGTAATCGAGTCAGAAATAGCCCAAAAATCAAACTCATGGTAATCAAAAAGGCGGGTATGTTTGTGGAGAAATGATAGTGAAACTGTTGAATTTCTATACCCGTTATGACTTGTTGGTTACTTGCAATAAGTCCTGTCACGAGTAACAGACCAACGAAAATTAATGGTTTTTTCTCTGGATTAGCGACTAGGGTATTATTCCTATACCAGTCTATGAACCACAAAATACCCAGTAACAAAAGTGGCGCAATAATCATTTTTTCAATTATGAAATGATGAGTTGAAATAAAGTTTTTGGCCATGGTAGTTTGGTCAAGACTTGGATTAAGGAACGTATGAAGAATTTTAAATAAATATGGTGAAGAGACTAATAAATCGACTAATAAGGCAAGCAGAGTTAAACGAAATAATTTCCAGAGCTTAAAGCAAATAGATAAAATGATAATAAGTCCCAAAAGGATAGTGAGATAATTCCAATAGAAAAAATAAATGTAAGTCATAAGACCCACTCCAGCGCCTAATAGAATAGCACGCCCCCGACTTGGCTCACTAAACAAGCGATAAAATAGAGCAAGTAATCCAAAGAATAAAATCGCACTAACGGCAGGGTTAACAGGCCTGACATAATAAAGAAAGCTGTGTGGCCCACCAGAAAGAGTTACGGTTTTAAATATTTGTCCTATTGCTAACGGAGCTAATTCATTCCCGAGGAGAACAATTGTCGCTCCGACTACAGCCCCCATTCTAGATAATCCTAAAACAATAAATAAAAAATAAACCGCAATAGCAAGAATGGCTGGAAATAAAAATTTTGTCG
Organism: Candidatus Zambryskibacteria bacterium RIFOXYD1_FULL_40_13; assembly: GCA_001824295.1. Taxonomy (GTDB): domain Bacteria; phylum Patescibacteriota; class Minisyncoccia; order Phycocordibacterales; family DATDWN01; genus C7867-006. The sequence continues at coordinate 88,689 of MHWY01000004.1, read as the reverse complement.
TTACAGCAAAACTATCTATAGAGGCGAACTGTTCTACTTGTCCTAAAACGTATTCTATCGGGTGGTAACGGAAATTAGCTCCAGAATCTCTTTGTTCATAAATATATGGATTTCCATCAACAGATTTACCATCACGAACTTGGTCAACTATCCCCCAATAAAATTCTTCGTCATAAGAACCGGCAAGAAAAAAACCCTTGTAATTATCTCCAATCGCACCAGAAAAATACAAAAAAGGTAGAACGCAGATCAAACCAATGATTAGTGCAAGCATAGCCACTGACCAATGTTTTTGAATTATTGTCCGGATTGTACTCATTTTTTTAATTACTTGGAAAAGTATAGACCTGTCGGTAATCAACGCCTGACGTGAATTCATAGACTTGCTGTGCCTTCAATTTTTTAAAACAATCGACGGGATTCTTAATTGGAAATTCAGGACTTACATACAGATAATTGATCCCAAAAAATCGGAATGCTTCAGGCGAACATTCGGCGATAATTTTATTGTACCAGGCACGCTCGACATTACGATGGCTGAAAGTAAAGTTATATGGTGCACCTGGAGTATACCGACCAGTATAAAGAATAAAATTTGGATCATAAGGGAAGAACCGATCCTTGAGGGTGGTGTTTGTGTTAACCCAACTGTAGGCTAAGGCATCGATTGTGCTGGGAGCTGGTGGTCGCATAATAAGTGGTCCAAGTTGACCAAATCGATCGAGATTAGACACAGCAAACATGAAATGAGAAATCACCCCAGTCAGACCCACAAGAATTCCAAGAATTACGATACTCCGGCGTCCAAATGAGGAAATCGCCCTTCGATACCATGCCTCAAGAAATACGCCGATGATTAAACAAAATAAAGGGATCGCGATTAAAAAGAATCTAGACATCTCCCAATTTCTTGACGGTAGTCTAAATAAGTAGGGTACGACAAATGCCCCGAGTCCTATAATGGCAAGGAACAAAAACTCTCCATTCCTTCTCCGAATAAAATATACTAGGGCTGGGATAATGAGTAAGAGTGGTAAGCCAAACTGAACGAAAAAATCGAAGCTGAGGAGATAAATAAAGGTGCTCGGGTCATTTAGACCAGCTGGATCTGGGGCAAGGTTAAAATAAGTAAACTCCTGCCAATCTTTGACAAACGTAATGCTGGCATTATCACTACCATATAAAAGTGATGTGATAATACCCCCTTGTACAAGAGACAAACCAACACTGATTACCAGCAAGACAATCGTATTACGCAGGAAAACTTTTGACCTCACGAGAGAAAATGTGTCACCAAACCAAGGTAACCACCGGTCAATAAACGCTATAACCAAAAGTGTCAAGAAGGCTATCGCAGTAATTACGAAATGTGGTTCAAGATGAAGCGCCACATACGCATAGGAAATGGAGGAAAAGACGACATACACAATAGATTGACGCGTCGTATTGGCTGAGAGAGATTTGAAATATAACCACAAAGCAAGGATGAGCATCGGCACCCCTACAACAATAGAATGGTTGTGCATACTATAGATATAACTCGTATTCAATTGGGGAAAAGCAACATCTGCCAAGAAACGCCATGGTGCTATTACTACTTCGCCACCAACATAGCGTTGCCATAAGACAGGAATACCCTCAGTAAAAAAATAGAGCCATTGAAAGCCGGTGCCAAAGAGGAAGAGAAGCGACGCCACAAGTGATGCACAATATCGTTTAGTTATATCGTAGACCAAAACAAAGAGCATGAGAAAAAGGAAACCGCTAAAGAGAAAAGTCTGTAGATCATACCCCAGCCACAACGGAATCTGTGTGATGATGTTAAGGATAGCAGTAGCCAAATCAGGACCATAGTGAGATGAGAAAATATGGCTGGGAGCACTTGGATCTACTACTGGGAAATTACCTTCCGCAATTGTCCTTGCAAGCGGTAAATGGGCAATATTAAGATCGTCAAGCGCAAGTGATTTAATGGCAATCAAACCAGAAGAGAGTGAAATGAGCGTCGCCATGATAAACAAGAATCTAAGTTGCCTAGTAGTGAAAACGGACGTAAGTGCCGACACCTTCTGTCGTCTATATATAAAAATACCCACCGATAAAACTACAACGAGAATAAGCATAATCCAGACGTTAATCCTGATTGGTATAATGTATGAACTAGCGTTAACAAGAAAAATATATCCGTTAATTCCGAGTATGACTGAAACGGGTATTAGGGCAAAAACCCGATTTTCACCTAAAACATAACGCCCTAAAACATAACCAAAAAAAATGGTTGCCCCTAAAAAAATAATCGCCAAGAATAATTCCATGTCCCTTCCAGTATAACAAATGAAGAATTTTTTTCAATTTTTCCCCTCTTTTCAATCTAGTAGTGTGCCTTTAAACATTTTAATTCGATATCTAATTAGATTACTGATAAATTCTAGGATTGCTTTAAATTTTAGAAAGGAAGACCTTTGTTTGTTTACATAAAAAATAGTAGGGATTTCCTTTATTGAAAAATTCAAACGGCTAGCCTGAATGATTATTTCTGCATCTATAAACCAATCATTAGAAGTCAACTTCAGCTTCTCGAGAGCCTCTCTGGTAAAAATTTTTGGTTTTGAATTGGCATCCCGAACCTTTACTCTTGGAAAAAAAACTTTGAGTAAAAAATTATAAATTGTAGAGATGAAAAAACGCCAAGTCCCATCGTGTCTTTCTTGACGATAAGTTTTAACCATATCATAGTTGCCTAATTTAAGCGCCTGATATACCCTGACTATATCTTTCGGTGGCATTTGGTTATCGCCGTCGATAACTGCAATATTCTTACCATCAGCTGCTTCAAATCCGCTACGCATATCCCAGCCCATCATACCTTTCTTGACCATGGAAACTACTTTTAACTTTGAGTTTTTTTGGGCAAGTCCTTTTACTACATTAGGAGTTATGTCTGAAGACACTTCATCTCCATTATAATTAGCTACCAAAACAAGCTGGTAGGAATTTAGAGCATGTTCTTCTAAAACTTTTTCCACTTGAGCAACAAAGGCTTGCGCAAATTCTCCGGCTTTATAACAAAGAATTACAACAGATAGTTCCGGTTTATGTTGATCGCTCATAAATATTAAGACTAACTAAAATTTATTGATCCGTCGAGTGTCTAAACCCAATCCTCACCAGGATAGCAATTAAAACTGTTTTTTGCAATTGGGCTTTACCATTTTTACCACCCACATTGGATATCTATTGGCTATAATATATAATTGTTAAATGCAAGATTTAGAACACGACAATAGTGTAGATATGTGGAACAAATATTATGCCTCTAAAAGAGGTAACTCTATTTTTGAAAAAGCAGTCCATTTAGCTCGAAAAAAATACTTCAAGGGCACATTTGCAGAGACGGTTATAAAATTAAGCGGAAAAAGTACAAGCTATCTAGAAACAGGGGCTGGAACTGCTCAAACTCTGGATTATATATGCAAAAAGACAGGTGCTAGATGTGTTGGTGTTGAAAAAACACCAAGAGCTTATGAGATTGGAAAGAATATTGCGAAGGAATGCGAGATAATACTGGGCGACGCATTGAAGTTACCTCTTCCAAACAAATCCGTAGAAACTTCTTACTCCCTGGGACTATTTGAACACTTTAGCAAAGAGGAACAAAAAAAATTCTTATCTGAACAAGCAAGAGTTACTAAGAAGACAGTGATTATTGAAGTTCCAACTAGAAGCCCTCACATGATTACAATCATGTGGTTTAATAGAAACATAAGAAAACTTAAAGGTGTGTGGGCAGATGACGAACTATTTACTAAATCATATTTTAAAAATAAATTTCCAAAACTAAAATTCAAGTATCACCTAAGTGTAAGTTCGCTTTTTATGACATGCTGGTTTGTTTTAAAACCGGAAGATATTGAGTTATTCCTTAGAGAAAATCATTTTCCACGGAGCTAGTATGCCCTCACGAATAATCATGTTGGAAAGTTTTGACACACCCTCCACTCTATTTTTAAAACAAATTGGAATTTCAATGAAGGTTGCACCAGATTTAAAAAGCATATATTTGAAATGCATTATAAATGCGTAGCCGGCAACATTTATTTCATCAAGAGATATTCGCCGTAGTACATCCGCATTGATAGCATTAAAACCACCAGTACACTCATTTATTGGCATTCTGGTAATTAGCTTTGCATATATATTTCCAAAACGACTAAGAACTCTTCGATATAATTCCCACCCCTCAGTTCTTCCACCCTCAACATATCGTGACCCAACCACTATGTCATATTTTTTTCGTAGCTCAATCATATCATTTAGATGCTTCGGGTCATGAGAGAGGTCCGCATCCATCATAATAACCGTACTGACTTCCTTGTCTTTAAGTACCTCTTTAAAGGCGTGTATGTACGCTTTGGCAAGACCATCTTTCTTTTCTCTTTCTAAGAGGTCTAGATTTTTATAATTTTTCTGTAGCTTTTTTACTTCACCTCCTGTTCCGTCTGGAGAATTGTCGTCAACAACCAAAACAATGACACCTGGGCATAAATTAAAAATCATTGGGATAATAATGCCAACATTTTCTTTCTCGTTATAGGTTGGGATGATTACAACGTTTTTCATTATTTTTCTATTACACTCAATATTTTTTTTATTCTGCTCTCCCAAGAAAAAATATCAACATCGTGAAGTGCCTGTTTGGCAAGTATACCAGCACTACCGGTATTATCAAAAACTGTTTTTATACCTTGAGAAAGGGCACTGGGAGAATCTGATTTCACCAAAGTCGAGTTGCTAGTATTTAAGACTTCTCTCATAGAGGGCAAATCTGAAGCCACTATGGGCACCCCAGAAGCCATATATTCAAACAATTTCATTGGTGAGGTGTACAACTTTGATATATCACTTTTTCCACTATTTGGGAGAACTAGAACATCCGCCGACTTTAGATACATTGGCACTTCAGAATAAGGCCTGTTCCCAATAACTCTAATGTTCTTAACTCCCTGATACTTATCCAAAAATATTTTTTTGTCATACTCCGTACCCCCAACAAATAAAAAAAGTGTATCTTCATCAAAAAACTTTGCTGATTCCGCCAATACCCCAACCCCTTTCCACTCATAAAGATGCCCAGTGTATAAAACTATTTTTTTGTCTGTTGGTAAATCTAGAGTTTTTCTTGCTTCCTCTTGAGAGAAACTGGCGTCAAACATTTTTAAATCCACGCCATCATGAGCAACTAGTATTTTTCCTGAATCTACACCCTTGGCAACATAGTAGTCCTTTAAACCCTGAGATATTGATACAATATGGTTTGCCCTACTTATGGCAATTTTTGTGAAAAAATTATAACTACTAACGTGAACTTCCCAGATGGTTTTTTTACCCAACAAACTAGCTAGACTAGTGAGCATTTCGTCTCTGCTAAAAATATAATCAGAAGCCCAAAAATCCTTTGAAAAAACAAGTAAAATAAAAAATATAAATTTCTCAATAGAAAAACCAATAGGGCCAAGACGAATAAGTCTTATACTGAACAGTCGTTTAATTTCAAAAACCCTTCTGATTCCATAGTATAAAAAGGGATCTTCTTTCTTAAAAAACAGAAAACTAGGAACAAATAATTTTATATTAATACCCACATCAGCAAAGGCCTCGCAGGTTTTCATAATCTGAATACCGTGTGCCTTTTCTGTTGGCATTCGCACGTCGGCGAGATAACACATCTTTATCACTTTTGTTCTATTGTCCATCGCCATTTATTGATAGTAAATCTTTGTAATACACTTCCCCTTCCCATTCCTTTATCTTCTTTGGTGGATAATGAAACTTGGTATTATTCTTTGCCACAACATACAGATGTGGAGCAATGCAGGACAAAACAGAATCAACAAAGCCTATTCCTGTTATAAAAGGAGATACACACTCTATATCCCAACCAGCCCTCTCAACTGTTAGTTTCAAGGTTTCTTTTGTAAAGAAACTTATGTGGTTACTTGCCAGAGCTCCGACAAAAACTTTAAGTCTCATGAGTGAGACTATCCGTGGCACTACCGGAACACCAAGAATAATCTTTCCATCTGACTTTGATACCCTTTTTAACCTCACCAAAAATGCATGGGGTGAAAGCAGGTGTTCAAAAAGGTTATTTGCCCATATACAATCAAACGCGTTTTCAAATTTAATTTGGTCAATTTGTTCAGCATTGCCAGGTCGAATATCGAGATTCCTCTCCTGCCCATATTGCACCTCAGATTGTGTGGATGTTATACCAACACTGCCGACACCAAATTTGGCCAAATATTCACCATACCCACAACCAATATCCAGTACTTTTTTTGTACCCAGGTCGTATTTCTTTATTATGTGGCCAAATGTTGTAGAGTTCCCCACGCTTTCAAATCTTTCTTCAATGTTTTTCATTTTTTTGAATTAATAAGAATACTGTATCTCTCCACAGTATCTATTTTTTCAAAGGTTGTAAACTGCCTCTGAAATGACTCCAGGTTATCTGTGTTTACTATCACCAAATCAAGAGCATCAGAAGATAATGCCCAAAGAGACTCTTCCCCAATAGGTACAAGTGGTGCGGGATAGAAAAACTGGTAAAAGCTTCCAACGGGCAAAAACGTGGCCACCTCAGGAACCTGATATAAGAAAATATTTTGAGATTTCACTTTAGAAAAATACTCTTGCATATTTTGTGTTCTTGTACTCGAGTATGACTTTGCAGTCCAGGAGGTAAAAAGGAGTCCGTAGGCATGGATAATGAAAAGAACACACACAAATCCAACCATAATTATTTTCTTTTTTGACTCCGTAAATATTTTTATTTTAGACACAATGAACTCAGCACTCGGAATCAGATACAGGAGCGCAAGCACTTGGGCTGGAAAAAAGTATCTGTAGTACCCTGGCGTGCGGAAAAAAGCCAAAAACACAAGTAAAGAAAAAGCCAAGGCAACACATTCAGAGAAATAAATATCCGCCTTTTTCCACAACCTCAAAACAAAGGCTATAACCCAAACTCCAAGTAATGACAAAAAATATACTGGCTGAAAATCAGAGAAAAATAATCTTATATTGTTCCATATAACTGAACCCATCTCTACTTTGTATGGGTTTGTATAGTGAGAAAAAATCGTACTTATAGAGTCCCCTGAAAACTGAACCAAAAACCACAAAAAAACTGGCAATGTAACAAGAAAGACAAATAGAAATATCTGTTTATGATTAAATAAAACCCCACTCTTTTTTAACCAAATCCACCGCAAAAGTAGCGCCCCCACCACAGCCGGAATAATAAGAATAAAGATTGGTTTTGTAGCTACAAACAACCCAGCTGACAAACCACTGATCACAGGTAAGATTGCCGAGTCCCCCTTTGTTTTTTCCTGATAATAAAGTGTAATCAAAAAAACAAACAGAAAAAACATCCCCGGCACCTCACCCAACACATTCTTACCCTGTCCATAAAGCGGAGCAAAAGTGACAAATAGTGCAAATGAGAAAAGATACCATTTTGGTGATATAAATCGTTTTAACAAGAAAAACACCGTGATGAAAAGTAATAGCAAATATACGACCATGACCACCCTTGCCTGAAACAAGCCAGGTCCAAACAACTTAAAAACCAAAGCGATTGGATATGTAACAGGATAGCTCGTAGACACGATTCCGGCTGACTCATAAACACCTGGGGCCACTGGTATACCAGAAAGACCCGTATCCGCAATAGCCCGTGCTGTCTGAATGATTATTCCCTCATCCATCCATGTTGGGGGACTTTCGGTAAGTTTGTATGTGCTAAAAAATACAGCTACCCCAAACAACAGTATTGTTACGATAA
>MHWY01000004.1:47094-80811 GCA_001824295.1 Candidatus Zambryskibacteria bacterium RIFOXYD1_FULL_40_13 | reverse complement strand
GAAAGATAAGGGCCGATAAAATCTGGAGTAAAAACATATTGAAGAAAAGAATCTATTCTCAAATATTTTTCGAAGGTTTCCCTGGCCTGTTTTTGCATTACTACAAATTGTTCTTCTGATAGATTGCGATAAAAGTCTGTCAATAATTCTGGTAGTTCTTTTATATTCTTGTAATCAACCCTAAATATAAACTTTGAATAGTCAATTGTCCCGTCCAAAGGCAACGGGCAATCTGTGTCGATAAAAAGTGGAATACGACCCAAAGAAATAGTCTCAAAAAACCTAGTTGAAAAATTACCGTCACCCTTAACACAGAGGGTAAAATCACTTTGTATAATATTCTCCACATACTCTTTCCTGGCTTGTTCTGGACTAAGCTCTATTGTTTTCTGACTGCCAGAATAGCTTTTGCGAATAATAAAATTACTTTTTACCTTATTGCTCTTTGCTAAGATACGCAACAATTTTATCCTCCACCATATTCCCTTTCGACGCACCAAGGATTCCTTATCTCCAAGAAAATATTGAAGTGTACTTATACCAACCTTTACCATGGATATCAAACGATGCTTTATTGTTTTGAAATCTGCCCAACCACAAAAACCGACAGTTGGGGTCTCCGAGACCTCTTTTAGTTTTGGAGAAATTCCCCCACTACCCAAATCCTCAACATAGCCAGGAAGAATTATCTCGTTCGGCAATAATCGACTTTTATACTGAGAATTTCTGAAAACAACTGCGTTGGAAAATTGAAGGTGGGCGTCAGAATCACCAGGAAAAAATATGACAACTTTTTTTCCAAGGTTTCTAGCCTCTTCGGCAAATTTAGTCACATGTTCACCCTCGTTTAATAGGTGATTATAGTTATGGGGCAAGAGAAAAAAGTCAGCTTCTTCTGGCACAGAGACCACCTCCACAACCCTCTCCGATAAAGTCGGTAATTTTTCGTCCCACAAACCCCAACGTGGACCAGAAAGATTCGGACTAAGGAGCTCTATAATCTGCTTTTTCTCAAATATTTTTCCACAATATACCTTGTACATATCTAGTATTATATCACCTTATACATAGCGATAACTGAATTGTTTTTCGACAAAAGCGGATTCAAAATGTAGTCAAACAAATAAAGCAAAACATACAAAATAAAAGAAATAATCATAAAGACAAGTGAGAAAATGGTTTTCTTAATCTTGACCTGTTTCAAAAGATGGAGAGAACCAAGCTCATATAGCAAACGTGGCGGTCTATCATACATATTTAGCAACAAACCAAAACCCTCTTGAGACAAAAGTAGATTTAAGTTACCAGTTGAAAACTGAAAAAGGTGGTGTGGTGGAGTTAAGGATGACCAGGGTATTCCAAACCACTTATGTAGTAGAAATGTTGATTTTGACCAGAAACAATCTAAGTTTGGAGTAACAATAACCACCTGACCGTTCGGTTGAAGTAATTTTCGAACCTCTTTTACCAGAGCAACGGGGTCACTTACATGCTCAATCAAGTCTCCCATGTAGATATAATCAAATGAAGCGGGAGGGAAATTGGCTTCCTCAAGAAATCCAGAAAACACATTGAGTCCGTTGACCCTTGCAATATCTGCAGTACGCTTGTTTAACTCAACCCCAACAACATCAAAACCAAGAGACTTCACTAACCACATAAATTCACCATTTGAACACCCAATATCCAAAAGCTTCCCTTTTTTCTGCTTTGACAGCCAATTTAAAACTTTTTCCTGCTTTAATGTTGGAATCGTGCCAACCAGAGTCTTACTTTTGTTTCCTTGATACCCAGATTTCTCAGAATATATATCATTCGCTATTGTCTCCTTGGATGGTTGTGGATAAACAAAAACAAGTCCACATTGTGAGCATTTATAAAAATTAAAATCGTCTTTTATTAGAAAGAAATCAGCCTTGGTTTTACAGACTATGCATTCTGGTTTGTTAATATTTTTTTCAACATTTACCATAATATGTTTATCAGAAAATTTTAACAAGCTTTAGTCTGAGTCTTTCTATAATCCACAGTACTTGGCATACATATTTAAATGTATAGACATAGAGCATGTTTACATAAACATTCTCATACTCCCTAAACCTGATCGATTTGAAAGGTTGGTTAGGGTCAAGATGAGAGTAGTTTCGCTTGCCAGTGTTATCTTCTAAAATGTATCTATCATATTTCTCTTTCATTTTTTTTGCATCAGCATAACCATAATGCTTCAAGCGATATGGAGAAATATATGTTTTTCCTGTAATGCCTTGAATGTCCCCGTTGTGCATTTTTGTGTTAATAAAATATGCGGACTCAGTATTGCGCCACATACTTCTTTGTGGATGAAGTGTATATAAGTAGTTTGGACCATCAACACGAAACCTCTCAAAACTCAACCAAAAATTGAACATCCTAAAATATATTCTACTGTTGGAAGAAGCCATATATATATCTATAACTTTTCTTGAGAAAGAATCCTCAAAAACCTCGTCCCCATCTATCCAGAGAATCCAATCTGGATTTGTTTTCCTTGCTTCATCCAAAAGCATCACTTTGTCACGTCCCTCGTCATAACCCTCGGTATGTAATATTTTGGTAATTTTGGGAAAGTTAACATAAACATTTTGCGTTCCATCAGTTGAACCGTTATCCAAAACTATTATTTCATCAACTAACTCCGAAAGCTTCGCCAGGCATTTATTAATAACCAATATTTCGTTCTTTATTCTTAGTATGGCAACAATTTTCATATTACTTTCTTTTAACCAAATAACACATTTGATGCCCAAATAGATTCGGAAAATACTTGAACAACTTTAAGGGGCCAATATCCAAACCATTTGAGGCCTCGGTTTTTAAAACCTCAAGATCCAGAGACGAGAACCAATCTAGAAAATCTGTGTGTGACCAGAAACGCAAATGCTCGGACGGATGGTGCACCCATTGTTTGAAAAATCTTCCAAACAATAGTTGCAATCTAAAACGATAAAATGCTGAGTTTGGTATTGAAATAACCAAGTAATCAGTCAGTTTAGATATTTGTACAATAGTATCTTCTGGGGTGGGTAGGTGCTCCAATATTTCACTCATAACAATATAGTCGTATTTTATGTTTGTTTCCTTGGCTGTATCGTATATGCTTTTGGCCTCAGCTGTGATTCCGTGTTTTTTATATTCATCTATAACTTTTGGCACCAAATCATAGACAACAACCTCACAACCTTTTTTCTCCTTGAGATAGACCGGTAAATATGAGTTGCCAACTGCTACATCTAGCACCTTACTTCTATCTTTTATCCAATCAGAAAAAATCACTTCTCTCTCAAAAAGTTTGTTTCTAATCTTAAAATCCCTCCCTTGCCAATAAGAATCGTAGTTGAAATTTGCTAATTTTATATTATTGTATATGTTCATTTATTATTTTCTTTAATTCAAAACCTAGTTTCTCTGGCAAAACCGTAAAAGTAAATTTATCATAAGCCCTGCCCGCAAACAACTCCGCTTCCTTTGGGTCGGACTTCACTCTTAGTATGGCCTCGGCTATCTTCTGTGGATTTGATATATCCACCATAAAAATCTCATTATCACTAAATAATTCCCTTAAAGCGGGGGTATCTGCGGTTATGACGGGTTTTTTCATCGCTACACACTCAAAAACTTTGTTGGGTATCACCCTCCTCGCTTTGTCTGTATTTCCAAATATACCCAAACACACGTCACTTGTTGCTATTTTTTCTGAAAGTTCTTGCAGTGAAATATTTTTAACAAAATTTACATTTGTAAATTGCAACGAATCCACCGCCTTTTTCCTTCCTGGACCATCGCCTATTATTTCAAACGTAATATCTTTTTGGTTTTCTAATATTTTTGTGGCCTCTAAAATATACTCAGTACCCTGTAGTGGTATATAGTGACCATAAAAAACAACTTTAAATACACCTGATTCTCTTTTATTATTTCTAGGATAGAAAATGCTACTGTCGGCACCGACAAATATCCTTTTAAATTTATTTTTATTTATACCAAATTCCCTTGAAACAAATTCTATGTGTTCATTCGTATCAAATAAAATGACATCTGAAATACTGAGAGAAATCTTATCAAGTAGCCAAAAGTATTTTGCTTTCAGACTTCCACTGGAGACCTGTTTTCTGTCCAAAACCATTGAATCGTACATTGAAACAAAGGCATCAAATATAATAGGCTTGCTAGTTATAAACTTTGCCAATATCACCGACTGAAAACCCGGATAGCCCACAACCATAACATCATAACTTTTTCTTAATGACCAATGTTTTTTAACCAAGTCAAAATATTTAGAAAACCCAGACTTGTTGGACTTGCACTCTAAAACCTCCACACCATTCTGCCTTAAACCAGAAATTAAAATTTTGTTTCTACTATATTCTGAATCGTATATTCCAAAATAGCAGACTTTCATTTCATTTCTAAAATTATTTTTTCTATGAGCCTCCCGAGCCCATAGTCCTTCCTAACCCTGGTATTTAGGGCCTCTAATATATACTGATCGTGGGCAGTAAATATAAAGCTATATATCTTCTCTGCGAGGTCTAGGGAGTCGTTATGCTTGTATAGGAATAAGTCCACATATTCCCCTAAAACCCCCGTAAAGGCCGTATTTGAGACAAATGCGGGCATTCCAAGCAGGATTGACTCCAAAACCGCCTTATCCATGCCTCCTCTGGGGGCAAGGTTCACAGTTATGTGGCAGTTAAAGAGACGGGCGGGAAGATCCCTGTATAAAACACTGCCGGCAAATTGTACGTTGTTTTTCATACTTTTCTCTTCTATCATCTTCTGTAAACTATCCTTATAATTTTTATCAACCTCGGTTGCACACTCCCCAAACAATACAATCTCCACATCTAGCCCCTTTTGCTTCAGTTGGTACCCTGCATCGATTAATGTCTCTATATTTTTAATTTTGGTGATTCTTCCGATATGGGCTATTCTGAGTGTCTTGCCGGTATAAAGATGAGAGGTGTACGACAAAATATTTGTGTCTACTCCATGACCCAAACAAACAACCTTATTGGTATTTATTTTAAAACTTTCTTTGGTTGAACTAAAAACCTTATCGGCAAACATGGTTGCAATGCGAAGTTTAAAATCAACACTTCTGTGAACATACCACAAATATGTTTTTATGCCCTTTGCCTTGAAATACAGACCACACAAAACAAGGTAGATTGGGTTCATGTGGATAAAGACTCGGTCGTATGAACCACTAAGTTTATGTACGTGTCTAAATAAATTTATCAGGTATGAAAGTTTTGAGACACCACTTTCTTTTCCAAGAGAATACACATTAACATTATCTGGCAAACTAACTTCACCCTTGTACAGACAAATCACTGCAACATGGTCCACCTTTTTTGCAAACTCAAGAAGCCAGGAATGAAAAAATCCTAAAACCGAATCGCTACTATCAACTTTTTGTGTAAAGATTAATAGTCTCATTTATTTTCCTGATTAAAAACAAACCTGCGAGATATTTGAAACGTACAAAACGCAGTTAATCCTCCCGCCACAATCTGTCCAACCAACGGCAACATTTTCAAATAATGTACACATACAAAAAGAATGACAGTATTCAAACCGAGGCCAAACAAGGAATTACCCAAATACATAACCATCTGTTTGTGCGCCTGAGTTTCGTGACTCTTGAATGTCCAAAATTTCTGTAAAATAAAACTGACGAAAAATGCAAAAATAAAAGATATGACTGACGAAATTATATAATGAACCCCAATCTTTGAATTCAAAATAAAGAATAAAACAAGACTTACCACAGCACTTGTGCCACCACTAATAACATATCTAACAATCCTGTGTTTAATAAAATATTGTATTATTTCCATTTTATTTTTCTGACAAATTCTGAAGAAGACTAACATACTTTGCAATATATTCTTCTTTGGTTATTGATATTTTTCTAATACTATCCTGCATCTCTTGTTTAAACAACTCTCTTTTTTTGTCATCCATTATGAGCCCCAAAACAGAATGAAAAAGGCACTCTGTATCCCATGGCGGGCAGACATAAGAATTTTTGCCGTTTACAAACAGGTCTGTATCAGCCACCCCGACTTTTGTCGTGACAATAGCTGAACCGCTCGCCCCTGCCTCTATCAGAGTCATCCCATATCCCTCGTATTCTGATGTAAGTAAAAACACATCAGCAGTCTTATAATATGAAACTAAGTCGTCCTGCCATCCAATAAAAACTACTTTGTCTGCCACACCCAACTTCCTCGCTAGGTTTTCTAGATTTACCTTCTCCTCTCCTTCTCCAGCAATAACGAGCCCAACATAAGAAAACTGTTCAACAATTTTATTTAAAACGTGTATAGCTGTATCAAGATTCTTTTCTGGGGTTATTCTACTTGCCATAAAGATTATAAACTTAAATTGCGGAAAATCTTTTTTTATATCTCTTTTAGGCACTGCGTCCATAATCTTTTGTGTATCGACAAAAACAGGTAATGTCTCTGGCTTAATACTGAGATTTGGAAAATGTTTGGTGATAGACAAACCCACGGATTGGTTAACGACACGAAAGCCATCTGCCGTGCTTATAATTTTTTTTACAATAAATAATCTGATTTTATTCAGGAGTGTTTTTCCAAATAGGGGGCTAAAAAAGTCAGTATGGCTTTGAAGTTGCAGTGGAAGCTTAAACTTCTTTTTCAAGTAAAAACCAACCAGCCCCGTTTCAAAGGGATCTTGAGTAGATATGACTGACTCTCCGGGCAAGAACCCATTTTCAGCCACAATTTTTTTGGCAAGATAATAGGCCCCAAAGACATAAAGCCAACGACTTAAGGAACTTGTCGGGTATATAAACAGATTCCCTATTTTTTGAGGTTTTAAACCAAGTTTTTTCAGAGAAAAGACAACGACATGCAACTCCTTCATTTTTGAAGCATATTCAATATTTCTAACTTGAACAGGACTTCCGTTTTCAAATAGTTTTCTGTCTGTGCTAATAGATAGTACCTTCATTTTTTTAGAAAATTAGTAATTTGAATAAATTCGTGAGCTATATCATTCCATGTATGCACAAAAGAAAAGTTTTCTACTTTTTCTTTGGCTTTTCTATATTCCGCCTCACCAAGTAGGGTCAAAATGGCCCTCTCCACCTCAGCTTCATTAAGTGGGTCTACGAAAATTCCCGCATCCGAAATCCTAGGTAAAATTCCAACCTCTTTTGTACAAATAAACGGCTTGCCATACCTTATGGCGTCCAGTATAAGGTTTGGACTAATGTCCCCCAAGGAAACCTGAAGAACCGCATAACAATTTTTTATCTTATTCATAAAATCAGGAAAAGAAACATTGTCTAGAAAGAGAATAGCCTCCGGATGTTGTAATCTAACCTTATCAAAAACCCTTTTCAGCATATTAATATTTTTCCACCTCAAATTTCTTGTTGATGCTATAAAGATTTTACCTTGGGGTAAAAGACCAGTCTCTTTCACACCATAATAGTTTTCTACGATATATATTTTTTGTTTTTGTAGATTGTAAACATCCATAAATATGTCTCTCTGCCACTCTGTTGAAAATACAACAGCAGAAGTGTTTAGTAGGGTCCACTTGGAAAGACTGAGGATTATGTTCTCCTTCTTTGAAAAATTGTGTCGTTCATCTTTATAAAAGTTTCTTAGTAACACTTTTTTACCCGTTCTCTCAACATACTGCTCCCAGAGAAAATCCCCACCCGTCCTCACAATAGACTTCTTGCCGAAAAGCTTACATGCTAGAACTGTCGGTAACCCAGCTGAAAAGGTATCAAGAATAATAACCACATCACTTTTTATCACGCGGGGTATTATTTTGAAGAAGAAGAAGATGTGTCTTATTCCAGTAGGTAGATAGTCCTCAACAGAGAAGGTTTTAACGGAAACACTGTTGCCCATGTTCTCTAGCGTAATCTTTAAATTTTTCGCATATTGAGCCGGACCACCAATCTTTGGTGGATATATACCTGTTGTAATTAAAATGTTTAGGTTGGAGTCCATAAAGTTTATAAGGTTGAAAGTTGATCAAATACAGTTTTCATCTGCGAAGCTATATTGTCCCAGCCATAACGCTCGTTCACGCGGGCATATGCTTTTCCTACTACCCTCTTTCTGAGAGACTCGTTTTCCAAAAGCGAGTTAACCGCCTTAACAATACTTTGTGGGCAATCTGGCGAACAAAAAACACCTGTCTCCCTGTCATCTATGAAATCTGGAATACCCCCAACTGGTGTAGCAATAACAGGTAAACCGCTAGCCATAGCTTCAATAAATGAGTTTCCGAAACCTTCCGAACGACTTGGTCTAATAAAAATATCGCCTACTGCAAAGTATTTCGGTATATCTTTGTAAGACAGAAATCCCAAAAATTTTACCCTGTCTGCCACACCTAGTTTGTTTGCCTCTTTTTGTAACTCAATACCACCGTCCCCTTTGCCTATAATAATAAAACTTATATGTTTTGGTAGAGAAACCAAAGCAGAGATAACATCATCAACACCATTCTTGTGAGTCAAGCGACCGCTTGTAACAAGAAAAATATCCCCCGA
Organism: Candidatus Zambryskibacteria bacterium RIFOXYD1_FULL_40_13; assembly: GCA_001824295.1. Lineage (GTDB taxonomy): Bacteria > Patescibacteriota > Minisyncoccia > Phycocordibacterales > DATDWN01 > C7867-006. Next base: position 72,221 of record MHWY01000004.1, on the reverse strand, counting down.
CTTTTTTCCAAGACGAATTCTTATTTCCTCTCTCGTCCTTGGACCGACTTCCTGTGAAAAAACAGCCAAGTCTACTCCGTTTGGAACCAGAGCGAACCTGCCACCATATCCGTGTTTCTTGGCACGATTCAATAAGAAATTACTTATCCCAGTCAAAAAGCTGGTTTGACCTAGAGCCAGTCTCCAAGAAAGAGCAATAAGCCCACCCCATTTATACTGTAAGTGATTCTCCGAATCTCCCTCCTGCAAAGTCAGAATTATCGGTACTTTTTTCTTGCCAGTTAAGCCCTGCAAAATGTTAAACAGGTAACCTGCCCCACTGCCAAATGTAACCATAACCCCCCACAAACAGTAATAATTAAATCTCTTGTTTAATTTACGGGCAAGAAAAGCTCCTCGAAAAGGAAGAACGAGTTTATCAAACATTGTTCTTCCAATACCGACACGATATACCGTCACTGCACCTATTTTTTCTACGGCTGGCAGATCACGATTGAATCTACCTGTTATAAGGTCAAACTCAAAATCCCGAGACAATCTATCGGTGATTTCTTTGACCGCAACCTCGGCTCCACCAACAAAAGGGTAATAGGCAGTAGAGAATATAAGTACTCTTTTTTTAAAATTTTTTCCTTGCATGTTGTGTATGTTCATTCAGAATATCAGTAACTCTTAATTTCTAATTTTCAACTACTTCAAAAGGTCTCTCAGCACATTCTCTGGAACCTCGTTTTGGGGTGGTCTTTCTTTCTGTTCTGGCCTTGAAATTTGCTCTGGTTTTTTGTCTTTGGATAGGTCCGCTCTTTTCTCTTCTCTTTTGTTTTCTAGGCTTTCCGATGTTTTAGATTTGTTGATTAAACTAGATAATGCTTCCTTCAGGCTTGAGGTATTTTCCTTGCTTGGGTTTTTTCTGCTCTCCTCTCTCCTTTGTCCTGCCGGGTGTTCCCTTTTTTCCTTCATCATTAGTTCTTCCTTGGCCCTTTGAAAAACTAATTTGTTTTCATCAACTCTAGACTTTTCTTCTTGTAGAGCTTGGCGTGGTACCTCTCTTTGCCTCTCGGTTTTTTCCTGAACGCGTGCAGTACTTTCTCCACCGCCAGCAGGAGCTGACTCAGACTGAAATCGTGTCTTTACCTCTCTCACAGTTCCCGCATCGTGCCAGTCAATTATATCCTTCTCAACAACCGCTCTTGGGCGACCAAACTGTTCCCTAGAACTTCTAATAACCTCCTCCTTAAAACTTTTTTCTGGCCGAGCAATAGGCGGTATTGCGGTTGCAGAAAATGGTCTAGAGGAAACCTCATCTATCATTAACTTCAAATAAACTTGGAATTTGCCGAGATTAACCAAATCTTCGGCGGTAAATGTTGGAGCAAACTCTTTTTCTAGAACTTCTGCATCGTAAGCCCCCACTCTATATGTAATCATTGTGCCAACGTTTCCAAAAACGGCGTCCCTCACCTCCTCTTCCATTTGCTCAATATATTGATGAGCAATGTTCAAACTTAACTTATACTTTCTTGCTTCAGATAAGATATCCGCAAAAGATTTGTTAGCAAATGACTGAAACTCATCCACATAAAGATAAAACGGTGGTAGTTTTGCAAGCTCCGCCTTGTTCTTGTCCGCACGAGACATGGCGGCAAGATATATTTTGGTAATAAGCATAGAACCAAGAAGATTTGCATTACCCTCTCCAACAAGACCTTTTGACATGTTTATTATGATGATTTTTTTCTCATCCATGAAATTCCTTATATCAAAGGATGAAACTGATTGCCCAATAAGGTTTCTGACAAGTGGGTTTGAGGTAAATTGTCCAACTTTGTTCTGAATTGCAGGGGTGGCTTCTGATGCATACTTTTCAGTATATTTTCCAAATTCTTCTATCCAAAAGGATTTTACGGTTGGGTCTTTAACATTATCCACCACCCTTTTTCTATAATCCTTATCAGACAACATTCTGTTTACTCCAAGAAGTGTTGCTCCTGGATACTCAAGCAAGGCCAAGAGTGTGTTGTTCAAAATGTAGGCCATACGAGCAGACCAAGCATCTACCCAGATTTTTTCAAATGTAGACATGAGACCATTGACCACTAAGTGCCTTTTGTCTACTCCAATATCTTCCAAGACATTAAAGGAAATTGGGTAATCCAAGTCAAAGGGCGCAAAATAAAGTACATCTTTTATACGGTGTTCTGGAACATAATCCAATAATTTTTCTGCCGTAGAGCCGTGAGGGTCAATAAAGGCGATGCCATTACCGTTCTGTATGTCCTGAATGGCCATATTTTCAAGCAAGGTGGACTTACCGACACCAGTCTTTCCAATAATGTACATATGTCTTAGTCGGTCAGATTCTCTTATACCAAATTTTACCCTCTTGCTTCTGGCATCAGTTTCAGCAAAATATGTAATCTTATTTTGATCCATAATTAAGCGTATTATAACACAAAACCGACAAGAATTTCTAATTTCTAATTTCTAAATAAATACCAACAACAAAACTCTAATATAGACTAATTATTTAGAGCAGATTTTGTGTATTTATTTGATGGAGACCACAAAATCCACGAGTTAAGTCCAACATCATTCGTTGCTTTTATCTGTGCACGGACTTCGGCTGGGCCATAATCAGCACCCAAATCAAAATCCTGAAGCCACGGACGGAGTTTACTTGTTGTCGTGCTGGCAACAGTTGCTCTGCTTACAGCTTCCTTCATTGCAAAATGGACAACCTCGTAAGGATGCTCGGCAGGATTTTTAAACCCTTGAAAAGTTACCGGGTAGTGAGACGGATAAACCATTGGCATAATATAGTCAAAATATGGAAAAGTATCCTCCAGAAGCTGACCTATACCCATATCGTCCTTGGCAGTTGTAACCATACCAAATATGTCAGCCGAAATTTTTAATCTGTTATTTTCAACTTTTTTTTCACCGGTCGAGGAAATTTCAATAAAATCCATAACTAAATTGTTATGAAGGTACTCAAAAAAACTTCTCATCACAAAGTGTTTTGGTGTGCTAGTACTAAATGGATAAGAAATATCCTGCATATTACCGTCTGATGGAAAGCGTATATAGTCAAAATTAATTTCATCAAAACCAATCCTCCTGGCCTCCTTGGAAATCAAAACTATATAATCCCAGTATTCTTTTGAACCAGGATCCACCCAAGATATTCCTTTTTTATCTTTCCACACAGCTGTTCCAAGCTTATTCTTTACAGCCAAGTCTGGCCTGTGTTTTACAAAATATTGATCCTGAAAAACTGCAACTCGTCCGATGACATAGGTACCCTTTTTATGAAGAGATTCTATAAAACTTTCCAAGTCTTTTATCCTGACTTCTTCTGAACCGAAGGCTTTAAGAGTCGGGTCATTAATAGTAAAAACAATCCTACCGCTATAGTCTTTTATATCTATAACGATTGCATTTAGTTCTGTGTCATCAATGAGTTTTACCAAGTCGGCTCGGAGGTTCTGGCTCGAAGCAATCCAGCTTGTCATATATATTCCCCTGACCGATTCTGGTGTTCCAACATATGACGGGATGAAAACGACTTTGTCTTGCTCCATATCTGGAATGGAAGTTGAAACAGAGTTTGTGTATTGAGAAATATAATGAACACTGAGTACCCTCGGTAACAAAAGAAAAAACAAAAAAACACAGACTAAAAACAGACACAACAGTGTCTTCTTCTTGTGTTTAGTAAAAAAACTTCGCATTTTGTTTTAGTTTACAGAATTTCCTTCCGCATCTACTTTTATTTCAGGTATCGGCGCGCTAATACTGTCTATTGAATTTTCCTTTGTGTACCCAGGCATACTTTCTACAAACACCGGAGTAATCTTCTCTCTTCTCGTTTTACTCTTTATGTTTCTCTTTGGTAATGTAATCTTTATAGATAATGTGATTAGAAATAGTCCAGAAATAATGATAAAAAAGGTCCTCCATGAGCCTGGTATACCAAGAAATGGAATTATGAAAATAAATATGCCAAGAAAAAATGTACTTTTACGTTGAATCATAGGAGTATTATACACACAATAATGTGTTTATACAAAATTTATTTTTTGAGGTATTTCTCAGTCTCCAGAGCAATTTTAGTCACGGTCTCTAGCGTTTCTATCGGGTAGTGACCTAGGGTTGTTTCTTTTGAAAGCATAATTGCATCGGTACCATCTATAATAGCATTGGCAACATCAGATACTTCGGCTCTACTAGGGATTGGGGCATCTATCATAGACTCCATCATACCAGTTGCGGTAATAACAAATTTTTTAGCTTTATTACACTTTTTTATAATCATTTTTTGATAAATAGGAACTTTTTCGAATGGCACTTCAGTGGCTAGATCACCTCTGGCTACCATTATTGCATCTGATAATCTTATTATTTTGTCTATATGCTTAATAGCTTGAGCCGTTTCTATTTTTGCTATAATTTTAGCCTTCGACTTTTTCTTTTTTAAAATATTTCTTAAGTATAGAATATCTGATGGGTGACGAACGAAAGATAAAGCAAAATAATCTACTTCGTTTTTCAAGCCAAATTCCATATCAGCCACATCCTTAGTGGTTAAAGATTTTGTTGAAAGTTTAGAATCTGGTAAATTAACACCCCTCTCTCCTCGCATGTTTCCCCCCACCAACACCTTACACATAACTTTGTCTATTTTAATTTCTTTTACTTCCAGCTTTTTATTTCCATCATGAAGAAATATAATATGACCCACCCTTACTACTTTCGGCAAAAAAGGATAATTCACAGAAACAATATTTTTATTGCCAATCACATTCTCTGTAGTGAGCGTGAAGATTTGTCCCTTTTTTAAAATAACAGAATCTGTTTTAAACTTTCCTATTCGAATTTTTGGGCCACCAAGATCCTGAATAATGCCAACATGTGAACCAGTTTTTTGTATTACTTTCCGTAAATTATTAACACGAATTTGATGTTCAAAAAAATCACCATGAGAAAAATTTAATCTCATGATGTTCATGCCTGAATTTACAAGTTTTGTAAGCACTTCTTGGCTTTCCGTTGCTGGACCAATAGTAACCACTATTTTTGTTTTTTTGGTCATATTTGAAAATAAAAAATTATACCCACCGTGCGCGTGCCAGGATTTGAACCTGGGACCCCACGAGTATCAGTCGAGTGCTCTACCAACTGAGCTACACGCGCACACTGGATACAATTTTTTATTTTCAATAAACAAGATTTGAACCTGTCTCCTTACAGGAGCAGTATACCTTTTGGATAAAATTTCGAAAAACTCAACTGTATCTCAAAAGGTTTTTCGGTCGGGTCCCTAATCCGACCTCAACCCCACGAGTGAGGAGTGATGTTATCACTCCGCAAGACCTTGAGCATTTTGTAACCAAAAAGCGAAAGGTGTACAGCTCCCGTAGGGAGGCAGTCGAGTGCTCTACCAACTGAGCCACACGCGCACTACTAACTTCATTACACTATCAAAAAAAGTGTTTTTTAACAATAGAAAAAGGGAGGTGTGCGGCGCATGGCGTCTACGACGCACACACCCCCCACCCCCCCTCAGAGACCCCGACGCTGAATGCCGTCTGGGCCCTTCCAGTCACGATCCTTCATCGGCACGAATACCGACGGATTGGGCTTCCGGTGATTCCTTCGATACCACTTGATACCGTAGAGCACCAAAGATGCGAGAGCAACAATCGTCAAGAGTGTGACGATAAATCGCCCGTCCTTGGCAAGAATTCCTATCGCGAGAAGTAGCCCCAAAACGAGAAAGCCCATCCCAAGAGAAAATGTTGCGAAGCTATAGTCTTCATGTGCCATTATGTACCCTCCTCAGGTAACATCTCATATTAATATTACACCATTTTGTATGCTTTGTCAATGTGTGTTATACACATACAAAAATACCGCCTTTTATAGCGGTATTTTTGATGTTCGTATCCACTTTATAAACTTTATGGACTATACGAACTTTTTACTTATTTATATCATTCTTTATTTTGTTCCGTTCACCCCTGTCTTTCCAGGGTGTCAGATTATTTAAGGACCAATAAATCATAGTCCATTATGAACTCGTACGAGATTCACAATATCGACACACATTTATATTTTTCTTACGAAGAATATAACTTCCCTTTCGCAAAGCGAAAGGTATTTCAAATTGAATTATTCCACGACCAGCTTCCGCTAGCCGTGCCTTGTTACGACTTACTCCCTGTTACCGAATTTACCGTGGGCTAGCATACGCTAGACTTCGGGTATTCCCGGTTCCCTTGAGTTGACGGGCGGTGAGTACAAGACTTGAGAACGTATTCACCGCGGTATAGCTGACCCGCGATTACTAGCAAATCCAACTTCATGGGGTCGAGTTTCAGCCCCCAATCTGAACTGGGGCGACTTTTATTACGATTAGCTCAGGGTTACCCCGTCGCAACGCGTTGTGGTCGCCATTGTATTATGTGTGTAGCCCAAGGTATCAAAGGGACATGCTGACCTGGCGTCATCCTCGCCTTCCTCCCAGCTTTTTGAGCGCAAGCTCAAAAAGTAAGTTTTTAAAGTTGAAAGTTTGTAAAGTTTTTAAAGTAGATGCAAATGCATTTTACTTTATGAACTCTATAACTTTATGAACTTTTAACTGGCTTTTTGCTTCCGAGCAAAAAGCTGGGCAGTCTCGCCTGATACGTATAACAGACAACGAGGGTTGCGTTCGTTACCCCACTTAAGGGAACAATTCAAATCACGAACTGACGACGGCCATGCATCACCTGCCTAACTGTCCTTGTGAGACTAGAAACGTTTCTGCTTCTATTCAGTTAGGTTTCAAACCTTGGTAAGGTTTTTCGTTTATCATCGAATTAAACCACATAATCCTCTGCTTGTGCAAGTCCCCGTCTATTCCTTTGAGTTTTAACCTTGCGGTCGTACTACCCAGGCGGACAACTTAACGCGTTAGCTTCGCCTCTCAGAGGGTCGATACTCCGAAAAGCTAGTTGTCATCGTTTAGGGCGTGGACTACTGGGGTATCTAATCCCATTCGCTACCCACGCTTTCGTGTTTCAGTGTCAGGAGTGCGCCAATGAACTGCCTTCGCTTTTGGTGTTCCCCATGATATCAACGGATTTCACCCCTACTCCATGAGTTCCATTCATCCCTCGCATCCTCTAGCTGTGCCGTTTCAAACGCACTTCCGGAGTTAAGCTCCGGGCTTTAACGTTTGACTAACACTGCCACCTACACACCCTTTACGCCCAATAATTCTGGATAACGCTCGGGGCACTCGTATTACCGCTGCTGCTGGCACGAGTTTAGCAACCCCTTATTCGTGAGGTACTATCAATAAACTTTCTCCCTCATAAAAGATGTTTACGTCCCTAGGGACTTCATCCATCACGCGGCGTCGCTCCGTCAGACTTTCGTCCATTGCGGAAGATTCTCGACTGCGGCCACCCGTAGGTGTATGGACCGTGTCTCAGTTCCATCGGTGGGGGTCAGCCTCTCAGCTCCCCTAAGCGTCATAGCCTTGGTAGTCCATTACACTACCAACTAGCTGATACTCCGCAGGCCATTCCCAAAGCGATAAATCTTTACTCCGAAGAGATTATCAAGTATTAGCTAATCTTTCGATTAGTTATTCCTGACTTTGGGGGATGTAACCCACGTGTTACTACCTCGTTCGCCACTGATGCACCTCGCAGAACCTCGGTGCGAGTTATAAAGTTGAAAGTCTATAAAGTTTTTAATGTGAACTCTTAATGCATTTGCACTCTGAATCTACTTTATGAACTTTATGAACTTTATGAACTTTTAACTGCATCGAACCTTTGTGAGATGCACCCGTTTGACTTGCATGCCTTATCCACGCCGCCAGCGTTCATCCTGAGCTAGGATCAAACTCTTAAAAAAAGTTTAATCAAAAACTTTATAGTGAACGGAACAAAATAAAGAAAAATATAATTTTTCAAGTCGAAAGTTAAAAGTTGTAAAGTTTGTAAAGTGAATGCGGGTGCATTTCCTTTATGGACTTTTGACTTTATGGACTTTTTGACTATTTTGTTTTCACTAGATGAACACTGTTTTAATATGATTATGTTTATTGATGTTGTGAATCGTTGCTTTAGATTCACATATCCAGAAGTATTAATAAAGAATATTTTGTCGTCCCTCACCCCCTGACAGGAATTAGGGTTGACGAAAACTTGAGATTTTCCTACTCGGAAAATCATGTCGAAAATGTATTTTGTCTTTAGACAGAAATACTTTTCGACCACTTTAAAATACATTCTCTGACCCACTACCTTTGCAAGTGGTGGGCCTATATTCAATTTGATGTCAACGAACTTTCTGTGTACAAAAATGCCTTTAAAAGGCACCTAAGTAGTATAGCCATATTTTTATTGAAGTCAAGTGTCTAATCCACCTAAAAACACCAAGTCTCTAGGCCACTTATGGCTTGACTTATTTCTTCCTAAACCTTTCAAAAGTAACAAGTAGTGGTGAGGCAACAAAGATAGATGAATAAGTTCCAGCTATAATACCCACAAGCAAAATAAAGGCAAAGTTACGAGTAGCTTCTCCGCCAAAGAAATACAGAGCAACGAGGGCCAAAAAGATGGTCAGTGATGTGTTGATTGACCTTGCGAAGGTTTGCGAGACCGAGGTTCCAACAGTTTCAATAAATGACTCCTTTGTTTTAGAATTACCACCGAGTCGCAAATTCTCTCTAACTCGGTCGAAAACAACTATGGTGTCGTGAACGGAATAACCTAAAATCGCAAGGAGAGCAGTGATAAAAAGCATATCTATCTCCCCACCTCTATAATGAGCCCAAATCACAAATATGCCAGTAGGAATAATAATATCATGCACTAAAGCAATAATAGTTGCTAAACCATACTTCCAAGAAGCCACAGGATGGGAAACTTTTCTGAAAGCAAATGTAATAAAAAGCACAATACAAATCACAACTAAAATGATTGCCAAAATCGCTTTGTTTTTTAACTCTGTTCCAACAGCCGGGCCTATGGAGTTAAATCTTTCCTCAGTTATTTGAACCGTACTATTGCTTGAAAAAGTGTTAATTATAGCCGTTTTTTCAACAGGGGTAATCTCTCTTGCTCGCAAAATGAAGTTTTTTTCTCCAAACGGAGTTAGTATGTAAGAACCAAGATCAAGATTATTTAGTCCGACCTTAATACTTTCTGCTTCAGGCCGACTGTCAGGGTAACTCACCTCCAAGATAGACCCGCCCTTGAAATCAATACCAAAATTCAGTCCATACACTGAAATTGCAACAAAAGAACCAACAACTAGAAGGATAGATAGTGTAAAAAATAATTTTCTGTAATTTACTACAAACATATAAGTGAGTTAAAAGTTATAAAGTTCATAAAGTCTAAATGTGAAAGCCATTACTAAACAAGAATCTCGCCAGCTTGCCGTGTGATTCTCCTTTGGGTGCAATAGCAAATAGAAATGTCCTGGAAACAGTAATAGCTGTAAACAAAGAAATAAGAACACCAAGACCCAAAGTAAGCGCAAAACCCTTCACGGCTGATGTGCCAAGCCAGAACAAAATAACAGCAGTAATCATTGAAGAAATATTTGAGTCACGAATAGAAAGCCAAGCCCTTGAAAATCCTTCATGCAGAGAATCATGCACAGATTTACCCTTTTTCAGTTCTTCTTTCATTCTCTCAAAAATCAAAACGTTTGCATCCACTGCCATACCAATGGACAAAATAAACCCTGCAATACCCGCTGCAGTAAATGTGACAGGAATTAATTTGAAAACTGCCAAAGAAAGGATTATATAAATAACAAGTGATAGACTTGCAACAATACCTGGTAGTCTATACCACAAGATAAGAAAAGCAACTATGAAAGCAAAGCCAATTAGCCCGGCGTCAACGCCAGAGGTTTTCGCGTCTTCACCCAAGGAGGCGCCGATGCTCTGTGTAGAAATAAGCTCAACCGGCACAGGCAAAGCACCATAGTTTAAGTCTCTAACAAGGTCTTTTGCCTCAACTGGGGTAAACCCACCAGATATTACTGCCTTACCATCTTTTATTTCATCACGAATTACGGGGCTTGATATTACCCCACCATCTAGAAATATAGCCAAGACTTTTCCTAAGTTTTCTCTAGTAATTTTTGCGAATAAATCCCGACCTTCGTCATTGAAGGTAATGGCGACAATCGGCTCCCCCGATAGCTGACCAGAACCACTGTTTGTAAATTGTAGTTGGGCGCTGTCTAGATATTGACCATCAAGTCCAGTCGAAAGGAAAATCTCGTCTTGAGTTTTGGTCTTAAGTTCTTCTTCGGTCAACCCTTCGGCTTCTGGTCTTACAAGCTTAAATTCAAGTTGTGGAGTTTTACCTATAAGTTTTACGGCTTCTTCAATGTTTGTTATTCCAGGAAGACCAACGAGCAGTCTGTAATCATCGGAACCAGCAACAAGCCCAGGATTTTCTACCTGAACAATAGGTTCCGAGACACCAAATATATTTATTCTTCTCTCTATAACATCTCGAAGTGAAGCCATAGCCCCACCCACATCTCCAGACTTGACTTTTGATATATCGGCACGATAAGTTAGTTCTGTCCCCCCATTCAAATCCAACCCAAACTTAAAAGGGTACTTGGATGTATTAGATACAAAAAAACCGACGCCTACAACAACCAAGACTAAGACTATAGATATTATTCTATGTTTTAACATACGGGCTTCATTATATTGATTTACACCGAAAATGCAACCCGATTAGATTATATGTTTAATACCTGAATGGTATGTGCTTTGTACTCCAAATCAGTGCTTTCGTTGAAGTAACCAACTATTCTTGATGAGGTTTTTACATCACTTAGTTTTGCAGAAACATTTTTTATCACTCCTGCTTCTTTTACCTGCTTTAGAACAACCAGCTTAGTATCAGTTACCACAGTTTTTTCCTCAGAGCCGGCCCTTATATAAATCGTGTTACCTTCCACCCTCGTGACAATCCCTAGGACAAAATTTGGTTTAGTTTTTTCGTTAACTTGATTATTTGAATTAGCAGGAACTTCTAAACCAGAATCGTTTCTACTAGCAACATACCAAAACGCACCGATAATGACCAGTAAAATTATAATTCCGGATATAATATTTTTGTTTTGCATAGGTTTATTTTACTATTCTAGTTTAGTTACTAAAACTCCTGATAATTAAACTTTGTTAATACGAAGTTGGCCGAAGCGGTTTGTGGGCCGGTAATCGGTAAGAGACATACTGGGGAGGTTCCTGAACAGTCACCTGTCCAGTAGTCAAACTGCCAATAAGTTGATTCCGGTATTGCTTGCAAAGCTACTGTACTACCCTCGTTATAATTATACTGACAATCCAAGTTGCTACCTCCACAGTTGATAAACAAGGAGTTTTGGTCTATGACCTTACCACCACCAGTTGATTCCACTATAGTAACTGCATGTTTAAGAGTTGCCCGCGTTGCCCAACATTCTGGACTAGTTGCACCGTTGTTTATACCAAGACAAACCCAAGTTGACATTCCTCCTCTTGGTGGGAAAGCTGGCTCAGACGGAGTTGTTCCATCCACAGATACCGTACCTTGAGAACAAAAATCATCTGTTCCGTAAGAAGTCGCATCCTCAGGATATTCTTTGTTGCTTGCGGGACTACTACACATTCCTGGTATCGGGTCTAAGACAAATGTTGCAGTGATTTCCCTATCAATATCCATTATGACAGAACAAGTTCCTGTTCCCGAACAACCCTCACCACTCCATCCAGTAAATGTTGAACCTGTGTTTGCAGATGCTGTGGCTACAACTTCTGCTCCAGGTGTGTGTTCACCCGCCCCAGTAACTACCCCAAAACCACTACCAGTTTTGTTTATAGTTAAGGTACGAGTACAAAGACCACTGACTGTTCCAGAAGCTGAAGCCACCTGTGATGTTCCTCCTGCATTTGAAGCAGTAATTGTGTATGAATATGTTGAGTTGAATACAAGACCTGTGTCAGAGAAACCAAGGGAACTAGGTTCACCTATATCAAAGTTAGCACTTAAGTCGTCTCTTATGAGAGTTCCTCCTCTATATATCTGATACATCGTCGCTCCAGGTGTTACATCCCATGATAGATTCAGCCAGTTGTTCTCACATGCACTTGGTGAAGCAGTGAATCCTGTTGGGCGAGGGGGTGGGTTCAAAGTAAATGTTGCTATACACGTTTTATCATCATCCATTAGTACTGCCCCTGTTGTTGGATTACATGCACCACTCCAACCAGCAAATGAAGACCCCGAACCTGGTGTTGCTGTTGGTGTGACCGTCGTCCCATAATCATGCTCACCCGCACCAAAAACTGTTCCCGTTCCAGTGCCAGCTGTATTAATTGTAAGAGTTCTTGTACAAACGTTTGCAACCGTTCCGTTTATTGTGGTAGTTGCAGAGATACCTCCTATATTAGATGCGGTTAAATGATATGAATAAGTTTGACCAAGCACAAGTCCGGAGTCTAAATGAGACAAACCTGTGCTGTTGTATATTAAAGTTTCATCTCTGTATACTTTGTAGTTCGTGGCTGTGAGAGAGGCATCCCAGGCAAGGTCCAAAAAGTTTTCCTCACATGCACCAGCCGTAGCAGTAAAGTTTGAAGGTGATGCTGGTGGACTTATAATAAATACAGCCTCAATGGTGTGTCTTGCAATAACATTTGTGAATGTATATGTGGTTACCTCGCCAACAGAGACCCCATCTACAAGCACATGATCCACTCTATATCCTACATCTGGAGTAACAGTGTACAGCTGATCTTCCTCATGGTTTACCTTGGTTTCACCAAGTGGGGAAATAGTTCCGTTGGGTCCAGCCGATGAGGTAATAGCATGTGTCATACAATCCTCATCATAAACTGTCCCAGCACCTGGAAAATTGGCAGTGGTTACACCTGCATTTGCTGTCACTGCCCCACTGTAGTCAAACCCCCCCGTACAATACATTGCAATCCTTCCACCACCTCCTCCACCAGGACGGGTAGGACCAATAATAGTAACACCTCCTCCATTAGCAGTAATATTTGATGAACCCAAAATTGTATCGGCAGTAATCCAAATTGAACCACCAGAGCCACCACCACCAACTATACTACCTGAATAAAGTGAATAATTCTTTGCGTCTTCACCATTAGCAGAAATCGTTCCATTAACTGTTACCGTTCCAGAGGCAGTAATTTTAATTGCCCCTCCCCCACTACCCGGAGGATAATCACCGGAGCCAGTAGAGCCCCCCGAAGAACCCAAAGTTATCGGCTGAATTTCGGAACCATAAGCAACACCACCAGCGCCCGCCCCATACTCGGTGCCAGCACCACCGATGCCACCGTGCCCAGCACCACCAGGATTAAGATAATAATACGCTGCTGAAGTAAAACCCTTCCCAGGACCATTACCATTAGTGTAACCATCCGTACCATAATACCCCTTACCATTTACATTTATACTTCCTCCAGGCTGGACGTCTAGGTTTGTCAAACTTAAATTCAAACTATTTATTCCATTACCAACATGTCGCACAACACCTCCAGACTGGACTGTTAGATTATTCAGAACGAATGGGTTGTCTGGTGTATTGTTTGATTCAAATACTCCTCCAGAACCAACAATAATATTCGGAGAACCCGCCGAGAAACTACCACCATTTGCAACAAATGTTCCACCAGAAATTGTTAAATCAGAAAGAGTATTAATTGTTCCTGAGTTTGTAAATGTCGCACCGGTTCCAAGGGTTACACTCGCTGGCAAGATAATTGTCCCTGTGTTGGTTATAGAGCTTGGTAATAGAGATATACTACTTAGGTTTGCTGTACCATTGTTTACAAAACCAGCGTTCCCTGTACCAGACATGGCTAGTATTGTTACAGAGGAACCATTTTGAACAACATAACTTGCGTAGTTTCTAATTATGACATTATCGAAGGTGTCTGTAGTACCAGGAGATTGATATGTGCTACCGGCTGGAGAAATAGTTCCATTATCAGCTATCAATTCACCATTGGGTTGAGACACCGCCTTTTTAAATATGGTTCCGGCACCAGCAATCGTTCGGTAAGCCAAAGGCAAATCATCAATTCCACTATATGCAGATACCAATCCTGTGTGGGTAAAATTTGTATAGTACAATGCTATTCTTCCTCCTGCACCTTTTCCTGGGTGTGCCGGATGACCCCAAGAAACATTCCCCCCATTTGCAACAATATTCGCAGAACCAGTTATGGTATCGGCCGTTATCCAGATTGAGCCCCCTGAACCAGCACCGGTAACCATAGTAGCTGAACGAGTAGAATAACTCTGTATATCTTCACCTTTTGCCGAAATAGTTCCATTAACTGTTACTGTGCCAGATGCCGTAATCTTAATTGCTCCGCCCCCCCGACCAGGTGTATATATATAACCAAAGAGATGACCACCTGAAGAACCAAAATCTGTTGGTTGTGTTGCAGAGCCATACCCCGTACCTCCCAAACCAGCACTATACATACTACCAGTAGCACCAACCCCACCGTGTCCTGCTCCACCAGCATTATCATAACTACCATAAGCACTAGGAAAACCACCACCAGGACCATTACCCTTACCTGTGCCATCAACACCATAATATCCTTTGCTGTCTACATTTATGCTTCCACCTGATTGAACATCGAGGTTGGTAGTGGTAATTACTGCATTACCAGTAATACTTCCACCAGATTGGATAGTAATATTACCACCCATGTTTAGAGTAAACCGGCTTGCGCCCGAGGAAGTGATTGAACCACCACTTGCAATGATGAGACTGCCCGCACCAGATATAACTTCACCATCGGTGGTGGTGTTTGCCCCTGTAATTGTACAGGTGGTTGCTAGTGTTCCAGAATTACATGTGAAAGCACTAACCGCTGTTGGAAATGAGATGAAGAGGATGTAGGCCAACACTACGTATATGAGAGTACTTAGTTTTTTTGTTTTTTTCATCATTGCTAAATTATTAATTACTAAAACTCAATATATTGAAATTGCCTTGGTACGAAAGAAGCTGTGACTGTGACACTCCTGTTTATATTATTTATCATACATGGCCCTGTACCACTACATGAACTAGCAGAAGATGGAGAGACTGTCCAGTGGTCAAATTTCCAGTAAGTTGAGCTTGGAAGAGCCTGCAGGGTTACATCACTTCCCACTTCGTAAGTCCCCTGGCAATCCTCACCACAGTTAATCTGACTATCTGTACTTGAGCTGGTTATAAAACCACCACTAGAGGTTTCAGCTGTTACAGTAAACGCCTGAAGAGCCAGTCTAGCAGTACAAGGACCAGCGTTCGTTCCGCTATTTAATCCATCACAGAACCATGCAACTGTTCCCCCAGACTCTGGAAATCCTGGTTCAAGTATGGGTGGAATTCTACGCTCACCAGCAGAACAAAAGGTGCTACCTGCAGGATACCCCGTAGTACCAAAAACATAAGTTGTGTTTCTATCACCACAAGCGCCATTTACAGTGCCACCTCCGGAACATGGAGGCAGTCCTCCTCCAGGACAAGTATTTACTATAGTAATTCCAGCCCACCCTGTACTACAGTTATTGTCCTCACTTGACTCAGTTATGCTTCCCGCATCGGCAGAGTTTCTTTTGTCAGCACAGGCACGTATATAATATGTCCCTGGTGAAGTAAACTGGTGACTCGGAGATGTAGCTGGGCCTGTGCCACTAGCCGATAGGGCAGACATGACAGAACTTGTTAGGTCGGTCTTGGTTCCCCCTCCATTCGGTGCTGTGGATATTTGGAAGAAATTGTAAAAGTTACTTCCTGTAGAAACATTTCCATTATTTAGAATTGATGAAGAAAAACTGACGGGTGTATTAACCACAATAGTTGAAGGTGAGACGTTGCCGGCAACAAGATCAACAAAAGTTCCGCTACCTTCATTACCTCCATTTGTAACCGCAACACTAGTCCATGCACCACAATTGTTGTTTTCATTTGCTTCGGAAATAGTTCCCGCATCTCCCGCAAAGCTTTTATCAACACAGGCTCGAACATAATAAACACCTAGTGAGGAAAAAGTTCCATTAACTGATGCTGGGGCACTGGCACCACCAGAAATTGCCGAGGCTGTTACTGCACCAAAGTCTGGCAAAATACCGGAGCCATCAGAGTTTCTTGCCACTTGGAAAAAGTTATTAAAAGAAGCCCCGGTTGAGCTATTACCAATATTGCTTATTGTTGTACTAAATGTTGTGGGAGAGTTAACCAACACAGATGTTGGACTGATTCCTCCCGCAGTTAAATCTGGACCACTGACGGTTTTAGTTTCAATACATGAGTCGTTGCTTCCACCATTTGGACTCAAACAATCCCATGTCCACGCGGTTGAACCAGAGGAGGTGTTGGCGCTATTACCAGCCGAACAGTTGTAGTGTGTTGTTGCACAAGAACCATTTGTAACAGTAGGTTTTGTCTCGGAACAGGAGTCATTACCACCACCACCAGAACCATAACAACCCCAGGTCCACGATGTTGCATTATCACTTTGACTACCACTCGTTCCAGCAGAACAGCTATAGTGGGTAGAAGAGCAAGAACCACTTACAACAACTGGCTTTATTTCAGAGCAGGATGCATTTGTTCCTCCGTTTGGACTTCTACAGACCCAGGTCCATGATGTTGAACCATTAACATTATTTGCACTCGTACCTGCCGAACAGTTATAGTGAGCGAAAGAGCAAGAGCCATTTACTTTCATTTCAGTACAAAGTGTATTACTACCTCCGCTTGTGCTATTACACCACCAGTTATATTGAGTTGGATACTCTTGATTTGCACCCAAAACACCTGCGGTACAATTATTGTGTGTTGCTCCACAAACACCAGGGGACTTCATTTCCACACATAATTTGTTGGTACCACCATTTTGACCTTCACACCACCAATGATATTGAGTTGGATATTCTGCCTTTGCTCCCAAAACTCCCGCAGAACAATTGTAGTGAGTAGGCATACAAGCACCATTAACAAGAGCGCTACCATTTCCTCCACTATCACAATATGGTCCACCACCACCAGACCAACACATGTGACTTCCACCCAAAGGTAGCGGAAGGCCAGTCCCATCAGTACAACATCCATATTGGTTCTCTGGTGTGCCAGGAGGATCATTTGGTTTTAGTGGGTTTGGACTACAATCACTCGCCACATTACAACCAATGTCACCAGGCTTTAATAATCCGTGGGCAATTGGAGTCAGTTGGACAAACCAAAAAACAAATATGACGAGAAGGAAAGCAAGCGACCTTGCTGGTAAAATGTACCCCCGATTCGGATTTATCTCTTTATTCATAATGGTTTGATTACTAATTTTAATTCTAAAATTCTATATAGTTAAATGCTCTTAAAACAAACACTGCTCTGGCTGTCACATTCTTGTCAATATTACTAATGACACACAAACCATCCCCCATACAAATACTTGGTGGAGAAGTTATCCACCCACCAAGCTTCCAATAAGTTGAACCAGGAAGAGCTTGTAAAGTAACACTACTTCCCACCCCATAATTATGGGAGCAATTGTCCCCACAATTTATGTTGCTATCTGTTGTACTTTTTACAGTACCACCAGTTGAATGTTCTGCGGTAATTCTAAATGTTTGCACATCTAGACGTGTCGTACACGGTCCAGCATTTCCACCTCCATTTATACCATCACAAAACCAAGATGTACTTTCACCGGGTTGTGGAAAAACAGGTACTAAGCCACTATTTGTTCTCAGTGTTCCAAGTGAACAGAACTTGCTTTCAGCAGGATAATCTTCTGTACCAAAAACATAGGTTGTGTTTCTGTCTCCACAAGAACCATTTACCTGTTGATTGTATGTGCATGGCGTCGGTCCACCATAATTATCTGCGTTAATGTCTCGACATGTTTCGTTCGGCAAAGAACTCATAACCACAGTAACTGAATCCTCAGCCACGCCCCCAGAGGTACCAGTACATCTCACACCATAATAATATGTTCCAGGTGTGGTTGGTCCTGTTACTGGATCAGAATCTGTGTAGTTATGCCGCACCCCGGACCATGAGCCAATCCCTATACAGTTGTTGGCATTAGCAACCGTATATAGTATTCGCAACGGCGCATTGGTTTCACTACTTGCAAGAGATAAACTGCTTCTGTATTGACTATCTGACTCAATGCTTTTCTTTATTAATACATCAACTGATACTCCTCCTGGAGGAACAAAAACGCATGGAAGTGGGCCACCATAGTTACTAGCAGATGGATTCTGACATGTTTGTGGTGGTAAATTCTTTGGGATGACTGTTAAATCTCTGGTTGTGTTGTCACAGGTTAATCTATAGATATGAACCGCATTTAAGTTACCTGTTGTAACTGTACCGGAATTTACACCAGAGCTAGAAGAGGGTTGGGTTGTTCCAGCTAATAAAGCAAGAGACCAAGTTGTGTTAGAACCACTTAAAGAAAATCTTAGTGTTGTACCAGTACCTAGGTTTGGATTTGAATTGTCGGCCGTAAAAGAATTTATTGAACAGATTTTGGAGGTTTTTACTTCTGAACATAGAACATTACTTCCACCATTCGGACTATTACACCACCATCTGTATTCATCACTTCTCTCTTCTGTCGCACCCAAATTTCCAAGAATACAGTTGTAGTGAGTTGGAGAGCATGAAGCATTAATTGGTGCGGATTTCATTTCAACACACAGTCTGTTTGTGCCACCATTCTTGCCATTGCACCACCATTGATACTGGTTGGAATACTCTGCTGTTGGACCAAGGGTACCCAGAGAACAGTTGTAGTGGGTTGGAGAGCAAGAACCGTTAACAGGAGAGGTTGACTTTGATTCAGAACATAATTTATTAGTACCTCCATTCGTACCATTGCACCACCACTGATATTGGTCAGGATATTCTGCTGTTGGACCAAGGGTACCTAAAGAACAGTTATAGTGAGTTGGAGAGCAAGAACCGTTAATTTTGGTTGGATTGGTGGGTGGAGGTGTGGATGTTTTTGTTTCCGTACATAGTTTATTAGTACCTCCATTCGTACCATTACACCACCATCTGTATTCATCGCTTCTCTCTTCCGTATTACCCCTGTTTCCTGCGGAACAGTTGTAGTGAGTTGGGGAACAAGAGCCGTTAACTGATGGTGAAGACACGTTAAGATTAATTGATATTTCCTTAAATGGAGCGGGGAATGGCCCGTGGTGACCACTAGCATCATCCCATTCTTCATCACAATTCTGCTCCACAGAAACGTATATTGTTCCGTTACTATTCATTGTTTCCGTCGTGTAGCTTCTTCCACCACTATTTGGGGCATAATACATATTGGAACCTCCTGGATAACTAACTGTGTTTACCGAACTAGGTTCTGCGTAAGTATGAACAACAAAAGAAACCTTGGAACCCGATTGTACGGTGACAGAATTATTCTCTGAATAACTTGTACCATTTATATCAACTGTTATCCTGGGAGTACCAACACTACCCGGAAAATCAGGAGCACAAACGCCCAATCCATATACATGTGTGGGATTTAAATAAACAATTCCTATTAGCAAGACAACACTTATAATAAAAAATTTAGAAAAAACACTATTCATATGTTTAATATTATTTTTCATATTGAAAAGTGACCATTACCCCAGAACCATTGACTGGGGCAATAGATACAATAACCTTATCCCCCCCCTTCTCGGCCCTTATAATTGATACATTTGGGTAAGATATTTTTTCAACGACAGTCCATCCGACATCTGGTAAATATTTTATATAGATATCCACTATGTTCTGTGAGCGTTTGTCTGAAATATATGATACCGTTGTCTGGGTTTTGCCTTGTGGGTTAATAACGCTTCCAGAATAATCAAGCACCTTGTCCTCTAAAACAATTTCTTGTGGAAAATCAGGTGGAAGATCTCTGTACAAATCAACTTTTGTTCCTTTTTCATAAACAGAAGAAGTTAACACTTGATATGGTTCCTCTGACGAGTCTCTCGTGTAAAAGAAAACACCAAGTAACAACACAATCAAGATAATTAAAACAATATAAAAATATCTTAATATAGTATTATTAATCATGGATTAATTATACTATAAAAAAAATGTGTTGTGTATGGAGTGTGGATAATTTACAGCCCCTGTCTTGATATTAGTGCCTTAATTGTTTTAAGGGCTATTTTAATATCCAACCAAAAAGACCGATTCTTAATATAAAAAATATCATATGTCAGTTTCTCTCTGGTTAGGTTTATTTCCGCTCTGTGGTGTGGATGATTTTCTTGGTGAATTTGAGCCCAACCAGAAAGTCCAGGCTTTATTAGATGCCTTATGTTGTAGTATGGAATCTCCTTATCATATATAGCCACCCCAGAAGGCAATTCTGGTCGTGGTCCAATAAGTGAAATGTCTCCCTTGAATACATTCCATAGTTGTGGGAGTTCGTCTATTCTGGTCTTACGTAAAAAATTTCCAACCTTAGTTATTTTGTTTTCACCACCAGATGACAGGTTAATCTCATTTCTTGTCATTGACCTAAACTTATACAAACATATATTTTTTCCATCTTTTCCCACACGCTCCTGCGAGATAAATATAGCACCACCATCATCTAGCTTTATGGCAACATAAACAAATGGATAAAAAACCAAAGAAAGAAGTCCTAATATGAAAGACAAAATAGTATCCATTACTCTCTTTAGAAAATCATAAGTAAATTTAGGGGAGACGGAGATGTTTTCCAAAAACCAACTATAAGTGACGAGAGACAAAGGAATCCTGTCAAAGATATCTTCATATATACGATGAGAGTCAATAAAGCGAACTTTAGAGAAAATCAGGTTATACAAGTGTGGCAGGAGAGGTGCCATGTTTTCGTGGGAAAAATCAACTGCAATAATTTTTATATCGTTTGAGTACACCGCAGTCACTACATCTTCCTGAATATCCATTGAGGAAACATCAGATACATCAATTGAGGAAACAAAAGTAAGATTATATCTGTTATTATTGTTTACTTCAAAAAGAAGCTCTTTCATCTCTTCCCCGGAGCCAATAAGTAAAGCAGGTTGCTTCTCGTTATCACTAAAAAAAACATTACCATAGAGTCTCCAGAGCAAAATACAAACAAAAGAGACAAGAAGATAAATAAAGAGAATGGTTTTTGGTGTAATGCCAAAGACTGGAATTATATAAAAGAAAGCAACTGCAAAAACACTGTTGATAACTTGCGTATTGAATATAATACCAGGCAACCGACTCTTAAGAATCAAGGTATGCTTTTCATACAATCCCGCAATAAAATAGACCAAAACCCAGACCAAAAAAAGTATAGAAAATGGGGCTAGGTGCACCTTGAACAAATCCCAAGCTGGAATTTCCGCAAAACGAATATAAAGTGAAAACCAAAGAGAAAAAGCAAAGAAAAATAGGTCTCCAAAAAAGAGAATAATTGCTTCTTTTTTAATGAGATTACTCATGGAAAGTAGCAATATTATATGTTAAAATAATGAAATATGCAAGATTTAAGGGATATAAAACCGAAGAAAAAAGTGTGTTTTTTTGTCACAAAAGGGGTATGGGGAGGTGCCCAAAAATACGTTTACTCACTTGCAACTTCCCTGCCTAAAAATAGCTATGATGTATTTGTTGTTGTGGGCGAAGGAAAGATATTGAAGGATAGGTTGGAAGAAAAAAATATTAGAACGTATGAAATTGCAGGTTTAAGGCGTGACATCTCTGTACTTTCAGAGATAAGGAGTTTTCTTTTTCTTCTTAAGATACTGAGGAAAGAATCTCCAGATGTACTGCACTTAAATAGCCCAAAGGCGGGAGGATTAGGGACTGTAGTCGGTAGATTGCTTGGAATAAAGAAAATCATTTTTACCGTTCACGGTTGGACCTTCAATGAAACTAGAAGTAAACTCGGTAAAATGTTTATTCTGCTTTTATCTTGGCTGACTGTTTTGCTAAGTCACAAAACAATTGTTATTGCCGAAAAAGAAAGAAAACAAGCACTTAGAATGCCTTTCTCTAAAAACAAAGTTACTCTAATAAAAAACGGGGTGGATAAGATTTCTTTTGTAGAAAAGGAGATTGCAAGAAAAGAGTTGCTATTACGCTGTGGATATGAAATGTCAGCAGAGTCAGTTTTGTGGCTTGGAACAATTTCTGAACTTCATAAAAACAAGGGGCTGGAGTACACAATATCTGCACTTAGCAAAATAGATACTCCTTTTATTTGTTTTATTATTGGGGAAGGAGAAGAGAGACAAAATTTGGAAAAATTACTAAAAGCCAACAACATGGAGAACAAAGTTTTTCTTGTTGGTTTTCTTTCAGAAGCAAATCAGTACTTGAAGGCCTTTGATATTTTTACACTGACTTCAGTTAAAGAAGGTCTCCCCTATACCATCCTTGAAGCCGGTCTCGCTGGCCTACCTGTTATAGCAAGCTCTGTTGGTGGTATTCCAGATATCATAACAAGTGACACAAACGGAATTCTAGTTGAAAAAACAAATGTTGAACAAATAACAAAAGCCATACAATATATGATAGACTATCCTAGCGAGCGAAAAATGTTTGGCCTCAAACTCCAAGAACGCATGGAAAAAGAATTTTCTCTTAAACAAATGTTAGAAAAGACAATTAATTTATATAATCAATAATATGGAAAGGCACAAATTTGAGATAAATGAACCAAAAAAATTCGAGATTCAGGAAGAGCCAGAGAAAAAATTTGAAATTACCGAACCAGAAAAAAAGAAATTTTTAATTGAAAATCCTGGAGTAATATACATGGAAGACCTATATCGCATTGGTCCTGAAAAGCCAATGGGCTATTTACCGCTAAACACTCTGGGGAAGTTTTCTGATAGAAACGAAGAAGAGCTTACAAAATACTTAAATGAAAGAGGAGTTGAGGTTATAGTTTTAGAGCCTGGACCCGATACTTTTGTATTTGCTGGAGCATTATTTGCGTATCACCCAAAAGCACTACAAAAATTACTGGACACCAATCGCAATATCCTAGAAAAATATAATTGGCCAACTTCTGCACGAGAATTTGTTTTAAGAGTAGCAAGCCAAATTGCTGAACCAGGGGAGATTTATGGTCTTATAGCAGACGCATTTGGTAACCCAAATCGAACTCCACCACATCGTACTTGAGTGTAATAAAACTCGGAAAATTGCCTTAGATGCTAGGCGCAGGAGATTTTGTGAATGAGCCGTACTTGTCGTACGGTGAATGAACAAAATTGAACTGCAACAACGCAGATGAGGTGATTTTGCGAGTTTTATATACCAACCATTTCGTTGGAGGCAATCTCCTTATGCACCGCTCGCGCCCCTCTCCTCATCCCCATAAGCATTCCTAGCCCCAAAAATTCTGTTAGCAAATGACTCCCACCGTAGCTCATAAATGGCAAGGTGTTACCTGTAACTGGCAACAATCCTATATTCATACCAACATGAATAATTGTGTGTACCAAGAGCAAAATACACAGACCAACACCAAATAAAATCTCAAAATTACCGTTTCCCTTAAAGGCTATTTGGAGTAGTCGCCAAAAAATTGTTCCATACAAAATAAAGAGCAAAACAACCCCAGCGAAGCCCCACTCTTCGGCAAAAGCTGCAAATATAAAGTCTGTCTGGTATTCTGGTAAAAATTGTAATTTGCTTTGAGTTCCATATCCAATCCCCTTACCAAAGAGCTCCCCTGAGCCAACTGCGATAGTAGACTGATACGCATTATATCCAGTACCACGTATATCTGTTAGAGGATGAATAAAACTGATAATTCTACTTTTTTGATATGGTTTGAAAGCAAAAAACCATAACCCACCAAAAACGACCACCGCGATAAGAAACACTGCGAGCAAGTGTTTTTTTGATATTCCAGAAACAAGGACCATCCCAAGCCATATAAAAAAAATAATAATAGCCGACCCAAAATCTGGTTGTAAAAATACTAAAACAAAGACAACAAAAACATAAAACCCAGAAACTAAAATGTGCCGTATATTTGCAATTTCAATGTGTCTCCTAGAAAAATATTTTGATAGGAGCAGAATTATAACAAGCTTAATGGGGTCAGCGGGCTGAAAGGAGAAGGCGCCAAGATTAAACCAGCTTTGTGCACCCTTAAATACACTACCTAATATAAAAAGTAATGAGAGTAACCCAACAGACAAAGCAAATAGTGTTACAATAATCCGCGTGTTTTTCAAAAACCCCCAGTCTACAAAACTAGCAATAAAAAATACCAGAATGGAAACTACGAGCCACGTAGTTTGTCTTTCAAAAAAACGGCTATTGTCAACAAACGAATTCATAGTCACTAGTCCCGCAAGAGTTACTAGGATTGCAGAGATGAACAAAACCCAGTCTATATTTTTAAGAAAATTCTTTATGTGAAATAAATACATAATGAATTTATAGAACACGATATATTACATTTATAACATTTGGTTTTTTTATACAAAGATTAGATGTGATCTTGTTATATATATCCGAAAGCATTTCTTTATTCGGAGCGTAAAAATAATGCCCCGCGTCAGAACTGATACTCTTCAAAAACTGGTCACTAACCTCCTTACCCAAACCAATCGTGTATATAGTTATTCCTGAATCTTTTATTTGAGCAGAAATGGCTTGGGCAGAAGTCATTGGATAATCTGCAACCACTCTTTTTGGCTCTGTCGGAATTCCATCCGTCAACAACACCAACACACTTTTACTGTTTACTCTCCCTCGGGAGGATTTCAATTCATTAAACGCGCTTGCCAGACCTTCAGTGATATTTGTTTGTTCCGTTGTTGTGCCCAAGGATAAATTATTAATAGCTTCTATAGCAACATTTTTATTGAGGGATAAAGTGCTTTCTTGTTTTGAGTTTGTCCCAAAGGAAGTGACAGCAACTTGGTCCTCGTCTGTAAGATTATTTATAAAATTCTTTGCGGTATTAATGACAGTATTAAACGGCTCTGGTGGGTCCACATTTTCAGACCTCATGCTACCAGACCTATCCAAGGCCACAATAAGATCTAGTGGATAGACAC
>MHWY01000004.1:45713-47080 GCA_001824295.1 Candidatus Zambryskibacteria bacterium RIFOXYD1_FULL_40_13 | reverse complement strand
AAATTCTTGTGTTGAGTTTCTGAGCAAATTATCAATGTATGTTCTTGATGTTGCAACCGTATTTTCTTTATTGTCTAAAACCGCAACGACAAGTTCAATCTTTTTTATATTGTCTATAGATTTGTTGGAAATTGTACCTGTAATTTTTGGTGTGGTGGAAGTGGAGGTTATTGTACCGTATTTTATTGATATCTCTGGTTCTGGTGTTTCATCCTTCTGCCATGAAGTAAAGGAAATAAACTCAAAGTCTACTGATTTGGGCTTCCTATTTTTCAAGACAATACCAGCCTCAAAGACTGCAAATTTCTTATTTTTCGGGATAGAAGTAACACCTTCTCTCATTACTATAAGTTTGTTTTCCTCGTCAAAAATTTTGAAACGATATTGTGCACTATCATTCTTTGAATTAACATTTGGATTCTCTACAAATGCAACCGCTGTATAGACATCACCAGAAATATGGAAAATTTTTGACCACAGCACGACTGGAGAAAGAGCGTCAGAAGTACACAAAGAACTACAGGAACCGCCACAGTCAATCCCCTTCTCATCCCCATTTTTCTTTCCATCATTACAAGTTGGGGCGTTATAGAAAATATTCCAAGCCAACAAAAACAAAACAACCAGGAAGATAAGTGCTACACCTCCTCCATATATAAATCTTCTTTTTGTAGACCACAAAATCATGCTTGTATTATAACAAAAAACACCCGTAACTTGCGAGTGTTTTTTATTTTAAAAACTTAGTTCCGGCGCCTAGCTACTGTCACAAGTCAAAGTCTGCTGACTTTGCTCGCGACCCCTCCTCGCGCCGTCGCGCTCCGGACTTGCGAAGCCGTAACACGGCTTCTCACCCCACAAGTACCATCGGTTTTGAATTAGAAATTTGAAAAATTTAAATACTTTGTTCTGGCGCCTAGCTACTCTCCCCTTACGAGTACCATCGCCTCAACAGAGCTTAACTGCCGTGTTCGGAATGAGAACGGGTGTGACCTCTGCGATAAAGCACCAAAACAAAATATTCAAACTTATTTATTTTTCAAATTACAATTCAAAACTTAACTTCTGTGTTTGGAATGATAACGGGTGAGGAGTGATGTTATCACTCCGCAAGACCTTGAGCACTCCAGTGCGAAAGGTGTACAGCGCCTGTAAGGCGGGACCTCTGCGATAAAGCACCAAAACTTATGACTGAATTTTAAAGAATATTTTATGAATTGTGTAATGGAGCCGACCCCTAGGAGATCGGCTGATGGCTGATAGGAATCAGTCTTTTCGGTTCAACCCCAAATTCATTCCGGGTCCGCGATCCGGATTTGGGAGTCTTAGTTCAACTGTTTCCGTCCATCACACAACTCACAAACTTC
>MHWY01000004.1:31956-45690 GCA_001824295.1 Candidatus Zambryskibacteria bacterium RIFOXYD1_FULL_40_13 | reverse complement strand
ATTTCATGGTTATACCTGCGTAGGCAGGATTCATTCCATGTAACAGGACAAAGACCCATCTCGCCTTGCTCGATGTGAGTTTGTAAAGTAAAAGTTTGTAAAGTTTATAAAGTAAATGCATTTGCATCCAACTTTATGGACTTTATAACTTTATGGACTTTATAACTCGCATTTTGCATAGCAAAATGTTGATTTTTAAATTTCCTAATAGAAATCGGCTAATTAGTACACCTTGGCTGAACACATTACTGTGCTTACACCTAGTGCCTATCACGTGATCATCTCTCACGGGCCTCAAACGATTCCTAATCTTGAAGTGGGTTTCACTCTTAGATGCTTTCAGAGTTTATCCCTTCCCAACTTAGCTACTCTGCGTTGCCCTTGGCAGGACAGCAGACACACCAGAGGTCAGTTCACCCCGGTCCTCTCGTCGTTTCGTTCCCCTATCACTAGGAGCACAGACTATATCTTCATCCGCCAGAGACTGGCTCGGATGTTGGCATATTATAAATGTAGCCCTGCTTCGTAGTTCAGTCTACTCGGCTTTCCAGTACTACATAAATCCATCCCTCACCTCTAGAGGTGAAGGGATAAGTCGTTACGGGGTCAAACCTAATACCTGAAACAGTTCACTTCGTGTTCTCTTTTTCTTGGTAACGTAATTCTCATTCTGAATTACCAAGATTAGATCAACAAGTTTAGTCAGCTGTTTACGGTTTAACATATTAAATTTTGTTTTTGACAAAATTGTGCAGGATTCAAACAAAGCTTTTGCTTGAATCTTTTTGAACCTGATACTTGGTATCAAGTTTTTCAAAATTTCTCTGATTGTTGCAAATCCATTAATTCTAAGTTCAGACATTCCATCATTTCTTTTTGATAGATATCCAATTCTTAAAACTTTTTGAATCCACAACAAGTCTTTTTCGTGACGAGTATCTTGATAAAAACAAAGGGTTGCCATAAAACGAATCTTATTTTTTCCATCTGCTCTTTTCTTGATTTGGAGCATTAAGCTCCCGTCGCCATCAAGAAATCCTGCTATATATGCTAAATCAATATTAGATCGACTTCCCACGGTATTATCTTAATTATTTTCTGGTCCTCAAGTGAATTGTACTACTCATGACGGACCGTCACAAGAATAGTTATCAACAGACCTTAGTTTATTAAGACTTCACCGTTATTAGCCACTTTTTCATTAGGAATTACTTCCTAAAGTAGCAAGGCCCTTTCGGGCTTACTAGGGGCAAATCTTCTCAAGAATCAACGCCTACAGTAGATAGGAGACCAACCTGTCTCACGCATGTTTCCACGAATTACTTCGTGCATTGGACTATAACTTCACCTCGGCATATTTTTAATATGGCGGGCTGTTGATGTTTAGTCTCTACGGGCATTTGTGAATTGAATAATGTCGGGGAGTGCACGTCTGCGCACACTCCCCTGTGATGACGATGCAACGGCTCCAAGGCCAATGCACACCGTTAGGCTTTCTTCGCCAGAAGCCCTTAACCCCTTTAAGCCTCAGGCTCACCGGTGTCTGGACTTTACATCGCCACCATTATTCAACCCACAAACTTCCCTCGGTATTATCTCGGTCTTGGCTTTCAGCCAGAACGGACTTCACCGATATAAATCAACTTTAATCTCGTCACAATTTTGTGACGGACCGCCGCGATTTGATTGGTCTACTTTCTTTTATTAATTCACAAACGAAATTCCTCTGAGGATTCAGATTGTGGAGGAAACATGATATATCTTGCGATATGATATGAATCCTCCACGGTCTGAACCCAGCTCGCGTATCTTTTTAAATGGCGAACAGCCATACCCTTGGGAGCTTCTTCACCCCCAGGCTAAGATGAGCCGACATCGAGGTGCCGAACTGCACCGTCGCTATGGACGCTTAGGTGCAACCAGCCTGTTATCCCCAGGGTAGCTTTTATCCGATAATCTCCGGCCGCCTCTAAAACGGACCGTCGGTTCACTATGTTCTGCTTTCGCATCTGTTTGACAAGTACGTCTCACAGTTAAGCCAGCTTATGCCATTACACTATCGGCACGGTTTCCATTCGCGCCTAGCTGACCTTAATAAACTCCTCCGTTACTCTTTAGGAGGATAGCGCCCCACTAAAACTGCCCACCAGAAACTGTCTCTGTTCGTTTTTGCCGAACAGGTTAGAAAATATAACAAACAAAATGGCTATTTCACTGTCGAGTAGATCCCGTCCGAGAACGAAACCATCAAACCTCTCACCACTATGCTACGTATGCAAGTCATATCCTCAATATCAAGTTGCAGTAAAGCTCCTGGGGTCTTTTCGTCTAACTGCAGGTAACCGGCATCTTCACCGGTATTGTATTTTCACCGAGCAAATCCCCGAGACAGTTCTCCAGTCATTACACCATTCGTGCACGTCGGAACTTCATTACTCACTATTAAATAAATTAATGTGAACCCTTTATTTCTAAAGGCATGGACTATATCTTCATCCATTAAGGATGTTTGCGTGTAGTCTCTACGGCGTCCCCATAAAAATGGGGTTCCCTCGGTATTGCCATATTCAACTTGCGCTGAACTTAGGTTTCACCGATATAGCAAATGTGTCAAAATCGATTGCTCGATTAAGGGGCAAGTTCCGATACTTACCCGACAAGGAATTTCGCTAGGGTCTCCTTTACAAGTCGCCTTGTAACCCGAACTCTATCTTCTCTGCAATTATGCAGAGTTCGACGTTTGGTTTCTGAGGATTCTAATAACGTCCGATCTGTTTTTCTTATGATTCATCTTTTCCATCATGTGGGCTATTTTCACGGCCCCATTTATGGTTAGATGTTTACCTTTACTTATCTCACCGAGACATTTAGTAAATATTTCAAAATTTTTCTTTTTTGAAGTTCTTAGTTCATTTTTTTTGAAAAAAGGAACTATTATATTTACCAGATCATCTAGTTTGCGAACAGTATATCTGAGAAGATGTTCTTTGTGGTTATCATATCTTTTATTAAGATAAATTTTTCCCACACCGAAAAAATCTTTAATTTTTTCTAAACTTCCCAAACTACTTTCGCCCTGTGTAATAGCAAACTCATAGAATATCTGATACCCGGTTTTGTATCCTTTGCGAATCCGATTTTTCTCCTTTTTATCAGATTGTCTAACAAAATTAATAGAGAAGCACCCTTCACCGTCTACAAAACCAACTATCCATCCTGTTGTTATTAGTCTTTCCTGCTGATCTTCTGCACGAGATACTTTTTTACTCATGATATTATTAGACAAGTGTTAAATAGCACTTGTCATAAGTATATCATTAAGTAGTACTCGATTCTACAGCATTTTATGCACAGATCTTCCAGCATATAGTCGATATTTTTGGACCTGCCCTGTGTTACCACAGGGCGAGGCAGCTTTGAATGATTGTGATGATTATTTTTTATTTTGTTTATCAAAATGCTTTTACATTTTTACATGTGTAAGCAGTAGCTAAACAGTCCCAGTCCTTCTGACCCCTCTCACGAAGAATCAGAACCTTAGGACCGTTATAGTTACGGCCGACATTCACCAGGGCTTATACGGTCAATCTAAAATCTTGCGACTCTCAACTACCATATTTGACCTTCTGGCATTGGTCAGGTGTCACCCCCTATACATCCTCTTGCGAGTTCGCAGGGAGCTGTGTTTTTGATAAACAGTTGCCAGAGAAACTTTTGTTGCAACCGGCGCATCGCGCGAAGCACGATGACGCCAAGTCAAAAGTAGAAAGTTATAAAGTCATAAAGTAAATTCGAAATGCAAATGCATTTGAGCCCACTTTCAACTTTGAACTTTGAACTTTGAACTTGACGACATCACATTCCATGTGATGCGTCGGTGAGCCTTATTCCGAAGTTACGGCTGCTTTTTTGCCGAGTTCCTTGGGGATCTCTCACTCGTTCGCCTTAGTCTACTCGACCTGACTACCTGTGTCGGTTTACGGTACGGATCTCATGTGATTATGCTTAGAAAATTTTCTTGGAAGCGTGCTTTGTATAATTCCCTAGGGCGAACCCGCAGGTTTAAATACTACTTGGTATTATCATTTAAGAAAGTGACCGGATTTACCTAGTCAACTACCTCACAGCATTTACTCAAATCCAATAATGAGCAATACATACTACACTCCGTCCTTCCATCGCATCACATAAAAGTCATGGAATATTAACCATGTGTCCATCGGCTGCGGATCTCTCCATTGCCTTAGGCCCGACTAACCCTGCTCTGATTGACATTGAACAGGAAACCTTAGTCTTTCGGCGTGCGGGGATCTCACCCGCAATGTGGTTACTTGTGCCAACATTCTTACTTCGCAACGCTCCAGCATGGGTCACCCCTTTGCCTTCACAGCAGATGCGAATACTCTCCTACCGCTCCACAATTCCGAAGAATTATGAAACCCTCAGTTTCGGTACTATGTTTAGCCCCGATTATTTGCGGCGCGAATTCTCTTACTGAGTGAGCTGTTACGCTATCTTTAAAGGATGGCTGCTTCTAAGCCAACCTCCTCAGTGTCAGAGAAAATTCACCACCTCAAGTGCACTTAACATAGATTTAGGGACCTTAAATAGAGATCTAGGCTGTTTCCTTTTTGACGTATGGAGCTTAGCCCCCACCGTCTAACTGCCGCGCTTTAAATCTTCCGTATTCGGAGTTTGATAGGTTTCGCGAGATTGCTCCCTGTCGAAACCTTCCAGTGCTCTACCCCGGAAGGGAACATGCGACGCTAGCCCAAAAGCTATTTCGGAGAGAACCAGCTATTACCAGGCTCGATTAGCTTTTCACTTCTTACCACAAGTCATCCGATGCAATCGCACGGGCAACCGGTTCGGTCCTCCATCTGTCTTTCGACAAACTTCAACCTGCTCATGGCAAGCTCGCTCTGGCTTCGGGTCTCTAGCACACGATTGGAACCCACCTCAAAAATAACCACAATCAAACACGATAATATGTTTGACTATCCAAACATCAAAATTTCTGTAACAAATAAAGTTTCGCCACTCGACATATCTAGATATGTCTCGCGCCTCATCCTTTATTTTTTCCTAGAAATTTTTTAGTTTGCACAAGTCATTATTTTTGAGGTGGGTTCCATACGCGCTATTCACACTCGGTTTCCCTACGACTCCATCCGATGAAGGACTTAGTCAAACCGCGTACTAGAACTCGTTGGCTCATTCTTCAATAGGCACGCCGTGACGGAGGCATCGCGCTGAACACGATGCATAGTCCATAAAGTTGAAAGTCTATAAAGTTTGTAAAGTGAATTCAGAATTCTACTTTATGGACTTTATGACTTTATAAACTTTTGACTAGCATCACATGCAATGTGATGCCCCCGCTCCGACTCCTTGTAAGCATATGGTTTCAGATCTATTTCACTGTCCTAATCGGACTTCTTTTCACCTTTCCCTCACGGTACTAGTTCACTATCGATCTCAAAATGTATTTAGCCTTACCGGTTAGTACCGGCAGATTCCCCCGAGCTATTCATGTCTCGAGGTACTCAAGAACAGAAACAAAGAAGATATTATATTTTCGTTTACGGGACCATTACCCTCTAGGGTCGTGCTTTCCAGCACATTCAACTAACATAATATTTTGTAACTTCTCTCATAATAAATTATGACGTTCCTGCCTTACAACCCCACCCTACTATCTTTAACCCCGCAGTCGAAACTTTGGGACCAAAGATAGGAGGGTGGTTTGGGCTATTTCCGTTTCGCTCGCCGCTACTAAGGAAATGTCGTTCTTACGAACATTGTTTTATTTTCCTCCGGGTACTGAAATGTTTTACTTCCCCGGGTATGCACTTAGGATAAACTCCTAAGCAATGACATATAGTCATTAGGTTTCCCCATTCAGAAATTTACGGATTAACGGTTGCTAGGCACCTCCCCGTAACTTATCGCAGCCATGCTACGTCTTTCATCGCCATTTTGAGTCAAGGCATCCACCATACGCTCTTAAATTTCCCATTAGGAAATTTAAAAACCAAATTCATTCAATTCCCTTTTGCGGTACCACTACCACTAATTATGAAATTGAATATAACCTGCATGATGCTTAATCAAGCAGGATTTTCTTTGTCCTGTTACATATAATGAATATGCAACTGGTTTGTTTTACTTTTTTCCACCTCAATCTAAAGACCCCAAGATATCCACATGCAATGCGAATATCAAGAGAAAAGAAAGGATGGGATGAACCCGTGGGCCAAACTGTGTTTTGCCTTTGGGAATATTTTCAAGTTACAGGCCAATCTGATTTTAAAAAAACCGCTATTTTCAGCGGGTTCTTCGGACAACACTTAAAGAAGCATTATCTATACCGCTTGAAAATTAAGTGATTCTTTAACATATCTGTAATGGATAAGAGTATATAGGAAGCTGTGTATACTGTCAAATCATAATAGGCCTTTATAATTGGGGATAAAATGTGGACAACCTGAACCCGAAAAATCATACAAAAAACTCCCTTTCGGGAGCTTTTTGTTTGAAACATTATGCTTAAGAATTAACTCCTTGAAGAGATGTTTTCTTTTATGTCATCAATTGCTTTTTCTGCTGCTTTTTGTCCACCAAGGCCAAATGAAAGGCCAAGTGCAAGAGAAATCGCTACAACAAGACCAGTAAAGATTGTTTGAATAAATGCGCCAGCAATGCCCATTTGTGATAGAGCAATTAGGATTGCAAATATCCACACACCCCATCTTGAAATAGCTCCAAGAAAGTTGGCCTGTGAAAGATTGGCGGTTCTAGCAGAAGCCACCACAACCCTTGATAGCACATCCCCAACGACACCCCCAACAAGTAGAATAAGTACAGCAATAATAAGTTGTGGCAAAAAGCCCATGACTATCTGCTGTAGAAATACAGTTACTTGATTTAGGCCCAAAACATCGAAGCTCGCAATCAAGAAAACGATGATGATAAAATACTTAACTATTCCCCCCAGAAAATGACCAGAGTTCAGGTTAAGCCCAGACTTTCTAACAAACCCTTCAAAGCCCGCTTTTTGCAATGCCTCATCAAACTTAATCATCTTCATAAAGTGTGCGATGCCCTTTGCTATAACTGCGCCGATTGCCCAGCCAATGCAAAAAATAACTATCGCAACAATTAGGTTAGGAATGAACTTAATTACCCCCGCCCATAGGCTTTGGAAGGAATTGTTCAATACCCCACCCCATGTGTCTAAAATCATAGTAAAAATATTAAATGAGTAATACCCATATTATAGCACAAGACTACTTTTGATTTCCATGTCAACTGTGGATACAAGAACAAGCCTTGATTATGGCCTATATTGCACCTAGTTTGTTTAAAATCTTTTTGTGTGGGTAGTCTAGGATATCGCGAGTCAGTTTGTCACACATACTTAGACGATACTTGAAATCCTCTGTAGTAAACTGAGCATATTTTAGCTCCTTGCCGATTTCAGACTCAAGAACCTTAATAGTATTATCCAGTTGCCCCTTCTTAATATTATCTCCAACAATAAGTATGTCTGCCCTGCTTTCAAACTCTTGGATAAATACCCCGGCGGTGATAATAAGCTTTATAGACCCAAGTTTTGATATTTTTTTTATTAACTCTTTTGAACTCAGTGGTTCAATATTAACTAAAAAATTCTGAAGGGGTACCAGATATGTAAAGTTGGAATCAAGCATAAAACCATGACTATTACTTTTCTTTTTACCATTAGATTTTTTCTTCACTAAGCCTATTTTTTCAAACATGTTTAACTCCCTACGAACCCTTGATTGGTCCTCCTTAACCCTGTTTCCAATGTCAGCCACACTGAAGGATTTCTCAGGATTAAATAAAAATAGCTTCATTACTTTTACCTTCGTTTCGTTACCAAATAGTTTTGATAGGGTTTCCATATTGGCTATTATAGACAACTTTGCTTACAAAAGCGACATATTGACTTTTTGACCAAAAATTACAAAAAACGAGCATGTTCTGCTCGTTTTTTGTAAAAAATAGTATTTTTTATTACTTCTATATTACTTCAATGTAACCTTGCCTCCAGCTGTTTCGATCTGTTTCTTTACATTCTCTGCATCTTCTTTCTTCATCCCCTCCTTAAGCATTGAAGGAGCAGCATCAACTAAGTCCTTTGCTTCCTTAAGTCCTAGACCCAATACTTCCTTAACAATCTTGATAACTGCAATCTTTGTTGCCCCACCATCTGTTAGTTCAACATTGAAAGATGACTTCTCGTCGCTGGCTGTTGATGACGCGCCTCCTGCTGGAGCCGCTGTGGCAACTGCTGCTGCTGATACTCCGAACTTTTCTTCTAGGTGTTTTACTAGTTCATGTAAGTCAAGAACTGACATTTTTTCAATTGCCTCAACCACTGCTTTGAATTTAGCTGGTGTTGCTGTAACTGTTTTTGCTTCTGCCTTAGCTTCAACTTTTGTCTCTACTACTGCATCTGCTGTGTTTGTTGTTTCATCCATAATAATGTTATTGAATTTCTAATTATTAATTTCTAATTTTCAAACAATTTCCAATGACCCAATTTCAAAATTTCTAAATTGAAAATTAATTCATTGTTTAGAAATCAAAAATTGAAAATTGAAAATTATTTTGTTTTTGCTATCTCACTAAGTGCCATAACAAATCCCTGTATAGGTGAATTGATAAGGTTAACAAATTGAGCATGTAAGGTCTGAAGTCCTGGAATCTGTGAAATAGTTAACATCTCACTTTGATTCATGAACTTACCTTCAAAAACACCACCCAAAATCTGAATCTTCTTATCAAGTTTCTTCTGAAACTCATAAACCCCACGAGCTCCTTCGATAGGATCAGTACCACCCGCCTTGCCCGACGAGTCAAGTCGAGGCAGGTATACGATACCAAGCTCTCCTGGAAGTTCTGGCATGGTTCCACCCAAACCAGCTTCAGAGAAAGCTTTTTTTGTTAAACTCTTTTTAGCTACTGTGTATCCTACCCCCTTCTCTCTCAAAGCTCTTCTTATGTTTGTTGATTCCGACACAGGAAGTGCATGGAAGTTTATAAACACCACAGAAGCAGAGTCTTTAACAATCTTTTGAAGCTTTCCTAATATCTCACCTTTCTTTGCTTTTGATATTGCCATGTTATAACTTTCAAATTTGGCGAACTCCTCGCTCCAAGTTTGAAAATGCTCGTCATCGTATATTTATACGCCTCCTCGCTTTTTCAAACTTTCACTTCGGATTTCATCCAAATTATGAAAATTCTAAATTATTTGATTAATAAAAAACGACCCAAGGTCGAGAGTGTAGAAACAACTTTTGTTGCTTCAGTCTCGGCAGAAAATTAAGCCCTTTGTGGGCATCTGCTGTCTTTGACCTTATGGCAAATATAATATACTAAATAAATCTTCTGTCAATCTTCAACAAATAAGTGCCTGACAAACTCAAATCCTCTAATCGGCCAAGCAAAAACCTTACTGACAAGACCGGTTTTCTTTTCTGCTTCAAAAACTATTATCCCAGGCGTCTCAACTACGTCGTTTGGTAAACTAAGATTTTGTTCGGAATAGTCTCCCAACACTTGACCAACTGGAGGTTCTGGCACAACTGGATTTTGTGCAGTGGATTGGTTTTTCGAAACTAGGGCCAATTCATTTCTAACCTCTTCTATTTTCTTTTGGAGTACTAATGTTGCATCTTTGATATTGCCAGCAAGTAATTCTTGCTCTGTTTTCGATATAGCATCAATATGACCAAACTCCTGATCAATTGGGTTAAGTAATTGTATTGTTCCACTATATACACCCGTAATTACATCAGAGAATATTATTGATTTTTTGTTTGATATGAGTGTATCCTGTGGAAAAACAAACACCCTTAGGGGTGAGACTAGTTTCCAGTCACCAAGATTTATTTCAACTCCAGAATTATTGGTTATTTCTACACCACCGTGGGTTTTTATTATTGTAACTTCAGGTAAGACCACTTTCACCACTGCTCTACTAACCGCTTGTTTATCAGAATAGTTTGCATTAACCACAACAGAATAGTCGCCGGGAAACCTATAAGAATGACTGACACGGCTTCCCTGTGCTACAGCTCCATCACCAAAAGTCCAGGAGTACGTAATACCCGACTCCAATATGTTAGAAGATTTTGTTAAGACAACATGAAAGGTTAGATTGTTTCCAACAGTGGTCAGTCTGTCGCGCCCAGCAGAAATCTCAAATTCAATTTTTTGGCCCGTGGAGGAAAGTGGTGCAGGAGAGGAATGGGCTGAAGTGCTTGAGGAAGAACTGCTGGTTGATTCGGGCTGGTCTACCGCCGAGTCATCAGCATTGTCAGAGTCTTGGTTATTTTCTGGAGGAGTTTGACCAACACTGATATTCTGACTAATTGTAGAAATTTTCTCTGTCTTTTCTTTATTAAAAATATTAGCCGTAATAACAAAATTTCCTGCAATTGTATCTTTATAATACACAGTACGGTTTGAATTCTTAGAACTAATATAGACAAAATCACTTGGATCTATGGGAGTGGTATTTGTTTTGTTGCTGAAAAAT
Organism: Candidatus Zambryskibacteria bacterium RIFOXYD1_FULL_40_13; assembly: GCA_001824295.1. Taxonomy (GTDB): domain Bacteria; phylum Patescibacteriota; class Minisyncoccia; order Phycocordibacterales; family DATDWN01; genus C7867-006. Next base: position 35,117 of record MHWY01000004.1, on the reverse strand, counting down.
TGGCCCGTACCAGAAGAAGAATTAAAAGTAATATATGTAGTCTCCGTTACAGGAATATCCGAGTGGACAGTTATCTCCTTTGACAGCTCCTCAAGGGAAACACTCTGCACATCAGTGCTAAAGCTAAACTGTGTTACAGCGCACACAAAACTAGGTGAAACCGAGAAAAACAGAAGTAATGTTATTATTGAAATCTTAGATAATTTCATAAAACACAAATAGAGAAATATTAACTTCCAGCAACTTGATCTACCTTCTCAATTCTCGAGGTTGATTCAGGAAAATATATCTTTGCAACCAATATTATTATTAAACTAACAATAATGATTGTCAGAAAACCAAAGAGGAATTTGAAGAAGTCTTTATCAAAATAATCAGACATGTATAAATTGTAACAAATAAAACTCCAGCCCACTAACCCATGTGGATAACCACATAATACAAAACTACATAGGGTAACCCTATGTAGTTTTGTATTATCTTTATTCTTTACTGTTAGTGCCTATTCAAGAGATGTCTGGAAATGAAGAAGGCTTGGATCATTTGGAATCTTTGATAGCCCTTCAGTAATTATTGCTCTGGCCCTGTCCATATCTTTGAAAATATCCCTATAGACTTCCGCAAGTTGAATGTAGAGATATGCCTGTGTTTGGCCCTTGGAAATAGCTTGTTTATAGTAGATCTCCGCCTGAGCATTATCTCTTAAAAAGTATGCATATAAGTTACCCAAATTGCCAAACGAAACATAGTTTGTTGGTGATAATCTACCAGCATATTTCCAAGATAAAACAGCCCCATCATAATCCCCCGCCATTTTCTGATAGATTCCAAGATTTATCCAAGCCTTTACATCTCCGGTGTTTTGTTTAAGTTGGGATTGTAGTGTCTGTATTTTCTCTGTTGCCACCGCCTTAGACTCTGCGGAAATGATTGCGCCCGGATAAACAGTAATTTTTCTATCCAAATTTGGTACTGGTTGAGGTACTCCGGCCCCCTCGGTTCCAGACACTTGTTCTATCGTATAGTTACCTGTGCCACCTACCACGGTGATAGCTGTGTCGTTGGTTGTGTTGCTTGTTTCTGGTGTAGTAGAAGAAACGTCTTGACTGTTTGGAGTGTCAACCAATTTTACCTCCTCATTTTTAGATTTTTTGTCAAAAACTATATACAAACCAAGTAATAAAACTATAGCTACAATACTTATGACTATTTTGTGTGTTTTTGTTAGTTCCATATGAGGACATATTACCACACAAGAGCCATAAGCAAAACTTCAAACTAGTATGTTTAGGCACAAGAAAAACCACCCCTTTCGGAGTGGTTTTTCTTACCTAACCTCTGGCTAAACCAGCTGACCGACTAATCTTGCGATTAGTATGATCGTGACTGCAATAGACCTGAAGTTGGGAACCCTACAATACCATAACCCGTAGTCCAATCATTTGAATTAAAGGTTGCAGTTGTTGTTGAGTTTGCTGACCAAACAAAGTTGTAGCTGAGACCTGCAGCTGTACTTGTTGCAGCAGCTGTGTCTGACAACATCTTTGTCAACACCGAAGCGCCAGTAGCGTTTCCTGAGATTGTACCTCGAAGTTCAAAGTATCGAGTTGTTCCTGCAGGAACTGTAACTGGGTTTGTGGCAGCCTTGATAACAAGCTCTGTCAAACCTGCTGTAGCTTGTGTACATGAACTACCTGCTGCTGTGTCATGTGTTGTGATAACACAAGACGATGTCGTTGTTGCTAGGTATGTGTCAACTTGACCACTGCCTGCACCGAAGCTACCAGACATTGCTGTCGTGTAACCTGAATCAGTGTAACCAAACAAGCCAATGTTTGAAACTGACAATGTTGTGGTTGCTAGTGTGAACTCAAATCTGTAGATACCTACATCACCATGAGAATCAGCTGTTACCTTGAATCTCATAAGTCTACCATCAGCAACACCTGCTGCTGTTGGAATACCTGTTGATGAGTTGTCTATAGCTATAACTGGGAATGTGTTGAATAGTCTCACACCCGCAGCTGCAGCTGTAATACCACCAACCTGAAGAGTTCCTCCAGATAGAACACCTGAACCCTCAGCGTTGACTGGATCAATCTTAACTAGGTCTCCGTTTACTCCAGCTAGACCTGTTCCAATATCTTGGAAGTCTGCCTTTACTGTTACTAGAACGTCTATATCCTTTGGAAGTAATAGTGAAGTGTTAAGTGTTGATGTTGCTATTGTGCCAGCACCTGTGAACTGTGCTGTACCAAGTAGAGTTCCTGAAGCGTTGTATAGGTAAAGTGTTCCAACGTTTGCTTCAACGTTGTTACTGTTACCTGTACTTACAGCTGTGACATCCAAGCCAACCTTTGTTAGGTTAACTGCCTCGTTTGTGGCTCTGAACTTGATAACACCAACAGTAACACCTGTTGAACCTCCTGCTACTAGAGCATATGAAGGTGATGATGAGTCAACAGAAACTGCAAACGAACCAGTTGCAACTGTCATGATTGGACCAACATTATCTGTGTTAGTCTCTGTAAAATCACTTCCCGAAGCTACACCTGTAGCTGTAGGAGGGTTGTTTACACCCCAGTTGAATTTATCGTTGTTTGATGTTGCTGTAGATACAGTACACTTCAATGCCAATGTCTTGATTGTTCCCTTTGGAATAACAAGCTGACTATCTAGTGTAAATGTAACGTCACCAGCTGTTGATATTGTTGATGCTGGATTAACAGTGTTTGAACCTGTGTTCAATGCTGTCGCACCGTCAAACAACTGACATGATGTCAATTGCTCTGGCTCAGCAGTTACCCATGAGTACTGAAGTGGAATTGAACCAGTTCTTATATCCTCACCTGACTGTGATGCGTCAAATTTGTAGTTTGTGAACAATACTTGACCACCAGAAACGATTGACTGAGCAGAAGGTGAAGAGTCAACTGTAACATTCAATGCTGGACCCTTAACTGTCATTGTGTTCATAGCAACAGCTGTACTTGGAAGAGTAATTGTGTTGCCTGTTGTCTGACCAGTTATGTTTGACCATGATGCTGGAGTTGCTGAAACAACAACTGTCGCACCACTTGGTGCACCTGTAGGGATTTTACCCTTCAATGTGTAGGTCTTTGCTCCAATAGGGAATGTAACTGAGTCTGTGAATGTTATTG
>MHWY01000004.1:0-31936 GCA_001824295.1 Candidatus Zambryskibacteria bacterium RIFOXYD1_FULL_40_13 | reverse complement strand
GTTGCCTCTTCAACTGGACCCGCAACTACTGCACCGTTTGAGTCAACAAGTGTGATATTTGTGATACCACCACTGCTTGACCATGTACCTGTTGTTGCGATTGTGAATGTCATTGACTGTACTGTGATAGCCTCGCCCTTTATATCTGTGACGAATCCACCAAGTACTTGGTTAGGAACGTTTAGTGCAATGTTTGCAGCAGCAACTGATGTTGCTTTCTGAATTGATGTTACTGAACCTGCAGAAACTGTAACTACGTTAGCCTGGAACCAAGGTGTTCCTGTTGAGAACGTACCACAAGCCTGTGAGGTTGAACATGTAACCACTGCATTAGCACCTGCTGGAGGTGTAATTCCATAACCATAAGTTACACCTGATACATATAGATCGGTTGTCTTGTATAGGTCAAACTTGATAGTTCTACCTGCTGCACCTGAACCTACGATATCACCTTGGATATAGATGTCTTTTGAAAGACCCTTATCAACAAGAAGACCGCCGGCGAAGTTTGCAGAGTAGTACTTACCATCAGATGAAACAACTGTGTCGTATGCAGTACCATCAACATAAACCTTTACATTATCAAGGTCTGTTTTTGATGCTGAACCTGACTGGTTGAATCTTACTGACCAAAGTTTGATTTGTTCAGCTGAACCAGCTGTTACTCTGAATCCAGAGAATTTGTAGCCAGTTGTACCGATTTCCTTACTCTGAGATGTTCCTGGGTCATATGATGATGTTCCCATAGTAACTGAACCCAATGTAAGAGAAGCGTTGATTGTGTGCTGTGCACCAGAAATAGGAAGTGATCCTGTAACTGTTGCGGATGTGTTAACTGCAACTACACTGAGTGCAGCAACCTGTCCTGCGTAGCTAGAAAGACTTGATGCCATGTTACCAGCAACTGTAAACATTTCTGTTGTACCTGCTTTGATAACATAAGGCTCACCTACCATTGCTTGATGATTTGAGTTAAGTGTCTTTGCAATACCAATCTGTGTACCATCGCTCTTCAATAGAACAATGCCAGAAAAGACTGCATCCTGTGCAAGACCTCCTCTCTCAACTGTAACTGAATTCAATGTTACATCACTTGCACCTGCTTGGATGCTAAATGTTGTAAATGGAAGTCGAGCTGCACTTTGAGGTGCTAGTGAGTTTGAAGGTTGCTGACCAGCTGTTACTACCATTGAACCGCCTGTTGGGTTTCCTGGTACAACTGGTGGAGGAACGACAACTACTCCACCCATTGAGTTAAGTTTAGCTCGAGTTATCGCGCCAACGTAACCAACTGATGGTGTGATTCCATATTTTACTTGGAATTTAACAACAGCTGCTCTTGTAGCTGGACCAAAGTATGATGTCTCCAATCCTGGAGAACCAGCACCTGTTCCTGCCAACTTTGTATCAGCACTCATATTAAGAACCTTTTGAAGATTCATAACATCTGTACCTTTACTACCTAGTGTTAAATTCGTATTGAATGTATAGCCTGTTGATTGGGCAGGTGTTCCACTCAATGCTGCAAGCTGTGCTGACAATGATGCAATCATTGCTTGTAGCTCCTCAATAGTAGCAGCTGATGTTGAAACTGGTGTTACAACAAAAGATAGTGCCATTGCGAAACCTGCAAGACCAGCGACAAACTTTGCAGTTCTTGATTTTGTTAACTTCATATATTGTTTTTAATAAAATAACCTTCTCCGTTTTACTAATAATAATTTTGGAGAACGATTATTGAAAACTATTAACTAATTGATAATGTTGACATATCGCTCTACACAAATTTTACTTCATGTAAGCAATACGTCCTGCCTACTAATTTTTCATCTCATATTTCGTTCAACCCGTCTGGCATTATAGAAGCCCAGGCGGTATCTCCACATGGTGGCAGAGCCGAACGATTCGACACAAGACAAAAAAATAGATGGTAAAAATTGGTCTGATTTTCTGTGTGTCTAGAGGGGTGGAAAAATGACGTTCTGAGGACATGACTTACTGGGTCATGTTTTGTAGAAATCCATATTTAATTTTCAAAGGACTTATTCGTTCTGAATGAAAAGAAATATATATGTATATTTGCACGGCATAAAAAATGCCATACATAGAGTCATTATATATCTCCGTCCGTAACTTTCCAATAATGCATGTGGATAACTACATAATTAGCCGTAATCCACCCCACCATTATTACACAAAATAGGGCCAAAAGTCAACGAGAAGCTTAAACCAAAGAATACCTGCTCCATCGCCTTACACCCGATCTTTTTAGAACTCCGGCTGATATAAACGAGTTTAGCTCTCTCTGTATGGTTTTTTCGCTACAATCTTTAATAACAACAGCAATATCATTAATGGTTAATTCCTTCTTTTTCTTAAGTAGTGCAAGTATTATGTTTTGTCGATTGGTTTTCTTTAAATTATCCTTGTTTGTATTGATATTTCTGTCTTTAATATCACTAAGAGACACCCTCTGAACCGCATTTTCCTGCTCTGTTTGCCTATAGATTTTTTCACCAACAAAAGCCCCCTTCATAACATCAGAAGAAACCGAAAAACCTTCTGAGAACACCTGTGAAATGCCACCATCTGAAGTACCGGCAAGTGTTAAATCAGTCGATTTAAGTATATTTATTAGGTTAAAAAACTCCTGTTTTAAAATTGAAAAGTTCATCTGAGAAACAAGCCCACCCCTTGCAGAAATTTCAAGAAGAGAAATAAGTTCAAGTGTTCGGGTCTTAGTATAATAGACGAAATCACCGCGCCCCCCCTCTGGTGTGTCCTTGTAAGTGAGCACAAAAGACAAAAGTTCTCCAGACTTTTTTCTTAGTGTCCATTTCATTGGCTCGCTGTCTGAAAAGAGTCCGGTTATCATGTACATTGCTGAGACAAGCTTTTCTGTCTTTTTATAGGCCAAAACAAAATCTGCATCTTTATCAAAAAATGAGACCGCATCAAGACTTTTTATAGATATTTCTGTTGAGATTTTATTTTCAGATTCCATTTTGTCTTTGTTATAATGTCCCTTATATTAGTCGCTTTTTATTGATATGTCCTTGTTGTGTCCTATATAATACAACCAGTCCTTGAGATAGTCAAGCGTGTCTATTATATACAAATAAGAGACAATTTGCCAATAGACAAGGACTCTTTATTTTGTTCTAAAGTACTTTGATTCTAGTCTTTGGATTTAAGTGTATATTCTGCTAAAATATACAGATATGTTTGGCAAAAATAAAAAAGATAGTAAAAAGGAAAAGAAGCGTAGTGAAGTTAAAAACAATAAGGAGGAGTCACCTACAAGCCACCTACAAAAGGAAACTATGAATGCAATTATCGCTGTTGTTTTTTTTGTCTTGGCAGTATTTCTCGTCCTCTCCTCAGGCCTCATAGATAAGGGTGGGAAGGCGGGAACAAGCGCATACAAAATCTTTCACTATTTATTTGGAGTTGGATATTATTTACTACCAATTTTATTCTTTATTCTCTGTGTTTCTTTCTTTAGATCACTTCAAAAGAAGCTTGCTTTGACACACAGCATTGGTGGTACACTATTCTTCTTATCATCTCTTGCCTTAATAAATATTCTTTCACAGAGTGGCGACGGCGTCGGCTCTGGTGGAGTAATCGGTGGATTTATTTCAAAACCACTTATTAATATGTTTGACACCTGGGTAAGTATCATCATTTTGCTAGCACTAATTATTATCTCCTTGCTAACCATTTTTGATGCACCAATCAGATTTACTTTTATAAAATCTTTATTCGTAAAAAAAGAAGTCCTACCTGGAACCGAGGATGATGGACCAGAAGTTATAATCACAAGTAATGGTGAGCCCCTGACTGACAAGGATAAAAAAGAAATGGGTAAAGAGGATGGTTCTTTTGGACCTAAAAAGGCCCAGGCTATGGAGGATAAAAAAGATGAGTTTGGTATTAGTCCTCTACTACTTAACGGCAAAGAATTCATACCACCCCCCCTTTCACTACTTAATGAGGACCACGGAAAACCAGGAGTCGGGGACATAAAAGCAAACTCAAACATTATCAAACGAACCTTGGCCAACTTTGGTATAAATGTTGAGATGGACGAAATATCTATCGGACCTTCTATTACAAGATACGCCCTAAAGCCGGCAGAGGGTATAAAACTATCCCGCATCGTTGGCTTACAAAATGATTTATCACTAGCACTTGCTGCCCACCCTATTCGTATTGAAGCGCCTATTCCAGGCAAGTCTCTTGTGGGTATAGAAATACCAAATAGTACGAAAACAACTGTCGGTCTTGGAACCCTTCTTTCATCTAACGAGTTTCAGAATTCAGACAAACCACTTCTAATTTCTCTTGGGAAGGGCATCTCAGGCATGTCGTATTTTGGTAACCTAGCTAAAGCCCCCCACCTCCTTATTGCTGGGGCTACTGGTTCTGGAAAGTCAGTTACAATACACACGGTCATCACTTCCCTTCTATATAGAAACTCGCCAGACAATCTTAAGTTCATCATGATAGACCCTAAACGTGTAGAGCTTACTCTTTATAACAAAATACCCCACCTCCTCACCCCTGTTATCACTGAAGCAAAGAAAACCATCCTTGCCTTAAAATGGGCTGCAAAAGAAATGGATAGAAGGTACGATATTCTTCAGGCTGAAAGTCTACAAAACATCTCCTCTTACCACAAAAATATAGTTGAACCAGAACTAAAAAGACGCAAAAATAAAAGGGTTGGCGACGAGGAAAAGCAGGTAGAAACCATGCCGTATATTGTTATCGTCATAGATGAGTTGGCAGATATAATGCAGGCGTATCCAAGAGAGCTTGAATCAGCTATCGTAAGACTTGCTCAAATGAGTCGAGCCGTGGGAATTCACCTTATTCTTTCAACACAGCGCCCATCAGTAAATGTCATTACAGGACTTATCAAGGCCAACATCCCGTCTCGTATTGCCCTACAGGTGGCATCCCAGATAGATTCACGCACTATTTTGGATATGGGTGGAGCAGAGAAGCTTCTTGGTGCTGGAGACATGCTCTATTTATCTGGAGAAATGTCTCAACCACAACGAATACAGTCTGCCTACATATCAGAAAGTGAAACAAAGTCAGTGGTAAAATATCTCGTAGACAGCTATGTAAATGAGATTCCAACCGAAATCAACATCACTGGAGATAACCAGAAAAACAACATTTTTGAAGCAACTATTGAGGATGAGAAGATGGAAAATGATGATGATTTGTACGAGGAGGCAAGACAAACCGTTCTTGAGGCAGGCAAGGCATCCACCTCCTACCTACAACGAAAACTGGGGGTTGGTTATGCTCGTGCTGCCCGCCTTATTGATATGCTAGAGGAAAGAGGTGTAATAGGGCCCGGTTCTGGAGCCAAACCGAGAGAAATACTGGACGGTGGAAACGACAACGAAATGCCCCCTGAAAACACCAGTGAATAAATATGAACAAAAGCGCTAAATCAGTCCTACGGATAGGCGTTATATCACTTGTTGCCCTAATTATCGTGGGGTACTCAGCTTTTCAAGCCCAGAAGCTAATTACAGGCCCAACTATTGATATATATACCCCCCAGAACGGGGCGAGTTACGGCCAAACACTTATTGAAATAGAGGGTAAGGCCACAAACATCTCATACATTAACCTAAACGGTAGAAGAATCTTTACTGACACAAATGGCCACTTTAAGGAGAAATTGCTCCTATCCCCTGGCTATAATATAATTAAGCTAGATGCCGTAGATAAGTTTAAGAAATATACGGAGAAAACATTGGAGGTAATTCTGAAGGAGTATTAAAGCAAATTAAAGAACGAAGTGACTATAATTTGCCTAACCCTGTGAAATAACTTTTGTTAAACAAAAGTTATCCGCAAAGCGGACATTTCACGGGGTGATGATTTGTTTATAAATTAATGAGCTAGGCGAATATAATTTATTACCCTAGTGAAATAACTTTTATTTTGTAAAAGTTGAAATCTGAAAGATTTCATTTCACAGGGTGATAATTTTTGTCTCGTTACACTCGAAAAAATATATCATGATGAAGAAAAAAGAAAAAAAGGAAGAGAAGGGTGAGATTGGAAAAGTAAATATAGAAAACACTTTGCGAGAAATCAAAACCAAGTTTGGAGATGATGCCATCATGATGCTTGGAGAAAAACCGCATGTAGATATAAATGCCATCTCAACTGGTTCGATTGGCTTGGATTCCGCTCTTGGTGTTGGTGGTCTTCCTCGCGGAAGAATAGTTGAAATATTCGGACCAGAATCGTCAGGCAAGACTACCCTATCACTTCACGTCATTGCTGAAGCCCAAAAGAAGGGTGGTATCTGTGCCTTCATAGACGCAGAACATGCTATGGACCCAGAATACTCACAGAGACTTGGTGTGAAGATAGATCAGCTTCTTATCTCACAACCCGACAACGGCGAGCAGGCTCTGGAGATTGTGGAGTCCCTTGTCCGCTCCGGCAAGATAGATGTGGTTGTAATTGACTCTGTGGCAGCTCTGACACCCAAAGATGAGATCGAGGGAGACATGGGAGCCTTTCATGTGGGCAAGCAAGCCCGTCTCATGTCCCAAGCTCTTCGAAAGCTTACTGCCATAGTGGCCAAATCAAAAACCCTAGTTATATTTATAAACCAAATCCGTATGCAAATCGGGGTTATGTTTGGTAACCCAGAGACTACCCCTGGTGGAAAGGCACTCAAGTTCTACACTTCTGTTCGTATAGATATTCGTCGAATAGCCCAGATAAAGAAGGGTGAAGAAATAATGGGTGGGCGCATCAGAGTAAAGGTTGTAAAAAATAAAGTAGCTGCTCCATTCAAACAGACAGAGTTTGACCTAATGTACAACGAAGGAATTTCTCGCGAGGGTGAAATCATTGCTCTTGGAGAGAAGATGAAAATAATCACAAAGACTGGAAGTAGTTACTCCTATGGTGATGTTAAGCTTGGTCGTGGATATGACTCAACACGCCAATTTTTGAAAGATAAGGAAAACAAAAAAATCGCAGAGGCTATATTAAAGGAAATCCGTGCAGGCCTTGCCAAAAATGGAGGTTCAACTGTAGCCGTAAACGAAACCGAATCAAGCTCAAGCGAAGAATAATGTTCGCACAATCTCTTTTTCGTCATGTGTTTTACTCAACGCGCATAAAAGCTTGCTAGCTTTTTGCTATGCTCGTGCCGTCGCACTGTGCAAGTCTCGTAAAACACATGACTCAACGAGATTGTGCTTGGTGTTGGTTTTTAGATACAGAAAAACCGGCCACGATATGGGGTTGATTTTTTGGCTTAAATGGGCTATATTTCTAGAGTTACTTGTCCCGTTAGAAGTAAAAGTCGCAAGTTCTACTCGGGAAATTTTATTACATAGGATAACCTTAATCCACCTGGTCAAAAGCCAAATGGACTTCTAATGGGATGGCAATGCTAGATTATAGTGAAATAGTTTTGAGAAAATACATCGTCTTGGACGGCGAACCTTGGGAAGTACTCGCTTCTCATGTCTTCAGAAAACAGCAGAGAAAACCGGTCAACGCCTGCAAACTAAAGAATCTTATTACTGGCAAAGTTACAGAGCGTTCCTTCCACGTGTCAGAAAAGGTTGAGGAAGCAGAAATAGAATCAAAGGAAGTAAAATATTTGTACAGTACTAAAGGAGAGTTCTGGTTCTGTGACCCAAAGGACCCAAGTGACCGATTCAAGATAGATGAGTCCTTTATAGGAATACAAAGCAAATTTATAAAAAAGGACTCTGTTGTAAAATCCCTGTCATTTGATGACAAGGTTATAGGAATGGAGATACCCACAAAAATCGACTTGAAGGTAATAGAAGCTCACCCAGCTGTGAAAGGAAATACAGCCCAAGGTGGAACAAAGGTTGTAAAACTTGAAACTGGTGCAGAAATAAACGTACCGATGTTTATAAAGGAAGGAGAAATAGTCAGAGTAAACAGTGAGACTGGAGAATACTCGGAGCGAGTTGGTGGAGCAAATTTCTAATACCAGAGCACACAACTTCTTTCTCGTTGTATTTCTCAGGGAGACACGGATAAATTTCTGTTGAAATTTTCCTTGAGTTCACGCCGTCGCGCTCACTAGTCTCCCTTCAAAACACAACTCGACGAAGTTTGAATTCAAAAATCTCATTGAACCAAAACTCTTTTGGAGCACCCGCAATCCTCTAGCATGGTTCCGTCAACGACCCCGAATAAAGTGAGGGACTCTTGACGGATAGAGGATGAGGACTAGAACAAAACCGGCGCTGGCCGGTTTTGTGTCTCCAAAAGAGTTTTGGTGAAAAAAAGATTTTTACTTATCTACTTACAAACGGTAAGAGTCCCATAAAACGAGATCTTTTTATTGCCATAGCAAGGTTACGCTGATGTTTCGCGGTCACTCCAGTTCTCTTTCGAGAAATGATGCGAGCATGAGGATTAAGAAACTTTCTCAAAAGCTCCACATCCTTGAAATCAATATATTTTATATTGTTCTCAGTAAAGTAACACTTTTTAATATTTGTATTCATTTTATATTTTATAATTAAAAGGGTATGTCCTCGGGGTTAATCTCTTCTTCTGGATATTCAATAGTATCCAAGGCTTTTTTGTGTTCATCTTCTGTCGGAGCAGGAGCAGTGTAGCCACCTGCAGGAACATCTCTCTTTGGACCAAACTGTATACGATCTGCAATAACCTCTGTGCGGTATTTTTTCACACCAGCAGCGTCATCCCAGCTTCGTGTTTGCATCCTCCCTTCAACCAAAACAGAGCCTCCTTTTTTCAAATATTGTCCGCATATTTCGGCTTGTCTTCCAAAGACAACAACATTGTGAAAATCTACGTTCTCTTGTTTAACACCATTCTTATCCTTCCAAACTCTGTTTGTGGCCACACCAAAACTCGCAACCTTTATTCCAGAAGGAATGGCCTTGACCTCTGGATCTCGAGTTAAGTTGCCGATAATAATTGCTTTGTTTAAGTACATGATAGTTAGTTAAAAGTTTATAAAGTCCTTAAAGTCTACAAAGTAGAACTATGCAATCACTAAATCATCTATACTCTTATCAATCTCCTCTGGTGTTGCCTCCTTTTCTACCACAGGCACCTCCACAGTTTCACTTTCGTATCCATCTGTTTGTCTTTTGGAATCATCCTCAGACTTAAGCTTCATCTTGCCACTCAAAAGAGTGTTCTCACGCACAGTTTTAATAATAAGATAACGAAGGATTTCATTGTCCATATCTAGGCTTTTCTTTATTGCTTCTATCCCTTCCTTTGTTGTCTCAAACTTTACCCAACCAAAGTACCCCATTGTGCACTTGTGGCGTATAGTTCCTACAACCTTAGTCATTGGATAAGCGAGGTCGATGAGTATCGGATTCTCATCAGATATCACTTGGCCACCTACTGAAGTTAACGTCTTTTTCAAGGCCGTTACTTTAGCAGGAACTTGCTCTAAAGCAAGGGATGGAAGGAGTAAATATGAGACCTCATATATGGTCAAATTATCCCCTTTTTCCAGTGTTTTTTCTGTTTCCATGAACCACACACTATCACAAAGAGCTGGAAGACGCAATAGCACTAATTTGAGGAAAATGCCTTAAAACGTTGTTAAGTAAAGCCGTTTTAACCACATCAAAGGGTTCATTTCTTATTTCAGCAATCTTTTTTACCACCTCAATAACATAGAGTGGCGAGTTTCGCCCACCCCTATGTGGAACAGGGGCGACAAAGGGCGCATCAGTTTCAGACATAATCATGTCTAGTGGAGTGTATTTAATGAGCTCATCATAATCATTAGTAAAAGTAATAACACCAGTAAATGACACAGTAAAGCCAATAGCTATAAATCTTTTCAAAACATCCATATCACCAGCAAAAAAGTGCGCATTGCCCTTGAGCTTATCTCCAGAAGTTGAGTGGTAGTGCTCCAATATTTCCAATGCGTCGTAATATGCATCTTGACTGCCTTTGCTTCCACGGACATGTAGCATCAATGGCTTACTGACAGACAGAGAAAGGTCGATTTGGGACTCAAATATTTTTTTCTGAACTTTCTTTAGGTTTTCATCTTTTGACTTCAGACGATAATAATCCAAACCAGTCTCACCAATAGATACAACTTTCGGATTCTTTGCCAACTCTAAAAGTCGCTCGTCAAAAACTGAGTTTAGGTCAAAGTCTCCGGGGTGTTCACCAACACAAGCAAATAGATTGTCGTGCTTTTCTGCTAAAGCTATTGCTCTTTGACAAGAGTCAAACCCCACTCCAACTGTGGTGGTGCCGATTTTCTTTTCTTTAATCCTCACTATCTCCTCTTCCCTATCCAGATCAAAATCTGGAAAATCAATATGGGAGTGTATGTCAAAATATTCAAACATGAATGAGTTATAAAGTTAAGCTAAAAGTTTATAAAGCAAAAAACTAGTCCTTCCGCAGAAACAATGGTACCTCTGGAGTTTTGTTTGTTTTAATAAGTTCTTTAATTTTCTCTGATGTTTCTGGCAAAATTGGATTCAGTTTTCTTGCAACAGAATAAAGCCTCACCACCAAATCAGATATCATTCTTTGACCCGCCTCTTTGTCTGTTTTTACCACCTTAAATGGTTGGTTATCTTGAATGTACAGGTCCATTTCTCCAATTTCTTTCCATATCATCTGAACCGCCTTACCTATTTCAAAATTATTCAGTAAATCAAAATAATCTTTCATATCTTCAAAGTCCTCAATTTTTACTGGGGCATCCAGATTATCCTGAGACATCTTCATTATTCTTGATACCAAATTCCCTAAGCCGTTAGCAAGTTTTGCATTATATGATTGGTGAATAAGCTCCATTGAGGCTGGGCTGTCTTCAAACATTGAAACTTCCCCGCATACATAATACCTAAGAGCTTCTGCACCATATTTTTCTACAACATCGTAAGGATTAACCACATTGCCTATACTTTTACTCATCTTTACCCCACCTTCTCCCGTAAAAAAACCATTAATAACAATCCTATGAGACGAAGATAGTCCAACTGACAAGAGCATCGCTTGCCACATTGCCGACTGCATTCTTAGATTATCTTTTCCACAATACTGTGTTGGTGTTCCGTTTATCCAAAACTCTTCAAAATTTTCTTTGTTCTCCGGCCAACCCAAGGTTGAAATATAGTTTACTAAGGCATCAAACCAAACGTACATCACCTGCTCTGAATCCCCTGGCACAGATATTCCCCAAGGCATCTTAGACTTCAAACGAGAAATGGAAAAATCTTCCAACCCTCTTTCCACAAACATCTTAATCTCATTTTGTCGAAAATCAGGAGTAACAAAATTTGGGTTGTCTTCATACAACTTCAATAGTTTTTCTTGAAATGCTGAGAATTTGAAAAAATAGTTTTCCTCATTTATAAACTCAATTTCCCGATTTGGATGTATCGCGCACTTTCCATCCACTAATTCTGAATCTGTTTTTTCAAGCTCGCAGCCAACACAATACTTTATTTGGTAAGATTTTTTATAAATATAACCATTCTTGTCACACAGTTTCCAAAATTCCTGTGCAGACTTTTGGTGATGCTCATCTGTGGTTCGGATAAAATGCACATCAGGAGAAATCTGAAGCAAATCTATTAAGCCACGAAATTTTTCTGCGTACTCATCAACATAATCCCCAACGGGAATTCCCTCTTTTTGTGCATCTCCCCAAAGTTTCTGACCGTGTTCATCTGTACCAGTGTTAAAAAAAACTTCAAACCCCTGGAGACGCTTTGCTCTGGCAACAATATCTGCACGAATAATCTCCATAGCAAATCCAATATGAGGATCAGAATTTACATAAGGTAATGTAGTTGTGATGTAGAAAGGTTTCATAATTAATAATTTCTAATTGACCTAATTATTCTAATTTCTAAACAATAATCAAACTCCAATAATCAAGCCATCCTGTTTTTTGGTTATTATTTAGGTTAATTAGAGTAATTAGAAATTAGGTTACTTGTTTGAATTCATCATCTCATACTTTTCAATTTTGTCTTTCTCAAAATCATCAAAAAGTTCAATGATAACCGCGGCCACAGGTACAGACAGTATAAGCCCTGTCAAACCAGCAAGTTGCCAACCAATAGCAAGTGCCAAAATAGAAACTATTGGCGAAACCCCCACAACTTTCTTAACCACAAGCGGATATATAAGTTGGTTTTCAAATTGCTGAATAATAATATAGAGCCCAGCCACTACCCCAGCGAGAGGTACTCCACCAGCAACAAAACCTATTGCAATGGCAGGTATTGAAGCCATGATTGGGCCAAATAATGGGATTATTTCAAAGGCTCCCGCCAAAAAAGCCAACAGTAGAGCGTTTGGGACACCAGTAATTAGAAGACCTAGATAAACAAGCATTCCAACAACAACAGCCAAAACGAGCTGGCCCTGCATCCATAGCCCAATTTTCCTTTGGGATCTCTTCCACAGAGAAACAACGTATTTCTCGTGTTTGATTGTAGTAATTGCCTTCAGAAACTTGCCAACACCATCTTCCTCAACCGCTAAATAAAAAGACAAAACAACCATTAGAAGAAAAGATAAGAAGCCCCCAAAAAATGAAGCTACGGTTCCAAAAGTGTTTGAGGTAACACTGCTTGTAATGTGATTTAACTGAGAAACAACGTCATCAAGATTAATACTGTTTGTAAAACTTGATATCGAACCAGAAGCAAAAAATTCATTATTGTTCAAACTATCAGTTATACTGGTTGTATTAAAGTATGTTGGAAAATTTTTCAAAAAATCACTTGACTCTGACAATAGTGGTAAAAACAAGAAAAATATTATACCAGCAAAACATATGAAAATTGCTACATATATAAGTATCACAGCAAAAAGGCGAGGAACTTTATGTCTAACAAACCACTGTGTGCCAGGCTCAATTGCCGAAGCCACAACTATAGACATGAGCAACACCAAAACTAAGTCCTTCAAGACAAAAAGTAGCACAAAAAATAACACCACAAGTACAGCTTTGACAAAAGTACTCGCACTTATACTAAGAGTTTGTTCTTTTAGTTCCATAGGCCAATAATAGCACTCGGACTCGAGTTTGTAAAAAACTATATTTTAGACTTTATATATGCAACTAAGTCAGAAACAGACATTCTTTCTTGCTTCCCTGTGTCACGATCACGAACAGTTACACTAGCATCTCCGCCTCGTGTCGACTCGTCTCCGCGAGTCGAGACGGGTTTTTCTATTGTCTCAAAATCAACCGTAACACAAAACGGTGTGCCTATTTCATCCTGACGACGATATCTCTTACCAATATTTCCATTGTCATCAAAAATAATCGGCTGAATCTCGTTATTTAAAATATCAAATATTTCTTTGGCTTTTTTAACTAGTTCTGGTTTATTTTTTAGTAGCGGAAATACTGCCACTTTTACTGGAGCAATGCTTGGCTTTAGTTTTAAATACACTCTTTTTTCACCATCCATCTCGTCCTCATTGTATGCATCACACAAAACAGCAAGAAATAACCTACTAACTCCACCTGATGACTCAATAATGTGTGGAACGAACCTATCATTAGTTTCACCATCTTGATAAACTAGCTCCTTTCCTGATCCGGCCGAATGTTGTGTTAGGTCATAGTTACCACGCGCATGAACACCCTCCATTTCATCAAAACCCCAAGGAAAATTATATTCTATGTCGTAAGCCTCCTTGGCATAAAAAACTAGATTTTCATGTTTTTTCCACCTTATGTTTTCCTCTTTTATTCCTAAACTCAAAATTGCCTTCCATCTATAATCCTTTAATTTCTCATATTCGTCCATATCGTCTTCTGGCCTGGTAAAATACTGCATCTCCATCTGTTCGAATTCTCTCAACCTAAAAAGAAACTGCCTTGGTGATATCTCATTTCTAAATGCCTTACCAATTTGTGCAATACCAAAAGGCAATTTCATGTGTTGTGAGTCTAAAACATTTTTAAAATTTACATAAATCCCCTGACAGGTTTCCCCTCTTAAGTAGGCTGGAGTAGAATATGAATCTGTAAAATCACCTAGGTTAGACTTTACTAACAAATTAAATTTTCTTACTTTTGTAAAATTTTGCTTACCACAATTTGAGCACTTAATTTTTTTCTTATTGTCGTCAAAAAGTTTGTTGATTTCTTCTTCTGACATCTTTTCGTCAGCAACAACACCAATCTCATCCAAAGCTTTATCCGCCCTTATTCTTGTGTGACATTCCTTACATTCAGCCATGGGATCAGAGAAACCTTTGGTGTGACCAGAAGCTTCCCAAATTTGAGGGTTCATAAATATACCCGAGTCTAATCCAACAATGTCTTGTCTTTTGTGAACCATCCATTTCCACCAATGGGCCTTGAGATTATTTTCAAGCTCAACTCCCATAGGACCAAAATCATACACACCAGCAAAACCTCCATAAATTTCGGAACTTGGGTAAACAAAACCGCGTCGCTTGCACAACGAAACAATTTTCTCCATTAGGTCATTTTTGTTCTCTGCCATAATACCCTATATTAACCGATTTTATCAGTATTTGAAAGCTCTAGATTAATCCTACTGTACAACAAAACCATCAGTGCTTTTATATGTTGGATCAGAGAATTGAGTCGTAACCGACAACGCTCCTGCGGTTAGTTGGGTATTTGTGTATGTATCAGTTGCTGTCATGTTGATTCTTGTAAGGAGATCCAAGACAGAACCAATCTGACTGACACTTGGTGTAACACCAACCTTAAACGAAATTTCTTTTGGAGAGTTTGTAAAACCAGCACCTGATGCAATATTACCAACATTCCATGTTAAAACTCTTGTCTCCTCACTCCAGGTGAACCTCTCACTTGATGGAGAGACCTCCTTTTTCCACTCAACTCCTGCAGGCAAAACCGCTGTCACCAGTGTGTCTTTAAGGTCGTTATTAGCATTTGTTAGCACCCAGGTTATTGTATATGTTGATTCCTTATCTGCTTTTGGAGGAATAGGACCACTGTTACCAAAGGGCCCAATGCTTCTATATGACTTTGCAGTAAATGCTACAGCAGATGGAAACTTGATAACTATCTCCTCTTCAGAAGATATAACACCAGATTCAGTACCAGTGCGGTCCCCAGTAGATTTTATGTTTATAACAATATTTGGATTTTTTATTGACCTGACACGGTTAATATCAAAAAGAGATGATAAAGAAAACGATACGCTGTTATAATCTCCGGGAGAAATACTTGCAAGATTTTCTGTACTATTTTTGTCCCAGACGATTGTGTCATCTACTGATCTATAGAAACCGCCATTATTAACCCTAACACTGTTTCTATCAAGAATATTTCCAGAGAGCACTGCGGTGATATTTGTATTCAAAATTTTATCGGGCAAAATATTTTCCCATTTAATGGTCACTGGTATTGAACGACCGATTACCGAAACCGATTCTGAAGTAACAGTTAAGTCAAAAAATGATTTCCTTATTCCAACTGTCACAATATTACTAGCCAGAGCGATATCAAAATCTTCATCTATGCTTGATTTTTGTGTTCCCACAGACACCTTAAATGACCTGTCTTCCAAATTTTGTCCAATGAGTGTGCCAGTTATGGTCAAACTCTTTTTGTCACCGTCTTTCAAATCTCCAATATTCCAGATTGTATTGTCTCGGATTGGTTTAGTGCTTGAATCTTTAAATGTAAAACCATATGGATACTCAACCTTAACCAAAGTATTCTTCATCACCACACTTGAGTTGGAAACAATATCAACAACCATGGCGACAGTCTGGCCAGAATTTATCTCCTTAGGATAAGAGACGTTTAGGATAATCGGAGACGAACTGATTATAACATCATATTTTTTCTCCTTTGAAAAAGTGGCATTTGAACCCTTGACTCTATACTCTATTCTGAAATTAAAAGATTTTATTGCATCCTTTTCACCAGACATGGTCAAACGAACAATGTGGTCTTTACTACCGCCACTCGGAATAACACCAAGATCAACCTTCTCTCGAGTAAGAGGTTCTTCTTCTCCAACAGACAGGGAGGCGTCAGGATAAGTAATAAACAAAGTGGTTTCTTCCAAATCTGTGCGATTGCTGTTGAGTATTGATAATCCCACGACTAGCTCTTCTCCAGAAGAGACAGAGCCTGGAGCCACTATCTTGATATCCAGATTGTTGGAAGATATCATGTTTAACCCGCCAAAGAATATAAAAACCGCTACAGCAAGAGCCACCACAAAGAAAATCATTGACCCAATAAAAAACTTATTGAAAAAGGAGTTATTGTGTTTGGTCATGTTCTCTTTTGGAATATCAAACGACGGAGTAGTCCCCCAATCGGTAGAAATATCAATCTTTCGTTCTGGAACAGGGGTTCGTTTCTCTTTTGGAACCACATTTTCATTCCTGGAATACAAAGTCCTTTTTAAACGCTCTATACTACTTTTCTCAAATTCCATATACTTTACATTATATCAAACTTCAGAATAACCGACTACAAATGACTCTCTGTAAAAGCCTTGTTTATAAGTGAAACTATATTTTTTTTACTCTCCAACACACTACCAACAACACCCATGTTCCACTCACTTGTTTCTGTTAGAAAAACACTAATATCCTGTTTTTTTTCAACATAGCCAAGCTCGTGCAATATTCGCAAAATAATTAGCATTTCAAAACCCGGGAGGTCTTCTTTTGCTATTGATTTCAGAAACTCAAAACCGCTTCTGGTAATTTCAAAGACTTCCTTGTGTGGAGACTCACCTGGAATCATTTTTACTAAGACAGAAGAAACTTGAGACAAGACCTTTCTCGAATAAATAGGGCAATCAAAAAAATAATTGCCTTTTTCTACAACATTTGTAATCTTCCAACCATTTTTCCCCTTTACAGAGGAAACAGAGACAAGAGAATATTCTTGTAAGGCAGAACGAAGTTTTGAAGAAGACAATCTTACAGACCTTGCCCCAGCCACAATTAACCCCAAGTCAGAGGTCAAAATATGCAACAAAATATTTGCTTCACCAAAAGGTGTGCGTTTGAGGATAATTCCATCGGTTGTATAAATGTGATATCCCATTATTTAATGATGGAGAAGGTTGTCTCACCGCCACCATCTACAGGAACAAGATAATTCTGTTTCACATCAGAGTACGAAATATCAACAATCTGTGTGGGTGCCTTAATCATGCCTGAATATGAATCCACGACTGATTTCTTGTTTGTATTTATAACTAGATGTATTTTTTCACTTGGGCTCAGCCCCTCACTTTTACGAGCATCCTGAATACTACGAATAATATCTCGTACAAAGCCCTCATCCTTTAGCTCATCTGTTAGGGTTATGTCCAGCTTCATTTCCAAATCATCTGAAACTGAAACTTTTTTTACATTCACCTCGTCTCCAATTATTTCAAGTAATTCTTGAGAGAACGAATCATGGATAGAGAGAGATGCGAGAGGTTGACGCACTTTATGTCCAGCCTTCTGACGCAATTCAAGAGCGGAAGTAACAACCTCACGGACCTTCTTCATATCTTCAATTATTTTTGAATCAAAGCCTTCGCTCTTTGGCCAATTCTCTAGGTGAACACTCTCTTTCTCTCCACCAACACGCCCATAAACTTCTTCAGCAATAAACGGTACAAACGGAGCTAGAACAGTCGCAAGTTTTCTCAAAACAAGAGCCGTGTAAAACGAGGCGGAAAATCTAACACTTTCGTCTTCAGATTTAAATCTGTCTCTTGAACGCCTGAGATACCAGGTTGAAAGGTCGTCCACAAAATCTAATATTGGTCTAGATGCTCTATCAAGTTCATACTTGTCCAAAGAAACAGTAACGGTCTCTAGAAGCTCATTTAAACGAGCCGTTATCCATGTATCAAGAATAGTTTCCTTTGGCTCCCCTATTTTTTCGACTGGACCCGCCTGCCCCCGACTCGTGAGGGCGGGCAGGTACATCTCGTAGAAAGACAAAACATTATATATTTTTTGAATAAGTTTTTTATACACCTCGTCAACACCCTTTTCAGAAAAATTGAAATCTTCCGCCTTAACAAGTGGAGAAGAGATTAGATAATACCTTAGGGCATCAGCGCCATATTTATTCACAATATCCATTGGGTCAGGATAATTATTGAGGCTCTTGCTCATCTTGCGACCATCTTCTGCCAGAACCAGCCCATTTACCACCACGCGTTTATATGGCACCTTATCAAACAGTCCCACCGACAAGACAAGAAGTGTATAAAACCAACCACGGGTTTGATCCAATCCCTCCGCTATAAAATCTGCAGGGAAAATGGAACCATTCTTTTTTTCAAACTCATCCTTGTTTTCAAACGGATAGTGGTGCTCCGCAAACGACATTGAGCCAGATTCATACCAACAATCAAAAACCTCTGGAACGCGTCTTAAAGCTGAGCCATCTTTGTCATGCAAAACCACATCATCTATATATGGCCGATGTAAATCTATCTCGTAAGTTTCGTTGTGAGGAAGGGCAACAAAATCAGATTTTCTTACTTCAGCATTTTTAAACAGATTACCAAAATAATATTTGTTTATGTCCTTGTAACTCAAACCTCTCGAACCCAGTTCAGCTACTGATAGTGGCCCACCATGACTGACAATTAGTATATTCTTACCTTCGTATTTACTGTCAATCTCATACATCGCTTTCATTACTCTGTGCTGTATATCCTGCATTGTTTCTGCTCCCTCGTGTTTATTTGTAAAATCAAAATCGTTCCAATGCTTTCCATCAAACTCGCCACAATAAATCTCTCCAAGGGATTCGTTAAACACGACACTGCTTTTATCTATACCAACTTCTTCTGCAACAATTTCTGCAGTTTCGCGAGTTCTCTCAAACGGTGAGGAAATAATAAGGTCAATTTTCTCGCCAACTAAACCACGGGCAGAATCTTTTGCTTGTTTTTTGCCGTCTTCAGTTAACGGGTCGTGGCCATCCACCCTGCAACTTATTACACCCTTTACATTGCCCTCCGAACCCCCATGACGCATTAGGTAATACTTGTTGCGACGCCCCACGCGGTCCTTCAAATCACTAAGTGACCCCACAACGACCCTACCACCATCTTCCCTCTCCCAGACAGGAAGTGGCGCACCCCAATATCGTGAACGAGATATAGCCCAATCCCTTGCACCCTCTAGCCATTTACCAAACCTGCCGTCTCTTATGTCCTCGGGTGTCCAGACTATTGTTTTATTTAATTCCACCACACGATCTTTGAAGGCGGTGACTTTTATAAACCAAGATGTAGTAGCGTAGTTTAGAAGTGGTGTATGACATCTCCAACAATGTGGGTAAGAATGGACTATTTTTTCCTTTGAAAACAAAGTTCCTTGTTTAGCCAGGTATTTGATTATTTCCACATCTGTCTTCTGGTGGTCTTCTGCAGGCTTAACCTTCTGCCTGGCAAAATCAACCACTTCACTTTTGAATGTTCCGTCTTTATTTACATGCTGAAGAAAAGGAAGGTTGTTCTCCTTTCCCAAATTCATATCATCTTCCCCAAAAGCCGGTGCTATATGAACAATACCCGTACCATCTTCAGATGTTACAAAGTCTCCCGCATAAATCTTCCAACCATTCTCTCTATTCTCTGTTTTTTCGTTATCATAATAATTAAAGAGTGGTTTGTATTTTTTACCGAAAAGCTCTTTGGGGTCAACTAACCTAACAATTTTATAATCTTTTCCAAACACCGCCTCCAACCTTGATTTGGCCAAAATGTATGTGTTTCCTGGTTCTGTACCAGTAACAGCTACATATTCCATATTTGGATTTATTGCAAGTCCAGCATTCCCTGGGAGAGTCCATGGTGTCGTTGTCCAAGCAAGTAAATAAGTTTTTGGTATACCTACAAGCTCAAACTCAGCAGTGACAGAAATATCCGTAATATCTTTATACCCTTGGTTTACCTCAAAATTTGAAAGTGTTGTCTCACATCTCGGACAAAGTAACATTGATTTAAAACCTTGGTAGACTAGCCCCTTATCATAAAGAGTTTTGAAAGACCACCAAACAGATTCTGTATAACTAGAATCCATGGTTCTATAATCGTCTTCCATATCAACCCATCTGCCACTACGAGGAATTATTTTCTTCCATTCATCTGCATATCGAAAAACAATGTCTCTAGCATATTTGTTAAACTTTTCTATTCCATAAGTTTCAATGTCTTGTCTGCTCCCTAGGGATAGTTCTTTCTCAATAATATTTTCCACTGGAAGTCCATGACAATCCCAACCCCACCTTCTATCAACCCGCTTCCCTAGCATGGTTTGATACCTAGGAATTACATCCTTTATTGTTCCAGGTAAAATATGCCCGTAATGCGGAAGACCAGTTGCAAAAGGGGGTCCGTCAAAAAAGGTGAAGTTTCCACCAGGAGCATCCTTTTCAACACTTTTTTTGAAAATTTTGTTTTTATCCCAAAATTCCAATATCTTCTCTTCCTTTAGAGCAATCTCGCTTTTTTCTATTTTTTCATTTTCCATATTTTTTGTAATAAAAAACCCGTCCCTACACAGCAAACACTTGCTATGCAAGGACGAGCTTCTAAAACTGATAGCCGTGGTACCACCTTGCTTACTTCTCTTTACGGCTATGACGGGCCACCCGTTGGGTTCTACAGCTCAAAAGCCTCTTCCCAAAGCCTCGGAGGTGATTGGTCTCCTTACTTGCCTATACACGAATCATAACAAAATATTGCTCTTTGTAAATAACTACATCTGGCTTGGAACTTTAATTCCAAGGAGGTTTAGTCCCGAAGTCATTACATGAACAAAAGCCTGGGTTAGGGCGAGTCTATATGGGGAGGTTGGGTCAGTCTCATCTATGATTTTATGCGAAGCGTAAAAAGAGTTGAACTCCCCCGCTAATTCAATAAGATAGGTAGCAACATGGCTTGGTGCATACTCTGTCCCCGCTCTCTCCACCACTGACGGAAATCTCTCAAGCAATCTCTCTAGGTTTGTCGTCGTCCAGTTTTCTGGTATTTCACTTTCAACTTTCAACTTTATATTTTCAACTTTTTTTAGAATACTATTCGCCCTAACCGTTGCATACTGCAAATATGGACCAGAGTCACCCTCAAAAGAAAGTGATTTATCAAAATCAAAAATAATATCTTTTCCTGTTGTTTGTTTTAATATCGAATATTTCAATGCTCCAATTGCAATGATTTCTGATATTTCTTTTTTCTTGTCGTCTGAAATCTCTCTATC
The DNA here is from genome assembly GCA_001824295.1 of Candidatus Zambryskibacteria bacterium RIFOXYD1_FULL_40_13. Lineage (GTDB taxonomy): Bacteria > Patescibacteriota > Minisyncoccia > Phycocordibacterales > DATDWN01 > C7867-006. Next base: position 10,651 of record MHWY01000004.1, on the reverse strand, counting down.
CTTCATTTTTTCTAATATCTTTTCTTGTACCTCTAAAATGAGAGATTCGGCTGTAATAACCTTACCAGTGCGAGACGACATTTTACCTGTTGGTAACCTTAACATACCATGAGAAAGATGCTTGGTTTTTTTTGCTAAATCAGGAAAGATAAGTGACATTGCCTTTAGTAAAACCCTAAAGTATTCGTTTATCTCGTTACCAGTAATAACCACAGACTCATCATATGGATATCTATCATATTTTATTTTTGCTAGACCAAGTTCTTTGGCTTCGTAGGTTGGCAACCCATCCTTATTTATAAAAACTCTAGTGTGAAGAGTTGGGTCATATTTCTCACCCTTAAAAACGACCGCCCCCTCGCTCCCCTCAAATATATTAGGTAAATTTTTTTCTACCGTCTCCTGGCCAAAAACCCCCACCTCACTCTCAAAAAAATAGTAGTCAAATTTTGTGCCAAGTTTTTTATAAATTGTTTCAAAATAGTCTAAAGATACTTTTTTTCCCTGGTCATATAGTTTATTTATTATTTCATCTGTTCTACTGTATATTTTTTTGTTTACTTCATCTACCTCTCCCTTGATTATAGAACTTGATTCATATAGTTCAGACCCAGCTACATATGCAGAAGCAGACTGCCTAACATCTCTTACTATATATATTTCTTTTTTTAATAAATCCCAAATCGCTTTGGCCACATGGAGTCCAACATCACCCTGATAACAAGCTCTTTTTACTTCCGCTCCCCTCGCGATAATAATTCTTGATATAGATTCACCAATCGTATTGGACATAAGATGCCCTATATGAAATTCTTTAAATGGGTTAGGGTCAGTAAATTCAACCATTATTTTTTTTGCACCTAACGAGTCACTCTTTCCATAACCTTCTTTTTCTAAAATAACCTCTTTTACCACATCACCAAAATAATTTTTATCAAAAAAGAAATTAATAAATCCAGGATTCACTACTTCTATTTTCAATAACCCAAGAGTATTATTTGAAACTAACTTGCTTTTTATTTCCTCCGCCAGCTCTATTGGTTTTTTATTAAGCTCCTTAGCACATACCATAGCAACACTAGAGGAATAGTCCCCCATTTTTACATGGGCAGGAATATCAAGCTGGACCTGTGGTTTCTTTACTCCAAGCCCCAGAAGAATCTTTTTTATTTTTTCAACTATTTCTTGTTTAGTATTCATGATTTTATTTTCCCGTACTACCAAAGGCTCCGACTCCTCTTGATGAATCCACAAGGGCCTCAACCTCCATAATCTCTGGGTGTTCTATCTCCTGCACGAGAAGCTGGGCTACTTTGTGACCTTTTTCTAAAACATAGTCCTCTTTACCAAGGTTTATAAGACTAATAATATATTCTCCACGATATCCGGCGTCCATAACCCCACCCAAGGTTTTTAGACCGTAGTTTGAAGAAAGACCACTTTTGTCCCAAACCAACCCAACAAAACCCTCTGGTAGTTCAACAGAAATGCCTGTGCCAATCTTCTCTATACCTCCCGCTTTTATAGTAACCGTACTCTGGGCATACAAATCCATACCCGCATCACCTGGATGAGCAAAAGACGGCAGAACAGCGTCCGGATAGAGTTTTTTTACCTTAATAACCATGTGCCAATAATAGCATTGCCAAGAGAGTTTATAAAGTCTGAGCTATTTCTTGCTTCTCAATATCTTATCGATTTTTTTAGCTATCAAAACAAAGTCTTTCTCTTTCTTACCTCTCGTAGTTTCTCCGGCTGTCCCAAGTCTTATACCAGATGGATCCATGGGAGACCTAGTTTCTCCAGGAATAGTATTTTTGTTTACGATAATGCCATTTTTCTCTAATCTATCACTGGCCTCTTTTCCAGAAATTCCCACACCATTCATCCATGTATCTACAAGTATTAAGTGACTGTCTGTACCGCCTGAAACAATTCTCCACCCGAGCTTTTGTAATTCATTAGACAAAACTTTTGCATTCCTTATAACTTGCTCCGCATATTTTCTAAATGCTGGTGTGTCTGCTTCTTTCAAGGCAACGGCCACTCCAGCAATTTGGTTTAGGTGTGGACCACCTTGTAACCCCGGGAAAATAGCCTTGTCTATTTTTTTGTAAATTTCTCTATCATCTGTTTTAGAAAAAATCATAGCCGAACGCGGGCCACGCAAAGTCTTGTGGGTGGTCGTGGTGACCACATCTGCATATTTAAAAGGCGATGGATACGCGCGCCCAGCAACAAGTCCCGCAAGATGTGACATGTCCACCATAAAATATGCTCCAACACTATCTGCGACTTCTCTAAATTTTTTAAAATCCACCAGTCTTGGATATGCAGTAAAACCAGCCACAATGATTTGTGGTTTTTCCTTCTCGGCAATTTTTTTTATTTCTTTGAAATCGATTGTCTCAGTTTTGCCGTCCACACCAAAAGGAATCTGTTGCCAAACTTTTCCAGTTATAGAAACCTTGTGACCATGTGTCAGATGTCCCCCATCCTGCAGATTCATCCCCATTATCTTGGCACCAACAGGAACCAAAGCGAGATAAACAGAAACATTTGCAGGTGAACCAGAAAGTGGCTGAACATTTACATGCCATTTCTTTTCTGAAAGGCCAAAGAGTTTTAGAGCTCTTTCTTTGCACAGATTTTCTATTTTGTCAGAAATCTCATTTCCACCATAATAACGAAGTTTAGAATATCCTTCGGCATATTTGTTCGTAAGTTCCGAACCAAGAGCCTTCAGAACATCGTCCGAAACATAGTTCTCAGAGGCAATGAGATTTATTACGCTTTTCTGCCTCTTCCTCTCTGCGACAATCAATTTTTCAATTTGTTTATCTTTCATGGAACATTATTAATTTTTTGTTGGTACTAATTTTGCAAAATAATTGTCTAAAATATCTGGAAGTTCTGCTGAAGCTCTGTATATTTGTGTTTCAATCAATGGGTCGCCAAGTATCATACCAGACAGCAACTTACCCTCTGTTTGTCGATATAAACACAAGATTGGTTTTTTAAGTGATTCCGCATATCCTATTTCATATCCAACCCCCAAACTAGCCGTGGTCACTTCAGCCACAAGTGTATCGCACTCTCTAATCCAAGCCGTATCTCTTTCAAAAATATACTTCTCGGTATATCCAACTTCCCCTTGGCTAGTTAAGTTTTTGTCAGCAATATGCTCTGTTAAAACAGTCCCATGTTTTTGTAATTCACTAACAACCAAGGCGTGAGTTTCCTGGTTTTCTCTCCCACCCCTAATTGATGCTGCAAAATATATTTTCATAGTTTATATTTTAAATTTCTTCTTTATTATATTGTATACATGTTCATGGACCTCTTCTGGGGACATGCAGACCGTCTTCTTACAACACTCAATCTTCTCCCAATTTTTGTTTTCTTTGTGAAGTTTTAGAGCACTATTTCTCGAATTCTTAAGATGCAGTAAGTTGTCTTCCGCAACATCTCTTTTACCTTTTAGATATTTCTTCTTCCTCTGGGCCACCTTCTTCTTAAGCCACTCTTTACTAACTTCAAAAGGAACATCCAAATAAATAACTAGGTCTGGTCTCGGAATCTTGAAAACCTCATGCTCCATTTTATCAAGCCAACCGATAAACTCTTTTCTCTCTTTCGCATTATCTATCTTTCCGCCCTGGTGAATCTGGTTTGCGCTAGCATACCTGTCTGCAATAACCATATATCCATCGTGGAGCCACTTCTGTATTTGTTTGCTAGATTCAAAGCGATCGGCTGCATACAAGACAGAGGCCACACGAGGGTCCGTTTGGATAAAATCACCATACTGACCAGAAAGATACTCACCAATAAGTTTTCCGAAGAAGTTATCGTAATAACGAGGAAAATCTATGGTTTTGACCTTTATTTTCTCTTCGTTCAATTTTTTCTCAAGAAGTCTCACTTGGGTAGCCTTACCTGAACCATCAATACCATCTATAACTATTAGTTTTCCTTGCTTCATGTTATTTTTTTTCTTTAATATCCTGTTCCCCACGACGGACATCCCAATCACTAAGGGAATCGTCTGTGTGAAGAGCAAGGGCTGGTAATTTTTTCTTTAAGGCTTTTGCCATTTTGTGTGCTACTCTGCGGAGAGTCGGATGAACCATTCTGCCAGAGCGAAGCTCTAGAGTATATACTGTGGCTGGTAGAGCATAGGTTGTCTTGCACGAAACATTAAAGCCCATAGCAATATAATACTGCAATATCTCTGGAGTAGTTTTAAGTTTCCTAATTCTTGAAACCTGTTCTTTGATAAGCGTTTTTGCCTCTTTACGCAAGTCAGCCGGTAACTCATCTAGATACCATTTATTAAATCCAAATTTTGTTGTAAGCAATGGCATTCTACAAACTCCGTTTCTATGACGCTGAACATCTCTAAAGGAACCAAAATCAAGCAAGAAATTAAATGTTGCTGTACCCAAATCTGCCAAGAAGTGTGGCAGGCCAGTTTTCTGTGGACGCTTGGAAACAATATCTTTATAGCTCGTTAGGGATGCTGGCTTTATGTTTGTGCTAAAAGCAAAGTCTCCAGCGTATTTTTTCTCCAAAAAGTATGTGTATTTTTTACCAAGGAGTTCTCTGTAGGCCGTTTGGGCGGGGGTGAAGCTGTGACTGAAACTACTTGGATACTTCTTCTGAAGTTCAGAGAGAATTTTTTCGCCAACACCACGGATTTCTGGTAATGGATGGTGTGTAAGTAGGGCGAGTTTGTCCGCAGCTTGTCTTAAGTTTGTATGCCAACTAAATTGAGTTGTAACACCAGCAGGCAAAAAGCCACGAAGAGTATCAAACGCTCTGGCCTTAACTGCTTTTGCATAAATATTATCATTCTCCCTAGGTTTTTGTGGATATTGTTTCCGAATATGCGCTTCTACTTTCTCCTGGCTATCTGTATAAAACTTCATCCATAGCAACTGGATGGCCTTTGATTCTTTTGTGCCAATCGGGTCAACCAATGCTCTTTTTGATAAATCTATATATCGTGAACTTGTTTCCTGACCCGAGTACAGTGACCAATCTTGCACGGCTTTCGTAGTAAGCATGCTGACATCCTCAATGAAAATAGTGGTGCTACCGCAGTCTGCAATACTGGCATGTCCATAACCCACATAAAACTTTTCCATAAAATTACCCGAGCCGGTTTCTTTTACTTTCTTCACATGCTCAACCACACTCTGACTACTGCGTGAATATAGTGCCTGCATCATGGCAATATTTTCCGGACCAAATTCATCATATACAAATATTTTCATGAAAGTTTTTGGCTGTGTTTAGTAATAATGTTATCAATCTTAGAATACAATTCTTCCAAGACACCACTATTATCTATTAATAAATCTGCTACTTCCATTACAGGAGGTATAGTAATTTCTGTTTCCTTATCATGATCTGCCAAAAATTCGTCGTACGTTTTTTTGTGGTCTCCAACATTTTCATTACGAATTATAAGTCTTTCGTGACGAACTTTGGGGGTTGCATCTACAGCCAACAACATAAATCCATCTAGTTTCTTTAGATATTGAATGTCTTCCATCCTCCTAACCCCATCAACAACCACAATATTAGTATTAAAATTCTTTGCATCCTCCATAATAACCTTAGCCAAAAGATCTTGACCAAAGTTTAGTCGCAATATAGTAGATAAATTTATTAGATTGTCTCGATTTATTTCCAAAGATAATCTTTTTAAGATATCTCTAAGTATAGTAGAAAATCTGCAATCACTGGCACCATATTTTTCAATAATATATTCCTTTATTGTTCCCTTTCCACTTGCAATCGGGCCGACTAATCCAATAATTAACTTAGACATATTATTTCATATCAGAATAAGCGACCATTTTACTGTCTAATAATTCAAACTTGACTTTAGCTTCTTTAAAAATCTTCTTGCTCCTGTCGCCAGCATGATAATCTTTTTCAGCCACGACTCTCTTTATACCAGCATTAATTATATTTTTTGCGCAGGCATAGCAAGGAACCATCATGCAATACAATGTTGCTCCATCAGTACTAATTCCAAATCTAGCGGCTTGAATAATTGCGTTTGTCTCAGCATGTGCAGTACGAATACAGTGACGAGACTGGGTACCATCTTCATGAATAACCGTGTCCATTTCATGTCCTATTTCGTCACAACTCTTACATCCAGATGCAGCACCAACATAACCAGTGGTAATTAATCTCTTGTCTCTCACAACAACGGCTCCAACTCTGCCCCTATCACAAGTTCCTCTTAAACTAACGGCGTGCATTATTCCAATAAAATATTCATCCCAAGAAGGCCTCTTGTGTTTTGTTTTCATTCCTACATTTTACGTACAAACAAGTCAAAAAACAACAAACAAAAAACTAGAATACAATTCTAGTTTTTGTCATTTTTTATATATATTTTGATTAAATTCTTTATTTTATCTCTACCCCCATACTTCTTGCACTACCAGCTACTATTTTCATGGCAGCTTCTATGTCGTTTGCGTTAAGGTCTGGCATCTTTTTTTCTGCTATTTCCTTTAGTTGAGCCTTTGTTATTGAACCAACTTTGGAAACGGCGTTTTTGCCAGAACCCTTTTCCTTACCAAGAGCCTTTAGTATAAGGTTTGATGCTGGTGGAGTTTTAAGAACAAAAGAGAAGGTTCTGTCTTCATAAACCGAGATGTCCACTGGAACCACATCCCCAATCATCTTTGCTGTAGCGTCGTTAAACTGCTTTACGAACTCACCAATAGCTATGCCCGCCTGACCCAAAGCCGGCCCTACTGGTGGGGCTGGAGTTGCTTTTCCTGCTGGAATTACTAGTTTTAGTTTTTTTGTTATTTTCTTTGCCATAATTTTTGATTACATCCCGAGAAGCGCGGGTGACCATTAATATACCCTACTTTCAATAAAACTTCAAACATACCGGCATTTAAAGACTTTCATAATCTGGATGAAATCCGACGTGAGAATTTGAAAATTCGAGGAGCCTTACTTTTGTAAGGTGACGAGCATTTTCAAATTGGGAACGAGGAATTCGCCAGATTTGGAAGTCTAGAACTAGATTTTTTTTACTTGCAAAAAATCTAGTTCTACCGGTGTTTCTCGTCCAAACATTGCGACTAGTACCTTGACCTTACCCCTCTCCTCGTCCACCTCATTAACCTTACCATCCAAATCCTTGAATGGACCATCAACAATAGTAACCGCATCATTAAGAGAAAGGTCTATCTTGTGCTTTATAGTATGAGCATTCATTCTTTTGAATAGCTCCTCCGCCTCCTTTGGGTCTATCGGAACAGGATATATACCAGAACCGACGAAACCAGTAACTCTCGGTGTGTTTCTAACAACGAACCAGGAATCTTCTGTTACAATCATGTCTACTAGGATATACCCAGGATAAATTTTTTCCTCTTCCTCAACCCTCTTTCCCGCCTTGATTTTGATTTTTTTCTCAGTTGGAACAATGACATTAAAAATCTTATCTTCCATTCCCAGAGATTCAATGCGCTGTTTTAGATTACGCATCACTGCGTTTTCATATCCAGCATATGTGTGAACCACATACCAGTTTCTAGTGCTGTGTATTTGTTGTTTTGACATATTGGTTATATAACAAACTTTCCAAGGATTAGACTAAAAATATAATCGAAAAATCCAAGAAAGAAAGAGACGAATACGGAAATCAAAACGACAACAATAGTAAAGGCAATAGTTTGATTACGAGTAGGCCAACTAACATGTTTTAGCTCTCCTTGTGTATCCTTTATGTAAGTAATTAGACTCATGATAGATTTTTACGAGTAAAACGAGATAAAATCATCACCCTGTGAAATAAGATTTGAGCCTGTTTCTAAGGAAAAGTTTACCCTTGTATGTTTTAAAATATCTCTCCCTTTTCATGGCGTCCTGTTTGACTAGACATGATTCATAATAAATCAGTTCTAACGGTCGCCTGTCTTTAGTTGAAGAAACTTTTCCTTTATCGTGTTGCTCAAATCTTGATTTTAAATCTTCACTATAACCACAATAGAATTTCTTATCTTTCGTTGATAGAAGTACATATGTGTAGTGAAAATTCATAACCAAGATTTAAAATCATTTCACTGGGTTAATAAATTACATCGCTTCGCTCCTTAATTTATTAAAAAACCCCGCCTGGGGAGTAATATAATAATACTCCCCATATCACCAAATGTCAATATTGAGCTAAAAACCCTTATTTTACTTCATAAGTAATGCTAACGTTTGAGACGACCCTGTTCTCTCCTACTGGAATTCGTGGAGCAACTGTTGGTGCTGAACTAACAGACCCCATACCTTTGACCTCCATTGCATCCGCTCCGTAGTACACTGGATAATCATTTGAATCATTGAAACTAATAATTCTCACGAGTTTGATATCTAGAGATTTTGAAAGAACCTTTGCCTTGGCCTTAGCATTTATAATTGCCTTTTCTCTTGCCTCCGCTTTTACGACCTCATCATCATCAACTACAAAACTTAGACTACTTATATTTGTTGCGCCAAGCTCACCAACCTTTGTCAGTGCTGTTCCGGCCTCATCGGTCTTTCTAACCTTCACTGAAATTGTCTGACCAACCTCATATCCAATAAGAACACTCTTACCTGGTGGGCAGTATACCTCGCCAACTCCATCTAGGGGTTTTGGGCACACACTATTTCTCCACTCATATTTTGGTCCAGAGTTATAGTCGGTTGTCTTTATATCTTTCTCTTCTATCCCCATGCCCTTCAAAGCATCAAGGATAGAATTCATCTTCTTACTTGCTTTATCTTGAGCATCTTTTACGGTCTGGCCTTCTTCATAAACCGAAAAAGAGAATGATCCGATATCTGGTATTGCAAACACCTCTCCTGTACCAGAAACAGTAATCGTGTTTGTCGGATATACCCCACTTCCAATGTAAGAGTATTCTTTCACGGCATTAATTGCTTTTATACCCAAGAAAATTGCCAACAAAATAATGGCTGTTATCACAACGTTAAACAGTCTCTTCTTTTGTGAGTCACCCAAATTAACATCAAGTAATTGATTCATAATATTCTAATTAATTATTAATTGCGCCTATTTTAACACACTTTGGTTTTTTTGTGCATCCAATAGATTTTGGAATAAAGACAGGACAGTAAGAGGCCCAACTCCCCCTGGCACTGGAGAAATGGCTGAGACCAAGTCCTTAACATCGTCAAAATCCACATCACCACACAATTTACCATCTATCCTGTGAATACCAACATCAACCACCCCCTGGTTACTTCCAAGATAGGACGAATTGATTAGCCGAGGTTTACCACATGCGACAATAACGACATCCGCCTTTTTTGTGTACTCCCTTATATATAATGTTTTGGAGTGACAAATTGTTACAGTGGCGTCCATGTTCTGACACATTTGTTCAATTGGTCTACCAACCAAGTTAGACCTCCCAATAACGACAACATTCTTTGATTTTAAACCAATTTTATAGTAATCAAGCAAAGACATTACCCCCCGTGCGGTTGCAGGAACAATAGCAGTCTTGTCTCCACTATAAAACAATCCCATCTGCCCTACCCCCAATCCATCAACGTCCTTCTCTATCCTAATACTATTTAATATTTTAGATTTATTCAGATTTTTCGGAATTGGAAGCTGAACAATAATACCAGTCACCGCACTGTCTTTATTAAATCCTTCTATTATACTGATAAACTCATCTTCATTAACATCGTCCTCACAAACCTTATGAACAACCATAATCCCAACACTCTCTCCAAACTTCTTCTTTTGATTTATATAAATATTCGACTCCTCATTACTACCTATCTGCAAAATAACAAGCTTGGGGGGTACGAGTAAAGAAGCAACCTCTGATTTGATTCGTTGCTTTAATTCGTCTCTGACTGTTATTCCGGATAATAGAATCATGGTTTCCTAAAAAAATGACTAAAGACCATAGCAAAAATATATGATATTAGTGAGCCCAAGACAATACCACCCACCACATCACTTAACCAGTGCACCCCAAGATACATACGGCTCAAAGCTATGAGAAGTATACACACAACGCAGAAGGTGTTAAAAATTATGCGAGCAAGACTCTTGAGGTGATCATCAAAAATATACATGAGCATAACGAAAAATATTGTAGCGACCGTAGCATGATAACTCGGAAAACTTTTCGTAATTTCGATTATTACAGCATCTAGTGGACGCGAAACATTGAAAAAAATCTTCAGAAGATATGTAATAACCGCACCAGAGAAAAGAGTAACCACAAACAAGATGCTATATCTTAAATTTCTAACGAGATAAATCAAAACAGCAATACACAATACAATTACAACAAACCGAGTGCCACTCATCAAATCATCCACACTAAAGAAACTAGTCAAGATATACATAAGTTCGGTTATAAACGGCGTTCTGGAAACTGAAAAATAATTTTGTATAAATATATCTATTGAGTTCATATTTTTAGTTTTGCCATCTTGCAAAAATACCGCATGAAAGCAACCTACCACCAGATGATTCCTTGATAGCAAGTTCTCCACAAGAAACACTACCACCAAACTCACGAACGGCCGTCTCTAGAACCTGTCCATAGGTTATGGCCGAGTAAAGTGATGCGTAGCCGTTTAG
>MHWY01000003.1 GCA_001824295.1 Candidatus Zambryskibacteria bacterium RIFOXYD1_FULL_40_13 | reverse complement strand
AACACGCTCCATGACAATCCCTCGTTTCAAATGTGCAATCCAGACCAGAATGGTCTGATTGTTACGCCCACAAGATTATGATATTTTAATTTATTTTTGTCAATAATCATCGGCAATTTATAAACGAAAGACCCTAGGGAGCGAACCCTAGGGCCTGGAACACGAGGAACGGCGGTGGACGGTCAATGCGCGGAGATGCCACCGACGATTGCCACATGGGACAAGCACGGCGCCCGTTGATAGTCAGCCGGACTTATCTGAATCTCCACCCACGGGAACACGGGGCCCTTAGGCCGGAGAACTTTCATCCTCGGAACCGCGAGGCCCTTGACCAAGAGGACTTGGAACTTATTGATTCCAAGTGCAGGGGTTGTGACCATTTTCATCCCGTTCCTGACGGATGATGCAACGAAGATGAGCATCCCCTTTTCATTGGGACCTCTCCTGGCATCAATGTAGCGGAAGTACTCCCCACACCCCAGAACCAGCCCATTGTCTTGGAGTGGTGCAAGCTTGACCAGGTCGGCTTCATATCCTGGCACCATCGACGACGGCTGGGCGTTGGCCACAGCCAGAAGAACGACCAAGGCCAAAAGCAAAACAACGATACACGCTGTAAAAGCACGCATGGTTTCTCTCCTCCTCCAGAGGCGGAACTGCCTAACAACATTGTTACATCAAATTCCAAAGCCAGTCAAGGATAACCAGATTTACCACTCAATTTGTCAACCTGCCAGGTTGACAAAAATAAATTCCGCCTACTGTGTTGCCATACATTCTGTCACACCAAGTTCCTTTTTATTAAGTGTCAGCAAATCAACCGTAACCTTAGACATTATTACTGCTCCAAGACCATTGCTTGTATACTCATTTAAGTTTGGACAGTTTTGTGTGGTTGGTTTTTGACTGGTTTGTGATAAATAAGTAATACTATCCCCCGCCACTACTACCGGCTTCTTGTATGAATCAGTGAAAGCTATTTTGCGAGAACGAAGGTCGTAAACCACAAGTCCGCGTGGTGATGGGGCCGTCCCCTTGTCTAGAACCAGGAAGTTATCAGTAAATGCAAGGAAATATTCTGCATCAACATTTTTTATTTCAAAATCGCTGGTTGCTAATACATAAGCACAAGGCAAATTCTGATTTGCCTCTGTTTTGTATTTGACTAAAATGTCTGAACCAACATTCGGAGCTAGACTTTTTTGTATTGCAAAATATTTTGGCGAATCAAAACACTCCATGTCGGCTACAACACTCTGAACCTTCCAATCTTTTATATATACAGTTTGTTTTGACCTCTCTTCTCCACTCTCAAGAACAATGTCATACGCACCAGCTTCTTCGTATGAGTTAAAGGAAACAACAGTCAAGGCATAGCCAGGTCCCACATGGTCAACCGCTATCTTTGACGCTTTCAAAATATCTGGGGTCATTTCAAAGGCACGCAGACACGCTCCAACCTCTTCACTCCAACCATAACCAGCAGGGCCGAGACATCCATGAGTGTCCCTGTTGCCACCGACAGCCACAATTGGCTCAACCTCCTTATCTCTTAGAAAATAAAACAAACCTAGGACTATTAATAATAGAACAACGATAAACGATAGTATTTTTTTCATATGCCCGTATTATACAATATGACGTTTTGCACACAAATAGTTGTAAAATGTCCTGTTTTAGTCAACCTGGCAGGTTGACGTTTTTAGGAATGATAGTCCGTCAATATTTATTTCAAAATTTCTGGTATTTTTTCACGAGGGGCTTTGCGAACCTTAACGGTCTTCTCACCTAAGATTGCTAGTTTCATCAGGCGATGCAAACCAAACTGGCTAAAAGCAATTCCTAATAGAATTACAAAATTTCAACATCTCACTTTCATTGCTTAGAAGTTTATTTCTCAACCCACGACTTATTTCTAACTGGACGCCTTTTTTAGAATAACACCTATTACAGATATTCATTGGTGAATTACCATTGACGTTTTCTGGTGATTGAGGGGTTCTGAAACCACTATCGTTTAATGCATCTACTACTTTATTCATACTCTCATTATCAAGGCCACCAACCATAACAAAATCCTCCATCTCACCTTTTCCATGAATAGACAAAACTTTTTCACTTTTAAAAACCAGATCACAGCACTGAGGTTCATCAAAATTTGAACTTGTTATATGAAGTGTCTCACTTTCCTCTTCTGACTTCTTCAATCCAGAAAAACTATAAAACGAGAACCTTTCGCCTGCTATTTGCTTCGCAATTTCAGTTGTACCTACCTCTATATTTCCACCATGAATCGAGATGACACACACCTTACTTCCAATATCCCTCGCTTCAATACGAAAATCTTCACCTTCTTTTTCAATCTCATGTAATTCTACAAAATTCCTATATGTATCCTTCATGTTAGTAATTATACCCCAAACCAAGTTGTCACTTATAATGAGCTGGAACAAGTATCTCAGGTACTTCAAAAATTACTATTATCATGGTCTTGGTTTTTTAGAGAAATGATTAATTAAATACACAATTATACACACCAACAAAACAACAAGCCAAATCTGCCAAAATTGAACAAACACCCAGATTATAACTTGAAACAAATCATGTACTAAATCGTATAAGTTTGTGTGAAAAAGCATTACTTTATATGATTATCCTTATCTTATCATTTCAACATTCCTCAGAATAGGTCAAAAGCGACACTACTTAATGTAGTTAGATTTTCTCCTGTTTTTTTGGATTGGTTGCGAAGAATACAACTCCTTTATAACCAGGATCATCAATGATCATTACTCCTCCGTCAAAATCATATCTCTCACAAATCTTTCTAAGTGATTCTAAAACAACCAGGAGTGCATCCGAAAATACGATTCTCTTCATATAGGTAGAGTACGGCCCACCATCATCAAAATCTCTTTTTGATTTATAGCCTGAATGGACATACTCAGACAGTCTTTTGTATATATCCCTATACATTGAGTGAACGCCTACTTCCTCAGCCTTTTCTTTTATAGTCTTTCGATCTGGAACATAATTCTTTAACTCACTTTCAAAATACTTCTTCATTTCCTCGACTTCGTGAGGGTACTCCTTAAAATCTGTCCATCTTTTTAGAAAAGAATCCATCGAGGCTAACTTAAAGTTTCTAGCTCTTTGTTCTGTATTTTCTTTGTATATATATTGGAGATTTATTGAATTTTCAAAGATAGATCGTGCCATTGGAATACAACCCCTAAAATGATTTTTGCGCATAAGAATGTCCATAGACTCATAATAATCTAAGTTTTCTTCTATAAAGAATTTCGTTACATCAAGAATATTTTGAGAAATTTTATCTTTAGCCTCAGTCAGCTGGTCCAAATGAGAACGCAAAAAAATCTTTATATGTTCTAAATCTTGAGTATGCGGATTTTTCTTAAAAAAATTAAGCATGCTATTCATCATTAATATGGAAAATGGTCGTCTGTGCCCGTCAGTCTCCAAACCTATTTCGAACTGGTTGGCCGACTCGGTCTCGTAATATTAGAAATGGTACACCACAATCACTTTTTGGACAACAAGAGAGCGTCGTTTCGACGCTCCTCGGAATACTTACTTTTAGACGGAGAGCTTATCCAAATCATCTAAGATTTCACTAAGCTTAGATTGACATATTTCTGAAGCAGAAGTTATTTCCTTTCCCTCATCAGCAAAGTGTGCTGTGAAAGTTTTCCTTGTTTCAATAATCTTTCCAATAATGGCTTCCGAGTGGTATTTGTCTATCTCTGCTTTTATTTTAGGAATTTTCTTGAATGAAATAACATTGTGATGCGTATCAAAAAGACGAGCAACCTCGATAATTAATGCCGTCCATAAGGCTCTATAAACTGTGGTGAGTTCTTTCGATTCTTGTGTATTTATAATATCATCTTGCATTTTGCAAAGCTCATTAAAATATTCCTTTGCAAACCTAATCGAAAGAGGGAGGAGTATTTCTGGTTTTCGTTTTATCACATTTTTCATATACTTCTCAAACACTTGTAAAATTCTAATCTCTAATAGAATAAGCGACCCCCTTCGTTGCTAGAAACAAAGAATGGCTCGATAATATAAACATTAAGTAAAGAGTACCTGGTCCTAAATACAAACCAGAAATTTGTTTAACGAAAATCAAAAATAAAAGTGACAGTAATGCAACTGCAAATGTATATACAGTATATCTTATCGCATAATCAGCCACTAATTTTTTAGACAACAACAGGTCATCAACTCGTTTGCTCATAGTTGCTACTAAATGCGTTTCTCCAACCATATTGGAAGCAAGATATTTTGTTAATGCAACCTTTATTAATAGTATTGTCGAGTATCTATTATTAAGTAAATAAAAATAACCTCTGTCAGGATCGTTGATTTCATCAAGAATTCTCTGTTCATGGCTGTACAAGACTTGGAGTTTAAAAACCGATACAACACCCATTAACGCAACCAAAGCAAGCAAAGCTTGCACCAGACTACTAAACACCCAATATAAACCCTCTGGACTAAGTATGATTTCACACCGATACGAAATAAGGTTTAAAGTAATAAAGATGAGTAATAGAATAATATAGACAGGTCGTTTTTTTTGACTACCTGTAAAATATTCTCCTAATTTCTCATAAAGATTGAGGATTAGATTTTCCATATTTTATTCCTCTTAGAGCCCAAACTTATCTCAAATTGGCTGGCCGACTAGCACCCCTCATTGAAAATTATATACACCGCTGGGAGACAGGGGTAATCTTTTTCACTTTTGATTCGTCGACACTTATCAAAAGTGAAAACGCGGATTCGCGACAGACCGTACTCGGTCAGTAGACCGCGAATCCGTTCGATTCCCTGACGCAAATTTTCAATTTGCTTCTCCCAGCAAAGCTTTCGCTTCGCTCTGCTTTGCTGGGAGACAGGGAATCGAACCCCAATTAAAGGCTTCAAAGGCCTCTGTCCTACCGTTAGACGATCTCCCAAAATTTATTTTCAAATACCCTACCGTTAGATCCACCTCGGCTCGCGAGCTTGGCCGAGTCGAGACGGGCGATCTCCCAATACTTAGACTTTATATCATTTTTTTTAATCATTGACCAGTAGTATCTTTATCCCTTCTTGCTAAACTGGAAAAAATGTTGTAGTTTGATACCAGAAACACCAAACAGAAGGGAGACAGAAGATGTGGATTAGAAGCGGAAACAACGCGGTGCAGGTAACCCCAAGCGGTTCAGTGAACGCCTGGCAGAACGAAGAGCACTTCATTCTCGGTCCGGCACGCTACGAGCGTGTCGGAGAGAGAGTGGTATTCCGAGGCGAATGCCATTGGTGTGCGCCGAACTACGGCCCACCACCACCGGCCTACGCCAAGGACCAGCCGAAGCACGGTAAGCTTCGGAGCCTCGTGTTGCCGTCGTGGATAAGCGGCGACACTGCTGTCTTCGGGACACTCGACCTTAGTCGTAATGCCCCGATGCCGGCTCTGGACCTACCCACCGAAGTCAGGGTGACAGTCAAGGATGACTGTCTCACGACAACCCTGAGTATGTGGAACTCAGGGAACCAGCTAACACCGATTCTGCCAGCGTTCCACCCGTACTTTCAGGTGCCCTCCAAAGGGTTCTGGATGAATATGAACGGCAGGGACATCGCCAGAGCAATCCCCTGCAGAGGGGAGATACTAAACATCTCCGCAAACGCTCACACCTTTAAGCGTACTGGGGAGTTGGTGGTGGAACTTGCAGGAATCGGGAGAATCCAGTTCGACCTCCCCGACTCCTGTACGCACATCGTACTTTGGTCGGACCAGCCGGCCAAGTATGTGTGCGTTGAGCCCGTCTTCGGAAGCCCGGGGTCGTTCGGCGCTCAGAATGGCACCTGGCTGAAGCCGGCGGAATCCGGAAGCTGGGAGGTCCGCATGACCCTCAAGCGGTTCTAGATAGAACCGCAGTACACAAACCAGCCGCGACGGCAACCCCGTCGCGGTTTCGCTTTATCCCACCCCAAACAAGTTTGCAGAATTTTTTTCTATTTTTTGCTATATTTACAGTATGAAGTTAATCGGAATAGCTGTTGTCATTTTATATGATGACAATAAAAAAATATTGATGCAACAACGTGGAAATGATGAGAAATATTATGCTGGATATTGGGGCTGTTTTGGTGGGCATATGGAAAACGATGAAACGCCAAAAGATGCTTTAGAGAGAGAGCTGGTTGAAGAGCTTGAATACAAAGTTAAAAACCCTGTACTTTTGGTAACCAATGAATTTATAGATGGTGATAGTAAGATAGTCACACACAATTTTATTGAAAAGTATGATAAATCACAACAGCTTGTTCAACATGAGGGTAAGGGTTATGGTTGGTTCACCGTCGACGACGCACTGAAACTTAAAATTACTGATCTGCGTCGAGATACTTTATTGAAAGCAAGAAACTTTCTAGATGAATGTTAAAAACAGACTCGGATAATAGAGGCGCAAAGTCTTTCCTTTTCTAATTTGTCAACCTGCCAGGTTGACAAATTTACGGCTTTCTCGTTTATACAGAAATTTTTTCTATTTTTTGTTATATTTAAAATATGATAAAGCTTGAGAAAAATGACAAAGCAAATAGTGTAAATGTTGGTTCCATCAACGGTCATGTTATTGGTAGGGTTTTGAAGGAGACTGTCCGAAGAGCTGGGGTGGTTATAAGAAACGAGACAACTATTTTTGAAGCGCACACCAAGGAAAGCTACAGTGGAACAATGGATGATGTTTTCACTTCTGCCGACAAAAAAGCTCAAGATATTTATTTGCGAACATTCAAGGAATGCTTCCCTCTCTGCGGTGTAATAGCCGAGGAAGATTCTCTGACAATAAAAGCCAGTGGCAAGTGTACAACCTATTTCACTGTTGACCCACTGGACGGAACCAAAGCCTATGTCAGAAGACAGTCTCATGGTGTAGCGACAATGGTCGCTATGGTAGATAAGGGTGAAATTATTTCTGCCTACATCGGTGATATTAATACAGATGAAGTCTACGGATACAGACCAGGTTCAGACAAAGTATTCCGTATTACCAGACTGGATGCCTTTGAACAACTTGAACCAGGACTAAAGCTGAAAAAACTTTCCGACTCACAATGCCTACTACGAAACCCTATAGATAGCCACTCTCCTCTGACCCAGACCCTAGTAAGAAAGTTTAAGAATCATGAGGTAATGGGCTCCTCTATCGGCACATGGACGGCAAGGTTATGGAAAAAAGAAATAACAGCCCTTATGCTCCAGCCTGGCTGGGAAACTCCGTGGGATTCCACTCCGGTTATTGGTATTACTCTAAAACTCGGATATGTTTTCATGCGACCAGAAAAAGACAAGAAAGGAAACCCAACTTGGAAAGAATACAAACCAAATATAATAAAAGAAAAGGAGTGGAGGGCACACGACACACTGATTATTCACAAAAATAATCTCAGCCTGTTGAAATAAAATTATTCCCCCTCGCTTATTATTTTTACCAAAGCAAGTTCAAGTGGCAACTGTGGAATATATGCTCCCGTCGTTCTCTCGTATGCAGTCAAGAGCTCAACCAATGTTTGGGAAGAAAAAACTGGGTTATCCGTCTTGGCCAAACCACCGACAAAGGCGTACTCCTTCTCCGACAAGTCGTCTTGGACTAAATCCCCTGCTCCAAAACGAACAAGCATGACTGCTCGCATGGTATGAAGTACAAGCTTGAGAAATACTGCCATGTCTATATTTTTCTCCACCGCTTTCTTTACACCCTGAAAACCCTGGGCTAGATTCTTTTCTGCAATAGAGGACACAATCTCGTGAACAAGCTCTACAGACGGCGAACCTGTAACTAGACGAACCTCTTCCTCTGAAATTTTAGAGTCCTTGGAATAAGCTAAAACTTTTTGGATAATCCCCTGCGTATCACGGAAAGAACCGTCACCTAAGATAGCGATAAGTTCTGCAGACGAGTCATCTAGCGCAAAACCTTCTTTCTTTGCAATAGAGACAGACATCTTTTTCAAAACCTCCTGACTTGGTTTTTTGAATGTGTACACCTCGCAACGAGACAAGACCGTCTCTGGTATCTTGTGTGTCTCTGTTGTAGCTAGAATAAAGACCACATGTGCAGGTGGCTCTTCCAAGGTCTTAAGTAGTGCGTTTGAGGCAGACTTGGAAAGCATGTGAACCTCGTCCAATATGTAAACTTTGTATTTTGATTCAAAAGGCAGTGTAAATACGGATTCATTCAAAGCACGGATATCATCTACACTCGTATTTGAAGCAGAATCTATTTCATAAATATCATTTGGTGTCGTACCAATTTCAGAAGCAAAAATTCTGGCCACAGAAGTCTTGCCTGTTCCGCGCGTTCCAGCAAAGAGATAGGCGTGAGAAATTTCTCCAGACTTAATTTCGGCTTCAAGCACTTTGACAACATGGTCCTGACCGATTACCTCGGAGAATTTGTGGGGTCGGTATTTTCTATATAGTGCCTCACTCATAATTGCTAGTATAGCAGATTTTTTAAATACGAAAAACGCCCGGACCTACAATGTAGACTCGGGACGTCGGGGGTGGGTGTCGCTTCACCCGGTGTTCGGATCGCACAGCTGATGGCTGTGGGAGAACAGTGGGCGACTAACGCCCCACCCCCGAAAGAACTTGTCCGGTGCAGTTGCCCGCGCTCGACTGAGCGGAGCTTCGTCGGCACCGAACCAAAATGCTTGCCTCTGGACCAAAGGTGAAATTAAATCTCGGGGTCCAGACCGAGGCGAGGCTTACGGCCCTCGCTACCGGTCATATCTTCGGCATGCTGTCCTTCCAAGCGCAATGAATTAACTCACTGCTTTGGTTAAGTCCGGGCGGCGCCCAGTGCCCGTGCCTCGAGCCGTGGTACGCCACATAACGGACCAGTGATGAGAAGAAGACGGGCCCGGGTACGGCGCCTGTCTGCTTTCGGGCCTAGAATAGCAGAAAGGGTACGCAGTGCCCATCTCCATTTATAATCATAGCATAGTATAAAAAATAAGTCAAGCAATTTTGACCCGTGTTTTGTGTATTAAAAAAATACCCTTATTTTAAGCCATTATCTACCCAGTAGTAGATTTTGACATTGCTCTTTCAGAGCAGGACAGTGTCCGATGTCAAAATTCACTATCGGGTTAGATATTGATTTACTATTTCTTGAACTTCGTTAGCGTCTCTCGCTTCCATTAGTTTCATTCTTAGTTCCTTTGACCCGTCAAACCCAGCAGCGTAAGCCTTGTAGTGCTTTTTCATTATTGCGAAGCTCTTGTGTGGCAATAATTCCTCAAATAACTTTGTATGCTCAACCAAAACTCCCAACTTCTCCCCAACCGTAATCTGTCCAAGGGGAACCCTTGGATTAAAGAACCAGGGATTTCCAAAAATGGCACGGCCGAACATTACTCCATCACAACCAGTTTCCGCAACTTTCTTTCTGGCATCATCTAAATCTTTTACATCACCATTTCCAAAAATTAATGTTTTGCTTTTCTCACCACTTGAATCAACAAAACTGTCGCGTATCTCCACTGCCCTCTTCACATGTTCCCATCTAGCTGGAACAAGAGACATTTCTTTGCGAGTACGAGCATGAACAGTGATAACAGCAGGGTTTGTTTCGAGCAAAACAGGAAGCCATGTTTCCAATTCGTTTTTATTCCAACCAATTCTTGTTTTGACACTGACAGGCAAATCCCCCGCCTGCCCGTCCTGTCCACCTGGACGACGGGCCCCTTTCATAGCAGACAAAATAATTTCCTGAGCAAGTTTGGGGTCGGTCATAAGTTTTGCTCCAGCATTTTGCTTTTCTATACTTTTGTCTGGACAACCCATATTTATATCTACACCGTCAAAACCAAGTTCCACAGCAAGTCTTGATGCCTTCTCCATTATCTCGGGTTTGCTTGTGAAAAATTGAGCCACGATAGGACGCTCTTCTCTACTAAAAGCTAAGTCTTTTATAAGAGCATCATATCCCCCCAAGAACAGTCCATCTGCTGAAACAAACTCCGTCCACAAAACATCTGGTTTTCCATATTTAGCAATAACACGACGAAAAGCGGGATCGGTCACATCCGCCATAGGAGCTAGAACCATTATTGGTTTCTTTAATTTCTGCCAAAAGTTCATATCGTTAGATTACTGTAATTACCCCAAAAAGTCACCTTTCCTTAAAATAACTAAATTGCCCCAGATGCTAGGCGCTGGAGCATTTGCAAGTGAGCCGTACTAGACGTACGGTGAACGCGCAAATGTGAACAGCAACAACGCAGATGGGGTAAGTTAGTTATTTTTAAGCTTGTAAAAAAGTTTGTTCCCATAGCGCAGGTCGATATACTCAATCTTCAAATCTCCCGTACTACTTGCAAATGTAGTACGCAAAAGCGCCTCCAGGTTCTGACCAACGAGTGAAAGTGGTTTCTTCAGGTCAAAATATATTTCCCCACCACCATGAAGAATAAGCGAAAACTCATCGTTCTCTTTTGCTAAAACATATAAGGGTCTTACCTCAAGCTCTTTGGCCTTTGTAACAAAATTGGAAATATCACTAAACAAGGTGGCATCAGCTATATATTCTTTGCCAATCGGTGTCTCTGTGGTAGATGAAGCGACAAGTCCATAATATTTGAAGTAAGCGTCACCAGAAAAATGCGGAGCCTTGGCAAAGATTGTGCTGTTCTGATCAATAAAATAACAGGCCTCTGTTTCTATTGTAACCGGTGTGGTTGTAGAAAGCCCTACAGAAGAATTGTTTTTCTCACACCACATAGCAAACGGCTTGCGTTCCTTTATATCCACAACAAGTGTATTGAAGTTTTTACGACTTATATCTATCCTATCAATTCTTTTGAAAGTATCTCTCAGATATTTTTCAAGTTCCCCATGCGGATACCAGAGAGCATTATTTCTTGGAAATAACCAGAGGTGCGAGCCATACATGAATTCAAGTGCCTTTGGCTCAAGGTCCTCCTGTGTTACGAGAATGCCACCATTTAACTCTATCTTTGATATACGAATTTCTCGTCTGTGTGAAGCGTAGGAAACAAGTCCTAGGAGAAGTAGAACCAAAAAAATAGCAACACCAAATTTCCAAAGCTTTCTTCTTCTTTTTCTCTTTAGAAACTCTTCATGTGAGATTGACCTATTTGGAAGCATAATGAAAATTTCTAATTAATCTAATTTCTAATTACTAACTAAATTCCAAAGCCCAACCCTTAACCAATAATTTTTTACTGGTACTTATTTAGAAATTAGGAATTAAAAATTAGTAATTCAAACTACTTCTTTGAAATAGTTTGTTGTCCACCCATGTAAGGCTGAAGAACTTCTGGAATTCTTATACTTCCGTCTTCGTTCTGATAGTTTTCTATAATAGCAACTAAGGTACGGCCAATAGCAATCGCTGTGGCGTCATTCATATGTAGTGGTTCAATCTTTCCATCCGCACGCTTAACTCTCGTATTCAAGCGACGAGATTGAAAGCTTGTAGTTAAATCCGCACTATGTGTCTCCCTGTATTTATTCTGACCAGGCATCCATGTCTCAATATCAATCTGTCTATAATCTGGAAAACCCATATCTCCCGTACAGACTGCAACCACCTGATATGGCAAACCCAAAGACTGTAATATGTGTTCCTGAATAGCAACTAGGAAATCCTGTTCTTGTATTGAGTGTTCGGGAAGACAGAATGTTTCCATTTCTAGCTTATCGAATTGATGCTGACGAATTATTCCCTTCGTATCTCTTCCGTGACTTCCAGCTTCACGACGAAATGCGGTTGAATATCCAACATATCTTAGTGGCAACTTGCTCTCATCTATAATCTGATCCATATGCATAGATCCCATAGTGTGTTCCGCACTACCAATCAGCATTAAATCATCATTTGGAAACATGTAATGCTCGTCTGGTGTCATAAATCTCGCCATGCGATTCTGTACTGCAGTCTTTATAAAAACAGGAGGGATTATTGGGGTAAATGAAGTAAGGTCGTTCGGCAGATTAACATTTTTTGCCAATTGTTCTAATTTTTCTTTGTTAGTTAAAATTCCAAAACAGTGCTGTAGCAATGCAAACTGCATTAAAACCAAATCGCCTTTTAGATAAGCAAATCTGGAACCAGAAATCTCTCCGGCTGTATCAATATCAATAATTCCCAACGCCTTACCTATATCATCATGCTCTTTTGGTTTAAAACTAAAAGATGGAAGCTCCCCCCACTTACGAACTACTTTGTTTTCCGTATCATCTTTTCCAATTGGAGTATCAAGCGATGGTATGTTAGGCACTTTAACCATCATAGAAATAAACTTTTTGTCTACTTCGTCATAATCTTTTTCAAGAAGTTCCAACTCCTTCTTTAGTTGGCCCCCAGCTTCCACATCTCTAGACTTCGCGGCCTCATTCCTCTTTTGGTTGACTCCGTCCACTTCCTGCTTGAGGGCTTTTCGTCTATCTGATAATTCGATTAAATCATCCAGATTTATCTCTCGATTTTTGTTCTTTATAGCGCTTTCGACTATATCTCTATTCTCCCTTATGAATTTTATGTCCAACATATACCCCAAGCATATCAAATGCTATGGGAATTTTCAATTTCTAATTTCCCCGCCTGCTCCCGATTTGTGAGGGCGGGCAGGTAATTTCTAAACATTATTCAATGACATAATTTTCAAATTCAAATATAATTAAACGATGCAAATTCGTGATTTACCCAAGAAAGATTTTCCTCCTCTCCTTCTTGAAATCAACGACCCACCAAAATCAATGAGGATTGTGGGTGAATTACCACAAACAGAAAAATATCTGGCTGTTGTTGGCTCTCGCAAATACAGTGAATACGGCAAAAATGTCTGCGAGAAATTGATAGAGGGTTTGCGGGGTTACTCTATCACTATTGTCTCCGGTCTCGCCCTTGGTATGGATGGGATAGCTCTGCGTTCTGCTCTAAGAGCAGGGTTACCTGTTGTTGGAGTGCCTGGTTCTGGTCTCGGTCAAAAGGTTTTATATCCTGTTACAAATAGAATGATTGCAGAGGAGATTGTGGAGAGTGGCGGTGCACTTATCTCTGAGTTCCCTGATGACTGGCAACCAAAACTATACAGCTTTCCCCAACGAAACAGGATAATGGCTGGAATGTGCCACGCCACTCTTATAATAGAGGCGGAATTAAAGTCTGGCACACTTATTACATCAAAATATGCTATTGAATATAACCGTGATGTTTTCACTGTGCCAAACTCTATCTTCTCTAAAACCTCAGAGGGACCACACATGCTCCTCCGACTCGGAGCAACCCCAATAACACAACCAAGTGACATCGTGACTGCTCTGGGACTGCGACCACACGAGGACCTTTTCCAGAGGCGCGACTATTCCGACTGCTCAACAGACGAACATGAGGTTATAAACATCCTGAATGAACCAATGACTCGTAACGAAATAATTCGCAAACTTGGAAAACCTGTTTATGTAACACAAACCATCATCGCCACAATGGAGATTAAGGGTCTCTTAGAAGAAGTTATGGGAGAGATACACCTAAAGTAGTCAAAAGTTCATAAAGTTTATAAAGTCCATAAAGAAAATACAAAATTGACAAATTGCGGGAACACACTATGATTTCTGTGGGAGGACAAACGCGATGGGCTACGCTCTAATCGAGGGTGGTGGTGAACTCCACGCCGTAACAACGGCAGACGGCCGTTTCACTCAAGCCGAGGCTGATGCATGGTTCGGAGGAATGGGGTGGAACCCACACCCAACAATATCCGGGATCTTGGTCAACGCAGACCATCCGGGCAAGGAAGCTCGATTCGCTGAAATACCACCAGTCGGGCTGAAAGAACAAAACATCTTTCGCCTTCCGTGAACACGGAGTTCACAGCAATCCGCCGGCGCAACGAGAGTTGCGTACGGCGGATGATCGTATATATGGAAATAATTTACACCAGTAATTTGCAAAAAAATTATTTTGCAGTAATACTACGAGATACGAACATCGTGCGAATGATACGAATGTATGCGAATAATGAGACTGTGTTATTATTCTATTCGTAGCTATTCGTAGATTTGCATAATTCGTATATTCGTATATTTAATTAAAATGAAGTTACTAATCGTTGAATCACCCGCAAAAGCAAAAACAATTTCAAAATACCTTAACGGTGAATACACCGTTGTTGCTTCTGTCGGACATATTCGTGATTTACCGAAATCAAACAAGCAAGCCATTGACATCGAAGGTGGCTTTATTCCCCATTACGAAATATCAAAAGGTAAGGAAAAAGTGGTTAGTGAAATAAAATCACTTTCCAAGAAGGCAAGCGAGATACTACTTGCAACTGACCCTGACCGCGAGGGAGAAGCCATTGCCTGGCATATTGCCGAACTTATAGAAGATAAGTCTGGCAAGTCCAAAGCCGAAAGTCAAAATTCAAAAGTGAAGAGAGTCTCATATGTGGAAATTACAGAAGAAGCGATACGAGAGGCACTTGGTCACCCCAGAGAAATAGACCAGAATTTACGACAAGCGCAGGAGGCAAGACGGGTGTTGGACAGACTTGTTGGATACGACCTATCTGGACTTATATGGAAAAAGGTTAGATACGGCTTATCAGCAGGTAGAGTCCAATCCCCCGCACTCCGTATAATAATGGAAAGAGAAAGAGAAATCAGAGCCTTCAAGTCACATACATTCTGGGTTATTTCAGCAGATGTAAGTACAGCAAAGAAAAACAACATGACCCTTGTCTGTGAAGTTGAACCAACGGACGAAAAAACCCTCAAGCATATTGTGGATGTTGCAGAGAAGGGTGGCGAAGAAAGGAAGTGGTTTGTAAAAGATATAAAAGAAAGTGATGTAAAAAAATCTCCTCGTGCACCTTTTATCACGTCCACCCTACAGCAGACAGCCAGCTCTAGACTCGGCTTCTCTCCTTCACGCACGATGGGAATCGCACAAAAACTATATGAGGCAGGACATATTACATACATGCGTACTGACTCAACAAACTTAAGTGGTGTTGCAATAGCACAGATTGCCGAGGTAGTTGAAAAAAAGTTTGGTAAGGAATACCTACAGATAAGAAAGTTCGCAACAAAAAGCAAAAACGCGCAGGAAGCACACGAAGCTGTGAGGCCATCCCACTTCAACGTGGAACACGCCGGAATAAATGATGAACAAAAAAAACTATATGAGCTCATATGGAGACGAGCAGTTTCTTCACAGATGAAAGATGCACTCACTCTTCGGACAAAAATTACAGCAAATGTAAAGGATGCCGACATTCCAGACTTTTCTATTACTGGCTCACAAATAAAGTTTCCTGGGTGGCTTCTTGGAGACCCTGCATCGAGAGGTGATGATGTTGAACTGCCAAAGGTCTCTGTGGACGAAAAACTGGAATTGAAAAAGGTTTCCACAGAAGAGAAACAAACCGAACCACCTGGAAGATACTCCGAAGCTGGACTTATTAAAGAGCTAGAAAAAAGAGGCATAGGGCGACCTAGTACATACGCCTCAACTATAAAAACTCTTGAGGACAGGGGGTATGTTGATAAAGTAAATAAGGCTTTAGTACCGACAGATACAGGTGATGTGGTTTCAAGTTTCTTGGAAGCTAATTTCGCAGATTATATAAGTGACAGTTTTACAGCAGAAATGGAAGACAAGCTAGACCTTATCGCTGACGGTAAGGAAGAATATGTAAAAACATTGAAGACATTTTATGGTCCATTTCTCGCTGAAGTGAAAAGCAAAGACAAAATGGATAAGGTTACAAACATGGGAGACGCCGACCCTAGCCTCAAGTGCCCAACATGTGACGGACCAATGATAATAAAATTATCTAGGGGAGGAAAATTTCTTTCCTGTGCCAAATATCCTGAATGCGAGGGCTCACTAACAATGGATGGGCTAGAGATAAAGAAAGAAGAACCGATAGGAACAGATCCAGAGTCAGGACTGCCAATTTATATCATGATTGGAAAGTATGGCCCATATGTCCAACTTGGAGACAGAGTCAAAGGAAAAGGAAGCAAAAAAGCCCCGAAGCCAAAGATGACAAGTATTCCGAAAGGCAAGGACTTATCCAGCGTTACGCTTGAAGATGCTCTTACATATCTCACCTTACCAAGAGTTCTTGGTGTTCATCCGGAAACAGGAGAAAAAATTACAGCAAACGTCGGGATGTTTGGACCATATGTTGTGCATCAAAAAGATTTTCGCTCGCTTAAAGAAGATGACGTCTACACCATAGAACTTCCGAGAGCACTTGAAATATTTGCTCAAGAAAAGAAAAAACGTGGGTTTAGAAAGAAAAAAGCTGAATAAATTAAGATATAAAATCTCCTTCTCGCCATGTTCCTCAGAGAGAGACACATAAATAGTTTTATAGAAAAGGTCCCAATGTTACTCAGGACCCCGAGCATACGCTTGCGCGAGAACCTTTTCTATTGAGACCCGCCGGGCGTATTGCTACACCCGACTTCTTCGTGACCACAGGCATAGCAATGTCGCCACCCACTACAGAGCAGATGGCACTCACCCTTGTTCCTATGCCAAACTGTCTTTCTGCTTCCGCACTGTTCACACTTTACGAATGGGGGCTTGTAGCGTTTCCTAAGCCATCCAAACAACAGAAGAACGAGAAATGTGGTCATGCGACCCTCCATGAGTCAGACTAGCACATACAGGACAGAATACTAGCTAGATATGGTTTGTTGTATTTAAGCCGATTTTCATTACAATATAGAAATACCCATGAATGATATAAAAGAGATAGTATCTCTATTATACAACCCAACAGAGAACGATATTGCACTTATCCAAAAAGCGTATGATTTTGCCAGGAAAGCACATGCCACACACAAACGGAACAGTGGGGAGGAATACTTTAATCACCTATTCGCCACAGCAAAAAACATAGCCGAGTTGGGTATGAGCCCAACAACTATTTCTGCGGGGTTTTTACATGACATGCTTGAAGATACAGATATTACCAGTGAGGAAGTGGAAAAAGAGTTTGGAAGAGAAATTTTGTTTCTCATAGAGGGCGTAACAAAACTTGGAGAAATTAAATATCGTGGAACAAACAGATACAACGAAAGTCTCCGTAAACTTTTTGTAGCAATGTCACAAGATATAAGGGTACTTATTGTTAAACTCTGTGACCGACTACATAATATGCAAACACTGGCATATGTTCCGGAAGAAAAGCAGTTGCGCATTGCAAAGGAAACCCTAGAGATATATGCGCCTATCGCCAGCCGTCTTGGTATAAAAAAACTTCAGAGAGAACTGGAGGATATATCCTTCATGTATGTGTATCCTGAAGACTGGAAAAATGTCCAAGATTTGCTTAAAACAAAAGAGAAAGAGCAGGAGAAATATCTGGAGAAATTTGAAAAACTAATCAAGAAAGAGTTGGCAAAAAACAACATAATTGATTTCAAAATTGACCATCGTGTCAAAGGTATGTATTCGTTGTACAAGAAACTGAAGCAAAAGGATATGGATATTGAAAAAGTATATGATATCTCTGCTCTGCGCATCACCGTTCCAGATATAGCCGACTGTTATAAAATTCTTGGGATCATTCATGGTTCATGGAGACCTCTACCTGGAAGAATAAAAGATTATATTGCCTCACCCAAACTAAATGGTTACAGGTCCATACATACCACCATTTTCTCTGGTGATGGGGGTATTATTGAAGTACAAATAAGGACAGAGGACATGCACAAGGAAGCAGAGTATGGTATCGCTTCTCACCTTTCATACAAGGAAGGAATAAAGAAAAAAACAACCAACCCTGACCTGCTTTGGGTAACAAAGATACTGCCATGGAAGCAGAACGAAAACCCAAACGCTGGGATACACTCTAGTTCTGTTGATATACCACACTGGGTCAAAGAATTAGTTGAATATCAAAAGGAAACAGGAGATGGACTCGTTGATGAAATAAAGGATGATTTTTTTGAGGAAAGAATTTTTGTTTTTACCCCCATAGGTGATGTGATTGACTTGCCAAAAGATTCCTCTGTTATTGACTTTGCATACGCAATACATACAGATATTGGAAGCCATATGTCCGGAGCAAAAGTAAACGGTAAATTTGTCGCATTGAGCACAATACTTCAAAATGGTGACCGCGTGGAAATTGAGACAAAAAAAAGTTCAAAACCCAGTCGTAAGTGGCTTGAGTTCTGCAAGACAACAATGGCAAAGAGAAGAATAAATAATTACCTAGAGAACAATAAAAAATAAAGGTGGCGAGTCCGTCAAATTTTCAAATTTGAATGAAATCTGAGGCGGACGAGAAAAATACTTTGAGCTTTACTTATCGTAAAGTGAGAAGTATTTTTTGAAGTCCAACAAAGGAGTTCGTCAAATTTGGAAATTTAGATAGAGAAATTTTTGATTGAGTAAATCTCTTCCTCACTATTCTCCCCTTCTTTCTTTTCTTCTGGTGTGCGGTCGTCAAGATTATTCAAGTCTTCAATGGTCATTTCTGCTAATTTTTCGTCTCTAACATATTCTGGGGTAAATTCATTCTTTGGCGGAACTGGGTTTTTCTCTATGTGTCTGTCTAGCATCTCTGTTGGAGATTTTGCCTTGTTTGTTTTAAGTAATTCTAAAATATCCTTCAAATCATCAACCGAGAAAAAGTCTATGAGTATCTTCCCGCCGTTCTCCCGTTTCTCTATGGAAACTCTTGTACCAAGTGTTTCAGTAAGCTTCTCCTCCATCTCTTGCGTCTCGGGATCAAGGGTTATTCCTTTCTTGCGAATCTTGTCGTAAGCAATCCTGCGTCCAATGGCCTCGGCCTCACGCACAGTCAGTTTTCTAAACATTATTTCCTTGAACAAAGTCCCCTGCTCCTCTGGTCTATCGCCAAGCATCATAAGAGGCCGTGCATGACCTTCGGATATTTTGCCCTGTGAAAGTGCGTCCAGTATTTCTGGAGGAAGAAGAAGTAGACGGATTGAGTTTGAAACATACTCCCGACTTTTACCAACTTTTTTGGCAATCTCAACATGTTTGAAACCAAACTCATCTATAAGGCGCTGGAAGGCTCGTGAGCGGTCTACGGGATTCAAATCCTCGCGCTGAATGTTTTCAATAATAGCCAGCTCTAGCTTCATGAGGTCGTTTGTCTCGTCCCCAACCTTTATAAGAACAGGTACTTGAGAAAGGCCAGCCAGCTTTGACGCTCGAAGTCTCCTTTCGCCAGCAATAAGCTCGTATTCTACCCCAAGACCACCATCTTCCTTCTGATACTCCTTTCTGGTTACAACTAGGGCCTGAAGCACCCCGTACTGTCGTATGGAATCGGACAAACTCTGCATCTGGGCTTCATCAAACTCTCTCCTTGGCTGAAAGGGATTTGGGTGAATCTTGTCCACATCAATCCAAAATACTGAATCGTTATAAAACTGTGTCATAAAAGTATTTTATCACGAAATTGATTTTTTAGTAAAATAAAGATAGACTTTCTTCATTGCCGGGGTGGCGGAATTGGTATACGCGCGCGACTCAAAATCGCGTCTCGCAAGGGATGGAGGTTCAAGTCCTCTCCCCGGCACAAAATGAATAAAATCCTTGTTATCCTCGGGCCAACTGCCACGGGTAAAAGTAGCCTAGCTGTTAAACTGGCCAAAAAATACAACGGAGAAATAATCTCCGCTGATTCAAGACAGGTCTACAAGCGACTAAATATCGGCACAGGAAAAATCACTAAAAAAGAGATGCGGGGTGTTCCCCACTACATGCTAGATGTAGTTTCGCCAAAAAAAGTCTACTCGGTTTCAGATTGGCAAAAGAGAACAAGGAAAACTATTGCGGATATTATTTCAAGAGGTAAACTACCAATCATTTGTGGCGGTACTGGATTCTACATCCAGTCAGTCGTCGATAATATTGTTCTGCCAGAAGTGCCACCAAACAAAATACTTCGAAAAAAGATGGAGAAAAATAGTTTGGAGAAACTACAAAAAACATTGGCGAGACTAGACATAAGACGGTTTTCAGATATAGATATAAAAAACAAAGTAAGATTGATACGAGCAATAGAAATCGCGACTTACTTGGGTTCAGTACCAACCCTCGAGAGGACTGGTGCGGAGAATTCTTATAAGTCTTTACAAATTGGACTAACACTTCCGGATAAGAAGCTAAAAGAAAATATTCACAAGCGACTACTTCTTCGGATCAAGGGCGGTATGATAAATGAAGCCAAGAAATTACACCGAGAAGGTTTGTCCTGGAAACGCATGAGAGAACTTGGACTAGAATACCGATATGAGGCAGATTATTTAGAAAAGAAAATGACTAAAGCTGAATTTATCCAGAAACTTGAAACAGAAATCTGGCGCTATGCCAAACGTCAGATAACTTGGTTTAAGAGGGATAAGAATATCAAGTGGTTTTCACCGAGAGAAACTAGAAAAATTGATAAGTCTTTGGCTGGTTTTGTCTCATAACTGTATTTGATATTATTTAGGTTTTGATTTATTGTTCCATTAATGAATACTGAGGAAAAACTTTTTGAGATACTGAAAAAATGCCAATTTAAGGTGTCAAAAGACACTCGGGAGGACCTAAGGGGAAAGGCCTACTTTGCCATTAAAGGCGACTCTTTTGATGGAAACAGGTTTGTAGATGAAGCCCTTAGAAAAGGAGCTGTTATTGCTGTCACTGATGATATTAAAAAGATTGGTGATAATATTTATTTTGTACCAAATGTACTAAACACACTTCAGAACCTCGCTAGGAAATATAGACAAACTTTTCAAATTCCAATCCTTGTAATCGGAGGGTCAAACGGTAAAACAACAAGCAAAGAGCTCGTTCGTGACATATTGAAAACAAAATACAAGGTGTGTGCAACAGAAGGAAGTCTGAATAATCATCTTGGGGTACCACTTTCTATTTTTTCAATGAATAAAAAAACTCAAATTGGGGTTTTTGAAATAGGAGCAAACCATCCAAACGAACACATAGAATTATTGAATATAATAAATCCGACTCATGTTGTGGTTACAAACAACGGAATGGACCACCTGGAAGGCTTTGGCTCGCCAAGCGGAGCAAGAAAAGCCAATAAAGAAATATATGACTGGGCACTCAAAAACAGAGTGAAAGTGTTTGTAAACAAGGAACACAAGGATTTGATGTCTGACTCAAAAAGAAACATACGAATCACTTATCCAGAGGTAAATATAAAAAATACCAACCAAAACCCATTGACTGTGGTGTGGAAACAAAAAAAATACAAAACGAAGATGTTCGGTAACTACAACATTGAGAACGTCCTGCTTTCCGTTTCTGTCGGTAAAAACTTTGGTGTTACTGTTGAAGAGGCCCTAAAGACTATCTGTAAATATAAACCAACGTCAAAGAGGTCTCAATTCCTGTCAAAAAATAAAATTAAATACATTGTGGATTGCTACAATGCAAACCCAACCAGCGTTTCCCTATCACTTCAGAGCTTTATTAAATCAACCAACGGACCCAGAGGCGTTATCCTTGGTGACATGCTTGAGCTTGGAAAATATTCCGCATCAGAGCACAAGAAGATTGCAAGCTATGTTTTAAAACAAAAAATAGACCAGGTAATATTTGTCGGTAAAAATTTCAAGATAGCAGTTGGTAAGACAAGGAAACCGCACGACTGGTTCCCTGACTCTGTTTCAGCAAAAACCTGGTTTGATAAACAAAAATTTAAGAGTTACACTTTCCTCCTTAAGGGCTCAAGGGGCATGAAAATTGAAAAAATAATTGAGTAAATCCTGAAAACCTGGTGGTTGAATTATCGCACCGTGTGTGATTTAATATCACTGGAGAACCCACGATGCCGACCACCCTCACGCAGTCGCCGTCAGCCCAACCCCCAGCACCCCCTCCGACACCCTCGCGCAATGAGGATTGTCGGACATGCGGTGAAGGAGTCGCCGTCACAACCTCGCACGAGTGCGCCGTCTGTGACGCTAAGTCGTCTGGTCCCAGGAACTAGCCTGGTGCATCCCGCCCCCCGAGACATCGCGTCTCGGCCGGGCGGTTATTTTTATAAAAATTTTTTTCTTAGCACAAAACTGCGTTTTCTGCGGGGGATGGAAGAATCGAACTCCCGACAGTGCTTTTGGAGAGCGCTGTTATGCCACTTAACTAATCCCCCTAACGTATTCAAATATAACAAAAAATCGCCTGTATGGCGAGTTTTTGTTTATCTTTATTTTTTAGCTTCCTTGAATGTAATCCGCTTTCGAAGTTTCTTGCTGTATTTCTTGAGCTCTATTTTTCGCTCAACTTTTTTCTTATTCTTTGAAGTCCAATAAACCTCCTTGGATTCCTTATTCTTTAGTTGTATTAATCTATCTTGTGACATATTTGTATTTTAATTAAGTTCCTACAGCATAGCAAAAAACCGTAAAAAAGCAAGAAAATCCCCTTCCGGGGATATTTTTGTGCGCCGGGTTGGATTCGAACCAACGAAGCCCGAAGGCGACAGATTTACAGTCTGTTGTGATAGACCACTCCACCACCGACGCATTTTTCTAACTTAAACACTTTAACACAAGAAAGTGGTCTATGCCAAGGCTCCATCCTGGACAAACGAATTCGCCACAAACGAACCATTCCTACCTTTCTTTACATTGAATGTAAGCTCTCCACCCTTCATATCTACAGATATTGAGCCGCCCTTAGAGAGACCCTTACTAATCATAAGGGAGGCGATTGGTGTCAGTATTTTTGTCTGTATTAGACGCTTCAGTGGTCTTGCACCATACTGAGGACTATAACCTTCACTTGCAAGATAACTTAGAACAGAAGAAGAAAGGATTAATTTGATTTCCTTTTGCGCCAATCTCTCGCGCACTATTTCTACTTGAATTTTAACTATTTCAGCTACAGCTTCACGACTCAATATATCGAACACCACGATGTCATCCAGGCGGTTAAGAAACTCTGGTCGGAAGTGATCCTTTAGAGCCCCCATTACTCTTGCTTTTGCATCTTCATAAACTGCTTTTTCACTGCCCCCGGAAGCAAAACCTATCTTTTCCATTTTATCTACATATTGAGAACCGATGTTTGAGGTTAGGATAATAACTGTGTTTCTAAAGTTTACAACCCTTCCTTTTGCGTCGGTCAGCCTGCCGTTGTCAAGAATCTGCAGTAAAACATTGAACACCTCAGGATGCGCTTTCTCTACCTCGTCAAAAAGAATAACAGAGTATGGTCTATGACGAACCATTTCGGTTATAGTTCCACCCTCCTCATGCCCGACATATCCTGGAGGAGCACCAAGTATTTTTGACACACTGTGCTTCTCCATAAACTCAGACATGTCTATTCTGATAAGTGATTTCTCATCGTTGAACATAAACTGAGCCAAAGCCTTTGTCAGTTCTGTTTTTCCAACACCAGTGGGCCCAAGGAACAAGAAAGAGCCTATTGGTCGGTTTGGATCGGAGATACCCGCACGACTTCTCTTGATAGTATCGGATATTTTCTGCACTGCCTCTTTCTGTCCAACAATAGTTTTCTGCAACACATCTTCCATGCGATTTAATTTATCTGCCTCCTCTTCTAACATCCTTGTAACAGGAATACCTGTCCACCTGGAAACAATCATGGCTATATCATTTTCAGTTATTTCTTCCTTCAAAATCCTCCTTGAACTTTGAAGCTTCTTCAGTCTCTTTGATTTCCCATCTAAATCTTTTTCCAGTAATGGAATTTTCCCGTATCTGATTTCAGCTGCAAGAGCTAAGTCTGATTTGGCTTCTGCCACCTCTGCCTCACGACGAAACTCCTCAAGTTGTTTCTTGATGTTTTTAATATCGTTTACTGTTTCCTTTTCATTGTTCCACTTGAGCTCAAGTTCTCCGGTTTCTTCCTTAAGGTCTGCAACTGCCTTTTCTATATCCTTAATGCGAGTTTTGGATTTCATGTCTGTTTCCTTTTTCAGTGCCTCATGTTCTATCTGAAGTTTTACTATTTTGGAGTGGGCACTCTGTAATACAGGTGGCTTGTTTTCCAAAGCAATCTTCAGATAAGAAGCTGATTCATCTATAAGGTCAACGGCTTTGTCTGGAAGAAATCTGTCAGAAATATATCTACTTGAAAGGTTTACAGCAGAAATAATAGCCTCATCTGTTATACGAACCCCATGATAGAGTTCATATTTTTCCTTAAGCCCTCGAAGAATAGTTATTGCGTCTTCTATACTTGGCTCATTTACATACACCGGCTGAAATCTTCTTGAAAGTGCGGGGTCTTTCTCAATATGTTTCTGGTATTCCTTGAGGGTTGTAGCACCGATGGCACGAAGCTCACCACGAGCTAAAGCGGGCTTTAACATGTTTGAAGCATCAAGTGACCCCTCGGCAGAACCAGCACCAACTATGGTGTGAATCTCGTCAACAAACAAGATTATTTTGCCGTCTGATTTTTCTATTTCTTTCAATATATTTTTCAATCTTTCCTCAAACTCGCCACGATACTTTGTACCAGCAACCAAGAGACCTAAATCCAGAGAAACGAGTTCCTTATCACGAAGTGATTCTGGTACTTCACCCATTGATATTCTGATAGCCAAGCCTTCAACGATAGCAGTCTTGCCCACACCAGCTTCTCCTATCAAAATCGGATTGTTTTTTGTTCTGCGAGAAAGAATCTGCATGATGCGTCCTATCTCATCATCTCTTCCGATTACTGGATCAAGCTTATTCATGCTTGCGAGCTTTGTCAGATTCCTTGTATATTTTGTCAGTGACTTAAATTTCTTTGGCAAGTCAGTGTTGGTAGTTTTTACGCTCCTTATTTCCTCAATGACACGAAGAACAGCATCCTTTTGGATTTTAAATTTCATCAACAAATCTTTGGCTGGACTTGTGACATCAATAAGGGCCAAGAAAAGATGTTCGGTAGAAACAAAATCATCACCAAGTATTGGCGTTTGTTTTACTGAACCCTCTAAAACCCCAGCTAAGTCTGGCGTAAGATAAACCTGATACGAAGCCGAAAGAGTTTGTCCTGCATCCGAACCTTCTATGGCCTCAATAAGTGAATCGGTTAAAAGAATGGAATCTATTTCCATTTTATCTAAGATAGAAGTGACAATTCCCTCCTCCTGGAGAATCAGAGCGGTCAGTAAATGCAGTGAATTGACATGACTTTGGCCACGCTCAATAGCCAGCTCATGGGCCCTACGAATTGCTTCCTTTGCTTTTGTCGTAAAATGATTAATCGGTGGCATAATTGGCTGTATTATAGCCTTATTATTAGCCAGAGTCAAATTTGGGAATTTTATAAACTATTGAGTTTTGGGAGATTCCATCAAGACACCAAGTTCCTTCCTTAAAACCGAGATTGGGGTGAAAGATTTGGACAAATCAGAAGAAAGTTTGATTCCAACCACATCACCTGAGAGGTTAAAAGCGGGACTTCCTACGAGCAAATTGCCAGAAGTGATGTCTGTGTTTATAGCATCAAGAAATCTTACTGTAGATGTCCCCGTCCCTGACTCTTTCATTATAAGAGAAACTACTCTTCCAACTGAAACCGAGTTGTTTGTTTCTCCACTGAGACTGGTTAATGTCTGACCAAGTTTCGGTTCATTATCTGCGAGCGTGGCCGACACAAAGTTGTACGTACTTTTCTCAGGTTTAACAACTTTGAACATAGCAAAATTTGTTTGCTTATCTAGATTCTGTGGAGCAAGTGAGAATTCGGTGTCATCACTCATTTTTACTGAATATGTGTTACCGACTGTCATCATTTTTCTATCAGCGACTATGAAGCCCTCTTTGTTTATCACCAAACCCAAACCAAAAAAATTAACAACTCCAGTAACCGAATCCTTTTCTGTTATACGAACAATACTTTTTACATTTTTATCAATTGAACTCATTATCAAATCTTCTTCTTTTACAACCACTGTTGTGACCTCCTTCTGCCCTGGGGTGGTTATGTTTGTTGGTGTGGTAACTGTCTCAATAGTTTTTTCCACAATTCTGTTTATGTTTCTAGTAACCTCGATAGGCGCTTCCTGAAGAAGAGCGGTCGTCATAATACCAGTGGCAATAGATGTCACAAAACTGATAAGTAATACCAACAAAATAATCTGATTTTTATTTAGGTCTTCCATAGATAATTGAGCTTAATGATGAAATTGTAGCACCGAGAAGATACGGGTGCAATCACGCCCTACTTCACTACCCTTTTTAGTATCTTTATCAATGTATCTATATCACTTTTTTTGCTTTCTCTTCCAAGGGTAAATCGCAAACTTGATTCTCCACATTTCTCTTTACCAATACTTTTTATAACATAAGAGGATGAGTCTTCTTTCAGTGTCCGACAAGAAGAAGAATACGAAGCGGAGACGCCCCAAACATCCAGAAAAACAACGGCAAATTCTGCATCTAGGTCGGGAAAACAAATATTAATATTATTCGGTAGGCGATGTTCAATAGAACCGTTTATTGTTGAGTCGCTAAAGGACTTGAGAAGGTGTTTTATACCGTAGTCACGAATAGCGCCAACTCTTTCAACCTCTTTCTCCCTCATCTTTTCTGCAATTTCAAATGCGGTGGCCAGGCCAGCTATCCCAGCAGTATTCTCTGTTCCACTTCTCTTGCCTTTCTCCTGACCACCTCCAAATATGACGGGAGAAATCTCTACTCCTGATTTAACATACAGAAGCCCCACATTTCTAGGTCCATACATTTTTATTCCATCCAAGGTCATCATATCCACACCAAGTTTCAAGACGTCTAACGGAAGATATAAACCTGCCTGACAGGCATCAGTGTGAAAATATGGAAATTTTGTACTATTTTTTTGCCTAAAGTCCTTTATCACTCTGCCAATATCATGAATTGGCTGTACAGTACCTATCTCATTGTTGGCATATGAGACAGTAACTAAAATAGTATTTTCTTTTAGAGCGTTGCGAACATCCGTGAGAGAGACAAGTCCATCCTCTGAAACAGATAGATACGTCACCTCTCCGCCTCTCTCTTCTATCTCCTTACATACTTCCAATATGGCCGGGTGTTCTATGGTCGTAGTTATTATGTGTGGCTTCCCTGATACAAGGTGGAACCTTGTACAAAATTCATAAATTCCTAATAAGGCTAGATTGTTTGACTCCGTACCACCGCTTGTGAAAAAAATCTCCTCTTTCTGCGAGTGAAGTATTTTGGCAATTTTTTCTCTTGATTCTTTTATTATGTCTCTTGCTATGAGTGCCTCTCCGTAGAGTGCTGATGGGTTTGCAAATGTCTTCTTTTGGACTTGTTTCATTTTGGCCAAGACATTTTCGTCAATTGGCGTAAGTGATGCATAGTCCAAAAATATTCTTTTTTTATTTTTTTTAAAAAACATATTTAAGCAAACCCAATCTGCAACTTAGAGATTTCAATTTACTACACATTAGAACATTTTGCAAAACGCCGATTATTCAAAACTTTATTTCATCCACTCTTCTATTTGTAATGATGATAGTTGTGCCCCGATAGCAATAGATGTTGCAAGTGCGTCGGGGCTCTTATCATCTGGATTTTCTGAATATCCGCCACACTTTCTTCCCTTCCAATCAACTATCTTAAAACAGGATTCCATAAATGTAAGCCCTCGCTCAATTGCATCATTTACTTTAGGTCGTTTCTCTTTATCTAAAATTTTGAGAGTTGAAATCCCAAAGGCAGTTTGTGGAACAGCGGGATTCCAATCTTCTGCTGTCCATCTACCGTCTGACATTTGATCTTTAATTGTTATGTCGATAAGTTTTTTGACCTGCGGTATTGATTCACCCAACTGACCAAGAGAGATGACCACATGACTACGCTGGTGGTTGTCAGAAGACCACTCGCCAAACCTGCTGTGCATTTCTTCAATAAATTTATCTACCCATGGTGGTCTCTGACCAACTGCAACAAAGCACCCCACATAACCCCAAAGTCCACCCCAATAATTTCCAGGTTCATATTTTTCATTGTGAGCTAGAGTTTTTTCCCAAGTATCAATGCTTAATAGAAATGGCTCTAACGACTTCTTTGGCACGGCACCAATGTGTTTATAGAACATAAAAGCTTGAGCAGTAATTGGCACATAGTGTTCGTGGCCGGTTTTCCATGTTCCATCATCAGATTGAATACTATTAAATTCTTCCAAAATGGTTTCAATCTCCGGAATTTTTTCACCCAAAAAACGAAAAGAATCCAAAACAAAAAGCAAATTAAGAAAAGATAATGATTTTCGCCCGTGAATAAAATAATTCAATGTGTTTAGCAATAATTCCTTTCTTTGAGCATCATACATGCTGTAAGTATATATGTTTTGACCTGTCACCAAAACCTTGACATTTGTGTCTACTGGGTGTATAATTCTGATTAGAAAATGGTAAGGAATGGTTCCTTGCCAAAACAGGAGGGTGTGATGAAATACAGAATCATCATGAATACCTGGTGTCGGTTCGTGTACTCAGAGAAGAAGTGGCTGGAAGAAGGTTTCTTGCCATACTCTGACACAAGATGCCGTGCACACTGGGAAACGGTAGATTACGAGGGGTATGAATCAGAGACCGTCCATGTTGACGTCGAGGCGACTAGTCATAATCACGCCCGGCATATTGCCCAAGTGGAACTTGAGCAATGCCAAAATAAGATCAAAGGCAAACATGATCGAGTACTAGAATCTGGGGTGATAATAACCGAAATCCTCCAGATAAAAAAATACTCTAGACCACTTCTCTGCCCCGCAACATTGTGTGTTGCAACCCCGTCCTGTCGTTGTGAGCTCATGGACGTAAATCCCAGAACTCTCAAAATCTCTCTCATCAAGTTTCTTGATGAGGAGTAGTAAAATGAACGTTAAGAATTAATTTTTATTTTACTACTCAACAAAACAAAACTCTCAGTCTATTGGCTGAGAGTTTTGTTTTATACCAGACCCTCAGTTTTCGAAGTCATAATTTTCTGAGGACATTGCGCAGTCAATTAGAAAACAAGCACGAGAGAGCCGGCTGGAGGCACTGTTTGAGCGTAGCGAGTTTGCCGGGAAGCCGTGTCTCTAGAGTGCATTGTTTTCTTGATTGACGAGCATAGCAATTCGCCACCAGGCGAATATGCGCGTCCTCAGAAAATTATGACGGAGATTTTTTTGCAAAAGACAACTATTTGTGCAATAATCACAGCATGCTTTCTAATCCTCTATTTGTTACATATGGTCTAATACTATGTATTGTAATACTTATTGGGTGGCTTGTGCGCATTGAAATAAAAATGTATAAACTCTTGCGTGGAAAGAATGCTAGGTCTCTGGAAGATTCCATCGTATCCGCACATGACAACCTAGATAAACTGAATGAGTTTCAGAGAGAATCTATTCAATATTTTATTGATGTAGAGAAACGTGTAAACCGCAGTATACAGGCAGTTGAG
This sequence comes from Candidatus Zambryskibacteria bacterium RIFOXYD1_FULL_40_13, assembly GCA_001824295.1. Classification (GTDB taxonomy): domain Bacteria; phylum Patescibacteriota; class Minisyncoccia; order Phycocordibacterales; family DATDWN01; genus C7867-006. Next base: position 29,568 of record MHWY01000003.1, on the reverse strand, counting down.
ACAATTCGTTTCAATCCATTCAAGGGCACAGGTGAAGGAGGAAGCCAGAGCTTCTCGACTTCATTTCTTAGTGAAAAAGGCGATGGAGTAGTTATTTCTAGTCTATATTCCAGAGACAGAGTCAGTATATTTTCTAAACCACTATCCAAGTTTGAAAGCAGTTTCGAATTAACGGAAGAGGAAAAAGAGGTGGTGCTGGGAGCTAAAAAAAATCTAGGTAAATAATTTTACATGGACTTAATCAATTACCACAATGCAAAATCAGAATTCGAACACAATAGAGCGCGGACCTGTCGTGGCAATAATGGGTCACATTGATCACGGAAAATCAACTCTCCTTTCCTATATACGCAAAAGTAACGAGCCGTTAAACGAGGCGGGTGGAATCACTCAACATATTTCTGCTTACGAAGTTGAATATGTTTCAAAGGAAGGAAAAAAATATGGTATCACTTTTGTTGATACACCCGGACATGAAGCCTTCAACGGAATAAGAAAAAGAGGCGCTTCTGTGGCCGACGTGGTTGTGCTTGTTGTATCAGCAGAAGATGGAGTCAAACCACAAACCATGGAAGCCCTTTCCTCAATCAAGAACTCAAACACTCCGTTCATTATCGCAATCAACAAAATAGATAAACCGGAAGCAAACGTTGAAAAAACCAAACAAAGTTTGGCTGAAAATGGTGTCTATGTTGAGGGTTATGGAGGAGATATTCCATCTGTAGCTCTTTCAGCTAAGAGTGGTGAAGGTGTACCAGAACTACTGGATATGATTGCACTAGTAGCTGAGATGGAAAGCCTAACTGGGGACCAAACTGTCCCAGCTTCTGGTATGGTAATTGAAAGCAATATGGATATAAAAAAGGGTATTTCTGCCACCTGTATTATTAAAAACGGCACAATAGAAAAAGGTATGTATATCACCTCCGGCCTTGCCACAGCCCCGGTTCGGATAATGGAAAACTATCTAGGTAAACAATTAGACAAGGCTTCTTTCTCCTCCCCTATTAAAATTATTGGCTGGGATGAGCTACCTTTAGTTGGTGACACATTTGTATCTCACAAAAATCGTGAGGATGCTCGCGAAAAAATAGAGAAAGAAAAAAGTGTTAGGTTGCTTTGTCATGGTGATTCTCAAAACAGTCCTGATGATTCTACCCCATCAACAAATAGTATTTCAATAATCGTTAAGGCAGATACTGGAAGTAGTTTAGAGGCATTAATATCAGAAATAAAAAAATTGAAAACAGAAAGAATGTCGGCAAACGTTATTTGTTGTGGAATAGGAACAATCTCCGAAAACGATGTGAGACAGGCGGGTGGCAAAGAAAAAGCAATAGTTATTGGCTTCAATGTTAAGATTGATTCTCCGGCCAAAAACCTTGCAGAAAGAAATGAGACAGAAATCAAAACTTTTGAAATAATATATAAGATGAATGAGTGGCTAAAGGAAGCCTTGGAAACACGCACACCAAAAATTAAGGTTGCTGAATCACTGGGAACAGTAAAAGTTTTGAAAATCTTTAGTAAGGTTAAAGATAAACAAATATTAGGGGCAAGGGTGGAGAAAGGAGAAATCTCACTGGGTTCACAAGTAAAAATAATCCGCAGAGACGAATCAATAGGTGAAGGCAGGGTTAGAGAACTTCAGCAACAAAAAGTAGCAACCAAGGAAGTGACAAAGGGAGAGTTTGGAACGATGATTGTTTCTGATACTGAAATAGCACCAGGAGATTATATAGAAAGTTTTGTGATTACTGAAAAATAAGATGGCAAATAGAAACGAAAAAATAAAAGAGATACTTCATGATTTGGGTGCACGCTTCTTATCACTAAACGGAAATGGTTCCTCACTTATAACAGTAACTGGTGTTAATTTAACGAGAGATGGAAAATATGCTACTATTCTTTTTACGGTATTTCCAGATAGTTTTGAGAAGACCGCTCTTGAGTTTGCTAAGAGAAAAAGAAGCGAATTCAAGGAGTATATTAAGGAAAACTCAAGACTTGGTAGAATCCCACAAATGGATTTTGCCTTGGATTCTGGAGAAAAAAACCGACAAAAAATTGATAACCTGTTAAACCAGGGATAAGACAAAGGGCGTGGTAGCCAAGTGGTAAGGCATTTCTCTGCAAAAGAAATATACGGCGGTTCAATTCCGCCCCACGCCTCCCTAAAGTAATTTAGGCACTGCCCGAGTGGTGGAATTGGTATACACGCAAGACTTAAAATTTTGTGACCGCAAGGTCATGTGGGTTCGATTCCCACCTCGGGCACCAAAAAACTACCATGCGGTAGTTTTGTGTGTCCGAGGAATAAAGCAATGTTATTGCTTTATGTTGGGAATCGAAAAGCGAAGCGGGGTACCCGTGCAACAGCGCGGGTCGCGAGCTGCGGACACGACAAAAATTTTTGACGAAAAATTTTTAGTTGCGGAAGATTCCCACCTCGGGCACCACCCCACATTGTTTTGAAAATTGGTAGTATCAAATATTTTGTGTATTATTATTAATGGAAGGAGCTAGTGATGAAAGATGCTAAAACGACACAACGGCTGACACTCACGCCAGAACGATTCTGGCAACTCCTCCGCAAGGGTGGAGCGTACAGGAAAGAGATGAGAGAAAGTCTTGAGCCGTTGCTCAAGGTGCGAACGGAAACGTTGCGCACCTTACTTCAGTAGGGATTGGTGGGCGGACTCGAGTTCGCCCACTCTTTTTTATATAAACAAATTGACTACAAGGTTTTAAAATGAGAAACCGCCTCGCCGTGAGAAACGACAAGGCGTTCTCACTAGCGGGCGGCGTGTCTTACTGATGGAAGACTTTTGTACCATCTGGCAGTAGCCAGTACCAGTCTTTTCGTCTTCCACTTTGGACAAATGTCACTTGCTCGGCACGACGGCGAGCAACAGTGACCTCCGAGGGGATAGATGTCGCCCCGGCCATTGAATCGTCCGCATCAGCCTGCGGGACGGCACTGCTTGCGAAAGATGCAGCTAAAACAAGAAACGGGTCGGGCATCGTGGCCTCCTATCCAAATCATAGCAGAATATAGTTACTTTGTCAATTTGTGGGCAAGGAGGAGTATTCTTTTTCATAATTAATTATATTTTTTTACTATGTCTTTATTTTATACAAAGGTTTGTGGTATAGTACCAAAGTACTTTTTCATATATGCGCCCATAGCTCAGCTGGTAGAGCAGATCCCTCTTAAGGATAAGGTCGTAGGTTCGATCCCTACTGGGCGCACAAAAAATCGGTTACGATTTTTTTACGCCCAGAGCAGACTATGTTATAGTCTGCGTTAGGGATCGAAAACCTTTGATAGTTATTTGTGAGCAAAGCGAAACAAATAACAAAAAGGTGTACTGACCATGTAATGGTCGATTCCCTACTGATTTCGTATTTTTTGGGTAAGTGGTGCAATTGGTAGACACGCTAGTCTTAGGAACTAGTGCCGTAAGGCTTGAGGGTTCGAGTCCCTCCTTACCCACAAATCTAAACCGCGAAAGCGGTTTTTTGATTTGTGGGTAAGAGCAAAGCGAAGCTTTGCGTGAGGGGCTCGAACAGATTCACGGTTTACGCTCGCACCAGCGAGTGTCGTGAATCTGGGTTTTTAATAATAAAATGTGACGACATTTTATTATTAAAAAAGAGTACCCCTCCTTACCCACAATTAGACAGGAGCATCTGTCTGTAGTAGCATAACTGCGAACAGTAAATTGTGAGGTGTAAGATGCACACAAGAGCCCAATCTGCGGTGCTTGAGCGGAAGGTTTCCGCTGACACCACACGGGTAACTGGGCTTCTGGACATCATCGACAAAGCCCTACTTGCTCGCGACCAGAGGTACACGGGCCCGACATTTGTCAGTATGAACGGGCCAGAGAAGTGCCGTAGAGGTGCTAGGGTTAATTTCGCACAGATGGTAGAGCTTGAGAGCATCTACCACGGCTGGGTGGTCGAAGCGTACTACAACGCAAACGACCACGGGCTGAAGTTCACCCTTCGTCACAGATAGCCCCGCCGACTCGAGTCGGCCGGGCTATTTTTGCTCAAAAAATATCCTTTATTTAGGCCATGTTTCGTAGCACATAAACATTGACTTTCTGTGTGTTTTGTGATAGAATATATACAGAGACAACGGATACTCACGGGAATTTCCCGAGAGGTTTCCAGGAAGTTCCTGGAAGAGTTCGTTGACATCTAGATTGGAAACACGACTTAGGAGAGAAACCATGATGAAGAATATCGACCTGGTTGGAATCACCTGCTTCGCGATCGTTCTCGGAGTCCTGATGTTTGTTGGAACGACCCTCGGGGCCACCTACGGCATCAAGGGCCTCGGACTCCTCTCCCTCATCGGAGGGGGGTACTACATCTGGGCAAGCATCGACAAAGTCGAGCATGACCAGAAAGGCGCCTTGCTGTTTCTCGGATACCCATATGCAAACGTTGGGCCGGGACCAGTGCTCGCACCACTCGGTCTCATCAAGCTCAAAACCGTGGAAGGACGGATAGTTCAAGCAGAACTGCCAGCAGAGCCAGACAAAATCTGGCGCGGTACCAAAGATGACAAGTACGCTCCACCCCCAGTTGGGTCTGACATGAAACCGCCAATCCGAATCTTGTTCGGACCAGCGGATGAAAACTTGCCGAAGGACGACCCGTACAACTCGCGAATCGTGGCAGAAGTGCCAATCTTCGTGAGTTTTGAAATCAGCGACCCGTGCCGTTGGCTTCAGAAGATGGGAACGGTCGAGAGAACCCTGAAAAACCTGGAGGACGTGGCGATTGCCCTGTTCAACAGGGAGTTCACAGTGAAGTCGCCGGCCGCAGTGAACAGAGACCTCGGGACACACAATGCAGCATTACTAAAGGTGTTTGCTGACAATGTGGTGGACTGGGGCATCAGGATCAGTGTAGCTGAGATCAAGCCCATCATCTTTAGCCACACCCTCAACGAATCAGTGACCAAGGCACACGCTGCGACCCAAGAAGCCAGCGCAACTAAAACAGCAGCGGATGCCAAGAAATACGAGTTGACTGCTCACGGCGTTGGTGAGGCCAAAGCCAAGAAGGCCCTGCTTCTAGCAGAAGCTGACGGCCTGCTTGCCCAGCTTACGAAACAGGCAGAAGGCACGGAGGTCATTCGCCTCGTCATGGAGAAAAAGAACGGCATGGACGCCCTTCAGCTCCAAACACTTGTCGACGCCTTGAAGGGTGGGCACAACACGTTCCTCGCGGGGGGCAGCCTTATCCAAAGCCTAGTCGACGCATTCAAGACGGCCATGAACCAGAAGGGAGGGTCGCATGATTGAGTTTTGGAACGAAAACTATGTGGCCATCCTTGTGGCCATCATAGTCCTCGTGATTGTGGGGAAAAGCTCCCTGCCGTCGCGGGTTCGCTCGGCAACGGGACAGCTACGCCTCCCCGACTTGTCCAAAAGCGGTAGGTGGCTCAAGCCACTCGCCGGGGTGGCTCTGTGTCACTTCACCTTCTGGTGCTTCTGGCCAGAAGTGTGGAAGGCACTCTTCTTCACCAAGTGGTCACTTCTCGCTCACCCTCTCATCGCCGTCGCCTTCCTGTTCTACAGGGAAGACGGCAAGAAGGGTGAGAAGAAGATGAACTTCTTGGGGCGGGTCATGCTGACCATCCTCATCGTGGGCCTCGGGTTCATGGTGGGGAGGACGGTGCTCGCCAAGGGCGTCAACCTCGTGGAAATCCCCGGACATGTCGGGGCGGCCTGGAAGAACTTCTGGTCGCCAGAGTCGGCCACACGCGCCGTCAAATGGTGTGAGCAGAACGCCGACGGGACATACACCGTCACGGCCCCAGTCGGACGCCCGAGCTGTCGGGTAGACCTCACCAAAGGTAGCATGATTGAGCCAGAAGGGCTCATCACTATCTGGGACCACAGGGGAAAGCCGTACAAGGACGGCCCTGGGAAAGAAACTAATAGCAACTTGCCCTGGATGGACTGGGGCGAATTCCAATCTAGAGTCTCCTGGCCAGTGACCGTCAAGGTCACGGTCGGGAAGTAGTTCGTTCGCCGTAAAGGCAAAACCGCGCACACTCATCGAGAGGTGCGCGGGTTTTGTTTATATTTTACTATTTGTTCCTATGGATTGAGGTATTGTCCAGCACCGGGATTTGCCGTAACACCGAATGTTGCAAGCACAAACTTTATAATCCCGTAAACAGAAAACATGATGACCATTCCAACAATTCCCCAAAGTATGGCATCCTGAGCTTCCTTTCTGCTCTTGTCCCCCGCTTCAAGTCTCAAAAATTTGACTATACCATAGGTAAAGTAGACAAATGAAAGACCGAAAGCAAGCACAATCAAAGGGTTAAGGATTAGTTCGTTTACCCTATTGAGAAAAGTAGCAATAGTCATGAGTATGAAAGCAAACTGTTATTGTATTGGAGGCAAAGTTGGAAGAACTACTGTTCCACCACCAGTAACGCCAAGAGATGACTGCAACCAACCTATCAAACCATAGACAGAAGCCATAACAGCAAGAGCGATAATACCATATATCATAATTGACTTACCTTCGCCCTGTGCCTTTGGATCGCCAGCTGATTTAATGAACTTTGCAAGACCCCAGAAGAAGTAAACCACAGCCAAAGCAAAGAGTAGAGGTACAATACTTTTTATTATATTTCCGACTTGTATAACTAATCTCTGAATTCCACTCAAATCAGCATCTGCTGCAAGAGCCAATGTTGGTGAAAAAGAAATCAAACCATAAATAAATTTCTTCATATTTTTACTTAAGTTATTATTAAATAATGTGTAATACCAAAATTATAATACAAAAACATAAAATAAACAATAAACTGTGGATAAATGAGAAGCCTGTTGGCTAAAACTTTGGTGGCGTCCAACCGCCCTGTGTGGGTGTCATGTATCCTGAGCTGTTTGAGTTATTTGCACCACCGGTAGGGCTTAGACCCGAGACCCGAAAAGGTATACCGATAGCACTACCAAAGGCACTCAAAATGCCGTAGATTGAGACAAAAACAAAGAGGGCAATAAGTCCCCATATCATCTTTTTCTTTCCATCCTCACGAGTTTTATCATTGCCAGCATCTTTCAATATAAACTGAGTAACTCCCCAAAAAAAATACACCAAAGAGAGGGAAAACAACACTGGGACAATTAATCCCAATATGCCACCAAACGCCCGAAGTAACCCTTTAACCCCATCTAAGGCAGCGAGGGCTGGTATGGGTAAAGCACAAAGTGCAACTAGGAAGAAACTAAATGTTATATAATTTTTTTTCATAGATTTATTGTATATTTGTTTTTAACGCAGGAATAGCTGGGGTTTTACCTCCTATCTCCAGCTCATTTGATACTAACCCAATAATTGTTTGGAATGTAAATAAAATAAATAGCACCAATATCCCCCAAAGCATGTACTCTCTACCCTTTTTGATATCCTCTGGTTTACTTGAATTGAGGATAAACTTTGACAAACCCCAAAAGAAATAGATTAGGGCGATACCAGACAATATTGGAATTAGAATACTTATTACGCTACCCACCTCCTCTAAAACTCCTTTGAAGTTACTACTAGCCAAATCGAAACTAAAGACCATCTGTGGAACGAGAGAGATTAAACCGAATGAAAAAATTTTTTGTATTCTGTTCATGTTTGTTTATGGTGCTATTAAGGCCCCCACCGTGCTCTCTACCACCTTTGATATTGCAACTGCGCCTAGTAATATGCCTGCACCAACGAGGGACCACAGAAGGCGCTGTTTTGCTTCTTCTATCTTCTTTGGAACACCCTGGGCGGTGACAAATGTAAATCCAGCATAGACTATCCACATGACCACCCCAACCGCTGCAATAGGCATAACTATTTTTTCAAGTATGGCCACAATCAGGGTCATGATAGTACAATCTGGCTGACCCCCACAGTTAAATGGATTTTGAATCCCTATTTTGATTGTTGTAGGAGCCGAAGGGGTTGGGGCAGGTGGGGTTGGTCCTGCATAGACAAAAACAGGAAGAACAATAAAACTTAGAATAAAAAGGTGTATTGAAATTTGTTTAAATGTTTTCATAGTTTTACATACCAAACTGCACAACACCAGGTCTCAAAAGCGCGTTAGCTATTAATGATACGATTAGCCAGGCTGCGAGGATAAAGACTATTCCCTTCACGACATTTAAGAGCATTTTGTTTGCTCTCTTTCTATCACCTGGATTATCGCCAGATTTCATATAAAGAAAACCTGCATATGTTATAGCAATCACAGAAAGCGACAAGGCGAGCTTTACTGCTATATCAACAACCTTTTTAACTGCCGCTATTAGATCCTGAAAAGTACATTCGCCATAAACCATAACACCGTTCACCTCTGTTGCACACTCATATGTAATGCCGGTCTTGTCATTCGCAGAATCTGGGCTTTCAGCTGAAAAAACAAGAGTAGGTAAAAAAATAAAAAGGAGAGTAAAAGCCAAAAGTGTCATCCCACCAAACCTTTTAATATTCATGGTTAACATAAAAATTTATTTTAACAAATTACTAAGCTCTGTATCCGCCAAACTCAATGCCTCGCTTATCTTCCCTCGTCCACTCGTAATCATATCTATCATATCACGGAAGACTTTTTCACTTCCAGCTCCGTTCGGATCAATCCAGGAACGAGAAACAAGTGCAGAGTCATAAAAAACTATCCTGTATGCGTCAGTTGGTTTTTCCAAAAACAAATCTCTTCTGACAGGAGGAAGGTTTGTTACAGCCTCAAGCGACTTAATAGATGTGGGCTCCGTTAAACCATTAACAGCAACAAAGGCCCCACCAACCTGCTTTGTCTGTTTGACTATGGCTAGAGCATACATTCTCCCAAAGACCACCTTTTTTGCTGAATCTCTGACTTGTGGAACAGCTGTGACATCAAAGTTTAGGTTTGGGTTTTTTTCTTGGATAGAAAACAGCTCACTTGCAAAACCAATATATGTTGCAAGCCCCCCAGAAAGAAACATGTTGAACGACTCGGGCAGAGAACGGTTCCAAGTGTATGAAGGTGAGGTTGGATTTGAAAATTGAGTGTAAAAACTTATTGCACTCTGGGAAGGAGCAATTGGGTAATCAAACTGAGATTTCAGAACAGAGACGACCCCACTTGAGGTTCTGGTAGTTATTGGAGTTCCAGCCTGAAGTAAGAGCATGGTTAATATCTCCTTTGCATTTGTTATATTGCGCCACTCACCCAAAGCAATAGTACTCTGGAGAACATTGGCATTGGCGTCACGACGAGTGACTTTCTCAATAAGGCCATATATCTGGTCCCAGTTCTTAGGCGGTTCGGAAATACTATTGCTTGAAAATATATCTCTATTCCAATACATAACCAATGGGTCTATCATAAATGGCAGAGCCACGACCCCGTTTGGATCAAGAAACATCTCTCCTGCTTCAATAAAGGTATCCTTGAAACCCCTCTGTGTGTAGTACGAATATGGTATGACAAACAACTTGTTGCGGTTCTTATACATATAGTCATCTCGCAATATAACAATATCCGGACCAATACCTTCTGATAGGGCTCCAACGAAGTCAGTATCAAAGGTTAGTGCATCCTTCTCAACATAAGTAATCCTGATGGCCTTGTTAGCTTTGAGAGAAGAGTTCTTGTAGGCAATATCAAATACCTCTCTTGGAACAGTCCCCCAAACCACCAAATCGGCAGAACCAGCAGATGGAGTGCTCTTGGACATGGCAAAAAGAATAATTCCAATAACGAAAGAGCCCACGAAAACAGTTGTAACGATTATTTTAAAAGTACTCATGTGGTTTGTATAAAAAACTTTTTTGCATTATAGCTTCTTGTATATAAGTCCATAATGATGCGCCCCAGCCAGAATCTCCCTATCCAAATGAAAACCGTTTTTTTCAAAGAGACTGACTGCTGAATCTTTCCTGAAAAGCATATCCGGTTTTGGACCTAAACCTCCAAAAGAATCCGTCCAATCAATAACCAAGACCCGACCACCAGCTCGAAGAACACGCTTGACCTCTTTTACAACATTTTCCTTGTGTTCCACCTGAAAAAGAATGTTAGAGAGAAACACCAGGTCAATTGTGTTGTCCCGAAGCTTGGTACCACCAATCTTTTCTATATCTCCCCAAATAACCTCAACATTATATACACCTTCCCGAGTAGCTGTGTTTTTAAGCTTTGTCAAAAGCTCTTGCTGAACGTCAATGGCGTAGACCCTTCCTGTTGAGATAAGTGCTCTGCCTGCTGCGATGCTGTAATGTCCAGAACCACTGCCAAAATCTGCAATTTCCATACCGGCCTGAATCCCACACTGTTCTATATTTTTTATAGGATCAGAAAACATGAATGAGTTATGAGGTTAAAAGTTTATAAAGTAAATACTAGTACATATTATAGTATGAAAAAATCTTTTCTGCATTCTAGTTATTAACAAAAAACCAAAGAAGCCCCGAAGACTTCAATGGTCTTGGGGACTTAGTGTAACTCCGACCGATGTTGTGTCACAAGCATTACAGCCTCACTACTTGTTGCACATAGAACAGCCACACTTCACAAAGGTCCGTCGCTTTCTTGTGCGGCCCGGCTTCGGAAAAGTGACACGAAGAACCGGGACCTTTTTCTCACACCGGTGCTCTGGACCGACACAACCAAGACAAACAATCTTGGGCATTGTCCGGTGCAACACTGGACGCAACCTGCTTGGGTCAGTCACTCCAAAACATGCGCCAGAGTCGCAAGAACCGGATTCAACTTGTCGCAACAGGTCTTTAATCGTCGGCACAGTCGTTTCCCCCTCTTTCATAAGAGTAGATGAGTAGTAAAAAAGTGTCAAACAATTACAACTACTAACCCCACCACCCCTTGCTGTCAAGGGGCATCCTTGACATAATATAAGAATGAAAAATAGAGACTTCAAGGAATTTGGTCCCGGCACAATAGTTCATATTTACAACCGTGGAAACAATAAAGAAAAAATATTCTTTGACGAGCAAGATTATCGAGCGTTTCTTTTTAGACTTGGCCTAAGTCTTGGATTTGATGAAAAAGAAATTCAGAAAGATAATTTACTTTCACTTCCCTACTCAAGAATAAGAATTACGGATACAAATAAAAGTGACTACAAACTTCATGCTTTTTGCCTAATGCCAAACCATTTTCATCTACTAGTTGAACAAACAAACAACACATCAATTTCAAAAATGTTATCAAAGGTTTGCACGAGTTACGCCATGTTTGTAAACAAAAAACACAAAAGGGTGGGCCATGTCTTTCAAGATCAGTTTAAGGCCGTGCAAATAGAAGATGACGCACAACTAATGTGGGCCTCGGCATACATACACATGAACCCAGTAAAAGATGGACTAGTAAAACACCCGGGCCAATATAAGTGGAGTAGTTTTAAAGACTACAGTGAAGAAAGAGGTCTACAAATAGTCACTACAGATTTACTGCTAGGAATATTTGGAGATAAAAACTCACTGGTCGGTGAGACAGAAAATTATTTAAAAGAAACGAGTATGTCAAGGATGCCCCTTGACATATAAACGGCAAACCCCACGGTGTGAGCTGATGCTCCACCGTGGAGTTAGTTGACGATTGCGGGTATCAGCACTCTCAGAATAGTTATACTCGCCATTACAGCCGGCACAACAACCCCAAAGAATGCTACAAACCTCATAAACCCACGACTTTGCGAAAACGCCTTACTCCAAACGACAAACACGAAAGCGTTAACGCAAAGTTGCAGACACCCAGCAAGAACACTCGAGCCAGTAAAGAGGTCCGTGAAATTCGCAATGAGAAAGAAGGAGAGCCCAACCAGTCCAGAAACAATCATCCATCTCGTGTTTCTGTCTACCATTTGTCACCATCCTCTCTAAGTTCCATTCTTTTGCTATTATACACATATTTTAATAACTTGTCAAGTCAAAACACAATCTCGTTGAGTCATGTCTTGAGAAAGAGATTGTATACAACTATAAACAAATCAGAGATGCAATAGAATCCCCTTCGCGGAGTTTCATTACCCGAACACCCTGGGTTTGGCGACCTAGAACATTGATTTCTTTTGCATCTACTCGTATAACTTGAGATTTCTTGGAAATCGCTACCACCTCTGCCTCGTCCGAAGCAAAAACCTTTGCAGAAATGAGTTTGCCGGTCTTTGGAGTAACCTTGGCTGTCTTTATACCTGAACCACCACGATTTTGAACCTTGTATTCATCTATATCTGTTCTCTTTCCATATCCGTTTTCTGAAATAACCATGAGAGTAGCACTGTTTAGCTCGTGCGAAATTGGCTCGGCTGATATGACCTCGTCACCCTTGCCGAGCTTCATACCCCTCACACCCATAGCTGTCCTACCCATCTCGCGAATATCCGATTCCTTGAAATGAATAGATTGGCCCCTAGCAGTGACAACCATAACAGTATCTTTCTTGTGAACAAACGAAGCTGAGATCAAAGAATCCTTTTCATCAAGCTTTATTGCAATAATTCCAGAAATACGAACATCGTGGAAACTAGATGTAGCCACCTTTTTTGCAATTCCGTGTTTTGTAACCATCATGAGAGAGGACTCTGATTTTTTCACCTCCTTTGGCATTGGTAAGATAGAAGTAATTTTCTCCCCTTCAGAAAGTGGTAAAAAGTTCATGACTGACTTACCCCTAGTTGCCCGCCTGCCCTCCGGAATGTCATACATCTTGGTCTGATAAGACTTACCTTTATCAGTAAAGAACAGAAGGTCACTGTGTGTTGAGGCAATGAGCAAGTTTGTGACAAAATCCTCCTCCTTTGTGTCCATATCAACAACACCAACCCCACCTCGTTTTTGTTTTCTGAACTCATCAGGATTTGTTCGTTTTATATACCCACCAGCAGTCAGAACTAGAGCATTCTCCTCGTCTGGAATTAAGTCCTCAACTGAAAGGACCTGAACACCACCCTTTATGATTCTCGTTCTTCTCTCATCTCCATACTTTTCCTTAATTTCTTTGCATTCATCTTTTATTATTCCAAGAATCTTCTTTGGGCTAGCAAGAATGGCTTTCATTTGGGCAATAAACTCCTGAATAGCCTTGAGTTCATCCTCTATTTTCTTTCTCTCAAGACCGGCTAAACGAGAAAGTTTCATTTCCAGAATAGCAGTCGCCTGAATGGCAGAAAACTTAAACTCCTTCATTAAATTCTTATGTGCCTCGGTTGTATCCTTTGAACTCTTTATGAGCTTGATGATTCTATCTATATGGTCTAGGGCCTTTTTCAGTCCAAGCAAGATGTGCTCTCTCTCCAGAGCTTTCCTTAGGTCATACTCCGTCCTGCGTCTTATGACAGATACTCTGTGAGAAACGAATTCTTCCAAAATGCCTTTGAGTGACAAAGTTTCCGGCACCCCGTTAACCAGAGCCACCATGTTGTAGTGAAATGCTTCTTCTAGCTGGGTATGTTTGTATATATAATTCAAGACCGTCTGTGGGTGACTTGTGCCCTTGAGATCTATGGCGATGCGAATATCCTTTGCTGACTCGTCACGCAAGCCCTTTACCCCATCAAGTTTTTTGTCCCGAACAAGTTCGGCAATCTTTGTGATGAGATTTGATTTGTTTACTCTAAATGGAATAGAGGTAATAATAATCTGGTTTTGGCCTGCCTTGTTTTCTACTATCTCAGCCACACCACGAACTACCACGCCGCCTTTCCCATTTGCATAGGCATGAGCAATATCTTTCTGGTTAAAAGCAACACCCCCTATTGGGAAATCAGGGCCTTTAATAAACTGTAATAAATCCTCGGTTGTTGCATCCTTGTTATCTACCAGATATGACACAGCATCCATCACTTCGTTTAGGTTGTGGGGCGGAATGTTTGTAGCCATACCCACCGCAATGCCCAAGGTTCCGTTCAAGAGAAGAGCGGGGACTGTGGTTGGTAAAACTTTTGGCTCCTTTTTCGTGCCATCGTAGTTTGGGATGAAGTCAACTGTCTCCTTTTCTATGTCGCGCAGAAGCTCTGAAGAAAGTTTGGTCATCTTGGCCTCGGTGTATCTCATGGCTGCAGGTGAATCCCCGTCTATCGAACCGAAGTTACCTTGTCCCAGAACAAGAGGATAACGCATGGTGAAGTCCTGAGCCATCTTGACCATCGAGTCGTACACAGCAACATCACCATGGGGGTGATAGTTACCCAAAACCTCTCCAACAACGGCAGCTGATTTTCGAGTTTTGGCACCAGAAGTCAAACCAAGCTCATTCATGGCGAAAAGCACACGACGATGAACGGGCTTTAACCCGTCACGAACATCAGGAAGAGCACGGTCAGTAATAACTGACATGGCGTAGTCGATAAAAGAGGTCTTCATTTCATCAACTATTTCCTGTGAGATAATGCTTAATCTATGCGGGATTTTGGCCTCGTCCGGCTGTTTCATCGTCTGGTTTTTAGACATAAAAAATAATAGTAAGTCCTCCTATTATATCATAATAGGTGATGATTTTCAAATGATTAATCTGTTGGTTCTGTGGTTGTGGCGGACACGAGCGTGCTTGTGGCAGTAACAATACCAAGAGAACTTGTGGCCACTTCAGCGATAGAATTCCTAAGTTCTGTGTATTGGTCTTTCATAGTAGACAGACCGGCTTCAAATGTCGCCTTGAAAGTCCCAAGCGGGCTTGGTTCAAGTTTTTGAACCGCCTGTTTCTTTGCCTGGTCTTCTCTGAAACCTGGAAAAATGACCGACAACCAAACCACAAAAATAATTCCACACAAAAAAAGAGCTGAAAGAAAGGCAACTTTCTTCTTGGTCTTATCCGGTTTCTGTCTTAGTTTTTCAATGAAATTGAACATGAAATAAAATTCCTAATTAACCTAATTTTTAATTTCTAAATAAATCCCAATCTCCAAACCCCAACTCATCATTGGCACTTGGACATTATTTAGGTTAATTAGTAATTAGAAATTAGTAATTTATTTATACCGCCTCCAGCACTACAACCTCCCCTTCTTTCCCTTCTAAATCTTTCTTCTTTATGGTCAGCTTATCAACAGGTTTAATCCCTTCTTCTCCAGCTTCCTTCAAAAACATTTTTAGAGAATTATTAACCCCAACATCACCATGATGACTTGGAATAATTATTTTGGGTTCAAACTGAACCGCTAGTTTATGTGCAACAGCTGGGTCCAGTACACCCTCCCCGCCAACTGGTACAAAAAGTATATCAATACCATCTATTGCCTCCTTTGTTTGGGGTGAGAGATCTTTGTCACCCAAAGCGCCAAGAAAACAGAGGTTAATACCCTCAAGAGAGACAGTATATATAGTATTTATTCGCTCTTCCCCTCCATAGTTTGACTTAGAAAGGAAGCCTTTTATAAAAACCCCTGAGACTTCATATTCTCCAGGACCGTTTATTAGAAATGATTCCTTGTCACCCCTGGAAGTAATGTCAGCCCCATTGTGTTCTGGACTATTTAGTGAAATAAGAGTTATATCGCTTCCAAATGTGGAGCTCTTAAGTTTTGAGGACTTTGAGATTGGATTAATAGCTATGGTGGTGTCACCAAACGAAACCTTGAAAAAATCTACACCGTGATATGTAATAATCATGCTGGCAGTATAACAAAATTGCTTAATATTTCAAACTCTCAGGAAAGAGATTGCAATAGTACACTATTTATGTATACTTAGCTTCGTATATTATCAACCGTCAAAGGTGATAAATCATATTCAACCAGCCTAGGCTGGTAGTGGACCTCCGAGGCAATGGCCGAAGACATCCCGAACATGACCGCTTTTGACACATATACTACATGGATACATTAGTTAAAGACGAGGCTGATTTGGCCTCACAAGATTCAGTACAAGATGAACATACCCAGTCAAAAGATGATGGGGTTATGTCAAAGGTACTAAATGCAAGTGCAACCCCACCATCAATTGATGATGTTATAGAGGGGACTGTTATTGGTATAGAAAAATCGATAGTTTACATAGATATACCACCATTTGGAACTGGTATTATTTATGGTCGTGAATATATAAATGCTAGAGACATAATAAAAAAGATAAATGTTGGTGATGGAGTTGCTGGTAAGGTTATAAGTCTTTCCAACAAAGATGGCTACATTGAGATTTCCCTAAAGGAAGCTCGCCAAGCACTAATCTGGAGTGAAGCAGAGGAAGCTATCAAGGATAAAAGAATATTTGAGTTGCCTATCCAGGAAGCTAACAAGGGTGGTCTTATCATGTCATGGCAGGGTATCTCTGGCTTCCTTCCAGCCTCACAACTCAAGACAGAACATTATCCAAGAGTTGCAGATGGAGACAAGGACAGAATATTGGAGGAACTAAAGAAGCTTGTTGGACAGAAAATCTCTGTTGCTATTATTGGTGCATCTCCAAAAGAAGGTAAACTTATCTTCTCGGAGAAAAATCCAGAACAAAAGAACAAAGATTCTATTATTGGTAAATACGCTCTAAACGAGGAAGTAATGGGTGAAGTAACCGGCATGGTTGACTTCGGAGTATTCGTAAAGCTTGAGGAGGGTTTGGAAGGTTTGGTTCACATATCAGAAATAGACTGGGCGCTAGTTGAGAATCCAAAACTTATGTTCCATATAGGTGAGAAGGTAAAAGTTAAAATAATTGAAATTAAGGATGGCAAGATTTCCCTATCTATCAAAGCTTTGAAGGAAAACCCATGGCACGATGCTGAGAAGAAATACAAAAAAGATGACGTTGTGGACGGTGTCGTTATCAAATTTAACAAACACGGAGCCCTAGCAAGTATAGAGGAAGGTATAGCTGGACTAGTCCATATTTCAGAGTTTGGCAGTGACGAGAAGCTACACGACACTCTAGAGCTTGGTAAAAACTACAAATTCAAGATTACTTTGTTTGACGCTAAGGAGCAGAAGATGACTTTGTCATTCATTGATCCAAACAAGAAAGCAGAGTAAGTGAGAACAAAATCTCTTTCTCACCAAAATCTTTTCAGAGACACAAAACCGGCCAGCACCGGTTTTGTTCTGGTCCTCGGCCTGAATCTGTCAAGGCAGAATACCTTGACAGAACCATGCTTCAGGCACTGCGGGTGCTCTGAAAAAATTTTGGTTCAACGAGATTTTGTCAACCTGGCAGGTTGACAAATTTTACTCAAATATAACTCGACGAGATTTTTGAATACGAATTGAGCCCGAGCGGTTTCCCGCTCGGGCCCTTGGTGGCCGGCCGTCCCTAGAACATGCCCTTGGCGACCTTGGCCGCCGATTCCTTCTGAGCCTCGGCCTCAACCTCGTCCTTCTGTTTGAGCAGCGCCGCTGGGACACTGAGGTCATCTTTCATGCCGAGCCTCGACACCTTCCTTCTCCATGCCTCAATGATTCCGTCGTGGAATCCGACGGGGATTCTCACTTCCTTGGCCATCGGAGCCAACTCATGAATCCCCACGAAAGATGCCTGCCTGATGGCCCCCAACAGCCATTTGTGATACGGAACAGATGTGGTCATGCCTGGAGCTCCTTTGTTCTCCGTCATTAATTAGACACCCATTGCACCAACAAGTCAATAAGCCAAAAAACAATTAAATTGCCCTAGATGCTAGGCGCTGGAGCATTTGCAAGTGAGCCGTACTAGGCGTACGGTGAACGCGCAAATGTGAACAGCAACAACGCAGATGGGGTAATTTTATTGATTTTTAGTTAAACCTAGTCATTGCTCGCTCTAGACCACTAGAAACAAAGGTTTCCAGGGCTTCGGAGATTTTTTTGGACAACTTCTTGAGAACTAGCATTTCTTCTGGCTTGAACTTTCCCATTATTACTTTCATTACGGCGTCTTCCCCGCTTGGTTTTTTCAATTTTCCTGTAGGAGTTTTGGGTGAAATGCCCACACGAACTCTGGCAAATTTCTCTGTCTTTATTGCTTTTATTATTGACTCAAGTCCCCTATGACCGCCCGAGGATTTATTGAAAGATATTTTGCTACTACCGAAAGGCATATCCAAATCGTCATAAACCACCACGAGCTTCTCGGCTGACTTCACGCTTGTGATGAGTGGTTTAATAGACTTACCAGAGTTGTTCATAAAAGTATCTGGCAACACCAAGGTAACGGGTGACTTCCCCGCCTGCCTACGGCTGGCACTGGCGGGCAGGCCCACCTTAATTTTTGCAACCTGTGCCGAGAGTTTTTTGTCTTCTTTCCATTCCGCGTCGTACTGCTTGCCTATAATAGACAGCAAAATCCTTCCCGTATTGTGGCGGGTTCCTTCATATTCCTGCCCTGGATTCCCCAACCCAACAAAAACATAATTTGACATAATAGAAATAGTAACACACAAATTACCATTAAACAAAATCTCGTTGAGTAATGTTTCTAAGAGAGACTAGTGAGGCTGTCGAGCTGAACTCAAGCAAAATTTTAGCAAAAATTTATGCGTGTCTCTCGAAGAAACATTACGAAAAAGAGATTTTGTTGGTAAATTTATCAAACTACAAATAATTCTATTGTGTCAAGTTAACTTCCCCTGTATACTATCGCAATGAGTGACGAAACAACTGACCTTTCACAAGAAAAAAAAGATAAGAAATACAATCGGAGAGAGATAGTGAAAGAGATTATAACATTTGCAATTATTGCCTTTGGAATTGTACTACCCTTTAGAGCATATGTGGCTGAGCCATATCTTGTTGATGGAAGATCCATGGACCCTACATTCGCCACTGGAGATTACCTAATAGTTGATAAATTATCCTACAAATTCAAGACACCAGAGAGAAACAGTGTGCTTGTCTTCAAATACCCCGAAGATACCAGTAAAAACTTCATAAAGAGGATAATCGGCCTACCAGGAGAAACAGTAAAAATAAGTAACGGAGTTGTCACCATCGTAAACACAGAGAATCCAGATGGTTTTGTGGTTGATGGGTCTTATGTGACACACCCATCACTTGATTCGTATGAAAAAATGTTAGCGGAGGACGAATACTATGTATTGGGAGACAACAGAGCAGAAAGCTATGATTCACGATATTGGGGACCACTGCAAAAAAAATACATGTTGGGAAAGCCTTTGGTACGACTATTTCCAGTTAAGAAAATTGACGTATTACCAGGAAGCATAGACAAATAGAGATGCCTAAAAAAGAAAAAACCAAGCAGGAAAAATCATACCTGGAAAGTGTAACCGACAAGACCGGAGAAATTGCCGTGCACTATGGCTTTGTGGTGATTAAACCACCGCAAATCAGTAACGACGATATACACAAATCAAAACAGTTCAAGGAGTTTGACCGCTATGAAGATTCACCCGAGAAAGTTGCCTTAACCAGGTGGTATATGGAAGAGAGACTGGACCTTGAGGCTCAACCCCAAGCCTTTCACTACAAAAAACCTCTACCTGGAGGACTAAGCAAAAAGAAAACAAATGTAGAGACCTATGGTTTTGAAATTATGGGTAGTCTAAAGTCTACAAGTGAGGCATTGCTTCTACGGTGTGCACTTGCGGTGCTTGAGGAACACGGCTACACAAACCTTTTTATAGATATAAACAGCATTGGTGACAGAGAATCAATAGCAAGATTTGAAAGAGAACTAGGTAGTTACTTTAGAAAGCATTCAGGCACAATACCAGCTAAGATAAAGCAAGAGTTCAAAAAGGATCATCACTTGATGTTGTCGGACGAAAGACCTGAGACACAAGATTTCAGAAAAAATACACCCCAACCTATAGGCTCCTTGTCAGAAAACAGCAGAATACATTTCAAGGAGGTCTTGGAGTGCGTGGAGACGTTTGATACTGCCTATAAAATAAAATCGAGCATTCTATCCAACAAACTTTTTGCCACAAACACAATATTTGAAATTATAAAACCAAAAGATGTGTCCAAGACTGACGCCCAGACTGACGAAAACTCTGGCGAATTATTGGCTTATGGTTATAGATACAATCACTTGGCAAAAAAGATAGGTTCAAAGAGAGAAATTCCAACCGTGGGTGTGACAATTTTTGTAAAAAAGAACCCTAAAATGCTTAAAAAAGTACTTGTAAAAAACATCAAAAAACCAAAATTTTACCTAGTTCAATTGGGTTCAAGTGCGAAATTAAAAGCACTACAAGTCGTAGAATTGCTGAGAAAACAAAAAATACCTGTATATCACTCCATAACCAAGGACAAGATTACGGGACAGCTTTCTGGGGCGGAGTATATGAAGGCTACCCATGTCCTTATAATCGGCCAGAAAGAAGCTATTGAAAATACCATTGTTGTCAGAAACATTACTAATAGAGAACAAGAAACTGTATCCCTAAACGAGCTTGGTGAGTATCTCAAAAAACTCGTAAAAACAAAGAACAAATAAGGGCTTGAAATGCCCTGCTGTTTGTGCTAGAATCGAAATCTATGATAAATGCAGAAGTAATAAAAACAGGCAACGAAAACAATGTAAATCTTATTAGAAGATTCACAAAAAAGGTCCAGGGCTCTGGGGTCTTATCTCGTGTACGAAGTATTCGCTATTCTGCTCGTAAGCTATCCCCTTACGTCAAACAAAAGAAAACACTGAAAGTTCTCAGGAGACGAGAAGAGGTGGCGGAGCTTATTAAGTTGGGTAAGATGTCAGAGTACACAAAAGGAGGCAGAAAATAACACGCAAATCTGGCGCATTTCTTTGTCGCTGGCTCCGTTTCTCTCGCGCAGTATCTCTATACAGCTTGGTCGCAATACTCGCTGACTCCTTGAACTGCATCCATATTTGCGTGTTATTAACAAAGTAAATGACAGATAACAACTTTACAATAACAAACAAAACAAAAAACACGCTCCCCAGCGTGTCTTTTGCTCTAATGAAGGACGTGGTGTTGGGTAAAAAATATAGTCTTTCGCTTGTTTTTGTGGGAAACAAAAAATCCCAGGAGCTCAACAATTCATACCGAGGAAAAAATAAACCTACTAATATTTTAAGTTTCCCGCTGGACAAGACGACTGGAGAAATTTTCATTAACCTATCACTTGCGAAAAAAGAGTCTCCACGGTTTGACAGAAAACCGACAAACTTTGTGGCTTTCTTGTTTATCCACGGTTTAATGCATTTGAAAGGAATGCGACATGGTAGTAGAATGGATAGATTGGAGGCCAAATTTCAAAAACAATTTGGCATCTAATCTAAATTTCTAATTCTTAATTTCTAATTTCTAAACGAATTCACCTGGACTCGTTTGAAAATTGAAAATTAGAAATTGAAAATTCTTCTACATGATGCGCAACACAACAGTCGGAATAGATATCGGCACACACCAGATAAAAGTGGTGGTAACTGAACTCGTGAGAGAAAATGAAAAACTAATAACAAAAGTTATTGGCACTGGATTGTCTGAATCTAAGGGACTGCGACATGGATACATCGTAAACAGCGATGATGTTGTAGAAAGCCTAAGTATAGCCATAAAACAAGCAGAAAAAACCTCTGGAATCAAAGTTAGGAAGGCCTTTGTGGCAATTGGTGGAATCGGGCTTACGGCCATTACTGGGACAGCCAGTGTTGTTATTAGTAGAGCAGACCTTCAAATCACAGAGCTGGATATAAAAAAACTTAATGAAATATGTGAGGAAGAGTTGCCATCAAACCTTATTCAGAATTACAGAATCTTACACAGCATACCGATACAATACAAGATTGATGGAAAAATCGTACTAGCAAAAAGCCCCCTAGACATGAAGGGTACAAAACTTGAGGTGAAAATGCTTTTTGTTATATGCCTTGAACCTCACCTAAACAGTCTTCTTGAAGCAGTAGATGAAGCGGGGGTGGAGATTATGGACTGCTTGGCCTCACCTATCGCCTCTTCGTTTGTAAATGTATCAAAATCACAAAAAATGGCCGGCTGTGTGCTAGTTAATATTGGCTCTGAAACGGTTTCCTTGGTTGTTTTTGAAAACAATATTCCTATTTCCCTTGAGGTTTTTCCAGTCGGCTCAACAGATATAACCAATGATATAGCCCTAGGATTGAAAATTACCCCAGAGGACGCCGAAAACATAAAAGTGGGTAGTATTGGTTCTAGTTCATATCCAAAGAAAAAAATAGATGAAATTATTTCTGCAAGACTTTATGATATATTTGAACTGATTGAAAGCCATCTAAAAAAAATGGGTCGTAATGAACTCTTGCCAGCAGGTATATTTATTACTGGTGGAGGAAGCTCAACTACAGACATAGAGGATTTTGCAAAGACAGCTTTGAAACTTCCAGCGCGTATCGCCACAATAAATCTTGGTGGGCAAAAAACAAACATCAAGGATTCTATTTGGGCAGTCGCCTGTGGACTTTGTATGGTTGGAGCATCTAATGAGGAAAAAATAAATGTTGGACTTCGTAGTACAATAAATAAAGCTGGAGGAAAAATCGGCGAATGGATAAAGCAATTTCTTCCATAAAAACACAATAAAATGGCTTAAAATAAGACACAAAGTTGTAATTGGGTCAATTGTTTTTATTTGTTTGGTTTTCTGTTATTATAGCCATACCAATTAAACTTAATTATAAACAACATGCCCCAAATCAAACCAGACGTAGAAGCATTTGCACGAATCAAAGTCCTAGGAGTAGGTGGTTCCGGAAAAAACGCCTTAAACCACATGATAAATTCGAAGGTCAGAGGAGTGGATTTCATCGCTGTAAACACTGACTCTCAGGACCTGCATCACTCTATGGCCAAGAGAAAGATACATATTGGCAAGAACCTCACACACGGCTTGGGAGCAGGTATGAATCCAGAACTTGGAAAACGGGCAGTAGAGGAAACCAAAGAAGAAATACAAGAAGCCATCAAGGGTGCAGATATGGTGTTTATTACCTGTGGTCTTGGGGGTGGAACAGGAACCGGTGCTGCTCCTATAATTGCCAGAATTTCCAAGGAGATGGGTGCCCTAACTGTTGCAGTCATCACAAAACCATTTTTCTTTGAAGGTCAACAGAGAATGAAGCTTGCTGAAGTCGGACTCGAGGAGCTACGCTTGGCTGTTGATGCAATCATTGTCATTCCAAACGACAGACTACTTTCAACTATTAGCAAAGAAACCACAGCAAAAAGTGCTTTCGCAACATGTGATGATGTTTTGAAATCTGCTGTTGAGGGAATCTCGGACCTTATCACCACACCCGGAATAATCAATATCGACTTTGCAGACATAAAGGCTATCATGGAAAATGCTGGTTCAGCACTCATGGGCATTGGTACGGCAACAGGTGAGAAAAGAGCTGAGGAAGCGGCAAAAATGGCTATAAATTCCCCTCTTTTGGAGGTTTCAATTAACGGGGCTAAGGGCGTACTATTCTCAATTGCTGGTGGAGATGACTTAGGAATGTTTGAAATTCAAGATGCTGCCAAAATTATTACTGAATCAGTTGACCCTAATGCAAAAATAATATTCGGAACAGTGCGAGACGAGAAACTAAAGAAGGGTGAAGTTAAAATTACCGTTATAGCCTCAAACTTTCCAGAGAACTTTACAAAGAAAACTCTTTTTCAGTCAACGCAAATAATGGGCGATAACAAAGACAAGGAGGTGGTAAAGGAAGAAAAGGGTAAAATATTTAATTCTATTCCCACACAAACACAAGAAACACCAGAAAAAACTCTAGAAATTACAGATGATGATGAGTGGGGTGCTGTACCAGCTTTCCTTCGAAGAAGCAAGTTAAAATAATACCTGTATAAAGTATTAGGTATTATGTATAATGTGTTTTATGCGTGTTAATTTTTATACATTATACTTTATACATAATACCTTATACATTTTATGACTTATGAACTAATAATAATCGGTGGAGGGCCGGCCGGTGTGTCAGCCGGTGTTTATTCTGCTAGAAAAAAGCTTAAAACCCTTTTAATTACACCAGATTTTGGGGGACAGAGCACAGTTTCAGAAGGTATAGAAAACTGGATTGGCACAATCAAGATATCTGGCAATGATTTAGCAAAAAATCTTAAGAATCACTTATTAGCTTATTCTGGCGAATCTCTAGAAATAAAAGAAGGTGAAGCAGTACAAGACATAAGAAAAGACGGTGAAAAATTAATCGTAATTACAGAAAAAGAAGAATACCATACACAAACCATACTTATTGCCACAGGGTCTACCAGACGCAAATTAGACGTTCCTGGAGCGAAAGAATATGACAACAGAGGACTAATCTATTGCGCATCATGTGATGGTCCCCTCTTCGCGGGTCAAGATGTTGCCGTAATTGGTGGTGGAAATGCCGCATTTGAGTCAGCTGCCCAACTATTAGCCTATTGTAAAAGTGTCACTCTACTAAACCGTTCCGACAGATTCAGAGCCGATGAAATTACAGTAAAAAAAGTACTCTCTCACCCAAATATGAAGGTTTTGAATAATTCAGAAATTATCGAGGTACAGGGAGGAAAATTTGTGGATGGTCTTTATTACAGAAACAAAATAACGGGTGAAAGGGACAGATTAAAAGTATCTGGAATTTTTGTAGAAATTGGACTAATCCCAACAACAGACTTTGCAAAAAACATAATTAAGCTCAATGAAATTGGCCAAATACCAACAGACCCAAGGACTCAACAAACGAGTATCCTCGGCATATGGGCTGCTGGGGATTGCACAGATGGCCTATACCACCAAAACAACATCGCTTCAGGTGATGCTGTTAAAGCTCTTGAGGATATTTATATAACTCTGCGTGCTAAATAACATGATTTAAAAAAGTCTTTGTGAGAAAAAGATTTGCGTTTTTTTATATTTAAAAACCCTCTCGCTCAGCCGAAGCCGAGGAGAGAGCGCGAGTGTGACCTAAGAGGATAGGTCACGGAACGAAGTGCGTCATCTTGGCCATTGCCTTGATGACCGCGAAAGGACAGGGTGTCGCGAATGCGTGAGCATAAGCGACGAACGAGTGGGGTGGAGGGGTCCCGGAGGACCAAAGGAGGAGGCTGGCAGTGCTGGGACTGCCTGCGGGACCGAGAACCTCTCCAACCCACATTATTATTATATTCCCAAGTGGCGTCATTTGTCAAGCACAAAACAAGGCTAAAATATAGAGAATTTTAGGCTTGTTTTATTGGTACCTATTTATCTTCTTCTGTGTTTTTTCCAATGTTAGATTAGGGTGCGCGATACAGGAGTCTCGACCATTACATGGTCAGTACACCTTTTCTGTTTTTTGTTTCGTAGACTCACAAAAAACTATCAAGGGTTTTCGAATCCTGACGTAAAGTCATGACATGACTTTACTTATAACGCACAAAAAATCCACCTTACGGTGGCTTTATTGTGCGCGATACAGGAGTCTCTTTTTCGATTTTGATTTTTCGTCAAAAACCAAAATCAAAAACGCAGATTAGCGACACTTGCTGGTGCAAGCGTAAACCGCTAATCTGTTCGAGTCCTGGCACAAGACTTCGTCTTTGTGCGCGATACAGGACTCGAACCTGTGGCCTACTCAACGTCAATGAGTCGCTCTACCAACTGAGCTAATCGCGCAAAATACTTGTACTTGAATATTATCATGTTTTTGCTTTTTCTACAAAAAATGCTATAATGTTTCGGTTCGCTTGGCCTCATCGTCTAATGGTTAGGACAACGGGTTTTCAATCCGTTAACCGGAGTTCGACTCTCCGTGAGGTCACAAATGAAAATACTTTCCATAGAAACTTCTTGTGACGAAACAGCTGTTAGTATTATTGAGGCAAAAGAAAAAAAAGAATCCCCTTCTTTTTCTATTCTTGGTAATGCACTTTTTTCACAAATTGATATTCATAAGGAATATGGAGGTGTCTATCCAATGCTTGCAAAAAGAGAGCACGGAAAAAATCTTCCACATTTATTAACAAGAGCTTTGGCTGAAGCGTCTATGTTCAATAAAACTGACGCTCAATATTCTGAGAACATATGGAAAGATGTTAAGGAAATACTTTCCAGAGAAGAGGGACTATACGAGAGCTTACGAGAAATTTTTAATAATATAGATAAACCAGATATTGACGTCATTGGTGTTACATCAGGTCCGGGCCTTGCGCCTGCTTTGTGGGTCGGAATAAGCTGTGCAGTTGCTCTCGGAAAAATTTGGAATATTCCTGTTGTGCCAATCAATCATATGGAGGGGCATATTGTTTCTGTACTCATGGAAAGCATGGACGATAAACCAATAGAGTTCCCCGCCCTAGCTCTTCTTATATCCGGAGGTCATACCGAGTTGGTTGAAGTAAAAGACTGGGGACAATATAAAATACTTGGAGAAACTTTAGATGACGCTGTTGGCGAGGCATACGACAAAACAGCAAGAATGCTCTGTCTCCCCTACCCAGGTGGACCGGAAATATCCAAACTGGCGGAAGAAACATTCTCTCCTGAATACCATCGCTTAGCCAAATTTCCAAGACCAATGATTCATTCAAATAACCTCAACTTCTCCTTTTCTGGGCTAAAAACCTCTGTTCTATACCATATTAGAGACAAATACGGCAATAGGGAGCTTTTGCACGAAGAAAAGGTGGATATTGCCAAGGAATTTGAGGATTCTGTTGTAGATGTACTACTAAGTAAGACCAGAAAAGCACTGGACCAAACTACAGCCAAGACCCTGATTGTGGCGGGTGGGGTTATAGCAAACAAGCGGATAAGGTCTGAGATTGTAAACCTAGAGAGAGAATACCCTGGATTAATAATAAAAATACCAACAAATAAAATGTCCACAGATAATGCGTTAATGATAGCTTGCGCTACATACTTTAATGTCTTACTTCATCCTGATTTAATGCATGGCTCGGTCAAAATCACTGCAGATGGAAACCTGAAGTTGAAATAAAAAACCACATATATTATAATCGTGCCTGGAGGTACAAAAAAGAAAGAGCCCACTTTGTGTGGGCTCTTTCTTTTTATTTATTTGAGATCTATTTCCTTATTAATTTTTTCTATCTTTCTGTTTTGATCCCACTCGCGATACCAGAGATATGATACAACAAGAATAATTATTAGAAGTAACCAGCTAACAAACCTACATGCACAATTTACTCCACCACCCGCAGGACAACTTAAACCTGTCCATCCACCTACTTTACCCCATGCAGCTGATACGTTTGCTGTAAACCTGGACATAATTCCTGTGGTGGTTGTTGAAACGCCCGCAAGTGTAGTGTTGTTGGTACTTGATGCCACACCAATAATATCATTCGTTAGTGGAGTTGTTGTGGCAGGTGTTGTTGGTGGAATAGTAACATCAGGTGGCAATACGATTCCTGCACCCTGCAAACCAAGTAAGAACGCTCTGTAACTATCTATCTCAACTTGTTCTAGTGGAGTAACTGGAAAGGCTCTTTGGCAATATATTTCATTTACTTTTTTCTTGGTTAGAATATAAGTGTAGCTTGTTGGTGCGGTATGTCCCCATGGTGTAAGAATATCTCCAGCATATCTGTTTTGAAATGCATCAAGCGCAACTATTGTTTGGGCATCATACACACCTGTGATCTGTACCGTATTGAAACCTTCCAAATCTCGTAAGAACACCTGAAGTTTTCTAACTTCCACTGGATTGTTATTGAAGTCTGCTCTAAGGAAATCATATAGGTAATAGCAAGAGTTAGGAACTATACCAGGGTTTAGAACTAATTCTTTGCCCACGACTGTTCTCACTGAACCATTTGCTATGTCGGTTGATATCTCTCTGAAGTAGTAAGTTCTGTTTGCCTCAATTCCGACAACCATTCCATGAGCAGTAAGAAGTGGGGATGATACTGTTTCTGTTGATGCTGAGTAGCCGTAGTTTGGCGCACTTCCGACTGTTGGATTTGATGTGTTTCCGTAAACAACCCGTCTCGTTGCTGGAAGGTTTGTATTCCATGTTACAAATGCAATACCAGGCACAGTCTCAACCACTTGTTCATTAAAGATTGTAAGGTTATTTGGGTATATTGGTCCACCGCCTCCACCACCGCCCCCTCCGCCACCACAGTTTACTGTACAAGGAGGATTTGGATTATTAACTGAAACATTCACTGTAGAAGTGTTATTGCCTGGAATTGGATCGGGTAATGCAGATGTTCCAACCGCAGTGTTTGGTATGGTTTGGCCCTGATATCCCGCCTTTATTGTTGTGGCAAGAGTCATTGTTGTTGATGAGCCATGATTCAAATTGCCTATTGTCCATACTCCGGTTGTTGTAGCAAATGTACCACTAGAGAAAGCATACGTAGTAAGATTCAATCCGGCATGTAGCACATCTGTAACCACCACTCCAGTTGCGTGGCTTGTTCCAATATTTGTTACTGTAATTGTATAGGTCACTGCATCTCCAGTATTTACTGAAGTTTTATCAGCAGTTTTAACCACTGATATATCGGCTGATGATGTTGGGGTTGTTATTGTAAGTACTAAAATTTTTGTATCGATACCAGCAACACACTCATTAACAGCATTCAGTGTTATGTTAAATACTCCAGCGGTGGTTGGTGTTCCACTGATTGTATTTGTTGTTGTTGAGAAAGTTAAACCAGCAGGAAGTCCTGTAACAGAATATGTTGTTGTCGAAACTGAGTTCGCTGTCACTGTATAAGTAAATGGTTGTCCAACGAAACCCGATGCTGTGAGTGATGAAGTAATAACGGGTGGTATAACACATTGAGCAGGTCCATCTTTTTCAAACACCACCAAGGTTTGATCCCTGTTCCCTGATGTTAGAACAATCTGACCATCGGAGTTTAGATTTCTACCCGCATCATCAGTTGATGTTGCATTAAATAATTCTGGACTGTATGCAAAGAAATCAAATACGTTGTTTATCGGATGATTATTCTGATCATTGTATTGTGGAGTAAGCCATGAACCACCGGTTACAGAAAGTGTAGAATAATAATAAGTACCAAGTGCTAGGTTATCATAGGTCACACAATCTGAATCAAAATCAGTTCCCAAAATAATTCTTCTGTTTGGAGAGAATGTAGTTGTCATCCAGCTTCTTGTATATATAGAGGTGTTTGTTAAATCAGTAGAGGTTGCAAGATTCATTGAGAAGATACCTGCAGGTAATCCATTTGAAGATGTTGCGATTGCATTATTTGTATCAGTAAGCACTAGACAGAATGATATTTTTCCAAGAACAGCTGGTAGGCCAATTACATTGACTGTTCTAGAGACTGGAACAGCTGCAAGGCCTTGTGAATCGGAAACATTGTATATAACTGTATATGTTCCAACCACATTACTATTTACTGTACTTGATGCGATTATATTTGCTGTGATATCTCCATCTTCCTGGTCAAGTGCTGTAGCACCTGGGTCTGTATATGTACTCCCAACATTTACCGTTGCAGGATTTGCACCAACAAGTGTTAGAACTGGTGGATGATTTACTAACCCATTTACCACAACAGTTACTGTAGAAGTATTGTTTCCTGGAGTTGGATCTGTTTGGTTTGCTGTTGTTGTAGCTGTGTTTGGTATTGTTTGTCCTTGATAACCAGTCTTCACTGTAGTGAAGATTGTTAGAGTAGCAGATGAAGCA
>MHWY01000002.1:137942-149439 GCA_001824295.1 Candidatus Zambryskibacteria bacterium RIFOXYD1_FULL_40_13 | reverse complement strand
GTCTTCGTTGCTATCTGGCGAAGATTTCACTAGGAAGATGGGGGCCCCCGCCCGCCGTTGCAGGAGCCTGCTTCGGTGGGCTTTCTGTTTGTGTTATTATAATTTAATGCACCCTTTCCTTTTAAGAGTTATCTTTTTTTTCATAACCTTTGTAGTGGTTGTGACTCTCCCTTGGTGGGTTTCGGTTTTAGCTCTGGTCACTCTGACAATATATTTTCAAACATATTTTGAAATTTTGTTTTTTGCTTTTTTGTTTGATGTTTTGTATTCAGTAAGGTATGTCTTCCCACACACAGCTCTTACTTTCGCATTGGTTTTTCTTATTATAACCATGTTTATTAAGACACGAATAAGAACATAATATGTTCCGTCAAATAATAAAAATATTTAAGAAGAAAGATTATCGGAGCAATCGGGATATTGACCCTGATGAAATTTTTCTTGACTCAAAAAACTTACCAGCTTTTGATACCAGCCAGTTTGAGGGTCGTATAGAAAGACCTATTCCACACACAGTATTTGGGTTGATGATTTTTTTTATTATCTTTGTTGGGTGTGTATTTACGTATAGGACCTGGGGTCTTCAAATAGTTGATGGGGAGTCATACAGAGCCAGGAGTGATAACAACAGCTTACACAAGACACTTATTTTTGCTGACAGGGGACTTATTTTAGATAGAAACAATACCCCTTTGGTGTGGAATGATATTAATCCAGAAACAACAGACTATTCTTTACGTGTATATGCAACTTCAACCGGACTATCAACCATACTTGGATATATTAAATATCCGACAAAAGATTCAAGTGGTTTCTATTATCGGGACTCATATGATGCAAAAGATGGTATAGAAAAAATCTACAGTGACAGGATTGGTGGAAAAAATGGTACCAAGATAATAGAAACAGATGTAAAAGGGAATATTATTTCCGAGAGTGTTGTTGAACCCCCTCAAGATGGAGAAAACATAAATCTCTCTATTGACGTCAGACTTCAGAGACAACTCAACCGCTCGCTTCTGGATATCGCAAATAGAGCAGGATATCGTGGTGGAGCGGGGGTTATTATGGATGTTCGTACTGGGGAAATCTTAGCAAGTAGTAACTTTCCAGAATATGATTCTGGGGTCATGACCAATGGTTCAGATAGTAAAAAAATAAATGAGTGGATTGCATCAAAGAGCCACCCTTTTCTAAATCGGGTAATAAGTGGACTTTATACCCCAGGGTCAATCATGAAGCTCTTTATTGCCATGGGGGTATTGGACCAGGGTGTTATTAGTCCTACAAAACAAATTCTAAGTACGGGGTCTATTACCATACCAAATCCCTTTTTCCCTGATAAACCCTCGGTTTTTGTGGACTGGAAGGCACATGGCTATGTTGACCTAAGACATGCACTTGCTGTTTCCTCTAATGTGTATTTTTATGAAGTAACCGGAGGGTATAAAGACCAGAAGGGTATAGGTATAGCAAACATAGAGAAGTATACAAGCATGTTTGGCTTTGGCACTACGACTGGAGTTTATTTTCCAGGAGAAAGTGGCGGTACTATTCCCAACCCAGAATGGAAAAAGAAAAATTTCAATGGTGAAGAGTGGAGAGTGGGAGACACATATAACACAGCTATTGGTCAGTATGGTTTTCAGGTAACTCCACTTCAAGCCGTCAGGGCGGTTTCAGCTATTGCAAACGAAGGAATCTTACTTACTCCTACATATCTTATGGTAGACGGAAAGAGTAATAAAACGAAAATAACAGAAACAAATGACCTGGACCCAAAGTTTTACACAATCGTAAAAGAAGGTATGCGTCTTGGTGTGACGGAAGGAACATCCGCACCGATCAATTTTCCATTTGTTGAAATTGCATCAAAAACTGGAACTGCACAAATCGGTGTCGCAAAGGATGAGGTAAATTCCTGGGTAGTTGGTTTCTGGCCATATAAGAATCCTAAATATGCCTATGCTGTAGTTATGGAGAGAGGCTCACGCAATAATCAATTTAGTGCCACACTTGTTATGCAGGGTTTTTTCAACTGGATGGCTATTTATGCTAGTGAGTATTTGAAATGATAATAAATCTTTTTCTCACCAAGACCTTTTCAGAGGCGCTCGTCATTCCAGCGAATGACTCACTCTGGTCCTCGGCTTCCATCTGTCAAGAACGGGGTGCCTTGACAGAACCGTGCTGGAAGCCTGCGGGTGCTCTGAAAAGGTTTTGGCTCAACAAGATTTATTGTAAATTGACCATAGACGGTTTTTTTGCTACACTTTCGGCAATTATTTAACATTCACAACATGAAAAACGACCACGAATATTTGACTCAGGAGAAATTTGACGAGTTTACAAAGGAGCTTGCTATGCTTAAGAGTACTCGTAGAAAAGAGGTGGCAGAAAGTCTAGAGTATGCAAAGTCACTTGGTGATTTGTCAGAAAACGCAGAATATCATGAAGCAAGAGATGTTCAGGCAACTGTTGAAGACCGAATAGCAAAACTCGAGGATCTTTTGAAACACGCATCTATCGTCTCTGGAAGTCACACTGGTTTAGTAAATGTCGGTTCGGTTGTTACGGTAGAGAAAGATGGTAAAAAGTTTAGTTACAACATTGTTGGCTCTGAGGAGGCCAATGTTGTGGAAAATAAAATTTCTATCAAGTCACCCTTTGGTCTTGCTATTTTTGGCAAGAAAAAGGGGGACAAGTTTTCTTTCGAGGCACCATCTGGAGAAATTTCATACACAATAGTAGATATTAAGTAGTTTTTACTTTATACTTACTTTATGGCATCTATAGATGAAATAAGGTCTGCAAGATTGCAGAAATTGGATATTCTAAAAAAAGCTGGAATTAATCCATATCCGGCAAAAGTTCCGAGAGATTTTCCAATCACATTTTTAAAAACAAATTTTGACGCACAGACAAAAACCAGTGTAGCTATTTCTGTTGCAGGAAGGGTTATGGCTATTCGTGGACAAGGGGCTATCCTCTTTGCAGTTCTTTTTGACGGCACCGATCGCATTCAGGCAATCATTAAAAAGGATATTTTGAAAAACGAGTCATTCGCATTATTTACTGACACAGTCGATGTGGGGGATTTTATTTCTGTGACGGGCATGGCCATACTTTCCGAGCGAGGTGAGCCTTCTGTTATGGCTGACTCCTGGATAATGGCAAGCAAATCACTCTTGCCTCTCCCTGAGAAATGGCACGGACTCCAAGATGTTGAGGAGAGATACAGAAAGCGATACCTAGATTTCGTCATGAATGATGAGCTAAGGGACTTGATACTGAAGAAATCAAAGTTTTGGGACGCAACGCGAGAGTTTATGAAAAACACAGGTTTTCTTGAAGTGGAGACACCAACTCTTGAAACAACTACTGGCGGTGCTGAAGCAACTCCGTTTGGAACTCATCACAACGACTTTGACCTAGATGTTTATCTTAGAATCTCTGTTGGTGAATTATGGCAGAAGAGACTTATGGCTGGTGGCTTTCCAAAAACATTTGAGATAGGACGAGTTTATCGAAACGAGGGTTCCAGTCCAGAACACCTGCAAGAATTTACCAACATGGAGTTTTACTGGTCTTTTGCAGATTTTAATGATGGTATGGAGCTTGTGCGTGAGATGTATATAGAAATTGCCAAAGAGGTCTTTGGTAAGACAGAGTTTACATCAAGAGGACACACCTTTGATTTGGCAAACGAGTGGCAAAAGGTTGACTATGGAGAGGAGATAAAGAAGCAAACTGGTGTGGATATTCAAACTGCCACAGAAGAAGAAATGGCAAAACGTCTAGATGAACTCAAGGTTAAATATGATGGAAATAATAAAGAGCGTCTTATGGATACTCTGTGGAAATATTGTAGAAAAAACATCAGTGGTCCGGCTTTCCTCATAAACCATCCGGTTCTTGTCTCACCATTAGCTAAGAGCAATCCTGACAGAAAAACAGTCCAGAGATTTCAGCCGATTATTGCTGGTAGCGAAGTGGGCAATGGCTTTTCAGAATTGAATGACCCAATTGACCAAAGAGAAAGATTTGAATTGCAACAAAAAATGATAGATAGGGGAGATACTGAGGCAATGATGGCAGACTATGAGTTTGTAGAAATGCTAGAACACGGCATGCCACCAACGTGTGGATTTGGATTTGGTGAGCGACTGTTTGCGGTATTGGTGGATAGGCCATTACGCGAGTTGCAAGCCTTTCCCCTTATGCGCCCTAAGTAAAACATTCAAATTTGGCGAACTTCTTTGTTGGACTTCAAAAAACAATCCTCATCTTACAGCAAGTAAGACTCGGATTCTTTTTCTCGTCCGCCTCGAATTTCATCCAAATTTGAAAGTTTTATATGTTTACATATTAATTTGCAAAAGATATTCTGTAGAAAAGCGCCTGCATCTGAGGCAATTCTGCTCGTTTCTACACCTACCCAATAGTTTCTTAATTTTGGTCTATTTAGGCCATTTTTTCGAGTAGGAAGAAACACACATCAAAAAGACTTGACTTATTTTAGGTAGTGTGCTAAACTGGTAATAGTGGGGTTCGGGATAGACACGACGCAAACTGCGCCACTCTGGCGAAGAAAGCGAGTTCGTGTGGGACCGATCTGCCCATCGTCAGTCCGCGGAAAGTGTACCGCGGTTCGTACGGGCCCGTGTGCTTCGTGATCTGTGGCACCAGCACTGCGGACTGACTTTCTTTCGAAATTGTGGTATAATTGTTACCACCCCATGGACTCGGTGGTTTGTTGTTAGGAGTCCAATTGTACGCATTGCAATCTAGTGCCGTTTCTAGGGGAGCCCGGCGGCTTGTAGTATAGGGCTCCCAGTTGTTCTCTCATCAACCAGGCCATAATCGAGGGCCTTCGGGGATATATTTCTCTGACAACACGGCAATAGCCGTAAACCGTGGCCGACATGCTCCTTGCGAGGGGTGTGCCGGTCTTTTTCGTATCAAAAACCTTATTATGTAGCAAAGTTATCCACAGATAAGGTGGTAAATAGTGTTGGACGGTGGGATGCAGTGGTATATAATATATATCAAGTGGGAAGAAGTGGGAATCTCGAAAGTCTGTGACCTTTTGAGATTCCCAACCCCTCACCCAGTAGTTTAAATAATTAATTGTAATAAATTTTACAACAATAATTTATTCATTGGTCTGGGTGAGGGGTGGAGATTTTGTAAAACAATTATTCTCACTACGTTTGAAAATTTTTAACAAAATCATCCATGTTAATAGGAGAATACACACACACAATAGATGACAAAAATCGTCTCTCGCTGCCAGCGAAGTTTCGTTCTGAAATGGGGAAAAAAATTGTGGTGACTCCTGGACTTGATTCCTGCTTGTTTGTGTTTACCCAGAAGGAGTGGCTGAAAATTGAAGAGAAATTAAATCAATCTTCAATCGGTCAGGCCGACAGTAGAAGTTTCTCAAGGCACATGTTTGCCGGAGCAACAGAGGCAGAGGTTGACTCAATAGGTCGTATTTTAATTCCAGAGTTTTTACGAGATAGAGCAAATTTGAAAAGTAAGGTGGTGGTGATAGGGGTTTCCAGTCGAGTTGAAATCTGGAATGAGAAGACATGGGGTGAGTACAAGAAAGTGGTAGAAAAGCAGGCAGACACACTGGCCGAAAAGTTGGGGCAGGTAGGAGTGATATAAATTTTTAATTACTAATTTTTAATTACTAAATAAATCCCAATAATCAATAACTAAAATTAACTTTAGAAATTGGAGTTTAGACATTATTTAGAAATTAGATTAATTAGAAACTAGAAATTCATATGATTCACAAGTCAGTTCTTTTACATGAAGCAATAGATGGTTTAGATATAAAAAGTGGTGATGTTTTTGTTGATGGAACTCTGGGTGGAGGGGGGCATAGTGAGGAAGTTTCAAAAAGGTTTGGAAACTCAGTCACTATTGTAGGTATCGACCTAGATCCTGGTGCCATTGAGAGAACAAAATTGAGACTCAGCTCTCACAATAGCAATGTGAAATATGTGGAGGGGAGTTTCAGAAACATTGACTCAATCCTCCAAGGTCTCGGCCTTGAAACGGTTGATAAGATTCTGCTCGACATTGGATTGTCTTCAAATCAGTTTGAGGATTCAGGCAGAGGATTCAGTTTTCAGAAGGATGAGCCGTTGATAATGTCATTCAAGGAGAAACCTAGTGAGTCCGACCTTACTGCAAGAGAAATTTTGAATACTTGGGATGAGGAAAATATACGGGCTATTTTGGAGGGTTATGGAGAAGAGCAGTTTGCCTGGAAGATAGCAAGAGCAATCGCCCAGAGGAGAGAAACCAAGCCAATCGAAACCACATTTGATTTAGTAGAGATTATTAAAGGGGCTACACCAAAGTTCTATCACACACGCAAAATTCATCCAGCCACAAAGACTTTTCAAGCATTGAGAATAACAGTGAACGACGAGATAGAAAGTTTGAAGGAAGGTATCACGAAGGGCTTTCAGAGGCTTTGTGGAAAAGGGAGGTTAGCGGTTATATCCTTTCATAGTCTAGAGGACAGGGTTGTAAAACAATTTTTTAAAAACAAAGAAGATGAAGGTGTAGCAAGGCGAGTGACAAAGAAGCCTATAGTACCAGGTGAAGAAGAAACTAAACAAAACCCAAGAGCAAGAAGCGCAAAACTTAGAATAATAGAAAAAATTTAAATAAATATATGGTAGACAAAGTACTACATTTGAATAGAGAGAGGGAAATATTTTGGGGGCTTGTTATTGTTCTCGTCTTTTTTGTTGGTTTTTATATGTATTTTGTTAGAACTACAATAGGAAATGTTGTGGCTCGTCAGAACTTGGAAAACGAAGCTTCCGCGCTTACCCTGTCTATTGGTAGTCAGGAATTTCAATATATAGCAAAAAGAAATACAGTTACTTTGGCCGTGGCACACTCTCTAGGTTTTAAGGAGAGTCAAACCAAGGCGTATATCTCCAGGAATCCATCGACAGAAGTTGCTTACTTGAGTAACTAGCTGTTAGAATGTTTTAGATGAAGTCAAACCACTCCATGCGTACTCGTTTTATCTCAATATGTTTTTTTGTCTTTGCACTACTTCTAGTTGGCAGATTATATTTTCTCCAGATAGTGGATAATGATTTGTATGTAAACAAGGCTAACAAGCAATACTCCTCTACATCAAAAAACATTTTCAGTAGGGGGACTATTTTTTTTCAGAATAAAGACGGTGTTTTAGTTTCTGCTGCAACTCTAAAATCGGGTTATATTGTTGCTGTTAATCCTGGAGTTTTGACAGACCCGGATTTAGTTTATAGCAAGATAAATGAGCTTTTGCCTATTCCTCGTGATGTTTTCATGACCAAAGCCACAAAAAAGGGGGACCCATATGAAGAGGTGGCCACACGAGTTGATTTGGATATTGGCCAAAAGATTGCTGACCTGAAGATACCCGGACTTCAGGTTTTTAAGGAACGCTGGAGGTTTTATCCCGGGGGAAACACGGCTTCGCATGTTGTGGGAATGATGGGTTTCAAGGGTGATGAATATGCTGGACGGTATGGACTTGAAAGGCAGTATGAAAAGGAACTACTGAGAAGTGATGGCGCATTTGTGAACTTCTTTGCCCAAATCTTTTCTGATATAAAAAACGCAACAAAAGAGGACTCAAAAATTGAGGCGGATATTGTAACAACTATAGAGCCCACCACCCAAACATACTTGCAAGAAGCACTGGCAAATATTTCTGAGAAATGGTCATCTGACCTTACTGGTGGAATTATTATGAATCCAAGTAACGGAGAAATATATGCACTGGAAGTTTTTCCCACATTTGATTTGAACAATCCACAAGAGCAGAAGAACATTTCCATATTTTCTAACCCTTTAGTTGAGAGTGTCTATGAAATGGGTTCTATAATCAAACCACTAACAATAGCTAGTGGTATTGATGCGGGTGTTATAACAGCAAAATCAACATATTATGATTCGGGTTTTGTCATTATAAACAATAAAAAAATCTCAAACTTTGACGGGAAGGAAAGGGGGGTTGTTTCAATGCAGGATGTCTTGTCACAGTCACTCAATGTTGGTGCGGCTCATGTAGAAAAACTTCTTGGAAATAAACTTTTTACTGAGTACATGTATAGTTTTGGTTTAAATGAGAAGACAGAGATAGACTTACCAAATGAAGGTAGAAACTTAGTTGATAATCTCAAAAGCCCCAGAGACATAGAACACGCCACTGCTTCCTTCGGACAAGGTATCGCTCTTACACCCATAAGTACAGTTAGGGCACTTGCAGTTATTGCAAATGGGGGGGTGCTAGTGAAGCCACACATAGTGAAGCAGATAAATTATAAAATCGGAATATCGGACAGCATTGAGCCAGAAATCACCAGGAGGGTTTTGAAAAGAGAAACTACAGAAGAGGTTACGAGAATGCTTGTACACAGTGTGGACAAAGTTCTTCTTGAGGGGACCTTGCGAATACCGAACTACAGCATAGCTGTGAAGACAGGTACAGCCCAAATAGCAAAAGCGGGCGGTTATGCAGAAGACGAGTTCATACATACATTTATAGGTTATTTCCCCGCCTATAACCCAAAGTTTATTGTTTTCTTGTATACTATAAACCCAAAGGGAGCAAGGTATGGCTCAGAGACCCTATCTAAGCCCTTTAATGATATAGTAAAGTTTCTTATTAATTATTATGAAGTACCACCGGATAGGTAATAGTCAAAAGTCCTTAAAGTCTATAAAGTAGGAGAATTGATTTGCATTACTTTATGGACTTTCGACTTTATAAACTTTCAACTTGCTTATGGATTATCTAAAAAAAACAGCAAAAAAGATTTTTCAGTACGAGGCGCAAATTATACTGAAAAAGTACAGACCAAAAATTATTGCCATTTCTGGAAGTGTTGGTAAGACTTTGGCAAAAGAGGCTATCTACCTTGTATTGTCAAAAGAATATTTTGTTCGAAAAAGCGAGAAAAGTTTTACCGCAGAGCTCGGTGTGCCTCTAACTATCATGGGCTCATCCTATGGTGTATCAACCCCACTAGAACTTGTCAAAAACATATTATGGGGTTTATTGCCAATAATATGGAAAGTAAAATATCCAGAATGGTTAATCCTGGAGATGGACGGAGACAAACCTGGGGATTTGAGCTTTGTTAGTTCTCTTTTATCTATTGATATATTAGTTATGACTGCTATCGGAGAAGTGCCATCGCACGTTGAATCCTTCAGTGATACGGAGAATTTCTTATCTGAAAAAAGACATATAATAAATGCATTAAAAATGGATGGAGTTATCATTTACAACATAGATGACTCCCAAACATTCAGGCTCTTACAAAACGCTGATTCAAGGAAAATATCCTGTGGCACTGGTGCTGAGTCAGACGTTGCTGGCACTGAATATAAAATTTTGTATGGAAATGGAAAATCAAACTCAGTTCCGACTGGTATGTCATTTTCTATTATTGCAAATTCAAACTCGCACGAGATGGTTGTTTTGGAATCAATCGGGGTGCACAACGAATACGCCTGCCTTCTCTCGGTTGCGGTTGGGCTAGAGCTTGGAATTTCAAGGGAAAAGATACTTGGCGCTCTGACTAAATACAGAAGCTTACCAGGAAGAATGAATTTAATATCTGGAATAAAGGATACACTTATCGTAGATGATTCCTACAATTCTTCACCTGTAGCTATGCAACAGGCTATTTCTGCGTTTAAGGAAATCGCTACAGCTGGAAGAAAAATTGCTGTTTTTGGAGATATGCTTGAACTCGGAAAGTATTCTGCAGATGAGCATAGAAAACTGGCCGAAATGGTCAAGGACTCAATCGCAAAAATAATCTGTGTTGGTTTTCGCATGAGAAAACTAGCGGAAGAATTGCTTAACCTCGGTTTTAACGAGATGGATATAGTTACAGTAGATACCTCTGTGGAGGCGGGGGAAGAGCTCCAGAGCATGCTTCAAACAGGGGACACGATTATAGTTAAGGGTTCACAGGCCATGAGAATGGAGAGAGTGGTGGAGGAGGTTATGCGACACCCAGAGGACAAACAGAAGCTTTTGGTTCGCCAGGAACCCGAATGGTTGGGTAGGATATAATATTGAGTGTGATATAATCAGATTTCAATTATTAGGTTAATCATAAAAAAATGAAAAACATTATTATTCTTTTGGTAGTAGTTCTGGTGGTAGTTGGTGGTTATGTATATTTTAATAAGGGTGAGGAAAAGGTTCCTGTGGCAGAAGTTGTGGAGGATACAAACTCAACAATACAGAATGCAACGACAACCCAAAATGTTAAGGAGTTCACGATTGTCTCTTGGATGGAGACAAAGGATGGGAAAATGTCACCACATTTTTCTCTAGCAGAGATGAGGGTGAAGAAAGGAGACAGGGTTAAAATAAGTATTACAAATACAGCAGGGACTCATGATTTCGTGCTTGATGAGTTTGGTGTGAAAGTAGAGACACCCCTTAACCAAACAGTTGTTGTTGAGTTTACGGCTGATAAGGTTGGAACTTTTGAATACTATTGTAGTAAATACAATCATAGACAACTTGGTCAGAAGGGAAACCTAATCGTTGAGTAGGGAATTAATAACTATTTTTATAAACAATGAAGTCCGCGGTGGGCCTCATTGTGAGGCCGTCTCGCGGACGGTGTGTCAGGTAATGACGGCAGGCATGATTCGCTCCGGCTCCTCGGGAACAGCCGGTTCAGGTCCCTTGCGGGCCAGGAGGTCCTCAATCAGAGTTTCAACCGCTCCAGCGAGTTTTACCCGCCCAAGGCACCTGAGAGTGATTGGCATCCATGTAATGACTCCTGCCAGTCGGTGTGCCTCGGCGACTGGCATTTCGCATGTCTGCAACATGTCCACGTAAGCCAGGAAGACTTTTTCCTTTGTCTGGCTCAGGTCATACATGATGCCTACCATTGACGTTGCCAGCCGGCCGAGAGCGTACTCATGCCAGGCAAGTTTTTTGATGGCCAACGATTTGTCTCCTCATAAAAGAACCCCGTGTGCCCCACGGCGGGTGCCGACTCCGGCGGTTTTCTGTACTGTAACACTTTTTGCTATTTTTGCAACTTATATTCAAGGGGAATCCTTGGATAGATTACTTTTTGGGTAAGTGAAAGCCCCGCGTTGCCACGGGGCCTTGGGGAACTGGGTTGGGGGTAGGTTACAGCAGAAGCTCTCGTGCTTCAGCGAGAGTCTTTTGACCGAAGATCTTGAACTGCCACTTACCCTCAGCATCCGTTCCCGCATAGGGAACGAAGAGACGTTCGTCCTTGATCATGATGATTTCGAGAAGTTCGTACCACTCCCCACCAGAGAGGCCTTCGTCGCCGTATCCCGTGATTTCACGGACTCGGGTCCGGATGATCTCGTCGAGGTCTTCCCTGAGGCCGGTGTGGATCGGACGCATCACTGACTCGCGCTTTGCGAAGGTGAATGTTGGCTTGAACATCAACACCAC
>MHWY01000002.1:73299-137868 GCA_001824295.1 Candidatus Zambryskibacteria bacterium RIFOXYD1_FULL_40_13 | reverse complement strand
GAACTCGAAGTCACTTGCCACGCCAATGATGTCACCAACAGTTCGATACCTGATCCAGGCACCAAATGCCTTGAGTCGATCCCTCATTACCCTGAGTTCCTTCCTGTGTTGCAGGGTGCGCAGGGAGCGCCCCACGAGGATTGCGAGAGCGCAACAAATTCCTGTCGCGCACACTACGAGGCCGATGGTCTCGAGCAACGAGTAATTCATGACTTCTCCCACTGCACCTTCTTCAATCTCCATCACGGTCTGTGATGTGACGAGAGGTGACCGCTACATATACTAGTACACAAGAATGCGCAGTGTCAATTGTGTGACCACAAGGGTATGGAATTGGAACCAGTTATTCAATTACTTAAAGCTTTCTGGGTCTTTGGGTTAGTTTTTTTGTGGTGTTTGATTAGCTCTTCTTCAATGAAAAATAAATTCCTGTGTGGCCTAGAGCACGCAACATAAAGTTTGTTTTTGGTACTAGGAACTAGTTTACTGAGCTTTCTCTCTTTAAAATGTTGCATTGTATTTTTATTAAGCACTACACAAACATCTTGAAATTGATTTTCTCCCTTTGAATCTCCCCAGTTCCTTGAAAAACATGCGTATTTAGTACTTTCTTGATAAAACAATTTCACTATTGTGTTGTCATTGAAAATTTCTTCAATTGTTTTTGGGTTAGAGATAAGTTTAACGATAGATGTATTACTTTTATGTGAATAAATTTCTATATCAAGATTTTCAGTAATAAAATTACAGATTGTTGGGGTACATCTCCAACTTTTATTTAGATGTTTTGTATCTGGCCTAACACCCATTTGCTCAAAGCTTTTTATATATTCTTCGTAATTATTATGTAAATCATTATTTGTTGTACCATCTCTACTGGTATCAAAGGTGTGTTGGTGAAAATCCCCAACTAGTTGAATTTCAAGCTTTGCCTTTACAAGGCTTTTTAATAAATCAAAATCATGCCCAGCAAAATCTTGAATTTCATCAATAAATAAACAGTCGTAGTATTTTTCCAGTCTTTCATTAATATCATCTAATACATTTAATTCTTGTAATAGTTTTGCAATTCTGTTGTGATATAATCTTCTTCCTTCTGTTAAATAAAAAGAAAGATCATCTCTTCTTTTTTTGAAAGTATGTTCAGGTGGAAAATCCCAAAATATACCCTTAACTTTTAACTTGTATGATAGAAAGGGCTTAAAACAAAAGCCATATAAAAACGGGAAATAAGAATATAATTGTATGTTATCTGGGAAGTACCCAAATTTTTCTATAATTCCACTTCTCAAATTTCTAGTATTACTAATAGTGTAAGTAACTAGTAAAAATCTCTTTTCCAAATTTAAATTATCTATTATAAGACTGGTTTTGCCAGAACCAGCAACAGCTAATATTATTTTTTTATCCATTGAATAGCATGCTCAATATATTTTGGAGTTTTAATTTCGGTTGATTTTTTTTCAAGTAGCTCGAAAGCACAGTTTGTTTTATTTGAAAGCATATAATCTTGCACTGAGAGTGTTCTTCTACCTGTTTTGAATAATTCATCACAAATTTTTGTATTGTTTTGATATAACGAAATTTCAAAAGTTGATATTTTGTTATCAGTTTCAGAAAAAATTGCCATGTTTGTATCTTTGTAACCTGAATACCTATTTACGCAATTTTCTTGATAATTTCCATCGTTGTCTGTTATAACCGCTGTCTCTATTTTTAATTCTTTTGCAATATCAAAATAAGGTTTAAAACTTGTACCTCCTACTGAAATTACGTGAATATCAGAATTTTCAAGTTTACTGAAGGTTGTATTAGTGTAAAAACATTCCATTAACATAAACTCAGAATCACCCTCTACAAGAATTACCTTTTTCGAAAATATAAATTCAAGAATATTATTATCAGGTGCTTTCATAAAAAACTTAGCTGTGTCTTCTGGCAGTTGATCAAGTAGAATAGGGATTGTGCTATTACTATTCAGCAAAATGGACTTTCTTAGATCAAGCCTAGAACTAATTAAATTACTATGAGTAGTGATAAATAATTGCTTATTTTCTGATTTATTTATCATATCAATTAATTTTTTCATATTGATGTGACTGAGATGGTTCTCGGGTTCTTCAATTAGAATTGCATCAAGCTCCTTTTGATTTTTCTGGAGTGCAAATTCTGTTTTTATAAAACATTGTCTTCCTTTTCCTCGATTTTCTAAATCAATATCTCCCTCCTTTATTGTTAGATCAGTTTCTAAATTTGCCTTAGAATTATTTCTAATTGAGAAAGAGTATTCGTCAGAACTTACTCTTGAATTAAGGTCAACTAGCACGCTATCCTTAAAGGCTTCCTTGTGTTTCCTGTATTCATTTTGATGTCTATTTCTTTCTGATTCGTCAACAACAGTATTATTGTAAAGAGTTTTGATATAGGATTTGGTTGCATATTCATGATTTATTTCTGTACTGTCCAAAAGGAGATGACTCATAAATTTTCTGTAACCAGTATAACTACTGCCTTCGAAAGTTTTGAATGTTATTGAATAGAATTCAAATGGAAAATTACTCTCTTTCTGTTTTAGAATATCTTTTATTTCTCCACTTAGGTCATCTCTTGGCTCACATCGAAGTGCTAAGCCATGTGTCTTAACTCCATCTGAATTATTCTTACCATCTAGATCTTTATTTGTTTGGTCATTAAAATATAATTCAACATAAAGCGTTGGAAGATCGTCATATTTTTTACCTGAGGCTAAAAAATCTCTTATTGCTTCACTATTAAACATGTTATCTAAACCACAACTTTCCACTTTGCTTCTACTACCACTTAATACAAGATCTATAGCATTTAAAATTGTACTTTTCCCTGATTCGTTGTCTCCAATTAATAAATTAATTGAATCATTAAACTTAATTTCGAATTCCTTAAATCTTTTAAAATTCTTGATTTTAATTTTCTC
The DNA here is from genome assembly GCA_001824295.1 of Candidatus Zambryskibacteria bacterium RIFOXYD1_FULL_40_13. Classification (GTDB taxonomy): domain Bacteria; phylum Patescibacteriota; class Minisyncoccia; order Phycocordibacterales; family DATDWN01; genus C7867-006. The sequence continues at coordinate 134,915 of MHWY01000002.1, read as the reverse complement.
AATTATTTTTCTAGACATAGGAATAATATAGCTCTTTTGGTTCCAAATTGCGAATGGTATTGACGAGGTAAAACAATCTAATGCCTAACTCTATTTTGGGGAAAAATAGGGTAAGTCACCATTTACTTAGTAAAAGAGTCAAATAATTTGTATGTTTCGTATGCGGAGTCTATGTGATCACAAGTTACTAAATTTTTTGTTTCGCGAAGCTCACAAAAAATGTAAGTACTTGTCGACCTCACCTCGTCTGTCCGCCTGTTGGCGAGACATGACTGCGGTTTCACACTCGCTTGCAGGCAAAGCAGTTTGCCTACTTTACGCTTCGTGTGACCCTACGCAGAATCGAACTGCGCTTTGAGCCTTGAGAAGGCTCCGTCCTAACCGATAGACGATAGGGCCAACTGAACTAAAAAACTATAACATTTTACACATATAAATCAAAGCAATTTCGCCTAAATTAGCAAATTTAACTACCTTATTGACTTTATATTATAAGTATTGTATCCTTATATGTGGGAATCTGGGGTGTCCCAGAATAGACCAAGGAGGCCAAGTGCGCAGGAAAGAGCCAGAAAAGTGGGCATCCTTTGGGATTATCTGGGATTACAAGTTGGATGAGACTACTGGCCTGTATAAGCTGTATCAGCTAATACAGGATTCAGAGTCCTTGGATCCAAAGTATTCCCAGACAATCCGCCCGATGTATCCAGGCGGGACGAGAAATCTCCCACCCAAGCCCGAAGATGAAGATCCAGTTACCACCTTTCGTCGAGAGATTCGGGAGGAGACTGGGCTTATCGTTGGACCCAGTGTGAAAGTAGACCTCGTGTGCTACTCTCGTGCGAGGCTAGGTCGTATTCAGAGGTACTTCTATGCAGTGAAGTTCGGTGACTGCACAGGTAACCTGCGTCGAGGCAAGTACAAAATCGACGGCGACCAAAAGCTCTACCCGCCGAGGTGGGAAGAGGTGAAAGACCTCCATGATGTAGCAAACCTCTACAGGTCGCATCGGTGCGCGTTTGTAGAGGGATATGAACACTTTAAGAAACTAGGCTTCGTGGGTTAGCACCAGCTGGCGTTATCTCACGAAGCCACGCCCCCAATCGGTTTCCGGTTGGAGGCTTTTTTGATATAATAAACGCATGATAACTAAAATATATCACTCATTTTTATTTGCCCTAAATGGCCTCAAAACCACATGGCGGGAAGAGCATAACTTTAGACTAGAAATCCTAGCTGGCGCTGTTGTGCTGTTTTGTATCATTTTTTTTGACTTCACATTTATTGAAACCACTTTTTCTGTACTTGCAATTGTAATGGTTCTTACTGCAGAAATAGTCAATACTGCTATTGAGGACTTGTGCAATAAAGTTGAGCCAAAGCACGATTCAATCATAGCTAAAATAAAGGATACGATGGCTGGGTTTGTCTTGATAGTCTGTCTTGGCGCCTTCGCTGTTGGCGTTCTGGTTTTTTATAATCATTTTGTCGGTTAGTTTTCATAATATATAATAAATTCATGGAGAAAAATCTTGAAGGTCTTAACTTTACTAGTCCAGAGGAAGAAATAGCTTTCTTGCGTGAGCAGATTTCAAATAAGGAACTTGAACTTCGCACGACTAAGGCAGATTACAAAATTGATGATGTTGTTAAGGGGGAAATTGAACGCTATAAAAACATTTTACCAACCCAAGTTTTAGATGATACTTATGCTATGGCCAAGGCCAATATGGAATCAATTGTTTTGAATCTTGAGCCAGAAACCCATGACAAGAAAATAGAAGAATTATTGAGCATCCTAAGCGAAAATGGCATAAAAAATACTATGTCAGTTTTAGCTGGATTCAAAGACCCACATCTAGAAGATGATTTCCATCGTTTCCTTACTCAGTATTTGAAGCATGGTTATGATGCGAAGGGTCTCAACATATCAGATGAAGAGTTTCGTGGACTCGGAATGACACTTTATGAAGTTGTCTTGCCGGAGGACCTTGATTTGGATGGAAAGGAAAAGAGCAAACCTCTGAAAGAACTTATTTCCAGCATGGAGCAGTTTCTGTCTGGAATGCTCTCTGTTATTTCCAAGGATGATACAAAGAACTACAAGAAGAATTATATCGTTTTAGAAATTGCCAACGCAAATGGCAGTGACCAGTTTGTTTTCTATGTTTCTGTTCCAAATGCCTACAAGGCCTTGTTTGAAAAGCAGATCGTGGCTGTTTTCAGTAATGCCAAGCTGACCGAGGCAACATCTGATTACAACATATTCAATCAAGACGGTATCTCGCTAGGGTCATACCTGGAGTCAACCAATAACCCGATTTATCCATTCAAAACATATGAGAGCTTTGACCACGACCCACTCAACATTATTCTAAATAGTTTTTCAAAGATTCAGAAAAATGGAGAGGGGGCTGGGATTCAAATTGTTTTTGCTCCAAAAGAGGACTATTTCCATAAGAAATACAAATATGCCATAGATCAGATAGAGAAAGGTGTGCCATTGAAAGAAGCCGTAGATTTACCAGAAACAATAACGGGCGAATTCAAAAAGACTGTTTTTTCTTTGTTTAAAGCGCCCCCAAAGGAAGGTGAGGAGAAAAAGCCAATAGACACAGAGGCAATACAGAAAATAAAACAGAAAATGGCAAGTACTATTGTTGCCACAAACATTCGTCTTATAGCTTCTGCCCAGAGTAGGTTAGATGCAGAGAGGATTCTGCGTGGACTGGAATCAAGTTTCAACCAGTTTACAGACCCATCTGCAAATGGACTTAAACCAAAGAGACTTGATAAAACTGCATTGCAAAAAATGTTTAGGGCTTTCTCTTTCAGAAGTTATGATGAGACACAGCTTCTGCCACTCAATCTTCACGAGATATCATCAGTCATTCATTTCCAGAATTCAGCTCTTGATGCAACTCCACAGCTTAAACAAACCCAGGCCATATTTGCCCCACCTCCTGCCGAGATGGGCACAGAAGGTACATTTCTGGGCACAAACAGTTATCGTAATATTGAAACACCGATATACATGCGTGACGATGACAGACTAAGGCATGTTTATGTTATAGGGCAGACAGGAACCGGAAAAACCGTATTCCTAAAAAATATGATTATCCAAGATATTAATGCAGGAAAGGGATGTTGTTTTATTGACCCGCACGGCAGTGATGTTCAGGATATACTCGCTAACATTCCACAAGAACGCTTTCACGATGTCATATATTTTGACCCAAGCCACACAGAGAGACCAATGGCCCTCAATATGCTTGAATACGATAGGTCACACCCAGAACAGAAGACCTTTGTTGTTAACGAGTTGTTTAGTATCTTCCAAAAGTTGTATGGTGGAGTACCCGAGTCCCTTGGTCCTATGTTTGAACAGTATTTCAGAAACGCTACGATGCTTGTCATAGAAGACCCAGATAGTGGTTGTACACTGCTTGATGTTTCTAGAGTTATGACGAACAAAGCCTTCCGCGATTTGAAAATTTCTCGATGCAAGAATCCTGTGGTGGTTCAGTTTTGGACAGAGGTGGCAGAAAAGGCTGGTGGGGAAGCGTCACTTGCAAACATTGTTCCCTATATCACAAGTAAGTTTGATGTCTTTCTTGCAAATGATATTATGCGTCCGATTATTGCTCAAGAAAAATCATCATTTGATTTCCGAGAGATAATGGATAACAAAAAGATTTTACTTGTAAACCTATCGAAAGGAAGACTTGGCGATATAAATGCAAACCTTATTGGACTTATTCTTGTGGGTAAGATTTTGATGGCCGCTCTTTCTCGCGTTGATTCGCTCGGCAAGGATTTTCCACCATTTTATCTATACATCGATGAGTTTCAGAACATTACCACAGACTCAATCTCAACTATTCTTTCTGAAGCTAGAAAATATAAGTTGTCACTAAATATTGCCCACCAGTTTATCGCTCAACTACAAGAAGATATTCGTGATGCTGTTTTTGGAAATGTGGGCTCTATCGTTTCCTTCCGGGTTGGAGCAGAAGATGCAGAATTCCTAGAAAAACAATTCAGTCCAGTATTTACAGCAAAAGATATTATGAATATAGATAACCTTAGTGCCTATATAAAAATGCTTGTCGGTGGAAAGACAACAAAGGCCTTTAACTTTAAAGAGGGTTTTCCCCCAAAGGGCAATCCAGAAATAATGGACTCTCTAAGACAGCTTTCGTATTTGACTTATGGTGGGGACAGGAAGGAGATAGAAGAAAATATTTTAAGTAAGTATAAAACCCGGTAGTGAATTTTGACATTGGGCTTTGCCCGCTCTGAAAGAGCAATGGCAAAATCTACTACCGGGAAAAGTAGAGGTGTTTAAGGGCGACCTGCGATGGTCGCCCCTTGTGGTGTGCTAGGCACCCCTGGAGATTCTTTCTCTCCACAGAGCCTTTCTTCGTTCCCGTTCCCGATTGTAGGCAGAAGTGAGCTCTGCCATGGCATTGGGTGACTCCATGAGGTCGTATCCCTCCTCAAGGAGGATCGCGAACTTAATGCTCTGGAAGCTTGGTGGCTTTCTCACTAGCCCGCCTTTGTAGGCCGCCATTTCCTTTGCGTAGCGGACTCGAGCCTTCTCAATCATCCGCTCCATAATCCTTCTCGGTATCATGGGGTGCCCCTTTCTCTGTCAGTATTATACTATGTTAAATACGCATTTGTCAATGCTCGATATCCACTTATTGTCAACAAAAACCACATTACATAGGGTTACCCAGTGTAGTGTGGTTTTGTCGACCTGTTAGCTTGATAGCTTATCAACTACAGCTTTAACGGTGTCTCCGTCTGCTTTTCCTTTGAGTTCCTTCATGAGAATGCCCACAAACATACCAGATTTAGATTTATCTATATCCCCAAGCTCTATCATTTTGTTCTTTGCAAAAGTCATAACCTCATCTTCAGACATCATCTGTGGGAGATACCTTTCTAGGATAAGAAGCTCTGCTTTTTCGCTTGTTGCTAAGTCCTCACGGTTGCCTTTTGTAAACTGTTCGATTGAGTCTTTTCTCTGTTTTACTGCTCGCCTGATAACATTTAGAACTTCATCATCTGTGAGCTCATCTGTGGGTAGTTTTTTCATGGCCACAAGCTCGTTTGTACAGCTTGAAACTAGGCCTCTCAAGACACTGAGACGAGTGGCTTCGTGGGCTTTCATTGCTTCCTTTATTTGTTCCTTAAGTGTTTGATGTAGAGTCATAAAAATATAGTTAGAAAGTTGAAAGTCTTAAAGTTTATAAAGTGGGTACAATGAAAATATTATCACATTTTATCTATATTTAGTATAATGTTTGTATGGAAATATTACTGTACATTTTGATTGGACTTGCCCTCGGTGGTCTTGCCGTCTATTTCTTGAAACCAAAATCATCCACAGATGAAACAGGACTTAAACTAATACTCCAACAAATAAACGAACTTAACAGAACTGTTGATTCCAAAATCGGTGAAAGTACAAGACACATGAATGAGTCGGTAAGGTCACAGCTCGGAGAGTCCGCAAATCTTATTCGTGAGGTGACAAAAGGGCTGACAAAACTAGACGAGACTAATCGCCAGGTGGTTTCTTTTGCCGACCAACTTCAGAACCTTCAAGATATTTTGAAGAATCCAAAACAGAGGGGAATTCTCGGAGAGTACTACCTTGAAACACTTCTAAAAAATATAATGCCTCCTGGTCAGTACCAAATGCAGTACGCGTTTAGCAACGGGGAAATAGTGGATGCAGTAGTTTTTGTTAAGGATAAGATTATACCCATTGACTCAAAGTTTTCACTGGAAAACTATAACAGAATGATAGGGACAACAGACCAGAGTGAAAAGGATAGATTGGAAAAACTTTTTGTAAATGACCTGAAGCTTCGTATTACAGAAACAGCAAAATATATTCGTCCAAATGAAGGTACGATGGAATTTGCTTTCATGTTTATTCCACATGAGGCAATTTACTATGATTTGCTTATAAATAAAATAGGAGCAGTGACGGAAGACACAGAGAACCTTATTCAGCGGGCAGCGGGGAAATACAAGGTGATTATTGTTTCGCCAACCTCCTTCTTGGCCTACCTCCAAACTGTTTTGCAGGGTCTTAAGGCCATGCAGATAGAAGAGACAACAAAGGATATTATAAAAAGGGTGGGGGAGATAGGAACTCACCTGAAGAAGTACGAGGATTATCATAGTAAACTTGGGTCAGCGCTTGGAACGGTTGTAAACCATTTCAATAGTTCAAGCAAGGAGTTCAAAAAGATAGATAAGGATGTTGTTCGTATCACCGGTAACTCAATAGATTTTGAACCAACATTGTTGGATAAACCGGAAGTAGAGGAATAGTTGACAAATACCAAAATTAGTATTAAATACTGATAGGGAGGGATTTCCGATGAGGACCATTGCCTGGGTCAAAAGAAGTGTTCTTCGTGCATGGTACCGCTGGCGTCGACAGCTAGCCCGAGAAGATGCGGTATACTGGCGCATTGCTGAGAGGGAAGCTCGGAAGGAGGACGACCTAGAGGGTGTCGATATGGCTCGTTTCTACAGGGCCCACTATTTGGACAAGATTGACGCCATCGATGCGAGGATCGCTAGGATCTGAGCATCAGTCGGTAACTAACGGACCCCCGTGCCAAAAGCCTTGGTGCGGGGTTTCTCTATAATACTTGCAAAGTTAGGCTATTTTGTGTATATTACTAGGACTTAAATATATGGAATTTGCTATCATAAAAACAGGTGGAAAGCAGTACAAGGTCTCCAAAGGAGATGTTGTTAAGATTGAGAAATTCAAGGGAGATTTTAAAGTCGGAGACAAGATAACCTTTAACGAGGTTTTACTTGTGGAAGATGGTAAGGATACAAAAATCGGAACTCCATACATAGCTACTGCCAAGGTGGAAGCAACTCTTGCAGAGATTGGCAGAAACAAGACCGTGGATGTAGTTAAATACAAACAAAAAAGCAGATATTTCAAAAAGAACGGACACAGACAGCCTTGGTTTAAAGTAAAAATTGATACAATAAAATAAATAAAACAACCTCCACTCGGAGGTTGTTTTTATTGTCTGTTTTTTAGTGCGTTTTTGATTGTGTCTGAATCCGAGTATTCAAGTTCCGTGCCAGTAGAAAGTCCTCGGCCAAGAGTTGATATTTTTATATTATTTTTTTCAGCTATGGGTTTAAGTATCTGAGAGAGGTAGGTCAGTGTGTTTTCTCCTTCGGGATTATAGTTTAGTGCCATAATGATTTCTGCTAAACCACTTTTTGCTTTCATTTCAATAGTTTTGACCAAATCATCTTGGCGGATTCTTTTTTCTGGTGTTTTTTCTAGTATGGGCACCGCTCCACCGAGAATAAAATAGTAGCCATTATAGAAATGTGTTTTCTCAATGTTTTCAAAATCAACATCATGTGAGACAACCATAAGGAGTTTCTTGTCACGAGTGTTGTCTCTGCAAACAGAACAGGTGGTGTTTGTGGTATTTGGAAAGAATCTAAAACAGGTATCACATGAATGTACCGTAGCCCTGACTTCTGTCATGAGTTTGGCCAGGTCACTTGCATACCCAGGGTTTCGGTTAAGCAGAAAGTAGACAAACCTTTTTGCTTGTCTTGGTCCGATTCCAGGAAATTCCTTAAAAAGCTCTATTAGTTTTTCAGTGTTATCCATAGTAAGATACGAAAATTAAGTCAAAATGGTTACGAATGTATACGAATAATTCTAATTGGTTTAATGTATTTATATCTGAAATTGACCAAAATTCCAAGTTCAATATTGGCTTGTTGCAAATAGTTTTGTATTTGGCGAAAGTGTTCACTGATAATTCTTCTTGTTGATTTCAATTCCAATATTATTTTACCATCAATAACAAAATCAAGAACATTACCACTGTTACTTATATTTACCTCACGCTCGTATTTAATTTTTGATTCATTTAACTTTATTTCTATTAAATCTCCATATTGTTTTTCCCTGGCAAAACAGCCAAGCTCATTGTGAACACTAAAAAATATACCACTGAGCATGTAAGATAGCTCAGGAAAAAAAACCTTTTCGCTAACTTTATTTTTCGTATACATTCGTTAATTATTCGTAGATTTCTATTTTCGTATATTAGAAATCTGAAAACTCTTTCTCAACTCCTCCATATTGCGACTTATCCATTGACTGAAATGTTGCCTTTTTTTCGTTGAAAAATAAATCAACTTTGCCTGTCTCACCGTTTCTGTGCTTTTCTATCAAAATTTCAGCAATGTTTGTTTTTTCTGATTCATCTTTGTACTTGTCCTCTCGGTGAATGAACATAACAACATCTGCGTCCTGCTCAATAGAACCTGAATCCCTGAGGTCAGAGAGGCGTGGACGGCCTCCACGGGCCTCTACGGCACGAGAAAGCTGTGAAAGAGCAAGCACGGGGACATCGAGCTCGCGGGCCAAGTTTTTGAGTGACCTAGATATTTCTGTGGTTTGTTGTACCAAGTTATCTGTCTTAGTGTTTGTCGGTACCATAAGCTGTAGATAGTCAACCACTATAAGTCCTAAACCTTTCTCACTCTTTAGTCTTCTGGCAATTGAACGCATTTTCAAGATATTGTTTCCGGGCTGGTCGTCAATATATATTGGGGCTTTGCTGAGCAAATCCAGACCATTGCGGATTGATTCAAAATCATCTTGCCTTGAGAGTTTACCTGTTCGCATTTTCCATGCGTCAACATTTGACTGGGCAGCCAGCATTCTATCTACAAGCTGTTGAGAGGACATTTCAAGAGAAAATATTCCAACCGAAGTTCCATGATTGACTGCAGTTTGTCTGGCAATATCTAGGGCAAGAGCCGTCTTACCCATTGATGGTCTAGCAGCTAGAATAATAAGGTCTGACTTTTGAAAACCGGCAAGTTTGAAATCCAAGTCAGCAAAACCTGTTGGTATTCCACGAATGCCTTGTCCTTCCGTGTGCAGTTTATCTAGTCTGTCCCAGGCTTCAGTTAGTTCATCCTTGAGCGAGACAAATTTGTGAGATGCATGAGATTGAGTTACATCAAAAAGTTTTTTTTCTGCAACATCAAGCATTTCAATTAACTCTTTGTTCTCATCATATCCGATTTGGGAAATATGGTCAGATGCTTCTATGAGTCTGCGCATCATATATTTTTTTTGAACAATTTCTGCGTAGTATCCTACATTGGCCGAAGATGGAACGACATTTACAAGTTCAGTTAAATAAGTATTTCCGCCGATTTGGTCTAGCCAACCTTTTTCCTTGAGTTTGGTGGATACAGATAGTAAGTCAATAGGGGAACGCTTGGTAAATAATTCCAACATTGTTTCAAAAATAACTCGGTGTTTTTCCGAGTAGAAGGAATCTGGAATAACCACTTCCATAATATCAAAGAGAGCTTCAGGGCGAAGCATTATTGAACCAAGTAGAGCCATCTCTGCCTCAAGACTTTGTGGAGGGATTCTTAGTCTGTTTGTTACTGTTTGGGTAATAACGGTTTGAGCTTGTGCCATGCAGATATTCTATCATGTAAAAAATACATGCAAATATTGTAATTGTGTTTAACCTGTGGGCAAGTTGTGTCTAACGAGGAGTCACCGTAGTTCCTTTATCAGTATCTCTCACATTAAAGCCCTGAGATTCAATATCTTGTCTGATTTTGTCACTGCTTTGGAAGTCCTTATTTGCCCGTGCTTTATCGCGTTCGTCAATAAGCTTCTGAATGTTTTCAGGTATTACAAAGGCATCTGTATTATCCAAATTCAAACCAAGCACTTTGTCAAAATCCAAAACCAAATCCAGTTTTGTTTTTGAATCAATTTCGGTTGATTTCAATATCTGCCATAGAAGTCCAATAGATTTAGCAAAATTGAGGTCGTCAGCTAGACATTCTCTAAATTCACCCTGATATTTCTCTAGTATCGTTTTATCACTTACATCGGCGTTAGTAACCTCCTTTTTCAAATTAGCAATATTCTCCAGAAGTTTGCTGTATGCTGTTTCAACTGCAGAGAGACTCTCCCAGGTGAAATTAAGTCCGGTTTTATAATGAGTGGTTAGTATAAGATAACGAAGTGAGAGGGGAGAGAATCCCTTTTCCTGTAGGTCACTAACTAGGATAGAATTTCCTAAACTTTTGCTGATTTTCTTATTATCAAAAAGCATCCATTCATTATGCAACCAGTAATTTGCTGTTTGGTGACCAAAAGCCCCGAACCCCTGGGCGATTTCGTTTGTGTGGTGTATTGGTATGTGTTCCTTTCCTCCTGTATGGATATCAAATGTTTCTCCGAGATACTTTGTTGACATGGCTGTACATTCTACATGCCATCCGGGGAAACCAACTCCCCAAGGTGACTCCCATTTCATAATATGGTTTGGTTGATTCGTAATCCACAAGAGAAAGTCCCAAGGTTTCTTCTTGTCTACATCCACAGATACACGACTGCCCGCGTTTTGGTTTTCCAAATCAAGGTGTGCAAATTCAGAATATCTGGGAAATTTCTCAGTATCAAAAACCAGGCCGGTTTTGGTCTTGTAAGTAAAATTGTGTTCCTCCATCTTTTTTATGAGTTCTATCTGCTCTGGAATATGTTCTGTAGCTCTACACAATACATCTGGTGAAAGAATGTTAAGCATTCTTAAACTTTCCTGGAATTGGACTATGTATTTGTCAGCAATTTCCCAAACACTTAGGCCCTCTCTCGTTGCACCTTTTTCCATTCTATCCTCACCCGTGTCTGCGTCACCCTCATTGTCTCCCGTTAGATGGCCAACGTCTGTAAGGTTCATAACCCATTTGGTGTTATATCCTAGATACTTTAGTGACCTTACCAATGAATCCCATTGAACATAAGCGTACATATGGCCTATGTGTTGATTCCAGTAAACCGTTGGACCACAAGAATAGATACCGATTTCATCAGGGTTAATTGGTTTGAATTCCTCCTTTTTGCCTGTAAGTGTGTTGTGTAAGAAAATCTTGTTCATATCTAAAAGTATATCGGAATTTTGGGTTGACCACAATATTTTTTTTTGAGATAATTGGTAAACTAGATGAATAATTTTTTTAAATACAGAGCATATGTTTTTGGTGTAGTGATAGTTCTTCTTGCTGTTTTTTACTCTGGTTTTTATGCTGGGAAGAATGAACAGTCGGACAAGGATAAAATTGTTGCATTATCCAACAAGGACTCTGAAGTATCAGCAGGTGTTGACTTTGATGCATTTTGGAAAGCTTGGCAGGTCATAAATGAAAAATATGTTTCAACAAATTCCACTACAACTAGAGAGGTAACTGACCAAGCTAGGGTATATGGTGCTATAGAGGGTATGGTGGAGTCCTTGGACGACCCATATACCATTTTCTTTCCTCCGGTTGAATCAAAGAGCTTTAGCGAAGAAATAAGTGGAAACTTTGAAGGGGTAGGTATGGAGGTTGGTATAAAGGAAGGAGTACTGACAGTTATTGCTCCACTTAAGGATACTCCCGCATACCGGGCTGGTATTAAGTCTGGTGATAAAATTATAAAAATTGATGACACATTTACCGACGGGCTAAGTACAACTGAATCCATAAAACTTATCAAAGGGAAGAGGGGTACAAAAGTGAAATTAACGATTGGTCGTGAAGGTCACGACGAGCCGTTAATAATAGATGTTGTTAGGGATATTATAAATATTCCAACAATAGATACAGAAGTAAAAAGTGAAGTCTTTATTATTAGACTCTATAATTTTTCGGCAACATCTCCTGATGTTTTCAGAGAAGCATTGAGAAAATTTGTTGAGTCGGGTAAATACAAACTCATTATAGACCTTCGTGGTAATCCTGGGGGATATCTTGAAGCAGCAGTTGACATGGCTTCCTGGTTTCTTCCTGCTGGAAAAATAATCGTCAAAGAAGATTTCAAAAGTGAGGAAGATGCCAAACTCTTTAGGAGTCATGGATATAATATTTTTAATGACCAGCTCAGGCTTGCAATACTTATAGATGGCGGTTCGGCAAGTGCCTCGGAAATTTTGGCCGGAGCCCTACATGAACATGGAGTGGCAACACTCGTTGGCTCACAGTCATACGGTAAAGGTTCTGTCCAGGAATTAGTGGAAATAACGCCTGATACATCTCTTAAGGTCACTATTGCTAGGTGGCTTACACCCAACGGTCTTTCAATATCTAGCGGTGGCTTAACTCCTGATGTCGAAGTCAAGTTCGATGAAAAGGAATTTGCAAAAGGGGTTGATGTTCAGCTAAACAAAGCCATAGAAATTCTTAATCAATAGTCAGGTTTGCATAATTTATATATTCGTATATTCTGAATCATATGAAAATAATATTACTCAAAGATATTCCAAAGGTTGGAAAAAAATATGACATAAAAAATGTGGCCGATGGTTACGCATTAAACCTGCTTATTCCCAAAGGTTTGGCTCAAATAGCAACTTCACAGAGCGAAAAAAATATTGAACTGATGAAATCAAAGGATATGGTTGAGAGAAAGATTCAGGTGGAATTACTCTTGAAAAATCTTGAAGTGATAAAGACTCTAGTAATAAATCTCAAAGAAAAGGCGAACGAGAAAGGCCATCTCTTTGCGGGTATTACAAAAGAAAGGTTGGTAGAGGAGATAATAAAAACTGCGAGACTCAATCTTGATCCAGAATCAATTATTCTAGAGAAACCAATAAAGGAAATAGGGGAATATAAGGTTGCGGTTGAAGTGCTTGGTAAAAGGGCCGAGTTTGCAGTAGTTGTAGAAGCAAAGTAAAACCAAGATTTGGTTAAAACAAAACAACCTCTTTCGAGGTTGTTTTGTTTTGAGTCTAATTTATTTAGATGATGTGCACAACTTTTTTGACCATTACTTTGTTGTCGAAATGCATCTTTCTTTTGGTGCCGAATTTTACTGTTCCTTCTGTAAGGGCAAATAGTGTGTGGTCTTTACCCATGCCAACATTCTTTCCAGGCAAAATATCTGTGCCTCTTTGGCGTATGATAACTGAACCAGTTTGAGCCTTGTCTCCTTCAGTAATTTTAACCCCAAGGTATTTTGGATTTGAATCTCGTCCGTTTTTTGTTGTTCCCGCTGATTTTTTATGTGCCATGTTGTTTATGGTTACATAAACAAAATTTTCAATTTTCAATTTTCAATTCTCAAACATTAGAAATTGTTTAGAGATTAGAAATTAGAAATTAGAAATTCTACTATGTAAATCTGTATGATAATGATTAAAATAGACCTTTATAATACCCACTAAATGCTGTAAAATGAACTTCATGAGTATAAAGGATTTATGGAGAAAAAGCAACCCGGTAGTAGATTTTGGCATTGCTCCTTCAGAGCAAACAGTAAGTGATGCCAAAATTCACTACCGGGTAAAGTCGTTTTATGTATTATTCGTCATAATACTCACTGGTATTATTTTCTTCGCCCTTGGTAGGCTTTCAGCTCTTGAGGAACACCACGAACCAATAAAGATTGAATATGTGGCTAATGTTCAGACGGGGGCAGTATTGCAGTCACTTTCCCAGAATGTGGCCCAAATTAGCCCCAATTCTACAGTGAATAATGGGGAAGTCATCGGCTCAAAAAATGGCAAAAAATATTATTTTCCATGGTGTGGCACTGTCAAAATGATTAAACCAGAAAACCAGATTAAGTTTGCCTCCACAGAAGAAGCCCGTAATGCTGGATACTTACCAGCGTCTAACTGTAAGGGGTTGAAGTGAAGCCGTATTTGAGAACAAGCGCCAATCGTGATATAATGCACAGCTGGTAACTAAATTTAACAACATAAATTCCTACAAATGAATACCTCTACAATGATTTCAAAAATAAAAGTCTTTTTTACCAAGAAAAAAATTATTTGGACTACAATTATAGTCCTAGTGTTACTTCTTGGTTTCTGGATTTTTGGGGGTGGGGATTCAAATGGTAATATTCAGACCGATACAGCAAAGATTCAAGACATAAAGAAAACTGTTTTGACAACTGGCCAGGTGGTAAGTCTCGTAGACTTGAGCTTAAGTTTTCAGGGTGGTGGAGTTGTAAGGCAAGTTAATGTAAAAGAGGGTAGTGTTGTCCTTGCTGGACAAACACTGGCGGTTTTGGATCAGGGTATAGCACTGGCTAGTCTTAAGACGGCACAAGGGGCTTTTGCTCAAGCTGAGGCGAATTACAACAAGATTCTTTCTGCTGCGACAGATCAGGATGTGGCTGTCAGCCAAGCTAGTGTTGATGTAGCAGAGACAGCACTTCTTAATGCAAAACAAAATCTCCTAAATCAACTCACGACTGCATATAATAATGCGAATACTGTCATTATATCTAATACAAATAATCTATTTTCTAATCCACAATCGAGCTTTCCGCAGTTCGAAATAAGCGGTACGGTTCAGACAAATCAACAGATGGTTATTGATGCTAATAATCAGCACGTGATAATAGATTTACTACTTTCACGCTGGCCTATTGAAATCTCAACAGCTAGTGAAACCAATCTTGATTTAGTGACGGATAATTCTATTTCCTACCTTACGACCATAAGTGAACACCTGACTGATATTATTGCTTTGTTGTCTATACATACACAGGTTTCATCAAGTGGAAGTCAGACAACCGTAACGGCTTATCAGTCAGCAGTGGTGACAGGAAAAACTACTGTTGACTCTTTATCTACTGCCATAATCACATATAAACAAGCAATCAAAACTGCTGAGGCCAGCTTAAACCAGGCTAAGGCTACGCTTTCCTTGAAAAAGGCCCCTGCAAGACAGGAAGATTTAGATATTGCGAAAGCACAACTTCTATCAGCTCAAGGTCAGCTAGATTCTGCACAAGTGGCGCTTAGTAATACAGTTCTTCGTGCTCCAGCATCAGGTACTATTACAAAAGTGGATATTAAACTTGGTGAGCAGGCACAGGCAATGAAAGAGGTGATGAAATTACAGAATATAGGGCAACTTCACGCCGAAGCTCTTGTTAGTGAAGCTGACATCGCTTCTGTCGAAGTCGGACAAGTTATTGATAACACATTTGATGCGCTTGGACCGTTCGAACATTTTCAAAGCAAGGTCTTGGTTGTTAATCCAGCCTCAACTGTTGTTTCTGGGGTGGTTAATTATAAGGTTATAGGAAGCTTGGATAATATTCCAAACATAAAACCTGGAATGACTGCAAATATGACCATCCTGGTTGCGGAAAAAGATGCAGTATTGACCGTTCCGTCTTCTGCGATTGTAAATAAGGAAAGTAAAAGGTTTGTTAAAGTTGTGGATAATCCAGAGCTCAAAACATTTCACGAAGTTGAGGTTACGACAGGACTAGAGGCTGATAGTGGACTGACAGAAATACTTTCAGGGCTAACCGAAGGTCAGGAAGTAATTACATACATGAAATAACCAGTTGCTTCTATGCCTATTATTGAAGTAGAAAATTTACAGAAGGATTACACAAACGATGGAGTAGTAACCCCTGTACTACATGGAGTGGATTTTATTATGGAACAGGGAGAGTTTGTGGCTATCATGGGACCATCAGGTTCTGGTAAGTCTACTCTTATGCATATACTCAGTTTTCTTGACCGTCCTACTGGAGGTTTATATAAATTTGAAGGCAGTGATACAAAGGATTTTGATAAAGACTACTTAGCTAACCTTAGAAATGAAAGGATTGGTTTCGTTTTTCAGTCCTTTAACCTGCTTGCACGAACTACAGTACTGGATAATGTAAAATTACCTCTCATATATAGCAAGAAAAAAAACCATGATGACCTTGCCAAAAAAGCCTTGGCTGACGTAGGTCTATCACATCGTTTGGACTTTTTTACAAACCAAATATCTGGAGGGGAGAAGCAAAGGGTTGCTATCGCACGTGCTCTTGTCTGTAACCCCGCTGTTATTTTTGCAGACGAACCAACAGGTAACCTTGATTCGCGGTCAGGTAATGCAGTATTGGAGATTCTTCAAAGTCTTAATAATAAGGGACACACAATCATTTTAGTAACTCACGAGCAGGATACGGCAAATCACGCAAAGAGAATCATTCACATAAAAGATGGCTTGATTGTCAGTGATGAAAAAGTTTTGAAACGAACGATTGCTACCCCCGATAAGGTTTTGAATAAATAGCATTTCGACTAAGTTTATCTTCGCAATTAATTCTATGGGTTTTATCTCAACAATTAAAATGACGGTAAGGAATCTTCTGGCAAGAAAAGGGCGGTCATTTCTGACTATGCTGGGTATCGTCATCGGTGTTGCTGGTGTGATAATAATTATTTCACTTGGGGCTGGCGCTCAGTCGCTTGTCTTGGGACAAGTAAACAAACTCGGTTCAAACCTCCTAAGTGTTCAGCCTGGCAAAAGTGATCCAAAGGGCCCACCGGCGCAGGTTTACGGAGTTATTATTACTACACTTGTTAACGCTGATACCGAAGCGTTGCGTTCTCCTTCTCAGGTTCCGCACGCTATTGGTGTAAGTGCTGTAGTAAACGGTGTGGCTACTGTGACTTGGCAAAACAAAAGCGTTGATACAAATTTTGTTGGCACTGATTCTGGGTATCCAAAAGTGGTTAACTTTACAATGCAGGAGGGACAGTTTATGGATTCCGGAGATATAGATGGTTCCGCCAATGTCGTGGTACTTGGTTCAACGGTAAGTAGTGCCTTGTTTGACGGCACTGGCGTTGACCCAGTTGGCCAAATCATCAAGGTCAGAAGTGCCTCACAAGAAAACGCTGGTGGTGTACCACTTAGAATTGTGGGCGTGATAACACCCAGAGGTAGTGCTTTTTTTCAAGATCAAGATGACCAAATATTTATTCCGCTAGCTATTGCACAAGGACAGCTTCTTGGTATCCATCATTTACAGGCCATTAGTTTGAAAGTGGATTCGGCGGATAATATTGATCAAACAATTGATGATGTAACGAGGGTGTTGAAACAGAGACACCATATCATTTCGGATGACGATATAGATTTTACCGTGAGAAACCAAGCAAGTGCCGTGGAGATGCTCACCACTATTACATCAGCATTAAGTTTGTTTCTAACCTCAATGGCCGCGGTTGCTCTCATTGTCGGCGGTATTGGAATTCTCAATATTATGCTTGTTACTGTTGCCGAGAGAACACGAGAGATTGGTTTGAGAAAGGCCGTTGGAGCTACAAACAGAGTAATCATGCGACAATTTATATTGGAGGCAAGTATTCTTACATCTATTGGTGGGCTTATAGGAATTGTCGTTGGTGTTATTGTTTCCTATCTCATGGCTATGCTCATGCAGTATCTGGATTTTGATTGGGAGTTTGTTATTTCTATTACTTCTGTAGTCTTGGCCGTGGGTGTTTCTATTTTGACCGGAGTTATATTTGGACTTTATCCATCATTCAAAGCATCAAGACTTGACCCCATAGAGGCGTTAAGGTACGAATAAAATAGTCGAAAGTCTATAAAGTCCATAAAGTTAGTAAAGTAAATTTATGATTACAGCACTAAAACAATCCATCAAAGCACTTAAATCAAATCCCGGACGAACTGCCCTGACAATGCTTGGTATTATTATTGGTATTGGTACGGTTATTCTAGTTTTGTCTGCTGGCGCAGGATTCCGCTCTCTTATAGACAACGAGGTTGATACTCTTGGTACCAACACAATATTTATTCAGACCAAAGTCCCTCCCACAACCAAGAACAGGGCCTCAAACTCACAAAGTATAAGTTCTGCCTTCAGTGGTGTTACGATAACAAGTTTTAAACAAAGGGATTTGGATGATATAGAAAAGTTGCCGAATGTTGTTGACAGTTATGGAATAGTTACAGGCCAAGCTCTAGCTATCTACAGAAGTAATAAAAAAAGTACAATCTATTATGCCTCGTCAGCATCTCGTTTTAATTTTGATAAAACAGAACTTGCAAAGGGTAGGGTATATAGTGAGGCCGAAGATAGCAGTGGCGCGACCGTTGCCATACTTGGTAGCAAGGTCGCAGAGGACTTGTTTGGACAAGACGACCCGCTTGGAAAACTATTCCGACTTGGTAATTTGAACTTTCAGGTGATAGGAGTGTATGAATCACAAGGAGCGCTTTCTGATACAGACGGCATCGTCTTTATCCCAATCACCACTGCCCAAAAAAAATTATTGGGTATAGATTATATGTCTATAGGTATTATTCAGTTGGCGGATATAACCAAAGCCGATTCAACCGTAGAGCAAATAAAAATTTTGGTACGAGATAACCATAATATAACTGACCCATATAAAGATGACTTCAGTGTTCAAACCATGGATGAGGCCATGGCAACATTCAATACCATTTTTTCTGGAATCACTTATCTTCTCATTGCAATCGCAACTATTTCTTTGATTGTTGGTGGTGTAGGTATTATGAATATTATGTATGTTGTTGTGACAGAGCGTACTGCAGAAATTGGCCTTAAAAAAGCTTTGGGTGCCAGGGAGGGAGATATAATGAATGAATTTCTAATGGAGGCGGTTTTGGTAACTGTTTTTGGTGGAATAATAGGTATTGCTTTTGGAGCATTTCTGGGATGGGTAGTGTCCCTAATCGCGACAAATGCCAATATGACCTGGACTTTTTCCGTACCAATTTACGCAGTCTTACTTGCCTTTGGTGTATCTGCTTCTATAGGTATTTTCTTTGGGGTTTTTCCAGCTCGTTCTGCCTCAAGAATGGACCCAATAGAAGCACTAAGATCTGAATAATTAATTACCTCATATTGATTTGTGGTAAAATATTTTGTATGAATAAAACTATTATTTATATTGATGGAAACAATCTTTATCGCAGTGCCAAGGAGTTAGGTTTTGAAATTGATTACAAGAAGTTTCGTGGGTGGCTTCGTCAGAAATACAACCCCGAATTTGTGTATTTGTTTATAGGGCTTGTACCAGGAAGGGCTAAATTCTATGAGTATTTGCAAAAATGTGGTTATATTTTAGTTTTCAAGCAAACAGTTTC
Source organism: Candidatus Zambryskibacteria bacterium RIFOXYD1_FULL_40_13 (assembly GCA_001824295.1). GTDB lineage: Bacteria > Patescibacteriota > Minisyncoccia > Phycocordibacterales > DATDWN01 > C7867-006. Next base: position 115,919 of record MHWY01000002.1, on the reverse strand, counting down.
GATCGGGGAAAAAATCAAAGGAAATTGTGATGCAGAGCTAGTATTAAAAGCTGTTTCTGATTTCTACACAAAATCATTTAACTCATGCATTCTAATAACTGGAGATGGGGATTTTGGATGTTTGGTTGAATTTTTACAAGAGAATAAGTCAATAAGGAATATAATTGCACCAGACATAAATAAATGCTCATTTTTATTGAGAAATAAAAACATAGAAATAACCTTTCTTAATGACCTGTATCATAAATTTTCTAACAAGGCATAAAGAAAAAGCCCCCAGTGTAGACGTATCTACACAGGGGTCTTTTTCATAATGATATTGATAGTATAGCTGATTATTGGGTAAAGTCAAGACTTATCCACAGTTTGTTATCGTGATATATTTATATAAATTAATAATATGACAATTGAAGACCTAACACCACAGGAGGCAGTGCCTACCCCCGAACTAAGTTTTCTATACTCGATTTCTGAAGAGTTTGGCAGAGTGAGAACTACGTTGGATAAATATGCATGGTACATGGAGCGTGGGTACAAACTAAAATTTCCACAGGCAATAACCATGAGACTTCCAGATGTTTCTGATATAACGGATGAGGATATAGAGAAAGCAGTTTCTTGTGAATTCAGCGGTGAAGAATTAGAAAAGACTCGGGTTTTAATAGAAAAAGCCTGGAATGTTGTAAAAAGTGGTTTTTTTGAAAATCTTAGGGTTCTTGGAATGCCAATTCAGAATAAATATTTTATTTCGCTTACAAGATATGGTGGTGGAGGAAGTTATCATTATCCAAGCAAAGTCATATTAAATATTGATAGAGGAGATACAGCACATTATACAATTGCGCATGAGATAGTTCATTTGACGATTCAACCGCTGATAGAGGAATATGATATAGAACACTGGACAAAGGAACGAATCGTTGACCTAACCATAAATAGATTTTTTCCAGAAAGGCAGAAATTACAAAGAAATCCACGTAACACAGAGAAAATAACTGAAATATATGATGTTAATTTTCCTGACATACATAAAATTATTAAAGCCGTTTCAGAATTGAAACAATAATAACCAATAAAATTATGCACATAAAGAACTTTGATCCATATGATTTTTCTAAGAAGGAGATTGGCGGTGTGTCTGTGTATTACAAAAACCTTCCTTGGGCTCCCTGCATAAATGTATATGTGGTTTTTAATACTGGGGCTTTTATTGATCCAATCGGCAAAGAAGGTTTGTCTCATTATCTTGAGCATATGATATTTAATGGATCAAAAAAAATAAAAAATAAAAAACTACAAAAAGAGTGGTCAAAAAAGTACGCACTAAATTCATGGAACGCATACACAAACCTCTATCAAACAGTTTTTCATTTAAGGTGTCTACCGGAGAACTACAAGGATGTATTAGTGGGCATGAAAGATATGATTTTTAATCCGCTTCTAAAAGCAAAAGATGTTGAACATGAAAGAAAAGTAATAACTCAAGAAGCATGGAAAAGATTCAAAAACCAGAAATTTTTAGCCTATACAAGAAAATATTTAGAAAATTTATATACAGGACACAATTTTTCCAGGGTCTCTAGTGCCCTAGGTTGGCCAGAGACAATTGCAAAAATTTCCCATCTAGATATTAAAAACTACCACAAAGAAAAATACGTTAAAAAAAATATGAGTATCTTTCTCGCGGGTGCAATAAAAGAGAAAGACCTTAAGCTAGTAGATGTTTTTGTAAATAATATCCCAGAAGGGATTTTTTCTGAATATGAAAAAGGATTAGTTCAAAAACCAAAAAACAAAAAAAGTGTTGTAAATAGTGATGATATAGGAGACCCACAAGAACAAGTCGAGATAACCATTTATAGGGCAACAGACTGGTTACCAGAGAAAAAGGCACAAATTGTACCGCTCTTCAGGTCACTCATATGGGATTTGTTAAATGAACGATTGAGAACTGAAAAAGGTCTTTGTTACGGAGTGACGGTCAAGACTTGGCTTCATAAGGATTTCAGTGAGATATTTATGAATATAAAAACTGATGAGAAAAACATAGAGATAGTCCAAAAAGAATTTTGGACTATTATCAAGGAAATAGAAAAAGGAAAACATAAGAAGAGGTTTAATGTATTAAAAAAAGTTACAATAGACCAAATAATCTCTGCGGAACTTCTGTCAGAGGATATTGTTGAGGGCGCTATTAATGAAAAAAGTAAGTATGGTAAAATTACATCTCTATCTGAGGAGCTGATAAATGTAAAAGCCACGACGTACAAAGGTATTATCAATTTTACAAAAGAAGTATTTAACCCAGAATGGACATTTACTGAAATCATTCTTCCATCCAAAAAATGAAATGTAGACTTATTCCTCTCAAGGCTCTAGGAGAAATCCCGGAGCCTTTTTGTTATAGAATTAATTGCATTCGTATAATTCAAATCTGTTAATTCATGACCAGCACCTTTTATGATTTTTAGTGTTTTTCCTTTATTCCACATAGCATATGCCTTGCTTGCACGGCTCTTCGCAAGATCCCAATCTTTTTCACCCACCAGAAACCATGCCTGGCCAAATGTTTTTTTTGGAAAGGAATATTTTTTGAAACTATCCATCATCTTTTTTCCAAAATATTTTTTACTCTCGTCTGGAATATATCTTATGTCATCCTTAAAGTATGGTGAGATTGAGCAAAAAATGTACCCTCTGGCCCTTTTTTTTATTGATAATATCGAAGCGATATAGGCGCCAAAAGAGAAGCCGAGTATAAAGTCATTGGGTATATTATCTGGTATTTGTTTATCAGCCTGCTCAATATAATCAGGCATTGTCATATCTATGTCCCAGTCAATAGTAATTGGTTTTATTGTAAGTCCAGATTGTTTTGCTGATTTAATTATTTCCCTATAATTTTTTGATCTTGTTGTCTCTCCAAGCGCTGGGATTATATATAGCAACCTTTTATTTTTCATTTGATAATATGTTATCATTATTTTGAATATAATCAATCAGAAACCCTAGGATCTGAATAAATAATTACCCCGAGTATGACGGTAGGCTTGTTATTGAAACTAAAAGAGGCCACACCGTGTACTCAAAAAGTGATTCAAACGATACACCCCAGGTTTTAGTTATGTCATAAACTATTTGTATGAAGCAAACAAAACATAAAATTGGCTATGTCACAATAGATTTTATCCCTGAAGTAATTCAAGGACTGGTTAATTGGTCTAAACAAATTCCGGAAGGGGATTTGTTTACAATGAAAATTAACGATAAACAAGAAGGGGGAAATGTTGCGAATGATGCCCATATGACTTTATTTTTTGGTATCAATGATAGCAAACTAAACCACGAAATGATTTCCAATTATCTAGCTAATTTCCAAATTAGTAAATTACAACTTGGAAGTCTTGACGCTTTTCACACAAAACAACCAGGATGCAAAATACTAATTATAAAAATAAATGACTCTGATGGTAAGCTTGCCATGATTCATGATGCTCTTTTAGAGTTTCCGCATTTCTCTGAGTATCAAGACAATGTCTTTGTCCCACACATTACAATTGCCTATGTTATAAAGAATGACTAAGTTACTATTTGGAGTAGTGGATGTTTTGGGATAATGAGCATAATTTAATACTATTTGTATAATAAAAGTATTCGCCTTAATGCGAAAAAGTTGATGTTTTTTCAATAAAATGCTATAAATTAGCCAATGTTAGAGTATCTGAAAAAAGAGGTTATTTGTAAGGAAAAAATAGAACCCCGTTTGGAAACACGAGACGCCACTTTGTTATTAGAGCTAGAAATCCCAGAATCGGCCTAAATAGAGAGAAAAGCGTCCCTTTTGCGGGCGTTTTTTCTTAATTAAGAACAAAATGAAGAAATTTTATTACATACCATTTATTTTGCAAAAAATAGGATATATTGTTTTTTATATTTTGCATCACATATTTTTACACCTAGAAATTAATGGCAGAGAAAATTTACTAAATTTAAATGGACCAATTATTTTGGCACCTAATCATACCAGTGAACTTGATGTAACAGCCGTACCACTTATTTTTCCCATTTTTTCAAAATTTTTTCCAATATATTTTGCGACATTTCCAAAAAAAACATACAAAGAAAGAATTAGTGGTTTTAGAAGTTATTTTTATGGAGGATTATTTTTTGATTTACTTGGCGGCTCTTCAGTTTATTCAGGCTACAAAAACTATGCTATTTCGTTAAAAGATCATCTGGCACTTTTAAAATCAGGAAATAATATTTGTATTTTTCCAGAGGGTAGGATTACGGTGGATGGAAAAATAGGGGAAGCTCATGGTGGCCTTGGATACATGGTATATGCTACTGGGGCAACAGTGTTACCGATAGCAATTAACACTCTGTATAAAATGTCTTTCAAAGAGTATTTTTGTTCTAGGCGAAAGGTTGTAATAACAATATGTAAGCCACTAGTCAAAAACGATTTGATATTTACACCAAAACCAACTGTTCCCGAGTTTCGTTTGGCTTCACAAAAGGTGCTGGATAAGATACAGGAGGTGTTAGATTAAGCTGCGTGTCTAACTTATCAAGTATAGATGGGTAAACTATCAGTACTCAAACATAATAATTGAATAGTCGGATATGTGAAATCTCACAAACTATACTTTTCTATGAAACACGAATTAGTTACTTTTTTATATGGACAGGGGCTAAAGAAAGATTTCAAAGAATTTGAGGTATATTTTAATGTACCTGAAATAGACTGGAATACATGGAAAGTTAAAGTTCCTAAGGAGACAAAAGTGTTGGTGGGTTTTTCTATGGGAGCTATTTTGGCTTGTGAATTGTCTACTCAAAAGAAATTTCAAAAACTTGTTTTGTGTTCGATGATGCCTGGGGTTGAGACTTTAAAGAATATTAAGGCAGATGAGGTTATTTTTTTGGTTGGAGAAAAAGAAAAGTGGACACATAAAGAAACCAAGAGGGTGTCAAAGACACTAAGTTGTGTAAAATCAATCATTGTTATTCCAGGGGCAGACCACAGACTTGCAGGAAATTATAGAAGGAAATTGCTAGAAATTTTAAATAAGTAGTTTAGTATTACACAAGGATAAGAAACAAACGCTTTGCACTGCAAATTGCTAGTTTTTGTGATAAGATAAAGTTGATATGGAAAGAGAAAATTCTAATATAGAATATCACGATAGTCTGTTAATGGATTTATCATATGACTTTATTAAAATTACGCTCGGCACTATTGTTCGCACAATATGGATCAAGAAAGTTGAGGGGCTAGAAAATATTCCAAAAACAGGACCCGCGATTATTGCTTTCAACCACCAGAGTTTTTTTGACTTCCTTTGTTTTGTTTCAATTTGCCCACGGCATATTCACTATTTAACTGCGGAAAAGTTTTTTTCAAATAAACTTTGGTCATGGTTAATGAAAATGACCAGCCAAATAAAGGTTGAAAGAAAAGATCACGATAAACAAATTCTACATGAAACAATCCATAGTCATCTTGCACACGGGAAGGTTATTGGTATCTTTCCAGAAGGAACTCGTTCACCCCACGAATCAGAGATGCTCCATGCGTTTACGGGTGTTGCAAAATATGCCACACGTGCAAATGTGCCAGTTGTTCCAGTTGGGATTAAGGGTACATACTTTGTTATGGCGAAGCATGATAAAAAACCAAAATTCAGAAAAATAGTCACCTTTCACATTGGAAAACCATTACACTTTGTTGAGCATGCCGGTAAGGAGTTAGAGGAAACAAAGTATCGCGAATTAACAGATAAAATTATCATGGAGATATCAAGGTTATCTGACAGAAATTATCCACATTACGGCAAAATGATATGAAGGAATTAATCATATTTGATGTTGACGATACAATAATAAACGGACAGAGCCAGAAACTTTTTTTGAGTTATCTGTATGAAAAAGGCTATATTTCTACTTTTTTTTATATTCGATTAATTAGTTGGTTTATTCTCTATAAAATGGGTTTAATAAAAAACCCAAGGCCCGCAATGGAATATGCTTTTTCGTTTGCAAGAGGAAAATCTGAGGTTCAAATCAGCACCATTACTAATGATTTTTTTGAGTCAGTACTTAAGAATAAAATATATAAAGAATCAATAAAAATTATTGAGGAGCACAAAAAAAATAACCGAAGGGTCATATTAGTTTCCAATGCTGTTGGCGTATTGATTGAGCCACTCAGTAAATATTTAGAAATTAGTGATTATATATCTACAAAACTTGAAATAGTTGATGGGCTATACACAGGAAGGATTTCCGGAGACATAATATATGGTAAACTGAAAGACGAGGCTATCCAAAATTACGTGAAAGTAAACAGGATATCTCTCAATAACTCGTGGGAATACACAGACCACCATTCAGACATCTCATCTCTTTCTCTAGTTACGCATCCGTATGCTGTTAATCCAACTGGTGAGTTAAAAAAGTTTGCAATTATCAAAAAATGGCCAATTATTTATTTTAAATCATGAACCTGTTTGGCATAACAAGTGTGATGATTTTCTTTGCCGGTCTTGGCTTTGGTCTTTTTTTGTATTCTTCAGATAGAAAATCAAAGATTATCAAAATGTGGTTTGCTGTTTCAATTGCAACTTCACTTTGGGGGTTAGGTCTGTATGGTGTCACCTCAACAAGTAATGTAGCTGTTGCTTTACGATGGCAATATTTGCTTGATATTTCTGCGATTTTTATACCAATAACATATTTTGCTTTTGTCTGTGAATTACTAGAAATTAAGCTCTTTTTTTTAAGAAGATTTTTCTTGTACCTTGGTTCAATTTTAGCTATTTTTAGTGTTACACATTATTTTAAGGCCGGAATGACCACAAGATTTGGTTTTTTTTGGGTTAGCCCTGGAGAGTATTATATTGTCTTTCCAATATTTTTTGCTCTTGTTGTTACAACATCATTATTTTTTCTTATTGATGCATATATAAAAAGTAAAGACAGGCCTATTTTTCATGCACAAATTAGAAACACATTAATTGCTGGTTTAATTGGTTTTGGTGGTGGAATTACTGATTTTTTTCCGCAAGTGATAAATATATATCCATTCGGAAATTACTTTATATTGCTATATGTAATGTTTATGAGTTACGGAGTATTGAAGTACAAAATGTTTAACATCAAGATTATTTCAGCGCAATTATTTAGCGGTGCTATTTTCCTTGTTTTTCTCTTTAATTTATTGGAAACAGATACATCATCATCATGGGTAATTAGATTTATACTACTTGTTTTAATTTCAATTTTCAGTGGCTTTCTCGTTAGGGGAGTTTATAAGGAGGTTGAGCAGAAGGAAAAAATTGAAAAGTTGGCAGACCAGTTACAGGAAACAAATCGTAATCAGGCAAGTCTAATGCACTTTATGAATCATCAGGTTAAGGGTAAGTTTGGCATATCAAAAAATATTTTTGCTGAGCTTTTGACTGATGACTATGGGACAATGCCACCAGCCACCTTGCCATTACTTCAAAAAGGTTTAGACGAGGCAAACCTTGGCGTAAGTTATCTTCAGGGAATCCTTAACGGTTCAAGTGCAGAAAGCGGAAAACTACAGTACGACATGAAACCGATGGATATGAAGGTGGTTGTACAGGAGGTGTACGAAAAACAGAAGGAAAACGCTGAGAAAAAGGGTCTCAGTGTTAATCTCAGAATTGAAGAAGGAGATTATCATACCACTGGGGATATTATCCAACTTGGAGAATCAGTCAGAAACCTTATTGATAATTCCATAAACTATACCCTGGCTGGAAGTGTAGATGTAGAACTATCACAAACAGACAAGTCTGTACTAGTCAAAATTAAGGATACCGGAGTCGGTATCGCACCAGAGGACAGAGAGCGACTATTCAAGTCGGGCGGAAGGGGAGCTAATTCACTTAAGGTTAATGTAAATTCAACTGGTTACGGTCTTGTGTTCGTAAAGAATGTGGTTGAAGCTCACGGTGGTAAAGTCGGCGTTGAATCCGAAGGAAAAGACAAAGGTTCTACTTTCTATATGGAACTACCGAAGAGCTAAAATTATGCAAATAAAATCAACGTTAACTGGCCACTCCGGCAAAGTATTAAACTATGAATATTACGAAGATATTGATCCAGTGCAAAACCTAGATGGGAAAATTCTAGAAGGCGTGCACGCATATTGTTTTTATGACAATAAATTAGTCCTTGTAAAACATAAAAATCATGGCTGGCAACCACCTGGTGGACATATTGAACCCGGAGAAACCATTGAGGAGACAGTGATACGAGAAGTTGCGGAGGAAACAAACATGCAAGTTTTAAAACAGCAATTGATTGGTTTTATTGATGTAAAGGAATTAGGTAACATTGTTCGACAAACTCGCTCAGTATGCATCGTTGAACCATATGGCGATTTTATAGCAGATGCAGATCCTGACGGCGACATAACGGAGATAAAGCTAATAGACCCAAAAGACTACAAACAATATTTTGATTGGGGTGAAATCGGGGGTAGAATCATGCAAAGAGCATTGGAGCTAAAGGCAAATTTTGAAAATCAACAATGAACATGCAAAAAACAATTGTTTTAATTGGAACAACTTCGGAACAAAAAATCAGCCCGCTTAAACGGTTTCTAATAAAAAACATCGATACTGAAATTATTTCCTATGATGTTAGTTCAAATATTACTGATCAACCACTTGATGAGAGAACAACAATTTCTGGTTCTGTTAATAGGGCCAGAAATGCAATTATTTCATACGGGAAGGGTGACTATAGTTTTTCGGTGGGTATGGAAGGAGGATTGGTAGATGTTGATGGTCTGTACCATTTATTATGCGTTGTTTCAATCATTAATCCAAAAGGTGCTGTTTATACTGGTTTAAGTAAAAAATTACCCTTACCTATAACTGTGTCAGATAATGTAAAAAACGGTGCTCAGTTTGGTGTAGAAATCAGAAAATATGAGAAAGATATTATTATGAACGGAACAGATGAACAAAAAAAGTTGGTTGCGAGCATAATCAATAGAGAAACCTCTTTTAGTGAGGCACTTTCTGATGTGTTTAGAATTAATAGAAAAGTGTAATATAGAACGCTTGTCTTTAACATGATTATTTTTGCTAGAACTACTCAAAAATAAAAATTGACATTACTTAAAATTAGTTCTATTATTTGGCTAGAAAACAAATAACCACAGGATTTTCTTGTGGTTGTTCGCACATTAACATTCAGAGGAGAGTAAAGATGACTAAGGGACAAGCACTGCTTCGAAAAGAAGTCTTTGGTGGTACACTGTTTAATTCGGACTCAGGCAAGCGCGCATACATTAATAGAGACGAGTACGAGTCGATCTCTCAGTCCGGTAGTGTACCTGAACATCTCCAGCGAGAGATTCAGTTATCGACGGACAGCGTGCTCATTCGTGAGCCGTCCTACCTGCCGGGCAACAACTTCAGCGCACCGGATACCATTTTTTTTGAGATCACCAGAGCGTGCAACATCAATTGCACATTCTGCTTTAACAACTCAGGTAGGCGTATGTCGAACGAGATGTCCGACGCACAAAGGCTTAGGTTGGTTCAAGATCTCATTAATTCTGGAGTCCAAGAGGTTCGTCTCACTGGCGGAGAACCTCTCGTGGTCAACGTCGTGTACGACATCATTAGGCTCCTGCGACGCAATGGTCTTCGAACGTCAATCGGCACAAATGGCATACTGGTGAAGCCTGATATCGCAAGGAGACTTGCAGATGTTGGTCTTAACCTGGCCGTCGTTAGTGTTGATGGCATGAGGAGTGTTCACGACTCAATCAGAGGCGCTGGTTCCTTCAGAAAAACGATGAAGGGGATAATCGAGCTCAAACATGTCGGTATCCCAGTCAGGGTGAACACTGTCGTCATGAAGAGTAACATTGATGAAGTGGTTCGCGTTACCGAGTTTTTTTCAAATCTGAGCGTGCCGGTCATGATTCGCAGGTTGATTCCTGCTGGTCGTGCAGACAACATGTCAGGCGAAATGCTCTCTCAGGAAGAGTATGAAGTTCTGAGGAAGAGGCTCGGACATTTGACATCAGATTCGACAAAGCACGTTCGTGGTCACTACATCAAGGACGACAAGGTTGCACCACGGATTTCACTTCCATTTGAACGTCAGTCGTGTAGTGCAGGTCACCGTGGAATGGTGGTTCTGCCAGACGGCAATGTGCAAACCTGTGGCTTTCTTGGTCCGCTCGGTGAAATGTCGGTCGGCAATCTCGTGAACGAGCGGTTTTCTGGGGTTTGGAGAAAACTCGTTGACTCTCAACACATTGAGTCCATGAGGTTCCTGCTACCCGGCTACAACTCTTCCACTTCCGGACCGAAGACAAACTGTCTCGCGATCGCACTGGCGTTGAAGAGCAGTGATGTCCAACCTCTCCATTTCATGAGGTCAAAATGATCATCGGGATAGCTGGTTATCACAGCTCTGGGAAGAGTGATCTCTCGGAGTTCTTTGTTAATAACTACAGTTGGCGACATGTTGTGAAGAGAGAACTTCTTCGCGAATGGTCGTCAATCGACAACAACGAGGAAGTGTTCACCGAATGGTATCGTGATCTCTACCACAACATGGGGAGTTACGAAATCATGCACCATCTTCTCAGGCTGATGAAGTACGATCGAAACTCAAAGGATGTGGTTCTGCTTGACGCGATTCACACACCTGATGAGTGGAAGGCTGTACTTGAAATTGAGCCCGAGGCTTTGTTGGTGAGTGTCGTTGTTCCCAAGAAATGCAGGTTGTCTCGAAGCACCCCCGAGGACATGGCGCTCGATATTAAGCGTGAGCGTTTCTGGCACAGCCACCAGACATGCTTGCTCGCTCAGGTTGAGTGGTCGTTTAGCGGAGTTGCCAGCGAGGCACTCCGGGCACTCGAGGCCGACGCGCTAGTGGATCATCTCAAGTCGTCAGGTAGGATCTAGTGTACTGGTGGCATCTTCTTTGACTCCAAGTGGCCCCTTTGATAAGATAAAGGGGTCACTTTTCTTTTATTTTATGTCTGAAAAAATACAAAAAGCCGGAGCTATAATTTTGAGTAGCGAGAATAAAAATAACATAGCATTGTTATATAGAGGCAGGGAAAAAGACTGGTCTTTTCCCAAGGGTCATGTTGATCTAGGAGAAAATTCAACCCAAACAATGGTCAGAGAGATGAAAGAGGAAACCGGCTTAACTGTAAATGTAATAAAACCCTTACCTGATATGGAGTACATTCATTCTAACGGAAATTGTATTTCTACAAAAATGTTTCTGGTTAGTTCTAACGATGACACACAACTTAGATTAGAGCTCGAAGGGGATGTTATTATGTGGGTATCAAAGGATGAAGTCATTGAAAAGCTTAGTTACGATAATCTAAAGAACTATTTTAGGAACGTATCATCCATAGTTAATAGTGTAGTTACTTCTTAGTAATCCAAAACTCATTGAAAGCACAAAGTGGAGCAAAAATTTTTGCTAAAATATTTATCCTAATTATTTTTTCAGACAGGTGTATACTATTTGTTTCTTTGAAGCCATATCCATAAATACTCTGGATGTGAAAATTTTTTGACAATAACCTTTTCCAATAGCTAGTTGGAAGGTATCTTTCGTCCCCTAACCCACCAGAACGGTAAAGTGGTGACATTGCTTTCATGGGGACAACACATATAGTAAGTGGTGAAATTTTTAATTGATTACTAATGTGGAGATATATATCTTCATTGGAATAATGTTCTAGCATTCCGTGGGTTATGACACAGTCAAAAGAATTCTCTCTAAATCTACTAACTATGTTATTTCCATCCATTACAAAAACTTTATTATGATTTCCAAATAATTTAAAAGATTTTTTTGCAATTTTTATCATTTCTTCATCAATATCTATACCAGTAACATCAAAACCGTGTTTTATAAGTAAAGCACCAATAGCTCCAGTTCCAGTACCTATTTCTAGTATTTTTGATTCAGGTTTTAATTTTTTCTTCAACCTAGTTATTAATGCACCAGCTGATCTTTTTTCTTTATTTAATATAAAAGGTAGTAAACCACCCTTTTTTGCAATTTTTGCTTTATATATTTCTGGCCAAGTCATTATATTAAAATATTTCTAACAAATTCTTTGCGAGCTTTTTCAGATTTAAAAAATGATGAAGCTGGGTTGATATCAATACAGAAATATTCTTGGCTGGACCAATTTACAAAAATGTCAGAAGAAAAAACTTCTAATTTTAACGATAATGAGATATTTTTTAAGACTATATATAGCCAATCTGGCACAGGATCCGTATTTTTTTTATCCATGTCAATAATCACTTCCTTAATATAGTAGAATTTTCTTAGTACAAAACCCTTTATTTCGACCGCTTCCTCAAAATAAAATTCATTTATGTTGCCTATAGATATTATGTTTTTATTTAATTCATCTGGATTTAGATTATAGATAACCAAACTTCCTTGTTTTTGACTTTTAATATAAACAGGGTACTTTAGATTAAGCCTGCCTGTTTCCTTGTCACTAGATAAACATATATTTTTAGGGACACGTACTCCGTTATTCTTTACCTTATTTTGAAGTATGTATTTTTTCAGGTCTCCAGATAAGGGAGCCTCATTAACAATATAAGCCCCTTTTTTTTTCAATAGTTCTATATATTCTGGTATACATACATCATTCGTTAAAAAATAAACCAAGGAAGTATTATCAATCTTTTGTCTTAAAATGCCATTTTTTGTAATGCTATGTATCTCCAAAACTTCACATTGTTTGTTTTGTTTTTGGGCTTCTATTTTAATTTTTTCAGCACCCTCTCGGAATAATTCGTTTTTAGAAAATAAAATGTAGTTCATAATTAATTATCTAGATATTAATAAAGCCATCATTATACCTCATAAAGTATAAACAAAAAGGGTTTTTCCTCTTAGGGCTTTTGTTTCTAGGTTAATTATCTCAGTAGGGGTGACATCTATTAGCTCAAAATCACAGGATACGATTTTTGTGCCTGGTTTGCACTGCTTGAGTATATTAACAAATATTCTATCTACAACTTTTGGATAGAGATAGAGAAAAATGTGCGTGGCATCATGTATGTCGGTCTTATATATGTTTTCTCTTTTTATACTAATATTTTTATACTTTCTTATATAAAATTTAGCCAAAAAAAATGGTATAAAACCAATATCAACCCCCACTGCTCTGATTTGAGGGAATTGTTCGACTGCTCTCAATAGAACTCTACCATCACCACAGCCCAAATCATAGAACACACTGTTGTTATCAAGTTTGAGAACCTCAATTACATTTTTCTCAGTAATCTTTGGAATTGGAATATATGGTACATCACCAAGCAAGGTCGATATGGTTTGGGCCAGCATAAAGAATACAAAAAAAATAGAGAGAAAGAAGGCAACTAGGAGAAAAATGAGGTACAAAAAAGCCATGTGTTACTAAAATATACAGGAAACTACTCTGTGTTACAATTGCTTTATGTCACAAGAGCTTGCCTGGGATAGGGAATATATAAAATCTAAACTTCTGACAAAGGACAATAAACCACAGTCGGATGTGGTTAGGTTTACTAAATTTTTAAGAAAACAGGGGGTAGAGCTTGCTAAATGCAGAGTTTTGGATTTGGGCTCCGGTGCGGGGAGAAACAGTTTTTATTTTGCTGAAATGGGGGCAGGTGTGGTTGGTCTTGAAATCTCTAAAACTGCCATTCAGATTTCAAATGAGAATTCTAAGAAGGCTAGACTGAATATAAAATATGTTAAACAAAGCATCGGAGAGAAATTTCCACTAGAAGATGAATCAGTCGACATTGTTTTAGATGTTACATCTTCAAATTCCTTATCAGAAGGGGAAAGAGAGATATATTTATCTGAAACCAATAGAGTGCTGAAAGTGGGTGGATATTTTCTTGTGAAAGCTCTGTGTAAAGATGGGGATGCAAATGCAAAATACCTACTTAAAAATAATCCTGGAAAAGAGAAAGATACATACATAATGCCAGGTCTCGGCGTTACAGAAAGAGTTTGGAGTAAAGATGATCTCATCTCTTTTTATGAGAAATATTTTGTAATTTTTAATCTTGAGAAAAAAACTAGCTACTCAAGAATAAACAACCGTGTGTATAAAAGAAACTTCTGGATATGCTATTTGGGAAAGAGTTAAAATATTGCACTTTATCATCTGTCAATAACTAGATTGACTTTTAATTAATTTTATGTATGATAAATAGGCAATGAAAAACTTGCGTAACCAAAAGAATATCTGGAACACGTGCAGAAAAGGGCTTGTCTCTTTCATCGTGCTTCCAAATAAATATAATTCCGCAAACAATGTGGAAAGATTACGCTGTGTTCTAAGTGTTTGAAACTAAAATTTCTTCGAAGACTTAAAACGCCGCGTACTGCGGCGTTTTAAGTTTCCGTGTATCGAGCTTTGCTCTGATACAGTAGTTCTTTGACAACTTCAACAACAATTAGGGCTTGTGTAGAAGGAGGAGTGAGATGGACTTCGATGACAGAGAAAAAACGCCGGCCACGATTACCGAATACCTTTCAAGTGCAAAGGAATCCCTAAGGGTTCTTGTTTGGACTTGGAGGTTTCTGGAATCGCCTGAGCAGGTGAAATGGTTGCGGAGAATGTTTAGCTACATGTCCGCAAACATCCTGACTCAAATGACAATCCCGTTCACAATCTCACTAATTTTCCGCGGTCTCGCGGAGAAAAGTCGGGAGTATGTGGCGGTAGGGATTGCCGTGACATTCGCGCTCATGGCAATCCAGAAACTGTTTCACTTCAAGCAGGCCACCTACAGAGAGCTCATACTTGGCTATCTCCAGGGTACACTCGACGACTACATCACACGGATGATGTTCGAGAAGTCCTTGGGGCAACACGCTGAGCACAGTGGCACTCTGAATGTTGGCAACATTGACAAGGGTCGGTGGAAACTCCTAGACCTTCAAGGGCTTCTCCTGTTCGAAGGTTTTCAGGTTCTATCAACTCTTCTGGTTGCCTACATTCTCATCTGGGTTGTCTCACCGGTCTCTGGTTTGGCAATCAGTCTCTCGTTCGTGGTTTACATCACATGGACACTCTTTCTTAACCACAAGGTGGTTTTGGAGTGCACAAACATCGACAAGCGTTTCCGTGTTCTCAATCGTAGGCGACTTGACCGATGGTCCAAGGTGGAGAGAGTTAAGACCAGTGGCATGTCCACAAGGGAACTTCGCGAGATGTCGGTCGAGTTTGCCGACAACCTCAAGGATGACCGTAGGTTCTGGCTCTGGTTCATCAAGCACAACGCCTTTCGCGATACTGCGACCATGCTTGCCTTCATGACTGTCATTAGCTATGGCACATGGCAGGTGTGGCAGGGTCACATGAACATCGGCAACTTGTATCCTATCTTCATGTGGACAAGTACCATCGTATCAAGTGTGTGGCAAATCGGCAGGATTGAACACATGATTAACTGGAACATGCCTGCCGTCAAAGCCAAGATAGAGGCATTGTCCATACCACCTGAAGCTACGGATGCAGAGGGTTGCGTGGAAATCCTCCAGGATGCTCCGATAGCAATTGAGTTCCAGGATGTGTCGTACACATACCCGGAACACGGCCCCACCTTGGATAGTACAGACGAAGAGGAAAACCCACACGCACTACAGCGCGTAAGCTTCGCGGTAGACGCTGGGCAGAAGGTGGCAATCATCGGCCAGTCAGGAGCAGGCAAGTCAACCTTGGCCCGACTTCTCTTGCGTTCGATGGATCCGTCAAACGGCAAAATCCTAGTGAACGGAATTGACATGAGACAGGTCAACTCCGCATCGTGGATTAGAACTCTCGGATACATTCCACAGCAGGCTCAGATTTTCGACGGAAGTATCCGCTACAACCTGACATATGCACTCAGTGATGAGGAAAAGCAGAAAATGGGTGACCCAGAAATCTGGAGCCTCATGCGTGACCTCCAGATTGACTTCGGAAAGCGTCTGACGAACGGCATCTATACCGAAGTTGGCACAAACGGAATCAAGCTCTCTGGTGGGCAAGCACAGAGGCTCATCATCGGAGCTGCCGCTATCAAGCGTCCTCGAATGATGCTCATCGATGAAGCCACATCAAGCTTGGACTCAACTACCGAGAGGCTTGTTCAGGCCGGGCTACAGAAGCTTCTGTCGGGGAATGTCACAGCGGTGGTCATTGCTCATCGGCTCTCTACTGTTAGGCACCTCTGCGACAAGTTTGTCGTTCTCAGGTCTAGCGACGAGCTGACAAATGGCGACACTCAGGTTGAGGCAGTAGCCTCGTCGTTTGAGGAACTCTACGGCATCTCCAGAACTTTCAAGATGCTCGCTGACGACCAGGGAATTGTTGTGTAAGTTGCGTAAATTTCCGCCACCCAGCTTTGGGTGGCGGATTTCTTTTGTCTAAACATGCACGATATTTGACTAAAATTTTGAACTCACATATTGTTAGCTTAGACCGTACACCCCCAAGGAGGCAGGCCCCATGACACAGGATCAAGCGATTGCTCTGTCGCAGAACCGATTGTCCATCTCTGGAGAAGTCACGACAGAAACCCATGCGTACGTATCCTCGGCGATTTGGAACCTCCTCATAAGAGGCTCCCCGCCAATTACGATCTACATAACAAGTAAGGGCGGTAACGTAACTGCCGGACTTGATATCTTCGATCTGTTGAGGTTCTACGTCGGACATAAGATTGGTATTGTGAATGGCATTGCAAACTCAATCTCTGGAGTGATTCTCCAGGCTTGTGATTGGCGCACAGCAACGCCCCATTCCAGAATACTGGTCCACCACATTACAAGTACTGCGTTCAGGCTTGATGTGGCAAGAGATCCGATGATGCTTGCCGATTACATCAATTCGATGGAGGCCGACCAGAAAAAACTCGACGAAATTCTCGTCAACCGAACAGGAAGATCGCACGAAGAAATTCGTAAAATGTGCGAGCTTGACTGTCAGCTACCCGTGGGTGATGCTCTCTCACTTGGGTTGCTTGACCAAGTCATCGTGAAAGAAGAGGACATTCGTGATCCATCTCGAGTTTAGACGCAGTCTCAAGCAGGAGGGCCTCAAGCGCCCTCTGCGCTTGGGACTTTTCTGTTTTAAACAAAATCTGATACAATATAAAGATGAGTAGTAAAAAAACATTGCTATCCGGTGTAAAACCAACAGGTAGACCACATATTGGTAATTATTTTGGTGCGTTGAGGCAATTTGTGGACTTACAGGATGACTATCAGGCCATGTATATGGTGGCTGATTATCATGCGCTTAATTTCATTCAAAATAAGGAGGAGCTAAATCAAAGCATCCTTGATTTGACTATTGACTACCTTGCATTGGGTCTCGACCCCCAGAAATCAATAATCTTCAAACAGTCGGATGTTTCTGAACACACAGAGTTGGCATGGATTTTTGATACCATAACAACAATGCCATATTTGATGCGAGCGCATGCATACAAGGATGCGGAAGCAAAGGACAAAGAGATAAGTGTTGGAACATTTAACTACCCAATGCTTATGGCTGGCGACATTTTGCTCTATGATGTAGATGTGGTGCCGGTGGGTCAGGACCAAAAACAACATGTGGAATATGCCAGAGACACCGCCCAAAAATTTAATTTTATTTTCAAAGAAGAGGTGTTTAAACTACCTGAATCCAAAATTATGCCAGAAGTAGCTGTGGTGCCAGGAACTGACGGACAAAAGATGAGCAAGAGTTATGGAAATACTATCGGACTTTTTGCAACATTGGATGAAATCACAAAGGCGGTTATGTCTATACCAACAGACTCCAAACCAATTACCGAATCAAGAAATCCGGACGAAGACAATGTTTTCAAATTGCACAAGTTGTTTGCTAAGCAGGATGAGCTACTTGTCTTAAGAGAGCGATATCAAAAAGGGGGAATGGGTCACAAAGAGTCAAAGGAAATGCTAATAAAAAATATTGAGGCATTTATCGCACCACTACGGGAAAAACGAGAACAGCTTACCCATGATATGGATTTCGTACTAGATGTTCTTAAGGATGGTGGAAAAAGAGCTAAAGTAAAGGCTGAGAGGAAAATGGAGCAAGTCCGTAACTCAATAGGGGTTAAGCTATACTAGTGCAAAAGGTATTTGCAATTCTTATCAGAGTTTATATAATGTAGTTAATCCTATGATCCGGCCAACACCGGTGAGGTGAAGAAAGAAAGTCTCTAAAGAGGCAAGTAGAATCTTCCGGATTTGCTCCGATATGCAAATAAAGAGAACAAAACAGGGTGGCACCGCGAACGAAATCGCCCCTGCGAATTTATTATTAAATGAATTCGGAGGGGCTTTTTTGTTTCTCCATTGGAAATATTATGAAAAGAACATACAACAAAGAGATTGGTCAGCATGTTGGCAAGGAGGTGGTTGTGATGGGTTTTGTTCACACACTTCGTGTGCAAAGCAAAATAATTTTTCTTCTTCTTAGAGATGTAACGGGTATTATTCAGAATGTTGTTGAGACAAGTAGCACATCTTTTGAAACAGCAAAGAACCTTTCACATGAGTCAGTGGTAAAAATAACTGGTACTGTCAAGGAAGCAAAACAAGCTATGGGTGGTTTCGAGATTTCTGTTAAAAGCATTGAGGTACTCTCTGTTGCGGATCCTGAACTACCAATTCCCGTTGTGATGAAGGGGGGAGACGAAGAAACAGAAGCCCCAACAAGACTCGACTACCGCTGGCTAGATTTAAGGAAACCAGAAAAAACTAGGATATTTCAAGTCTGGACTGAATTAGAAAAGGGCTTTAGAAAATATTGGCATGAAAATAACTTTGTTCAGTTGTACCCACCTGCTTTCATGTCTACCGCTTCAGAAACTGGTGCAGATGTTTTCACTGTGAACTATTTTGACAGGAAGGCATATCTAGCTCAATCACCACAGTTTTACAAACAAATGGGTATGGCCAGTGGATTTGAGCGAGTATTTATGGTTGCACCAGTTTTTCGGGCAGAATTGTCTTTTACTACAAGGCACTTAACAGAGTTTACAGGTTGGGATTTCGAAATATCATATATTGACTCTCATAATGATGTTATGGATGCGGAAGAGGGAATGATAGTTGAAGGATTTAAGTCGGTGCTTGAAAAATTTCCTGATACAAACATTTCTGTTCCTGAGCGACCATTTCCTCGTATTACTATGATAGAAGCTAAGGAGATTCTTCTTAAGCTTGGTGTTGAGAGTGCAGAGCCATACGACCTTTCGCCTGAAGAAGAGAGAGTTATTTGTGAGCATGTCAAAAAGGAAAAAAACCATGATTTTGTTTTTATCACTGAGTATCATAAATCAAAAAGTGCTTTTTACCACATGAGACTAAAGGAGGGAAGTGATTTTTCAAGAAGGGCTGACCTCTTGTACAAAGGGATTGAGGTGACGACACTCGCCCAAAGGGAGCACAGAGTGGATGTTTTGATTAAACAAGCAGAGGATAAGGGCATGTCTCTTGAACCATTGAAGGATTATATAAATTTCTTCAGATACGGCTGTCCTCCTCACGGTGGTGCTGGAATAGGCCCAGGAAGATTTGTTATGAAGATTCTTGATTTGCCAAATGTTAGGGAGGCGACATATTTGCCTCGTGATGTTAAACGTTTAAATCCTTAAAATCACCTCATCTGCTTGTAAATTAATCTATATGGATTCGGAATATCAAGTTAAAACACACATTTTTGAGGGGCCACTCGACACCCTCCTTTCTCTTATTGAAAAAAGGAAGCTTTTTATAAATGATATTTCACTAGCACAGGTTGCTGATGATTATATTGCATATATAAAGAGCTTTGATGATTTTCCAATCGCTGATTCTGCACATTTTATTCTGATTGCCTCAACCCTAGTGCTTATAAAGTCAAAGTCTCTTCTTCCTAACCTAGTGCTTTCTGAAGAGGAAGAGCACAATATTGAGGATTTGGAAGCAAGGTTGCGTGAATATCAAAAATATAAGGAGTTAAGCCGACATCTAAAAGAAAGATTTAATATCCATGTTGAGTATCTCCGCCAACCCTCAAAGGAAAAAATTGTTGTTTTCGCTCCCGACGAGAGCGTAACAGTAAATACGATTTTTGAAGCAGTAAAATCTGTAATTATTGAGATACCAAAAAAAGAATTTGTTCCGAAAGCTATTGTAGAAAAAGTTATTTCACTTGAGGAAATGATGGAGAACTTAACTCTGCGAATTACGGAAAGTATGAGAATGAGTTTTAAGGATTTCGCCGGTGTAGGCAAGGCAGAGAAGGTAAATGTTATTGTTAGTTTTCTTGCTATGCTAGAATTAGTAAAACAGGGTATTATAAGAGTAAGGCAAGATAATAATTTTCAGGATATACAGATGGAAAATCAACATATTGGTGTTCCAAAATATTGATTTTCAGGTTAAAAGTAAAAAGTTATAAAGTTTGTAAAGTAAATTCATGATGCAAGAAAACCAAGGACAATTAGTGAATAAGATAGAAGCGGTACTTTTTTATTTGGCTGAGCCGGTCAGTATTGATTTTCTGGCTAAAACACTGGATATATCCAAGGAGGATGTTTTGGTCGCTACTAAGAGTCTTGCCGAGTCCTTGTCCGAGCGGGGTGTGAGACTTGTGGTTCACAACGATGAGGTTCTTATTACTACAGCACCAGAATATTCAGAAACAATCGAAAAAATAATTAAAGAAGAGAGAGAAAAAGATTTAGGAAAATCTGGAATAGAGACATTGTCTATAATCGCCTACAAGGGACCGGTTAGTAAGAAGGAGATTGAATATATCAGAGGTGTGAATTCTCAGTATTCTTTACGGAATTTATTGTTAAGAGGTCTTATAGAGAAGAAAAATAGCGAGACAGATATGAGGGTAATAGGTTATAATATAACAGCTGATGCTTTACGATTTCTTGGTCTAAGCCATATTTCTGAATTACCTGAGTATAATGAGCTGCGTCAACAGCTAGATGTTGCTGAAGAAAAGGAAGAAGACCTAGATACAGCAAATAACTAAGACTTATATGGACGAGCAACAACATATTACAAAAAAACTCCTTGTTCTAAATGCACTTCTTGTTGTGTCTATTGTTTTTATGGTCTTTACAATTTATGGAGCGCTAAATAAACCATTTACAAAAGAAGTAATAACATATAACGAAGAAACCAGCCAAAGAATATTTGCTGATGTAAATATAGAGGCAGATTCTGCATATGTCTTTGATATTGTAAAAAATGAGGTTATATATAAGAAAAATGAATTTATTCAATTACCACTCGCATCTATTACTAAGCTTATGACTGCACTTGTAGCTACGGAACTGTTACCAAAAAATACTCAAATCACCATAAGAAAAGATTTTCTTGCAGAAGAGGGAGATACTGGACTACTTGTGGATGAGTCTTGGAAGCTTAAAGACCTTCTAGATTTTTCACTTCTGGTCTCATCTAATGATGGTGCTCGTTCCATAGCTTCAGTTATTGGTGCAACACAACTGGAAAGCCCAGACTATGATTTGGGCAGAAAAAGCTTTATTACAAAGATGAACGAAATGGCAGAGGAGTTAGGGTTGAAACAAACATACTTTATAAACGAGAGTGGATTAGACGATGGAGCAACCTCGGGTGGTTATGGTTCGGCCATCGATGTTAGTAAACTAATGCAGTACATATTGGTACACCATCCTGAAATATTAGAGGCAACAAAATATAAAGCGATGAATATTCCGTCAACAGAGATGGTTCATTCGGCAAAAAACACAAATGTCGGTGTAGAAAAAATCAGAGGATTGCTCGCTTCAAAAACAGGATACACTGATTTAGCTGGTGGTAATCTTGTTATTGCTTTTGACCACTCAATTGGTAGGCCAATAGTCATAGTTGTTTTGGGCTCATCAATTGATGGTAGGTTTGAAGATGTTGCAAAGCTTGTCAAAGCAACAGAGAATTACATAACAGGGCTAAATTAGAGCACGATTTGGAGAAACTTCCATCTGGGGGTATACTGTTTTTATGTGTGGAATTGCAGGTGTCATAGACCCAAAAATCGAGAATATAGAAAAAGCAATTACGGGTATGGTTGCAAAGATTACACATCGTGGACCAGACGATGATGGTTTTTATGTTGATAAGTCGGTTGGTCTTGGTATGAGAAGGCTATCTATCATAGATCTTTCTACTGGCAGACAACCAATAACATCATCTGATGAAAAGCTACTTATTTTTTTAAATGGTGAAATATACAACTATAAAGAACTTAGGCTAGAGCTCGAGGAGAAAGGTTACCATTTCAAAACCCAAACTGATACGGAAGTTATTCTTCATTTATTTGAGGAATACGGAGAAAAAATGCTACCAATGTTACGTGGGATGTTTGCTTTTTGTATTTACAATATTGAGACAAGGAAAATATTTCTTGCAAGAGACTTCTTCGGTATTAAACCACTCTATTACCTTGTAAACAAAGATGGACAAATTACTGCTTTCTCCTCAGAAATTAAAAGTTTCTTAGCCCTGCCAGAATTTCAACCAGAAGTAAATGACGAGGCCGTAGTAAATTATCTGTCATATCAGTATAACCCTCTTACTGAGACGTTTTTTAAGGATGTGTACAAATTACCACCAGGTCACTATCTATCAATCAACCTAGAAACCAACGAAAGTCACATTGAAAAGTACTGGTCATTTGAGTTTAATCAAGATGAGACTCTAGAAGAGGCCAGGACAACGACCAAAATACAAGAAATAATCAGGGATTCCGTAGAGCATCACATGATAGCCGATGTTCCTGTTGGGGCATTTCTCTCTGGTGGTGTAGATAGTTCAATAATTACCACACTAATGCAAAAGATTTGTGGTGATAAGAAAATAAAGACATTTACCGTAGGCTTCGATGACCTAACTGAAGGTAGGGAAGCCGAAGAAACTTCTAATTTTCTGGGTACGGACCACACAGAGATTAAAATTAGTGCTGACGAGTATTTCAGCATCCTTCCAAAAGCCGTTTATCATTTTGATGAACCTGTTGCTGACCCTTCTGCAATTGGTCTGTACTTTGTTGCCAGAGAAGCGAGAAAACACGTTACGGTAGTTCTATCGGGCGAGGGTGCAGATGAACTATTTGGAGGATATAATATTTATCTTGCGCCATTTGCATACAATAAAATCTCCTGGATACCGAGAAAATTTCTCGAGATAGCGCTCACGATTCCTTTTCCATTTTTTGGAAAAAACTATATAAGAAGGGCGCATAATAAACTTGAAGACTGGTATATTGGCAATGCTTCAATTTTCAAAAAAGAAGAAATCAGCTTGCTTTGGAAAGGCAGGAAAATTAAACCGCTCTCACTTTCACCACTGTATAAAAAAATAAATAGTGTTAGTGATTCTTCAAAAATGCAGTTTATTGATATAAATACCTGGCTTGTCGGGGACATATTGGCAAAAGCCGATAAAATGACAATGGCTAACTCCCTAGAGCTACGAGTACCTTTTCTAGATAAGGATGTAGCTAGCCTAGCCAAAACTCTTCCTGACCACCTTAAATGGCACAATGGAGTAACTAAATACCTTCTAAGAGAGGCTTTTAAGGAAATCATTCCTGAAACCACACGAAACAGGAAAAAACTAGGTTTTCCAACTCCGGTTAGAAACTGGTTTAATGCAGAGAGACCTGACGTTTATCAGAGGATATTGAATAATAAGTATATAAAAGAGAACATGGATATGGCCTATATACAAACAATAATAAATGACCACAACGCGAAAACTGTTGATAATTCAAGGAAAATATACTTATTACTCATGCTGGCACTGTGGTATGATGTGTTCATTAGTCAAAAGTTAAAAGTCGAAAGTTATCAAGTGAATGTGAATTCAGTATAATTTATTTAAGTATGATAGATGTAATAAAAGTAGTTGTCCCTTCCGTTCTTACATTTTTTTTGGGTATTTTGATTACTCCTTTTTTCACACATTATTTTTACAAATATAAAATGTGGAAGAAAAATCCACGAACGGAGGCTGGTGATATCACTACACCCGATTTTGCAAAGGTTCATAATACAAAAGGGGAATTATCTACACCAAGAGTGGGCGGTGTAATAATATGGGTCTCAGTACTTCTCACCGTGGCACTAATATATCTGCTACACATAATTGTTCCTAACGACTTGACACAGAAACTCAATTTTTTTAGCAGAAGCCAGACACTCATTCCACTAGCGTCTCTACTTCTTGCGTCACTAATAGGACTAGTGGACGACATACTTCAAATTATTGGGAGGGGGAGTTATGCAAAGGATAATATCGTTTATAGAAGGGTAAAAATTGCCAGCATAGTGATAATCGGACTAGCTATCAGCTACTGGTTTTATTTTAAGCTTGGAGTAACCACTATTCACATGCCATTCTGGATAGATATTGATTTGGGCATGATGTATATTCCTTTTTTCATTATTATTATGCTTGGTGTCTTTTCAACAAGTGTTATAGATGGAATAGATGGTCTCTCTGGTGGAGTAATGGCTACAATTTTTACTGCATATTCAGTAATCGCATTTGTCCAGAATCAGATAGATATTTCAGCTCTGTGTGCGGTCATAGCGGGGGGTACACTTGCCTTTCTTTGGTATAACGTTCCACCAGCAAGGTTCTACATGAGTGAAACTGGGATGCTTGGACTTACTGTTACACTAGCCGTTATTGCCTTTTTAACCGATACGGTTTTGTTGTTACCTATAATTGCTTTTCCTTTAATGATTACATCTCTTTCGGTTATTATACAAATGGTTTCGTATAAGCACTTTAATAAACACAGAGTATTTAGGGTTGCTCCTCTGCACCATCACTTTGAGGCCATAGGCTGGTCAAAAGAAAAAGTTGTTATGAGGTATTGGATTATAAGTGTTGTTTTTGCAATCATGGGGGTAATATTGGCACTTGTTAGTTAATAACCAAATGAGAAAAATTAAAGTTGACATACCTTTTTTAATTTCTATCTGTGTACTGGTTATAGCTGGTTATATAATTTTTACTTCTGCATCTTTTGGGCTTTTGTCTAAACAGCCAATCAAATACGCCAACGTGTCCTTCAATCAGACCTTTTATGGGCTATTCCTGGGTGTCATTGCTTGCATTGTTGCATCTAAAATAAACTACAAAATATACAGAAAATATTCACTGTTTATCTTTTTGTTTTCAATAGTTGCCACATTACTTGTTTTTGTTCCTGGACTTGGCTTAGCTCACGGTGGGGCAAGCCGGTGGATAGACCTTGGTTTTATCTCATTTCAGCCATCAGAGTTTCTAAAAATTGGCTTCATTATTTTTCTCTCTGCCTGGATGGCTAGGGTTAAGGATAAAACAAAGACTTTCAAATACGGGTTCTTGCCATTTGCAATAATGATTGTCGTAGTTGGAGCAATTTTACTGAAACAACCAGATACTGACACTTTTGTAATTATGGCAATCTCTGGGTTTTCTATTTTTCTTATAAGTGGGGGCGGGTGGAAATATTTGTTTATATCTGGACTAGTGGCAGTAATGGCTGTGGGAAGCTTGGCCCTAATGAGACCATATGTGATGAGTAGAATTAATACCTTTGTCAATCCCGGAGACAATGCCCTTGGAAGTGGATATCAAATCCAGCAATCATTAATCGCTATTGGCTCTGGCGGTTTAATGGGTAGGGGTTTTGGGCAAAGCATCCAAAAATTTAATGTCCTACCAGAGCCTATAGGGGACTCAATTTTTGCCGTTGCCTCTGAAGAATTTGGTTTTCTTGGTGGCGCTGGTTTAATACTTTTGTATATATTTTTTGCTTTTAGAGGGCTGAAAATATCCATAAATACCCAAGACACCTTTGGTAGACTTA
Source organism: Candidatus Zambryskibacteria bacterium RIFOXYD1_FULL_40_13 (assembly GCA_001824295.1). Taxonomy (GTDB): domain Bacteria; phylum Patescibacteriota; class Minisyncoccia; order Phycocordibacterales; family DATDWN01; genus C7867-006. The sequence continues at coordinate 89,971 of MHWY01000002.1, read as the reverse complement.
TGGTCTCTGGAATTGTTATAATGATAGTATCCCAGGCATTTGTTAACATTGCGGCAATGGTTGGTGTTTTACCATTGTCTGGAATAACCTTGCCGTTTGTAAGTCATGGGGGAACCGCACTGTTTATGACTCTATTTGCGGTTGGCATTGTCTTGAATGTTTCCAAAGGTCAAAAATTAATTAAACAGTAGAAAATGAAAATATTACTTACTGGTGGAGGTAGTGGCGGACACTTCTATCCCATTATTGCAATTGCAGAAGAAATAAATGAGCTGGTAAAGGAAAATCACCTCCTTAGGCCAGAAATTTATTATATGTCTACTGACCCATATAACGAAGGGCTGTTATTTGAAAACAATATTACCTTTGTTCCTGTCAGTGCCGGAAAAATTAGAAGAAGAATTTCTATCAAAAACTTATTTTTGAATTTTATTGATTTGTTTAAGATTTTTTTTGGTTCTATAAATGCTCTCTGGAGAGTTTATGTAATATATCCAGACGTTGTTTTCGGTAAGGGTGGTTATGCCAGCTTTCCCACACTTTTGGCTGCAAGAATACTTAGAATACCTGTTGTCATTCATGAATCTGACAGCACACCTGGCAAGGTTAACAACTGGGCCGGTAAATTTGCTAGAAAAATCGCTATATCCTACCCAGAGGCAATAAATTATTTCAAAAAGGAGAAAGTGGCTTATACAGGCAATCCACTAAGGAAAGAAGTTCGTGAGCCATTAACCACTGGTGCTGGCGAGATTCTCGGGTTAGATGAGGATATTCCTACTGTTCTAATTATTGGCGGTTCACAAGGAGCGGTTTTTATAAACGAGGTAGTCATGGATGCTCTGCCAAGACTTTTAAGTAAGTATCAAGTAATTCATCAAACAGGAAAAAATAACTTTAAGGCAATCCAAGAAGTCGCAGATGTCATTCTGCGCGGGAACACAGATAGAAAAAGATATAAACCCTTTGATTACCTAAACCTGCTGAACTTGCGCGCATCTGCTGGTCTCTGTGATATTGTCGTTTCAAGGGCAGGCTCGACAATTTTTGAAATTGCTTCTTGGGGTAAACCATCAATTATTATTCCAATCCCAGAACCGACCTCCCACGACCAGAGGACTAACGCGTATTCCTATGCAAGATCCGGCGCAGCAATAGTCATAGAAGAGAAGAATTTGGCCGATAGTCTCCTTGTATCTGAAATTGATAGAATTTTGGAAACACCAGGAGAAAAGGAAAAAATGATAAAATCTGCGAATGATTTTGCAAGAAAAGATTCAGCTAAGTTAATAGCGAAAGAGATTGTTGCCATTGCCCTGGAACATGATAAATAGAATAGTTGAAAGTCTGTAAAGTTTATAAAGTCCATAAAGTAAATGCAAAATATAAATGACAAAAAAATAGTAACAAGATTTGCACCATCCCCAACAGGTTTTATGCATGTTGGTAATGTTCGTGCAGCTTTGTATGCCTGGCTGTGGACAAAGAAAAATAACGGTACATTTATTCTGCGTATTGAGGATACTGATAAGGAAAGAGAGGTTTCGGGTTCTGTCGAGCACATACAGGAGTCACTTAAATGGCTTGGGCTAAATTGGGATGAAGGTCCTGGAATTGGCGGGCCGAGTGCCACGTATTTACAATCAGAAAGGTTAGATTTGTATAAAAAATACGCACAAAAATTAATTGATGGTGGTTTTGCTTACACCGATAACACAAGTGAAGAGCAGATTGAAGAGTTAAGAAAAAAAGCCGAAGAGGAAAAAAGACCTTTTCTTTTTCGTGAATTCAGACCACAGAATCCTCCTCCTTGGGATGGAACAATGCCTTTGCGTTTCAAGGTTCCAACCGTGAAAGACTACCACTGGCACGATATGGTTTTTGGGGATTTGTCAGCTGGGCCTGAAATGCTTGATGATTTTATTCTTATTAAAAGTGATGGTTATCCAACATATAATTTTGCACACATAGTTGATGATATTGAAATGGGTGTCACTTTGGTCATGAGGGGTCAAGAATATATTGCCTCAACACCAAAGTACCTTTCTGTGTATGGAGCTCTTGGTGTAAATCCACCAGAATATGCGTGCTTACCACATATTATGGCAGATGGAGGCAAGAAAAAACTTGGGAAAAGAGATGGGGCTAAGGATATTTTGGAATACAGGAAGGAAGGATATTTGCCAGTGGCAATGATTAATTTCCTTGCTTTTCTGGGATGGAACCCTGGGGGTGACAAAGAAATATTTACAACTGAGGAATTAATAAAAGTTTTTGAAATATCAAAAATACAGAAATCTGGCGCACAGTTGAACAGTACAAAACTTGACTGGCTTAACAAGGAACATATGAAACTGATGTCTGAAAATGAGAGAAATACTGAAATTATTAATAGACTAAAAAGTAATTCGATTTCTGCTGATGAACGTTTTCTAGTGAAGCTGTGTCCCGTAATTTTTGACCATATATCAAAATGGGGAGACATAGATGCTCTTGTTGGGGCAGGGGAGTTAGAGTATTATTTTCACTCACCAGAGTATAATGCTGAGCTTCTGAGTTGGAAGGGTAGTGATAAAAAAATTGCAAAGATGCACCTTGAGTTTTGTCTAAGCACGCTGGAGTCAGCTGACGATAATTTGTTTACTAGCACGGAGAAAATAAAGTCACTACTGTTTGATTATGCTACTGAAAAGGGTAGGGGAGAAGTTCTGTGGCCACTTAGGGTTGCCCTGTCGGGTAAAGACAAAAGCCCTGATCCCTTCACCCTTATCTATATTCTTGGGAAAGAAGAGACGGCTTCTCGCATACAAACAGCTATAAAAAAATTGTAATTTAAAAAATGAATCAGGTAAAAAAACAGATAACCCAAACAGTTTCCTTTTTGATAGTTGTGATTTTTTGTCTTGCCTTAGTGCAAAATGTTTCTGCAGAGGATACCACCACCGATTTAGTGACTAAAATTGAAGAAAGAACTAGCCAAATTAAACAGCTTGAGGAGGAAATAAGGCAGTATAATATTGAGGTAGATAATTCAATAAAACAGGCTGTAACCCTGAAAAATACTCTAAAAACCCTAGACCTGACAAAGAAAAAGATTGGAACAGATATAAATCTTACCGAGAATAAAATAAACAAAACAGTTCTAACAATAGAGCAACTAGGTGATGAAATCAAAAAAACCCAGAATAGTATTGACGTTAATAAGGAAGTAATAATTGATGCAATTCAGGATACGCAAATGCTTGAAAAAACAAGCATTGTGGAAATTATGCTATCCAAAAAGAATTTGGGTGACATTTGGAACGAAATCAATTCAATAGAGGAAACAAGAGATGTTATTAGGAAACGCTCAAAGGAATTGGCGGTATTGAAGAACGATATGCAAGTAAAACAAAATAGTCTCACTGGCCAGAAAACAAGTTTGTTAAACCTAAAACAGGATTTGAATGGCAAAAAGCAGGCAGTAATATACACTGCCAAGGAAAAGGAAACCTTACTAGCTCAAACTAAAAATAAAGAAGAAACATTTAAGGAATTAGTTAAAACGAGAGAAGAGCAGAAGGCCCAGTTTGAAAGAGAGGTGTATGAATATGAATCCCAGCTTAATATGACTATAAATTCAAGTTGGTACCCCGCTGAAAAGCATGGTGTGATTTCTTGGCCATTGGACAATGTCTATATAACCCAAAAGTTTGGTAAAACTGTAGATGCAAAGAAACTTTATGTTTCAGGAAGTCACAACGGTGTTGACTTTAGAGCAAGTGTTGGTACTAAAGTTAAAAGCGTATTAGATGGAGTTGTGGTTGGCACGGGAAACACGGATTTGTACCCTGGATGTTACTCATTTGGTAAATGGGTAATGATAAAACATGATAACGGCCTATCCACCATTTATGGACATTTATCGGTTATAAGTAGTTCAGTCGGGCAACGATTGAAAACTGGAGACCTAGTTGGATATAGTGGAAATACTGGGTATTCTACCGGGCCACACCTCCATATTAGTCTTTATGCTACGCAAGGAGTACGTATAGAGAAATATGTAAATAGTATTGGCTGTAAACAAGTAACAATGCCACTTGCTGATGTCAAGGCATATCTCGATCCACTGGCTTATTTTCCAGCAATATAAAGTGGTGGTACAATATAAAAGATATATAACATAAACAATAAATTATGAAAAATAACCAAGGTTTTATAGGACGAATAATATTAGTAATAATTGCAATAATTGCACTAAAATATTTCCTAGATTTTGATTTAGTTGAGTGGGTAAAATCACCCAAAGCACAAGAGATAATTCAACCAACAATCACATTCTTTAAAACCTTGTACGCATGGCTTGATGATTTCATAAGAGGTCTTCTCAATTAGTTATTTCCTTAATGGCAAAACAAATTAATACTGAATTTGATGTCATTGTCATTGGTGGTGGCCCATCAGGAATGATTGCTGCTGGTAGGGCAGGGGGACGGGGTCTATCTGTGCTGTTGCTTGAAAAAAACAAATCTCTTGGTAGGAAACTTGTAATAACAGGCGGTGGTCGCTGTAACATAACAAACGCTGAATTTGATATCCATAAACTTTTGAGTAACTATGGTAGTTCAAAACAACTTTTGTATTCTTCTTTTTCTGAATTTGGTGTTATAGAAACACATAGTTTTTTTCAGTCACTTGGACTTCCCCTAGTCACACAAGCAAGGAACAGAGTTTTTCCTAACACAGAAAAAGCTGAGGATGTTTTGTCTGCACTAGTTTTATATATGAAGAACAATAATGTTCTAGTTAAAACAGGAGTGTCAGTTAATAAATTAGAAAGGAATGCAAATGGAATGTTTACTGTCACCTCGCAGAAAACAACTTATGTTGCAAGGGCCGTTGTGGTAGCAACTGGTGGTCTATCACACAGTGAAACAGGCTCAACAGGAGATGGTTTCAAATGGCTCAGCTATCTGGGGCACAAAATCTATCCACCAACTCCATCTATAGTACCTGTGGTTGTTGAGGATGAATGGATAAAGAGCTTATCTGGCCACTCCTTTGAATTTGCCAAGATTACCTTCTATCTGGACGGAGTAAAGGTTTTTTCAAAATCTGGACCGATACTATGCACACATTATGGACTGTCTGGCCCAACCATTTTGAATAGCTCAAAGCGGGTAGGTGACATGCTTCACGAAGCCCTAGTTACGGCAAGTATAAACTGTTTTCCAGATTGGAGCGTTGGTGAGTTAGAGAAATATATGATTCAAATTTTTGATAACAATAAAAATAAGAGTTTAAAAAATGTCTTTGCAGAGATTGCCCCAAAAGGCATGAGTAAGGTGCTACTCAGTCTACTTCCAGCTCTTGACCCGGAGCAAAAAACTCATAGTGTGACAAAAGAAATTCGCAAAGAAATTTCAAAACTTTTGAACGCCTTGCCAGTTAGAATTACAGGCCTTAAAGGTTTTGATAATGCCGTTATTGCTGACGGCGGTGTTAGTTTGGACGAAGTAGATATGCGTACAATGCAATCTAAACTAGTGCCGAATTTGTATCTAACTGGTGATATTTTACATATAGAAAGACCGTCCGGAGGATTTTCTTTGCAGTTGTGTTGGACCACTGGATTCGTTGCTGGATCAAAGGTGGACCCCAAATAGGGGAGTGCGAACCAAGTAATCCATATAAACTTAAAACATGAGTCCCCTAGTAGGAAAAAATTGAAAAAGGTGGCTTGGTCCTTTTTTGTCTGTATTTCATAAATTAGGGGATTCTGACACAAAAACGACATCGTATAATGACCCAGGTTAAATTCTTTTACTGTCCAATGGGGAATACATCCTCGTTTTTTCTCTAAATAATTTTTTCTTTTGTTTGGAGGCTTTGCTCTGTGGTAAGTATGTAAAAGATATATTGTGCGACACGCTTATATTATTATCCCCCACATAAATATAACTATAAATTAATAAAACTTTTCTATCACTTCTATTCCCGCCTAGTCAGACTGTGGGTATAAATATATTTAGCAAAATAATTTTCAACACAAAAACCCCTTTCGGGGTCTATGTGTATCATTTGATGATTTTGGTTATTTATTTATTGCTAGGTTCTTGTTCTCATATTTACCCCAGCAAGCCCTCGATGAGGCCCAAGGCTTTGTACCTTCTCTCTCATATAGGTCTCTCGCATATGCGGTGTTACCTTCTATGGTGTAAATATTATGTTCCTTATCTACGGACTGGTCTAAGTGATAGTATTCGTTAATTTGCATAACTCCTACATCTTTACTGTTAACCCTTCCTCTATGAACTTCACCAGTTCTATCTAGCTGTCTGAATGTTGATTCACATTTAGCGATTTGAATCATAATAGGTATATCAGAAAAGTACTGTCGTACATATTCTTCCGTACTCATTATATTTTCAATTTCTTTTCTAGATATCTCCTTTACGGCACTTGTTTCCATTCTTGGAACTTCAGTGACCGTGACCGGACTTGTAACGCCTGTAATAGACGAAACAATCATAAACAAACCAGCTGCTGTAAAATTTAAAATAAAGTCTAAAATTAGATGTTAATTCTATCGTGGTCTGCTCCACCTGGTTTATTCACTCCAAGATAAGCTAAGGGGTAAGCTACCTCTTATCCTCCATCTCGAAGCTAACAAATAGCTGGAACTGACGGAAAAACTCAGATCTACTGAGTTAGGTATAGTATATCACACTAAGCACCACTCTGTCAATGAAACAACACAAAAATTAGGGTATGAAAAGGGTAAACTAATACCTATTTATAGCCATATATTTGTGATTTAAAGTAAAACCTAAATTGGGGAAAAATCAAGCTTGTGGTGTTGGGCTTACTAGAAAAATGCCAAAATGGCTAGGGGAGCAATTCCCCACCAAAATTCCCTATTCCCGCCCGTTATGATGGTATCAACTGAGCCAGAAAAGTTATGAATGAAATCCAAACTAACAACTTTATAAGAAAAAACTACAAAAGCTATGAGTAAACCCAGAGATAGACCAGCTTTTCCAAGAAAACCAGACGGCTCGTTGAAGGTTATGAAATACTTGTTTACTGCAAAATATATTAGAGCAAATACCGCCACAAACACAATAAACTTACTTAATAAAACTCCGCGTTCCCCACTCATAAAAACTAATTTACTTAGAAACGGAATATTTCCAAATACAAATACTGCAGGATAAAAAACGATGAGCATTGTAGCCATCTTGTTTTTGCCAAAATACATCACACAAATAAAGAATACCAAAAACAAAAATGCCAAAAAAACAATATCGCTTGATAATGCACTTGTAACCTTTGATAATAGTTGTGACATAAAAATATTATACCAAATGGATATATTTTATGACAGAACCAAACTAGTTTTTATATTCCTTCCTTCTTTAGATTTTCAATAGTTTTCCTTGCTTCCTTTGATAGTTTTCTCGGTAAAGAGATGTGAAGTTTTATAAGAATATCTCCACGATAGTTTTTTTCATAAGGCACTCCCTTATTCTTGATCCTAAGCGTCTCTCCATGAGTTACTCCCTCTGGAATTTTGACCTTTATTGCTCCATCTAGGGTGTTTACTGACTCTTCACCACCCAAAAGTGCATCCGAAAGCTTGATGTTCAAATCCATTAGGAGGTTGTGCCCATCTTTTCTAAACACAGAATGTTTCTTTACATAGATTTTAATATACAGGTCTCCGTTTTGCCCACCAGAAACTGCCTCACCAGCGCCTGTTAGACGCATCATCTCACCGCTGTCTATTCCTGGAGGAATTTTCACTTTTATTTCGCTTTCTTTCTTGAGAATACCTTGACCATGACAGGCCGAACACTTTGCCTTCGGAATCTTACCTTTCCCAAGACAGGCTTCACATGTATTCGTTGTTTCAAATTGACCAAAAAAAGTTCTCTTGACCTCTCTTATTTGACCATTGCCATTACAGGTGGAGCATTTAATCATCTCAGTTCCATTTTCTGCACCAGAACCAGCACAACTGTCACACTTTGATACTTTGTTTAAGAGAACTGTTCTTTCTACACCGAACACAGACTCCTCAAATGAAAGTTCAATATCAATAGATATGTCCCGGCCTCGTTTTGCTTGCTGACGACGTCCACCACCAAAGGCATTTCCAAACAAGTCACTGAAATCAAACTCAAACCCACCAGAGTTGCCCCCCTGGGTAAACTGAGAGAAATCAAAGCCACCGAAGTCTCCTTGCTGGCTATAGCCACCTCCAGATGCGCCAAAATTGCTCCCAAACTGGTCGTACTGAGCTCTTTTACTGTCATCTGACAATATGGAGTAGGCCTCGTTGATTTCCTTGAATTTGGCGTCATCTCCAGTCTTCTTATCCGGATGATACTTGTGCGCCAAAGTCCTAAAGGCCTTCTTTATATCGTCCTTTGAGGCCTTTTTATCAACACCTAATGTTTGGTAATAATCTTTTGACATAAAGATACGAATATGCGAATTATACGAATCAACGAATGGCTACAAATAATTCAGAATTTATAATACTATTTTTTGATAATTATTGCACTTGACTATCTTAACTATTTGGTGTATTATTAGTTAAGGAGGCACAGATGGAGACCAAGTATGTCGTGAACTACACGGGAACAATTTGGGGAAACGATGGGCCTTTTGGCCCAGCCACACGTAAGGAAGTGGAGACCCAGCTACGGAAAAGAGGCTTCAAGAAATCCACGGTATCGACGAACCTGTGGTACCGGACAGAGCCTGATAATTACTGCGGCAAGGCCGTCATCAACCGTCTTCGGAAAATGACTAGCCTGAAGTAGTCTACCCACCAACACGGACGCACTAGTCCACTTTCGTTGGTGGGTTTTTGCGTATTGTTTATTTGTGATTCCTGATATATTATTTATTTTGGAGGACCTGCATGAAGAGATCGGCTATCGCAAGCCTGGTACTCGGCGCTCTCGTCTGTGTTATCAGTATGGGTTTCGGAGTCACCTTCGCCAAGAGCATTGGTCTTGGTGGTGTGATGGGGACAGTGTTCCTTACACTATCATGGCTCGAAAAGAGTCTCGCGAAGAAACTCTAACAACCACCCCCCACCAACACTGGACGCACTAGTCCACTTTCGTTGGTGGGTTTTTGCGTATTTCCTACCAGAGGAATAGTTTCTTAATTTTAGAACATTTCGCAGTCAATTAGAAAACAACGACGAAGTGCGCCTGCCCGAAGCACTGTTTGACGAAGTTGTAATCAACGAGGAGTTTGCGAAAGGGCCAGCACTGAGGAAAATTGTTTTCTTGATTGACGAGAATAGTAAAATCGTACCAACGATTTATACGTGTTCTAAATTAAGAAAACTATTCCGCCTTCTTCTCCTCAAAATCCGCATCACGTACCTTGTCGTCACTCTGCTGAGTGCCGGCACCTCCGTCGCTCTTCGCTCCTTCGGCCTGTGCGGCTTTGTTTATTATCTCCCCTACTTTGGAAAGCTCTGTGGAAAGCTCTGTTGTGGCTTTCTTAATTGCCTCCATATCATCTCCATCATTTATTTTCTTAAGGTCTGTAACTTTGTTTTCGATAGAAACCCGAAGCTCAGCTGGTACTTTCTCCCCAGCATCACGAAGCGATTTCTCGGCGGTGTAGATAAGCTGTTCACTTATATTTTTAGCTTCAACCAAATCTTTTTTCTTCAAGTCATCCTGGGCGTGCATTTCTGCATCTTTTTGCATCTTTTCTATTTCTTCTTTTGACAGACTTGAGCGTGCTTCAATGCGGATTGACTGCTCTTTGCTTGTAGCCTTATCCTTTGCCTTTACTGACAAAATACCGTTTGCATCCACGTCAAATAAGACCTCAATTTGTGGCATTCCTCGTGGTGCAGGTGGAATCCCGTCTAAGATAAACCTTCCAAGAGACTTGTTGTCCGAAGCCATAGCTCTCTCTCCTTGCACAATATGTATCTCTACAGAAGTTTGATTATCGGCTGCGGTCGAGAAAACTTGTGATCTAGAGGCTGGAATAGTGGTATTTCTATCTACAAGTTTTGTGGCAACCCCTCCCATTGTCTCTATACCAAGCGACAATGGTATAACATCTAGGAGCAGGACATCTTTCACATCTCCTGCAAGGATACCACCCTGTATAGCCGCTCCGAGAGCCACAACCTCATCGGGGTTAATAGATTTGTTTGGTTCTTTCCCAAAGTACTCCTTGACCTTCTCTGCCATTTTTGGCATACGAGTTTGACCACCGACGAGGATAACTTCGTGTATATCTGATACGGCAAATCCAGAAGCCTCCATAGCCCTTTTTGTGATAGCCATTGCTCTGTCAATAAATTCACTAGTTAGTTCTTCAAGTTTTGCTCGACTTAGTTTAATGAGTAGGTGTTTAGGCCCAGATGCGTCTGATGTGATAAATGGAATATTTATTTCTGACTCCATGGCCGTGGAAAGTTCAATCTTTGCTTTCTCCGCTGATTCATCTAGTCTCTGTAATGCAAGAGTATCGGTTCGCAAATCAATTCCGGACTCCTTTTTGAATTCATCTGCTAGGAAGTTTATAATCTTTTGGTCAATATCCTTGCCTCCCATGTGTGAGTCTCCATCTGTTGATTTTACCTCCACAACAGCATCTCCAACCTCCAAGACAGAAACATCAAATGTACCACCACCAAAGTCGAAGACAACTATTTTTTCTTCCTTCTTGCCCTTATCAAATCCATAGGCAAGTGCGGCGGCTGTTGGTTCGTTTATGATTCTGAGGACATTAAGCCCCGCAATAGCACCAGCATCCTTTGTGGCTTGTCTTTGGGAGTCGTTAAAGTATGCAGGTACTGTAATGATTGCATCTGTAACTTTCTCACCAATCTTTGCTTCAACATCCGCCTTGATTTTTGAAAGAACCATTGCTGAAATTTCCTCTGGTGTGTATTCCTTATCTGACATTTTTACCTTCACCCCACCAGTTGTTGATTTAAGCACCTCAAAAGGCACTACGGCTTTGTCCTTCTGCACACCTTCATCATCAAATGTGTGACCAATAAATCTCTTTATACCAAAGATTGTGTTCTTTGGATTTGTTACTGCCTGTCTCTTGGCTAAGAGACCAACAATTCTTTCTCCAGTTTTGGAGACAGCAATAATGGAAGGTGTTGTTCTAGCACCCTCTGCATTTTCTAATATTTTTGGATTTCCTGCCTCCATTATGGCCACGGCAGAGTTTGTTGTTCCTAAATCTATACCAATTGTTTTACTCATAATTTTTAGTTTAAATTTATAATTGACAATTATTATATAATGTTATATTGTTTAGTAAGGAGTGTGCACATGAAGCTGATCGAAGAGACCGTAGATGACGTTCTGCTCATCACAGAAACCTCAGAAGAGGCCCGAATCCTCGCAAAAGTGTTGAGGGTTGCCGGCGGGCCTGGCGGTATGCTGATGCTCGGTCCAAACACTTGGCCGGCAACTCCCGAAGATTCCATGACACTTCGACTGTTCCCCGTCACGAAGAAGTAACCTCGCCGAGAACGCCATCGTTCTCGGCGTTCTCATTTATTAAAAAGTTGGTGCTCTTGGCTTAGAGCCTGAGAAGAATAATGTGTTTAAACTAAAATAAGGTGAGACAACTTTACCCACATTTAAAATCCAGTTTCTGAATTCCTTCTGAACGAAACCAGCCAAAGCAAAGATTTTCTTATATGGTAATACCTCCTGAATAAGTTCAGCAGTTATAAGGCGAGCTTTGATGTGCCCAGAACATTCGTACACACAAAAAGTAGCACGAACAAGTTGCCCGTTCTTGTCTCGGATTATTCTTTGTACGAAACTCCCAATCGGCTGTGTTATTAAAATATTATTTTTCATAATGTCCAACTTTTACCTTTGGTGGCCTTATTTCTTTACCATGTAACTCATACCCTACCCGTATTACGTCCAATATTTTATCATTATCTTTTTCGTCGTCAACTTTTACTGTCTCTACCGCCTCATCCCTATTGTGGTCATAATTCTCCCCCACTGGGTTTACAACCTTCAAACCATTCTGAGTCATTATGTTCATGAGTTGAGTGTGGATGTATTCTACACCCATTCTCCAATTTTTGTCTGCCTTTTCCCAGGCTTCCTTATTTTTAAACGCAGATTCAAAAGAATCCAAAACTGCGAGAAGTTCAGCAATAATATCCGCCTTTGAAAACTTCAAAAACTCCATTTTCTGCTCTTCGTCCCTTTTTCTAGCATTAACGAATTCAGCTTTGTCCCTCTGCCAGCCATCTAGGAGTTCAGCATTTTTCTTTTCCAATTCTTTTATTTTAGTACGAAGTTTGTCCGTTTTAATCTTATAATCAGCTCCTGTAACTTCTGTGTTATCCTCAAACACCACATCGTCTCCAGGGTCGGTGTCTATTTCTGGCTCTTCCGCCAAAATGTCGTTATTTTCAATATCTTTTTTATCTTCATCTGTCATGTTGTGTGTATTTTAACATAGTATTTAAAGTATTCAAAAATAGTTGACAGATACAAAGGTATGTGCTATTACTTAGGAAGAAGAAAGGGGGTGCCATATGGCGCTCAAGCCGAGAGATTTGAAGCTGACCGACGAAGAGATGCGGGTTGCCACCTCGTTAGAGGTGGAGATCGACAGTAAACTCGAGAGCCTGTTCCGACCGGGAGAGACAGAGTACATGGTCAACATCAACACGCTCCCGACAGAGCGAGTGATCGCAGAGGTGAGGCGACGGTACCTCGAGGGTGAGGGTGCATGGTCGTCCGTGAGATTTGGTAACTATAGGTTCACCTTCAAGGTCTAGTCAGACCAACACCGCCAACGTGGCGCTGTGCGGAATTCCGCCAGCCTAGCACGACTGGCGGTTTTCCTATATAAAATCTGATTGACAGAGTATTAAATGGTGGTAAATTGATAAATGGAGGGTACCGACCATGTCGAAGGTAATCAAGACCATCTACCACTGCATGACCTGCGGCAAGAAGTTCAGCGAGGAGGAACACAGTCAGCTCCCAAAGACACAGCCCGAAGGGGCTTTGGCCGAATGGCCGACGTGCCCGTGTGGGTCGTTCATCTTTGGGATGAGCGACGATAGCGACCCAACAGAATAACCGGGAGGAAGGCATGGCAATAGTACTAAAGAAGAGGTTGACGAGAGAGCAACTCGAGAGAAAGGTCAAACGGCTCGAGAAACAGCTCAAGAGATACCACGAGTGGGAAAAAACACTTCGAAGTACACAGGAGGCGCAGACTGCCCTTCGGGCAAATGGGAGCCTCAACATATAACCGCCATCGTGGCGCTGGGGAAATCCCCCAGTCACACACGACTGGCGGTTTTTCCTTATTTAATTTCATCAATTCGACACACCATGATTTATAGACATTTCGCAGTCAATTAGAAAACAACGACGAGGCACGTCAGCACGAAGCATTGTTTGAGGCAAAGCCGAGTTTGCGAGAGTGCCAGTGTCGAGGAAGATTGTTTTCTTGATCGACGAGAATAGCAAAACCCCAATAGGGGTTTATGCGTGTCTATAAATCATGATGTGGAGAAGACTTTATCGTTTTGACCACTGAGGAGCCTTCCTTGCCTTCTTCAATCCGAATTTTCGTCTCTCTTTACTTCGAGGGTCTCGTTTTAGGTAGCCTGCCTTCTTAAGTGATTTTCTTAGTTCTAAATCGAAGCTTACTAGGGCTCTAGCTATACCATGTCGTACAGCTTCAGACTGTGAGTGAATTCCACCACCGTTTATTTTAACAGTGACTTTGAATTTATCCTTGATATCAGAAAGAGCTTGTCTCACAATATTCTGCATTTCTTTTGTTGGAAAATAGTTTTCTAGCTCTTTTTCATTAACCAAAAAAGTGGTCTTTGTTGCTGGTGTAATACGAACACGCGCCACACTTGTCTTTCGGCGACCAACTGTTTCTATATATCTTTCTCCTGACTTTGTTTCCATTTTGGTATGTATTATTCTGTAATTATTAAATTTTTCAACATTTTTGCTCTAAGTTTATTTTTTGGAATCATGCCTGAAACCGCCTCTCTCATTATCTCGGAATACCCCTTTTTTACGATTACTTGTTTCATTGTGGGTTGCTTTAATCCTCCAGGATATCCGGAGTATCTACTATATGTCTTTGTATCCATTTTAGTTTCTGCAACTGAAGCTTTGGATGCGTTTATTATCTCCACAACAGTTTCTGGGTTTAAATTTCGTTTGAAGGATGGAGTATTTTTACCCATGAGATATACAGCAGCTTGCGTTGCTACTCTTCCGATTTTCTTATTTTGTGCATCAAGTGTGTATTTCATAAAATTTTGTTATACAAATTCAATAACGGCCATAAGACTACCGTCACTGACTCTTGCTGGAAGTTTTGTTATGCGAGTATATCCCCCTGCCCTCTTCAGATACTTTGGTGATAAATCCTTGACTATCTTGTCAGCACCGAGATTTCCAACCTTTGCTACTAGTGCTCTCCTTGATGCGACCGTACCGATTCTTCCTTGGCTAACAAGTTTCTCCACAAAAGGTCTAAGTTCTCTAGCCTTTGCGTCTGTTGTTTTTATTTTGCCTTTTAAAACAAGAGACAGGGCAAGAGACTTCATCATTTCGTCTCTGACTTTTTTTAATCTTCCAAATTTTCTGGTTTTTTTGTGGTGATTCATCCCGGTAGTGAAAAATGACATCGCTCTACGAGCAAAATGTTATTTTATGGTTATCTGTTGTTAATGTTGACTTGTTCATATTACTTATTACTTGAATTTATTCAATGTCATTTTCTACTACCGGGTCATACATCCTATTTTAGTGTTATTCCAAGAGCACTCAAAACTTCCTTAATTTCCGTTAAAGCCTTTTGACCCAAACCTTCAATTTCCAAAATATCCTTTTCTTTCTTGCGTGTCAAACCACCAACAGTGCGGATATTTGCATTTGCCAAAGCATTAAGTGTCCTGGCAGATAGGTTAAGGGTCTCTATTCGGGTCTTTAGAACCTCGTCATCCATGTCAACTTTGTGAGACTCCCCTGCTTTCCTTGATTCAGCTGGAACCATAACCTCTTCTTCCTTGAAACCGATTATAGCCTTAAGTTGATTAATCATTGTTTCGATTGATTTCTCAAGTGCTTCCTTTGGTGTAATTGTCCCGTCTGTCTCAATAAAAATTTTCAGGCGGTTGAAGTCAGTTCTGTCACCAACTCGCATATTTTCCACTTCATAACTTACTCGTCTTATCGGTGTGAAAATAGCATCAAGAGTTATCTGCCCGATGTCTACTCTGTTTTTCTGAAGAACTTCCTTTGATACAAAACCAAGCCCTTTTTCTACTGTAATTTCCATATCAAGGTCTGCGTTCTTGTCTGTCAAATTTGCAATTACCAATTCTGGATTTAGTACCTCAACACCACCGGATAATTTAATATTTCCTGCTGTAACCTCCTTCACTCCCTTAACCTTTAGCGATAATATTTGTGGCTCATTACTTACAACATTCAATCGTATTTTTTTCAAGTTAAGAAGAATGGTAATAACATCTTCTTTTACATGAGGAATAACTGAAAACTCATGCGCTACTCCAGTAATCTTCACAGCTGTAACAGAAGACCCAGGAAGAGAAGACAAAATAATACGTCTCAGTGAGTTTCCTAGTGTGTGTCCATAGCCGGGGTACAATCCATCGATTTCATATGAACCGCTGAACTCTACCTCAGATACAATTTTGGGTTTTGATGGCAATACAATTGTAAAATCAGACATGGTTTGTTTAAAAAATTAATTGATAAATTCTACATTAATATACATAACTTTGCAAGACCAGAACAAAACATTATCTACTATAGAATTCTATAACAGCGTTTAAATCAAACATATTTTCTGTCTTGACCATCTGTGGCTTGCCCTGAATTTCGGCCACTTTTTTTGCTGAATCAAACTTTATCCATGATGGAACAACAACATTTCTGATTTTGTCATCTAAATCTTTAAATATGGGCTTTGCAAGTGAACGAGGGGTTATTTCAACCTTATCTCCAAGAATAAGTCGTCTAGATGGAGTATCTACCTTTCTGCCATTTACCATTACGTGACCATGCGAGACTATCTGACGACTACCAAGTCTTGTGGTAGAAAATCCCAACCTGTACAAAACGTTATCCAGTCTTAACTCCAAATACTCATAGATGGTTTGTGAGGTATTGGGTGTCTTCTTTGTCAAAGCTTCTTTAACATAGTTTGAAAACTGCTTTTCGGATAAACCATAAGTAAATCTGGCTTTTTGCTTTTCATTCATCTGCAAGCCATATTCTGATTTCGCTTTAGAAAAACCACGCTTTTTTCCCTTTCGCTCCAAATGCAATGCATATTTCTGTGTTTGAGTTTTCTCAAATATTGGGGCCCCAAGGCGTCTAGCTATTTTGTATTTTGGTCCGATTATCATTGTTTTATTTTATTTGGATTTTACTTTATGAACTTTATAGACTTTTGACTTTATAAACTCGTTTACACTCTTCGTGGTTTCTTTGGTTTTGGTCCATTATGTGGCACCGGAGTCACATCCTTTATGGACAAAATGTTTATTCCTTTTGATATAAAACCTCTAATACCAGATTCTCTCCCAGAACCAACCCCTTTGACTATAACACTGGCATCTCTCATACCCATTATTGAT
>MHWY01000002.1:27223-73277 GCA_001824295.1 Candidatus Zambryskibacteria bacterium RIFOXYD1_FULL_40_13 | reverse complement strand
CCTTTTGAATCTGTTAGCACTAGCTTCGTGTTATTATATGTAGACTCAACATATAGTGCACCGACGTCTACTTTCTTTTTTGATACAGATGAAACTGTGCTGACTTTTTTTTCAGCACTACTATCATCTCCTGTTTTTACGATTCTTTTTTTGCCCATATTAATTATTTTTTATCAGCCAACTTTCTACCCGTACCCATGGTTTTCTTAGCACCACGCTTTGTCCTTGCATTGGTTTTTGTACGCTGACCTCTTGTTGGAAGATTCTTTAGGTGTCTACTACCTCTGTATGACTTTATATCTTTTAGTCTCTTGATGTTTCCAGATACTTCTCGCTTCAAATCACCTTCTATTTTCATTTCCTCTATAATTTTTCGAATCTTGTTTTCCTGATCAACAGTTATCTCCTTTGGTTTAAGCCCATATTCTACCTTTGACACATCTAAAATAGTATGAGCTCGTGACCTACCAACGCCATAAAGAACGGTCAAACCGATTTCAATTCTCTTTTCCTCTGGCAATGTTATTCCTAGTATTCTCATGATTTTTATTATCCTTGTCTCTGTTTATGTCTAGCGTTTGCCTTGCAGATAACATACACGTAGCCCTTCCTTCGAACAACCTGACATTTTGAACATATTTTTTTGACTGAAGATTTTACTTTCATTTATTTATACCCTCTTAACTATCCTACCCTTACCACCATAGGGCTCGACTTCGACGATTACTTTGTCGCCAATTAAAACACGTATCCTGTGTAGTCTCATCTTTCCTGAAAGATAAGTTAACATTTCCTCACCCGTATTGTCTATCCTAACCTTAAAAAAAGTGTTTGGTAGGGCCTCTAAAACCTGTGCTACTACAGTGGTGTCTTTTTTGTTTTTGTCTTGCATTACGATTTAATCAACGAGATATATAGTAGCAGAATTAAGGCTATTTCGTCAATAGCCCATATGAATATCTATATAGTTAGATCTATTGACTCTCAAGAGTATTAATCAGAGCGACTTTTCCTGGGTCGTTCGGAATCTTTGTATTCCAGAATGGTCGGGTTTTTATGTTGGCTTCTTTAATTATATTTTCGTAGGAACTAATGACCGTAACAGCATCACGCTTTGACAGTCCAAGTAACTCTGTCTCTAGCTTGTTTTCATCAAAAACCCAGACCAAGTTTACCTCACCCTTAAGGCTAAAATTCAATACTGTACTTGTATTTTGGTCAAATGTGCTCTCAGCGGGAATAGAGAAGACGAGACTATCCAGGTTAACAATTTTTATCAAGTCATCAGTTAGGTCTGGAAGTGTTTTTGAAACAATCATTCTTGTCAAAGTACCCTTATCAAAAATGATGGCACTTATAGAACCTTTCTTCCTAAGAATTGCAGAGTTTGGTTCTGCTGAATTATTTGAGTTTATATATACCTGTGCAGTAGGCTCAAGCTTGTGCTGTATACTTTCCTCATAAAGAACATAGTTTTCTGGTATCTGTGAAATTATATCCCTTGAAAGTGCATCCTTTAGTTCCTGAGTGAGTTCAGAATCAAACTTAGCCAAGTCAGTCGAGCTTACTACCTTTTGAACACCAGAGAATCCGCCGGTCATTTCTGTTTTGGATCTAGCATAAATTTTGGAATATTTTGTGGTTCCCTTAAAGCCAACAACAGTGAAATCCTTCATGCCTATATTGTATTCTCCCCCAGGTTTGTCCGCCTCGACAGTAACCTCTGCACTTCCTGCAACCGGTTTTCCATTTTTTTGCTGTATGCCTGGCACATTAACCGCATCAATAGCACGGAAAATAAGGCCCTCCGGCGTTTCAAACCTGGTTGTTGCGATTAGTCTTTGAGTCTCAGTGCTAAAATTGTTGTAAACAATAATCTTTCCGGTTGCCTTTTTTTGTACATTTTGCTCGTCTGTTGCCGAAACTGTTTTTTCAATATCTTTGGAGGTAGTTACTATTTGAAATCCCAGGTCATTTGGCGCAGATGTATCCTTGTTTGCCTTAAACAGCTCATCCAAGTGCAGTATCTGGCTTCTAGGTGTAATTTTTATCTCTGCACTTTTGAAAAAAGCAGAGACTCCAAAAACCACCGCAAGAATAAGAACCCCAATTGCAAAATAGAAAGTTTTTTTTGAGTGCTTTACCGGCTCGTCATATTCATATCTATAGGTTTTGTCAGAAACTTCAAAATCAGGCTCTGAGTCTGCTTTTTTTATATCTATTACTGGTTGCACTGGCCTCTCTATATGTTTCGGTCTATTGGGCAGTTCCACATTTCTGATTGTGCGTCTTGGAGGAATGACATCTTGAACAATACTTTTTTTCATATTCATCATTATTATAGCTTAATCAAAGCAAATAAGGCAAACAGAAAAGTGTTAACAAATCTATTGAATCTGGAATAATTTGTTATGAAATACTGCCAGTGCGATCAGAGCAATATCAACTTGTATTTTTGCAACCGCCTCGTATTCGTCTTTAAATATTGATTCGTCAATTTCTATTATCTGGATATTCTTTCTAAATGTAGGAATACTACCCTCGCTTCCAGATTCAAGTAGTTTAAGAAATATTGGAGAGATATTTTTCTTAACAAACAAAAACGTCTTTTTAGGATAGTTTGAATTCGGCGAAACCACAAGAAGAGCACTAGTTAAATGCGTAGACCATTCCTTTTCAAGCTCCACTAAAATATTCTGCATAGAATTTGAAACTGATGCATCTGTTTTTTCTGAAAGATACATTGATAACTGAGACTCAGCAATCTCAAGGGAGACTTTGAATTGTTTAGAAAGCTCACGAATAATAGTGTTCTTGCCAAATGAAAAAGAGGTCGTTGATTCAATAATCTGGTCGCGAACCAAAACAATATCTGTTACTTCTGAACTAATGTTTATTATTAGGAAATTTGCGTCACTACTAGAAAAATCTCTAATTGAGGAAAACAGCACAAGGGGAAAACTGTGAATCATTACGTCTTCCCTTCCTAGATGTGTATTTTTTGAAATAACACCCATAACAGCATCGTCTACCAACTTGGAAATAGCAGAGACATAAACATAAGCCTCAAGAGACCTAGTTCTCTTGTTCATTATATCTACAACAGAGTAACCGTTTATTTTTGTATGCACTATACTTTTTTCAATCACAATATAGTCGTGAGAAGTATCTGATGCCTTCCCCGACAACTCTTCTTTGAATCTGGACTCCTCGTCAGAAAGAATACTGTTTATGAATGTCTTAGTTATAGTGAACGGTGACTCTTTTGTTAAATTTATTTTTTTTGTTTTAAGTATAAACCACGGAGAAGACAGAGAGATTACTGCATGGGAAATTCTTCTATCTTTTACATTATTTTTTAAAAAACCTTTTTTTATTACTTCCTTAATTGACGAATCCAATATTCCAATCATTTCTGGTAATAATTTTGAATCTGTTGGTCTCTCCCCAATAAAAGGCACTGACATGCTATATATAAAATCTAGAGGCTTATTCTTTGCCAGGGAGGCAAGTGCCACATTTATACTTCCACTACTAACATGAATAACGAGACAGTTATTTGCTTTGCTGTTCGTAACGTTTGAAGTAATATTAGAAAACTGTATAACTTTGCGTGAAATAGAAACTCCGTGTCTTTTAAAAAAAAGATATAGAATTGACAACAACACGACACACGCTGATATCAAAAATAAATAGTCAAAAATCATAAATATATTTTAGCACAAAATTCACATGTCTTATGACTCCAGCACAGCTTTAATCCTCCTTACTCCAGCCGAAACTGCTTCCTCCTTGGTTATTTTGAACCTACCAAGCAAGTTTGTGTTCTCAACATGTGGCCCACCACAAAACTCTTTTGAATACGCAGTCTCCAAAGAGTCTCCAACGAAATACACACTTACCTCATCAGCATACTTGTCTCCGAACGCATGTACTGCTCCAGTTTTTTCCGCTTCTTCTTTTTTCATAACAACTCTTTGAACAGGAAAACCAGCTAGTATTTTTTCATTGACAATCTTTTCAACTTTTCTCTTCTCATCATCTGTCATCTTTCTGTCAAAGCCAAAGTCAAACCTTAGTCTTTCTGCATTTATATTGCTTCCCTTTTGAACTATCTTTTCTCCCAAGACATCCTCAAGTGCCTGTCTTAGAAGATGTGTAGCAGTGTGATATTTTGTTTCCATCTCCCCTGTTCCACCCAAACCACCCTTAAATTTTTGCTCCGAACCAGATCGGGACCGGGCTTTATGTAGGTCCATTTTCATTTGAAATGTTTCCAAATCAATACTTAAACCCTTTTCCTCAGAAATCTCTTGAACTAGCTCAACAGGAAATCCATATGTCGTGACTAGGTTAAAAACAGCATCAGAAGAAACATATTCACCCGAACCACTCCCAAAGTTTCCTTTTTTAATGACTTTTTCAAACTCTTTTAAACCATTCATTAGTGTTTTTCTAAAAGCCATTTCTTCCTTAATAACTATATCAATAATTCTTTCTAGTTGATTATGAACTTCTGGATAACAATCTTTGTACATGTTGGTAATTGGTTCCACAACATAAGCTAATGTATTAACCTTAATTCCCAACAAATCTGCATACCGCACAGATCGACGTATTAACCTCCGAACAAAATAACCCCTATCTGTATTACCAGGAATAACTCCATCGGCTATCAAGAATACCGAGGCTTTCATGTGGTCAGCAATAATTCTAAATGCTTTTAAGTCATCACAATTCTGCCCGTATTTTTTACCAGAAACTTTTTCAATATGGCTTAATATTGATTTATGATTTACTTCAAAAATATCATGACAATTTTGAACAGCCATGATCATTCGTTCAAGTCCTCCACCAAAATCAACATTATGTTTTGGTAACATAGAAAATGTTCCGTCGCTGTTCTTTTTGTATTGCATAAATACATTATTTCCAATTTCAAGAAAACGACCACAATCACAATTTGGATGACATAATTCACCAAACTTTTTATCATGTTCAATATCTGTAAACTCATAGAACATTTCTGAATCTGAACCACCGGGTTCACCGGCAGGCATGTTGTCAGGGGTGCCCGCACGAGACCACCAGTTCTTTTTTACATCATAGTAAAAGATACGGCCACCTTGCATTCCTACCTTATATCCATTCTCTTCGCCTCCGATTTCAATTTCCTTTGCATTAATACCTTTTTTAGCAAATAGTTCTTTCCAAATGCCAGCTGCCTCTGTATCTTTTGGGATGTTATTTTTTTTGTCCCCAGTAAAAACAGTGACATATAACCTATTTGGATCAATTTTAATTTCGTCAGTTAAAAATTGAAACATCCATTCAATTTGTTCTTTTTTAAAATAATCACCGAGCGACCAGTTTCCAAGCATCTCAAAGAAGGTTGTGTGACGGTTGTCTCCAACTTCATTAATATCAACTGTACGAAAAGATTTCTGTGAATCAGCAACCCTAGTACCGGCTGGGTGTTCCTGACCAAGTAGATAAGGAAGCATTGGTTGCATACCAGAAGCAGTAAATAAAGTTGTCGGGTCGTTTTCTGGTATGAGAGAAGCCGAAGGAATAACCGCATGGCCCCTATCTTTAAAAAATTGTAGAAATTTCTGCCTTATTTCATCTGCCGTCATAATATCCTCATTCATAATACCCACATTATTACACAAAATCCGCTCATTACAAACCTTTCCAAGACACGTATAAATCGTTGGTACGATTTTACTATTCTCGTCAATCAAGAAAACTGTCTTAAAATATAATCTCGTTGAAGTTATGTCTTTTGGGAGACTTCGCAGGCCTGAAGCATGGTTCTGTCAATGACCCGAGTGAAACGAGGGCTCTTGACAGATTCAGGCCGAGAACCAAGCGAGCTTTTCGCTGGAAAAGTGAGCGGTCTCTCAAAAGACATGACGAGAAAGAGATTTTATTTTCTAGCGACCAATCTTTCTAACATTTTTACATCTTCTTCTATACTCTCTATCCCCTTCTTGAAGAAATCTGGCTTGAGAACATCAACACCAATAGACTTGAAAATATCCTCCGGGCTCATTGAACCACCAAGTGACAAAAACTTTTTTATTTTTTCTATATATGTTTTATCTTCCTGATATTTTTTGTAGAGTGCCTTGCTTGCTAACTGGCCGAAAGCATAGGAATAGACATAAAAGAAATATCTTATATGTGGCCATCCAACAAAGCTGTATCCATCTTTATCATCAAGCTTAAACTTGCTACCAAGATAGTTTTTCATGTGTTTATTCATGCAAAGAGCAAGCTCTTCTTTGGTCATATTGCCTTTTTCTCTTATCGTCTCGTGCATCTCTAGTTCAAAATTAAAGCACGCAATTTGCCTGAAAATCGTGGCGACATCATCCTGGATTTTGTCGTGAAGAGCTACTATCTTTTCTTCTTTTGAGAACTTTTCAAACTGGTCATAGAAAAGGAATGATTCAAATAACGTACTGGCCACTTCTGCTGTTGAGGTTGAATGGCTTTCATATATTGCAGGCTGGGTCCTTGAAAATTCACTGTGTATGGCATGACCCATTTCGTGAGCAAAAGTAGACAGTGATTCAAATGTATTGGTGTGATTGAGCAAAACAAAAGTTGGTGTTTTGTGGTCATATGAACAGTATGCTCCACCCTTCTTACCAACCTTCGGGAAGGCATCAATCTGACGGTTTGCAAGATAACCTTTAAGAATTTCACCAAACTTTGGGTCAATTGAGCTAAAGAGTTTTTGTAGAATATCACTTGATTCACTGAAAGTTACTTTTCTCTTTGTTTTTCCCACCGGCACAGCTCTGTCTGAATAATTAAGATTCTTAAGTTTTAGCATCCTAGCCTTAATAGCATAAAAACGGTGAGCCACATTAAAATTGTCGGTTACAGTTTTTACCAAGTTTAAAACACTTTTTCTATCATTCTCATACCCTAGAATAGTGGAATCATATGCTTTATCGTAACCCCTTAGCTCGTCGTTAATTTTTTTGTCAGTTACTATTGCATTAAGCTCACTCTCTGCCATCTCGCTTAGCTCACAGTACTTATCCATAACCGCATCATGTAGTTTCTTTCTTTCTGCTTGAGTTTTTAAATCCCTTATTATTACTGAGGCTTCTGATATAGGTATATCTTTCCCATTATGTCTTACTGTCTGCTTGCTTATTATTTTACTAAATGCATCTGTCCAGAGCTTACGCGAAGGAAGTGATTTTAGTGACAAAATTTTTTCTTCTGGTTCCGTTAGAACATATTTGCCAGTTTCAAATGTTTTCCTTAATAAATAGTTATATTTGGACAATTTTTTATTACATAGAAAAAGCTTTTGATATTTTGGTAAAATCTTTGAAAGATTTACTTCAAAAAATAAAACACTATTTCCTATTTTTTGCAGTCTCTGTGACACGAGATTCATTTTCGCTCTAACTTTTACGTTTTTTGAATCTAAGTCCTGCGCTAAATGCAGATACATGTAAGTCTTTGAAACTGGAATATCTGATATTTTTTCATAGTCACGAAGAGCGTTTAATAAACTGGCCTCCTCTGTCATGTATTTGCTATTTGTCTTGTATTTTTTAGCAAAAACTTCGTAGGCCTTCTCCGCAAAAAGCAAATCATTCTCTATCTGTGAATCATCGGGTGATTTGTATAGTTGTTTTAAGTTCCATTCGGTGTTTATTTTATTTGTCGTTTTTTTAGACATATTTTTTTAATATTTTAAAATCATCTAGTAGTGTCCCTTTGTTACTGCCGTTATATAGTGCAACAGCTGGGTGATACAAGGGTACCACAATTACCTGACCAAATGAAGCCTCACACACAAGCTCCTTTCCACGCATCTCACTAATAGAGTTTATTGGATTTTTATATTTTAGAAGTTCCAAAATGTAAACCATAGAAAACCTACCAAGTGTTGCAATAACCTTGGGCTGGATTATATCTATTTGTTCATCAAGAAACGGTGAGTAAAGTTTAATCTCTTCTGGAGTTGGATCACGGTTCTCAGGTGGCCTATCCTTAACTATATTTGTTACATAGACATCTTTTCGCGCTAGTTTGATAGAATCAAGCATCTCATCTAGTACCTTACCCGACCTACCACAAAAGGGCTTGGCTGTTTCGGCCTCTGTTTTTCCTGGTGCTTCGCCAATAAACATAATATGTGCATTGTGACTCCCCTCACCCACTACAGGAAAGTATTTGTTCTCTACCCTATACCTATAAAGAGGAGATTTCCTAAAAGATAGAAGCCTGTCACGAATAGACTTCATTTTCTCAAATTTTTGTTCAAGAGAAAGTGGCATATAATTTATAAACGATATTACTTTATAGGGATTGAATTTCTTCGGTCACCTTCCTGGCTTTAATATCGTTTAGACCAATCGCATATAGTAGGTCTGGATTATCTAGGATTGTTTTACATAAAACAACACCCCTATCGAGAAATAATTTCTTCTCTCGTCCATTGATTGTAGTGAGGCAAGTAAGTGGATGGAGTTTGGCTTCAATAATCATATCGTGCAGATTCCCGACTGGAGGATAGTTCCAACCAATCATTCTCATTCCGCCCTGGCATGATCCATACTCTATTGCTGTTGAAGTAAACTTTGTATTTGTCACAAGCCAACCCTCATCTAGTTTTCTCTCTTTTCCATATTTATATGTCATCTTGGACAAATCCTCAAATCTAGCTTTAACATATAGTGCAATTTTCAAATCAGACTTAACACCCAGCTCGTTATGAAATTTTGCCTCAACCATGATAAGTTTCTCCTCGTTCCACGCAACGACATCAACCTCGTGCTCAACACAGAAACCGCGGATAATCTTTCCGGTTTCTGCTTCAAAACCCTTTGCTCTAAAAATCTCCGCGACAAAATCCTCAAAGGGAAAACCAGATGGCCCTAATTCCATAATGGCTCGTTTCAAAGAATACTTGAAGGCTACTGGTTTTTCTTCCTTATGTAATAACTCAAATGCGTGCTGGTATATTTGGTGAGTAGTAATGTCTGGAGTCAAACCTTCCTTTATGTGAGAAATAGTCTGCTCAGCTGATCGACTTGATGCACCCGCTCGCTTTAGCGAATATTCAAGTTTCTTTACATCAAACAACTCCCTGTCTCCATTCGCCTTCAAAACATATATTGGTTCATTGCTCATCCTGCAATTATCTCATACTTAATTTGTTTTTTCTATCACTCCGCCCCCGAGACAAACCTCACCATCATAGAGAACGGCAGATTGACCAACCGGCACTCCGTTTTGACTTTCGTTAAATAGGATATGGAAACCGTCTGTCTTTTTCTCAAGAGTACACTCCTGTTTCTCCTGCCTATAACGAATGCGAGCACTGATTTTGCATGGAAAAGTTATGTCAGTGTCAGAAATAAAGTGTATTTCGGGCAGGAATAACTCTTTCACTGAATAAACCTCTGAAGCGTCACTTTCTTTATCAGCAACCTTAATTGTATTTTGTTCTAAATCCTTAGAAATGACGAAAAGCCTCGGCCCATCGTTACTCTTGCTCGTAATAGTGAAACCGTGTCTCTGTCCGATTGTGTAGAACATTGCACCGTCGTGATACCCGATTACTTCGTTTTTTGTGTTCAAAACATCACCTCTCTTTATCTCAATGTAATGTGAAAGAAAATCTTTCATATCAACTTTGCCAATAAAACATAGACCCTGACTGTCCTTTTTTGTTGCTGTTGGCAACTTAAATTTCAGTGCCAACTTTCTCACTTCTGGTTTTGTTAAGTGACCAATGGGAAACAAGACTTTTTGGAGCTGTTCCTGATTTAGGGTGTATAGAAAATATGACTGGTCCTTATTCTTATCTACTCCTTCTTTTAGCTCATATTTATTCGTATGTTCGTATTTTTGTGCATAGTGACCTGTGGCAATAAAATCAGCACCCATTTCCAAGGCTTTTTTTAGGAAAACACCAAACTTTACATATTTGTTACAAAAAACATCGGGATTTGGAACACGACCCAGTGAATACTCACGAATCATATAGTCAACAACATCCTTCTTATACTCTGTCTCACAATCAATAGTCATGAAGGGTACTTCCATTGTTGCACAGACCCTCATGGCACTTCTTCGCTCCTCTTTCCATTCGCACGGCAGAAAATCCGGATGCCAAACTTTAAGAAAGACACCAGTTACATCATACCCATCTTTTTTTAGCAAAGCCAAAGCCACCGAGGAATCAACCCCACCAGATACTCCAACAAAGACCTTTGGCTTTTTGTTCATAAAACATTTATACCACAATCTCCCGAAATGACTAGAATTACTTCAGATACAGCTCTTTGTTTCTTTTGTGCTCCTCAAAGGTACTAGCATAGTGAATAGTTCCATCTTTTTCTGTCAAAAAATATAGATATTTTGTTTTAACTGGATTCATTGCGCTTACCATTGCCTCAATACCAGGGTTGTTTATTGGTCCCGGTGGAAGACCTTTGTATTTGTATGTGTTATATAGAGAATCAATCTTCAAATCATCAAGTGTCAACTCGTAGGTATTTTTTCCATTGACATACATGAAGGTGGAATCAACTTGAAGTGGCATGCCCATTTCTAATCTCTTCCAAAGAATACCTGCCACAACATTTCTATCTTTTGGTAACGCTTCTCCTTCCAGTATTGAAGCCATTATAATTATTTGCTTTTCAGATTTTGTTGAGTTCCTAAAACTTTGACTGATTGACTCAACTCTCTTTTCAAAGTTATCCTCAAGCATCTTTATTATCTCCACCGGAGTAACAGACCTTGAAACAAAGTATGTATCTGGAAACAAATACCCCTCTTTTGGTTTTGCTAAATCAAGAAAGGTTTCTTTATCAAACAGTAATAGGTTTTTCTCTAAGTAATCGGCTATTTGAAAAGCATTCCAACCTTCTGGAATAGTAATTTTAATCGTATCAATTTGGAACTTACCATTTACCAATCTTCTGGCAAGTGAAAAGGTTCCCTCGCGTTTTTCCAACAAATAGTCACCAGCAATCACCCTTTTTTCTCCCCCAAACAAAATCACAAGAGAGCGAAAAAACAACTTTGACCTTATGATATTTTTTTCATGCAAATCCAGAGTAATAGTTTGAAGTGATTGCCCAGAATTTACTTTCAAAATAGTGCCGACAGGAAACTTCTTTGGGGCAGAAAACAACAACGATAAAGAGAGTGCTAAAAAGAAGGCAATAAGGAATGCAAAAGTTGCCTTTTTTTTATTTATTTTGTGTGCAAGAAAATAATCGCGAACCTCTTTCAACCACCTTTCAATGAATCTCTGGTTTTCTTCCATATAGATTAAACAGGCAAGTTAACTGGCGCTTCAGCTTTTCTAGACTCAATACGAGTAAATGTTGGGGTTGCCGATACACTACCCATAAAATGATAAACTGTAGCTAATTCTTCGGTGTTTAGAATAAAATACTTCACTGCCTTATATGGTCTATGAAAATACGCCCTACGTTTGTACGCATCAAACATACCACTTTTTTCAATATTTATATTTTTGTTTTTCCATAACTTCCAGGGAAAAAACTCATACCTTGGCGCAGCGTAGGCAGAACCAGCCAAGCTTGGTTTAAAGCCATTTAGATCATTTGAGTTAAAGTGCGTTATGCCTCCAATTATTGCTCCTATATTACCACTGCTAAATATATCCTTGGGCGCGATATAAATAGCCCTCATACCAACGTCATATCCTTTTTTTGAAATACTTCTTTCTAGTGCCGCCACTATTTCAACCTCGCCTTTTGTGGGAAGTCTGCCGTTTTCTTTTTTATCTTTATCTTCCGCTTCTTTCTTTTCGGGTTTTGTTTTTTCAAATATTTTCTTTATCTCTTCTGACGCTGCTTTTGACCAACGAAGATCATCTTTATTAGGATTGTTTTGTGCGTCTTCGTTTGCGTGAGATCTGACAATAATTTGCAACCAGATTTGATTACCTCTTCCAACTGATCCAAAGAATTCAATAAGTGGAGTCAGTGGGTCAATCTTATACTCTTCCTTTTGATCCTTATCCATTCCATAGTCAACATAGGTCTTTATCGGATAGACATCGGGTTTAGTCAATCCAAATTCACAAGCGAATAAACCTGTTGTTTCAGGATCAAAACTTACTTGATTTACATAGTCAGGAACAGTAAATATTTCTATCCCAGGATACTGGGAATATAAATTTGATTCAATTGCGTTTTTATAACTCTTCCTCGTCCATATATAAAAATGCACAGCACCATCGATAGACACAACTTCTAGAGAAAACCATGGGCGAGTAGAACCTTGCCACCATTTTAAATACCAGTTACCATCACCAAAAGGTTGGTGCAAACCGTTCAAAAAAAACTCCATTGCTCTCGGTGATTTAAAAATATCTTTAGGCAACTTAACTTCAAGTAGCAAATACTCCTGCTTTGCAAAAAATAGTGCTTGTCTGTAATCAATCCATAAATCCCACACAAATACCGCTAGTACAAAAGGAATAAAGATAAAGAATATATAGTAGAGTATTTTTAATACTAAAATGATGTTGTTATTTGAAAAAACCTCAAAAAATGATTCAAACATAATACAATTATATCTGAATAAATAAAAAAAACCACCCTATTTGTTTGAATGTTAGATAATCAAAACACTCCATTGTGGAGTGCTTTGCTGTTATTCTGCAATATATAAAGGGTTGCTAGACTGCACTATACTTACCATCCTTTGATTTTCTGAAGTATTTTGGATTCTGAAGATTGACCATTATTGTATTTTCCTTAACATATCTCTCCTTCAGTACTTTCTTAATGATTTCTTCTTTGGTCATTGGCCCATTTTTGTCTAAAACAGTCTTGATAACATCCTTTACCACCCCACTCATATATCCCCACTCTGATAGAGCATAAAGTCCGCGACCAACTAGCACAAATCTTGGGTCTTTTATTAGTTCATTGTGGGTTGTGGCAATGTGAGCTTTTTTCTTGAACAGTTCGGTAATAAGTTTTGCTACTTCTCTGAAGTGTATTGGTGAACCATGTCGCCTTATAACCAAGAAGGCGTAGTCTCTCATCCCCTTTGCATTTATGTTGGTTGATTTGGATTTACCCCATTCTCCAAGAGGGTTTTTGTCTATAAGTTTTGATAGAGCTAACCATCTTTTTGCAATCTCTTCATTCTTGTATTTATCTGATACATCCTTAAGGTGTTCAAGAAACTTTTCTACCATGTCTGATTCAAGTAAAATCTCGTCATCAGAAAGTGTACTATATAGCTGTCGTAGAGAAGAGTGAATTTTTTTTGATAATTCCTTATCAACAGTCCAGCGATGTTTGAATTCATTATCTTCTTTTTCTTTATGAAAATCCTCACCCACAACAAGTAGGAAGTGCACGCAGTTCTGTATGCTTTTATCCTTTGATAAATGCTTTAGCAAACTGTCTTCGGTTATTGTGGAACCAAGACTTGAAATAATTTCCTTGAGTTCAGCAAAGATCAAGGATTCTTTAACATACTCTTTGGATTTCCTTATGTTTATGATTGAATAGTTTTCAATTTGTCGTACTCTCTCTCGTGTTATCTTGTACTTCTTACCAATCGCCTCTAGTGTCATTCTCTTTGTGTCATTACCCAAGCCAAAACGATTTACTAGTACATCTTGTGACCTATCGCCCAAAACTGCTAGTAGCTTTTTGACCACTTGTTTTGGTTTGAAGGTGATTGGTGATTTTTCTATCATAATATATGTTTCTAATAAATTATTAAATTAGTTACAACAAATGTATCTTATTTGTATCATTATTGTCTATTTTAGTCAAGCCTTGACCGAAACATGCAGTAGACCCAACAGCGATTATTTTGTCACAAAATTAATGAGTCTATTTGGAACAAAAACAGTCTTGATTATTTCCTTATTAATTAGCCATTTTTCCACTTCTCTTAGAGCCCTCGCCCCTGAAACCGCCTCGTCCTCCCTAGCTCCAAAATGCGTATCGAAGCTTGCTCTGACCTTGCCATTAATCTGCACAACAATCTTAACCTCCAACTCTTGAGTTTTTTTAGAATCAACTTTTGGCCATTTTTCCAACACCAAAAAACTCTTGTGACCTAGCTGTTTCCACAATTCTTCTGTTATGTGCGGAGCAAAGGGTGACAGGATTTTCAAAAATAACTCAAAGTCACTTTGTCTAACAGATTCTAGTTTTTCCATTTCATTAACAAGAATCATCATGGATGAAATAGAGGTGTTGAATGAAAAACCTTCAATATCTTCGGATATTTTTTTAATTGTTTTATATAACAAAACTTCAAATTTTGAATCAACTTTTCCTTTTTTTATCACCTTCTGTTTTATCTTCCACACTTTCTCCAAAAAACGCCTTGAGCCAATTATATTGTCAGTACTCCATGGAAGCGAAGCCTCAAAGGGGCCCATGAACATCTCATATACACGCAAGGTGTCGGCACCATATATTTTGACAATGTCGTCAGGATTTATAACATTCCCCCACCGCTTACTCATTTTCCTATTATCACTACCCAAAATCATTCCTTGATTTCTGAGAGTCTGGAATGGCTCCTCTGTCACAACCAAGCCATAGTCCTTCATAAATTTGTACCAGAAGCGTGAGTACAGTAGATGGCCCGTTGCATGCTCCTGACCCCCCACATACATATCAACATTTTTCCAATATTTTATAGCATTTATATCAGCGAAGGCCTTCTTGTTTTTTGGATCCATATACCGCAAGAAATACCAGGAGGAACCAGCCCAGCCAGGCATGGTGTTTGTTTCTAGCCCAGCCTTTACCCAAGATGACACTCCGGCAAGCGGTGATTCTCCAGTACCTGTTGGAACATATGACTTAACATTTGGTAACTTTAGAGGTAAATCTTTCTCTCGTAGTTCATGGATTATTCCATCCTTATCGTGTCGCAGTGGAATTGGTTCACCCCAGTATCTTTGCCTTGCAAAAACTGCATCTCGCATCTTGTATGTTGTGTGTACTTTTGCAAAACCTCTGGATGTTACATATTTAATAATATCCTTTGTCGCTTCTCCGGCTATTTTGCCCATGAGCTCCTTTGGTTCTGTTAGAATACCGTTTACCATATCGGAGAAACATATTTCCTGGTTCAATACCTTCTTCCCAAGATGCTCGTTTGTTGGAAGCAAAACTGTTTTAAGTTTTATATTAAACTTTTTAGCAAAGGCAAAATCTCTCTCATCGTGTGCAGAGCATTTGACTATCCCCGTGCCGTAGTCCTTCAGGGCGAAGCTTGCTACCCAGATAGGTAAATCACCGTTACCAAGTGGGTCAACAACATATCTACCAGTAAATATGCCATCTATCTCTCTATATTCACCCTCAGAAAACTTTGCTCGTTTATCAACTATTTCTCTTGCCTTACTTAAAATTTCGGTTTCGTTTGCAACACCCTCTACTAGCTTTGGAAGCATAGGGTGATCAGGAGCAATAACAAAGAAAGTATCAGCATAGCAAGCTTGAAAATGCGCATTAAAAGTCTCAATGACCATATCTGAATCCTTAACTTTAGCAGTAAATAACAAACCATGACTTTCCCCTATCCAGTTTCTCTGAATCTCTTTTATGTGGGAAGACCAATCAAGCGTATCTAAGCCAGCAAGTAATCTTGGAGCATAGGCTGTTATGCGCAAGAACCACTGTCGCATTTCTTTTTTTACAACCAAGAAACCACCTCTTTCCGAAACTAACCCTTTAGAGCTATCAACCACCTCATCATTTGCAAGAACTGTACCAAGTACAGGACACCAGTTCACCTCGCTATATCCCTCATATGCCAAACGATATTTCATTAATACATCTTGCTTTGTTTTTTCATCCATAGCTTTCCAGTCGGAAGCGGAGAAAACCTGAACTTTACCTGAAACACTATTTACTTTTTGATTCCCATCTTTTTCAAAAATCTTTATAAGTTCTGAAATTGGTCTAGCTTTTTGTGTTGCCTGCGGTGAGCCTGTTGAACCGTACCAAGAACCGAAAAGCTTTAGGAAAATCCACTGTGTCCAACGATAGAAATCTGGGTCAGTCGTATTTACCTTTCTATCCCAGTCGTAGGAAAGACCTATTTTATTCAACTGCCTTTCAAAGGTTTTTACATTTTCTATTACCGCCTTCTGTGGTGCGATGTTATGTTCTAGGGCGTACTGTTCAGCAGGTAATCCGAAAGCATCATAACCCATTGGATGCAAGACATTGAAGCCTTGCATTCTCCTCATTCGTGCAAAAACATCTGAGCCAATATATCCCTTTGGGTGGCCAACATGAAGACCTAGACCACTTGGATAAGGAAACATGTCCAAAACGTAGCATTTCTTTTTCTTTGCTTGCCCTGAACGTGTCGAAGGAGCTTCTGTTTTATAGACCTTTTTTCTGGCCCACTCTTTTTGCCACTTTTTTTCAATATCTAGATGGTCGTATTCATTTTGAACATTATTTTTCATACCTACCAATACTATCAAAAACAGAACCGCTTGCAAAATAAAACCACGCAAATCTTTTGCGTGGTTTTATCTAAGGAGTTTAGTTAGCGGACAGGCACTGGTGCTCCCTTGTAATATAGACTTGGGCTTATAGTTTGTTCAAAACAATGTTCACCCTCTGGATGGGCCCAAAACGGACTTACATAATCTACAGTTCTGATAACTTGGTCTTTTTCATTGACACCCAGTGTTGCCTTGTTGAATTCTGCACATAGTTTGTATGTTAAATCACCTGTTTTTTCGTATGTGTATGGTTGCCCTGTTTGAGAGTCAACAACTGGAATGTAATACCCACTCATATCTGCAAGTTTCTCTGGAAGAGCACCTTTTTGAGAATAGGAGTTCATGATTTCAGAATTAATGTTAGACAAGTCGTTGGATTTTTGTTCATCATATTTGTAAAGTCTTTGTGTTGCCGGAGAACCAAGTACAGCAAATCCCCAAACAACCGAAGCGACCATAACCACAACCGCCACAACCAACCAGATCCTTCTAGATGCGGATGTTAGTTTTCCTCGTATGTCAGAAAGGTAGTATAGAAACACACCCAAGGTGACAACAAATACAGAGAGAACTTTTAGAAGGAAAGATGCTGTCAAATCCTGACCATCAATAAAATGATACAATACAGTAACTAAATCTATAGCCAAAGCAATCCCGGCAACAAACAAAGTAATAAACGTTAGCCATCTCTTAATTGCAACTTGTCGTTTTTCTGGCTCAACCTTATAGCTTCTTTCAAGTAGCCACATAAGCAAAACGAAAATTGGAAATACAATTATAAGCGTAGCTACTGGCCAGCTTATTGTAGAGCTACCAAAGTAACCATAGGCTTTACTTACTGGAGGGTAAGCCCTATTTATAACTGTGAAAAGTAGTGTCAGAAGATTAATCACTACCATATAGATAGCAACGATTGCCCCGAGATTTAGAAAAAAATCACTAGCACTTGTTTTTGTTTGTGGATTCATAATAGTAAAGTTAATTATAATTTACTCAGTAGTTATGCCGTCAAAATCGGCTTCCTGTGACACCGCCTCTTCCTTTGTCACACGCTCTATACCGTCTTTGTGGTGTGCAGGGCTATATATCGTATAAAACTTTAGAGCTTCCTTTCCAGTATTTACCACATTATGTGTCGCACCCTTTGGAACAACAACGGCATCACCGTCACCAACCGAGTATGATGCATCGTTTATTCTGACATCTCCAGTTCCAGATTCAAATCTAAAGAATTGGTCATTGTCTGGATGAACTTCTGTTCCTATTTCCTCTCCTGGAATGAGGCTCATCAGCACAAGCTGACTTTGCTCACCAGTGTAAAGCACTTTTCTAAAACTAATGTTTTCTGTTGTTAATTTTTCTATATTATTTTTATATCCTTTTTTCATGGCAAATATGTATTAGTGGTAATTCACTAATTATAACATATAAGTAAAAATCAACAGAAATTGATTATATCTTAAACTCAATAACATCTCCATCTTTCACCACATATTCCTTGCCTTCAGTCCTAACAAGCCCCTTCTCACGAGCAGTAGCGTATGAACCAGAAGAAAGCAGGTCCTGATTAAACACCACCTCGGCACGGATAAATTTATCCTTAAAGTCTGTATGTATGGCTTGGCCAGCTACAGGTGCCGTGGAACCGCGTATAACAGTCCAGGCCCTTGATTCGTCTTCTCCAGTAGTAAAATATGTAATCAGGTTTAAAAGGGTGTAGCCGACCTTTATAAGGCTATCTATACCGTCATCCTTCCCACCAAGTTCATTCCTGAACATCTCTTTTTCTTCCCCCTCCAGGTCTTTTAGTTCATTCTCAATTCCCGCATCAATTATTACCCACTGTGCTTTCTCTGTTTTGAAAAATTCCAGAAGTTTCTTGTATCTATCATCATTTAGCTCATCTAAGTTTTTTCCACCAGCTTTTTTATTCAGTGCATACATTATTGGTTTGAAAGTAAGGAGGTTGAGCATCTTCACAACCAGTCTCTCTTTTTCATCTAGTTCTAGACTATTCACCAGCTTTCCTTGCTTTATATGAGCCAAAGTTTTCGCCAAAACCTCACCTTCAAAAACCGCTTCCTTTTTGCCGGCTTTTATATCCTTCTGTAGATTTGATAGTCTTTTTTCTACTGTTTCCTCATCAACCAAAATAAGTTCAAAATTTATAACCTCAATATCAGAAATGGGGTCAATCCCCCCATGCACATGGATTATTTTGTCATCATCAAAAATACGAACTACCTCAACGATAGCATCTACCTCACGAATGTTTGAAAGAAATTTATTGCCCAAACCTTCCCCCTCTGAAGCACCTTTGACAAGCCCTGCGATATCAACAAACTCCACAACGGCCGGAATGGTTTTGGCTGATTTAGAAAGTTCGGAAAGTTTCCAAAGCCTTTCGTCTGGCACAGGAACAATACCCACGGATGGGTCTATGGTACAAAAAGGATAATTCTCGGCTGGTACAGCCTTCTTTGTTAGTGCATTAAAAAGTGTGGACTTCCCCACATTTGGTAGACCCACAATGCCGATGCTAAGCTGACTCATTTGCTATTAAATATGGCTTATTTTAAAGAAAAAATCAAGCTTCATTTTCAAATTTCATATGACTGTGGGACTCCGCAATGCACACCTCTGTCCTCATGGACGATGGGTAGTTATTGGTTTTTTAACTTCTCTCTCAAGGTGTGCAAAATCAATGCCCATAAACCTAAACAACCTGTCTCCAATTTCCGGGGTTAATTTGCGTAATGGGTGCCTGTTTGTGATTTTTGTGTAGATAGTAATATAGTGGCTTCTCAATTCTTTTTCTGCGAAATTAATAATCTTAACAAGAGAAGCGACTGTTCTACTGTAATGTGCTTTTTTATAATGGTCAATGTAACCGTTCAATCTAGATTCGATACTTTTAGTTTTTCTTAGAAAATTAACTCCAGGTGAGTGAATAATTTCCTTTATTTTTTTATCAATCTCATCCTTCTTTTTCTGGCTTATATCAACATCTGTATTATTGAAAGTTAACCCAAGAAAATCGAAGGATTTTGCACCATACCCGCGTGCAAGTGTAATTTTTGTCTTTTCTAACCCACTTGTTTTATGCACTTCTCCTAGTTCATAAATATCTACCTCCATATCTTTCAACTTCTTTTTTACTATCTCATACATTTTTATGGCGGTATTCTCATCTTTACAAAGAACTATAAAGTCATCCACATACCTTACTAACTTTACATCTGACATACTGCAAATATACATATCGAAGTCGTATAAATAAATACTCGCAAGTAGTGGAGACAATGAAGAGCCTTGAGCTACCCCTTTGTGAGGTCCATATTCCTTTGCATCCTTACCAGAAGACGGTTCTACATCAAAATAAATTATTTGTCTTATTAATTCTAGAACCTGTTTATTAGTAATATGCCTTTTAATTAGACTGAATATCTTTTGTTTGGGAACATTGTCAAAAAACTTCTTTATATCTGCCTCGAACACCCATATATACCCCTCTTTTAAATAGTTTTGAATTTTTTCTACTGCCAAAGGAGTACCTTCAAATTCTGGCTCGTCAATTTCTTCTTCATTTTCCACCATATATAATCCTTTCCGAGAAAAATCATGGTTAGAATTTAAATGCTCTAAACGAGGAAATACAGCGTGCAGAATGGAAATTGCGAGAATTCTTTCTTCTACTCTATAAACTAATATTTCTCTGCCTTTTTCAACCATAACTCTTCTCAGAGGAGCAAAACTAAATTTTCCCTCCAAAAGTCTTCTTTTTAAATCTAAAAGATTCAGAGTGTAGTCTTTTGAAAAAGTATTTATTGTCTCATTATCACTTCCTTTAGTATTTTTTCTAGGGTGTCGTCTTAGTTTCTCCCATGCATAAAGCAAGCCATCAAGAACCTCACGAAAATCTTTTTTATATTTTTTCTTTGTCATACAATTGAGTAAATACGCAATAAAGGCCGAGAGGCCTTTATTCATTACTTCTATTTAAACACGAGATGATTCACATGCGATGCATTGAATGTTCAGAACAGAGAGTGCTACAAGTTGTAGCGTTGTCTGCGTTCATCTTCTCTCGTCTTGCAATGGCTCGTTGAGCTGAATCTGTGATTAGCAGTGCCAGTTTGGCGAACAGTTGAAGATAAGCACATTAAAATTATATTACAAAAATTAAAATTTGCAATCCCATTATGAACAGGGTTTCTTCTTTTTCATAAATCCATAACCAATTCCCCTTCTGAGTGGTGAGGTAATTCAATCTTAATACCAAAAGGCACATACTTACCTTTCTTATCCAGTGTCTCACCCAATCTTCCGCTTCTCCTCATTGTTTTATTGTCCACACTATCCCGATTGATTGTTTAGTGCTAGACATATTTAGTTAGATGAAAGAGATTTAGAAAAATTTACTCCTAGTGCGGTAAGTCTGTGGGCATAGCCAGGCGCTGTCCAATCACCCCGCTCGTTGCCATTTATAAATTCACTGGGATATATGAGTTTTTGCTTTGCCAGACTCTCCTCATATCGTAGGACCTCCTCCTCTGTCTTATACCCAACAAATTCAGCTACTTCTTGAGCCCATCGACGTCTAGTGTGATGTGACTTCAAATCAGTCGGATATTTATTGGTTTCAACATTCTTGTAGATTCTGTAAGCACCAGCGAGAATCATTATTTCTGCTCCACTCAACTCCTGGCATAGGTCAAGATAACTGTACAACGATGTTCTTTCTTGTTCTGTTGTTTCTTTCCGCAATGTTCGCATAAAAATCTTCTTCGCCGTATTCCATACCTCTGAGTCCGGATTCTGTTGCACCATGAATTTTGTGAGACCCAAAATTGCGTGGGTTGTTTTTTCAGAACACAAAACCTCTTCGTCTATTTTGTTAGCCTCTCGTTCCTTTCGAACCTCCCCAAACATTTTCTCCAGCCTGTCTTTTAAAAAGGACCTGCCCAAATTCGCAACACTAAACAACGCAACTTCGGGACTAGTCCACACAGCAGCGTCAAGTAAGTCAATGGATCTAATACCCAAGTCAATAGCCATTTCCTTAACCGCTGCCAGATTATCTTTAATTTTTTTCTTAGTCTTTTCTTTCATAAAATTTTTTTGGGTCTACCTAAGACAAGTTTCGGTAACGGGACTTCGAATCTGAAGGGAATAAACTTACTTGTTACGCCCTGACAATACCGATTGATAAACTCATTCTGTAACAATACCTAAAAAGTGAGAGATAGTAAAATTTACAAAACCTATTCCACGACTAGAGTTCCGCCATTTTCCTGCCAATCCAAAACTCCACCAAGATTTGTAACATCATTGAATCCTAGACTTTTTAATTTAATAACCGCTTCTCCCGCTCTTCGTCCTGACCTACAGTAAACATACAAGGGCTTACCTTTTTCAATCTTTGTTATCGTTTCTTCATTTATATTTCCTAGTGGAATGTGCATAGCTCCACTTATGTGGCCATCGTTCCACTCCGAATCTTCCCTGACATCGAGAAGTACTATTTCATTATTCTCAACTTGTTTTTTTATAATTTCGGGATTCATTTTAATAGAGACTGGTTGTTCTGTTTTAACATTATTATCTACAACACACCCCTCCCCATGACACCTTGTGGCATATAGACTCATAGCCACCAGCCCAACAGCAAAGACCACCGCAAGAATGGTCGGAAAATTATAATATTTTTTCATATTGGTTAGAACTACTTACCGATTATTGAATTAATAGCTGTAGTGATAGTCTCTAGTGACTCGTCAGACTTTATTATATACCCACGAATACCAAGAGCAATTCCCTCCTCCACTGGATTAGGGCTGGTAAAGTTTGATGAAATAAGGATTGGTATTTTGTTTTCTGTCCCTTCTTTTTGCAGGACCTTAAGAAAATTCATTCCCCCCATGTTAGGCATCATTAAATCAAGGAGAATCAAATCCGGTTTTTCTTTCTCTGTCACTAGAAGCCCTTCCTCCCCATCCTTTGCTTCAACTATGAGATACCCAGCATTCGTAAGTGAGTCGTTCACTGTTTTTCGGAAAATTTCATCGTCATCAATGATAAGAATTTTTTTCATGGGATTTATTGTTTACTAGTTATTTGGGATTAAGAACAGCCTCAACCTCCTTAATGATTGTGTCTAGAGTTTCGTCAGATTTAATAATATAACCCCTAACTCCTAGAGCTACCCCCTCACCTATCTTGTCCGTAGCCGAAATATTTGATGTTATTAGGATTGGAACTTTTGGAGCATTTCTATTTTGATTGAGCCTCCTTAGAAATCCCAGCCCATCTAGCTTTGGCATTACTACATCTAGTAATATTAGGTCAGGCTTTTCTGATAAGGCCATCCTTAGCCCATCCTCACCGTTTGTTGCAGATACAACATCGTAAGAGAACGACTGCAATTTCGTAGTCATTGTCTT
This sequence comes from Candidatus Zambryskibacteria bacterium RIFOXYD1_FULL_40_13, assembly GCA_001824295.1. Taxonomy (GTDB): domain Bacteria; phylum Patescibacteriota; class Minisyncoccia; order Phycocordibacterales; family DATDWN01; genus C7867-006. Next base: position 50,303 of record MHWY01000002.1, on the reverse strand, counting down.
TTGAAAAGTTGTATCATCATCAATTATTAATATTCTCTTCATAATTATTGTAATAGTTATTATTAACTTATCTATAATGGTAACACAAAGTAAAAGACGCTCCCAACTCCTGCCTCTGAAACGACGCCAATAGTTCCACCATGACCCTCAACGATACCTTTTGCAATAGCCAATCCCAGACCTGTACCCTTAACTCCCGTCTCTGACTTGTTACCTAGTTGCTTAAACTTACTAAACAATTCCTTGATATTATTCTCTTCAATACCAGAGCCTGTGTCGGAGACAGCTACAATGATTGATTCTGGAAAACCGACAAAACTTTCATCATGTAATGGAACTGAAGTTTTACATGATAATCTAGTGAATTCGTCTGTAATTTTTGAGTCTGCCTTATGATGTACAACTAGCACTTCCACAGAACCATCTGCCTTGGTAAATTTTATAGAATTAGAGATTAAATTATTCAATACTTGTTTTATTCCGGCCTGGTCTATGGGCACCAAGGCAGGCATCTCGTTGTCATAAACTACATTTAGGGACAGCTTTGCATCGGTTGCGCTAGGCCTGAAGAAATCAATACGATTATCAACTATTTTTCTCAAATCGGTTGGCTCCTTTTTGATATCAAACTTCCCAGCTTCAAGCTTGGCAATGTCCAAAATATCGTTGACCAGTTCAAGCATACTTGAACTATCTGTGTTAATAAGTTTTACATATTCATCAAAATCTTTCTTCTCTATTTTATCCTGACCGTCCCGTAGAAGCTCACTGATTTTATTTATACCAGAAAGTGGTGTGCGTAGTTCGTGAACAATCATAGACGTAAACTGCTCCCGAATCTGCTCTATTGCTCTCTCCGCTGTGACATCATGAAAAATAACAACCCCCCCTATAATATCTTTTCCACCAGACGCCCCAACTGTACTCGTCTTTACAGGAAAAACAAAAATTTTGTAAAACTTGTCTTTTATTAGAACCTCATCTGACTTGAATGCTTTATCTAGCTTAACACTCTCTTCTAGCTTACCTCTCATATCAAACTTCCCTTCCAGGTTATCAATAAAATCAAAAATGGTTATGCTCTCTTTTGCAGACAATCCGATGATTGATTTGGCACTAGGGTTCGCAACAAGTATTCTGTAGTCTGTGTCTGTCATAACTACTCCATCAGCCATACTTTCCATCATGGCATTAACTTTTGCTTGTTCTGTTTTTATTACTCCTTGCAGACTTGTAACTGCCTTTGAAGCTTGCTGGATGATTTTGTAGAGGATAGTCATCTCCTCTTCCTTGTATAAGCCACTTTTTGTGTCAGCGATGGTCAAAACACCAACCACCTTTTCATCAATAACTAGTGGAATGTTGAAAAAAGACCTAACGGGTTCATTAAGCTCATTTATAATAATCGCACCAGATATTATTTCTTTAATATTTTTCTCACTAAACTCCCGGTCTAAAAGTGCCGACAGGGAACCAAGCATTCTACCCTTGATATCATCAATAAAGCCTCTGTGCACAGATTTTTCGAGATGAATCTTAAAAATAATCTTTTCCTGCCCGAAAAGCATGTATGACACAGCTGAATAGTCTATGAGCTGACCCAGTGTATTGATAATGACATCTATTATTTGTTGTACATCAAGTGAGTACCCAACCCTATCCCCAATTTCTTTGAGAATAGAAAGCTCGTACATCCTTCTACTTATATCTTCTTCTCTCTTGAATAAGGCTTGTTTGGCCCTATAGTCACTTATGAGATGGTAAATACTGACAGCTAAACCGCCAACTAAAATGAAGAATAAAATCGAGGTTAATGTCATTGTTTGTAGAAAAAATACGGTTATATATTTGCTACACCTTTGCCAACGATCTCAAATGCAAGGCTCCATATGTTACAGAAACAGAAGCGATAATCAGAAATAGTTTCTCTACACCCTCAATACTACTTGGCGAGAGATCAACAACCTTCCATGTTTTAGCGAGCAAGCTCCAGAATTCCATTACGGCTAGGGTCCAGATTGCCACAGTCATTGGATTTGCAATGGCTCTACCTATTTGTCCAAGATATTTTTTTACACGAATTAGAAATGTTCCAGCCATACCAGCCCACAGACATGCAAGATAATAATGAAAACCATAGCCAGCCAAAAGAGACCCTGTATAAGCTCCTATAAATGACTCAAGCTTGTTTGGAAGAATAAATATTATTACAAGCATTACAATGGCAAAAATTCCCCACGTTTTTCCACCCTCATGACCAGGATTACTAACTGCTACACTTGAGTTGCCAACAAGACCCACAAGAGCTCTGAATCCAAAGTAATACGAAAATAGTGCCAAATAAAGCATAATGTGCACCCATATATCCACGGATGCTTCTGAAATAAGGAAAAAGTCTGAACCAAGCTTCTGAAAAACAGTAATAACAAAAATTATTTCAGTACCAATAAAAAGGTAAGAAAAAATTGATCCAAGCGTAGATTCTCCAAATTTTCGCACAGCTAGGGCTGTGATGATGGAGGCCAAAAGAAAACTTAAGGAAGAAACATAGTAACCAAGAGTGATAATTGTTTCCATAATTTTTATTTATTATCCAGGTCAAGGTTAGGATACTTTGCAAAGATTGACCCAAGAGCGTTTTTTACTATTTGACCTGATAGTTCAACGTATTGATCAACAAGTTTCTGAAGAGTTGCTTGAGGATTTTCACCCACCTCACTAACCCTACCATCATTTTCGACCACTAAACCACTAACACTACGAGCTTTTAATACTGCAATTTCTGGACCCAAAATAACCGACTGTTTTTTTATAATTTCAGTCATAATCTCGGTGTATTGTTGTTTTTCTTCCATATAAATTTATTATTGATAAATATTAACTCTATAAATAATAACATAGACACAGCATATAATAAATCAACGCCTGTTGATTACTTCTTGCAAATTATGTTCCACTATTTAGATTAGACCCTTCAATTCAGACTCATACCTTTTGGCCACATCCATTGTGGCTGTCATTTGAGCCTTGCCCTTTTTCACCTCTTCCTGCACCTCAAGTGCTATTTTCTGAAACAGTTCTGGATTTTTTTCTATCATGGATAGCAGTTTATCCTGCTCGGCCTGTGGAACACCCTTAAGCTGTGAGGCCATCATTTTTTTCATTAAAAAAGTTTTCATTGACATAGTAAATGTGTTAAAAAATTAAATTTACCACCACTATACTATGTGATATAGTGTATAGCAACATGAAGCTTAAGTATGTAATAACACTTTTTCTGGTTTCTCTGGCTGTTTTAGTTGGGCTTATGTACAAATACAATCTTGACTGGCGCCTACTCTCCTCACTCTCGTTTTATGAAAACCTCGCAAACCCTTCTGTAAAAGTGATTCAAATCAAGGAGGGGCTAAGAAAGGAAGAGGTTGTTGATATTTTGGTCAATAAATTCGGATGGGATGAAAACCAGAGAAATGATTTCAATAATGCCCATCTCGCATATGCAAAAGAAAGTTTTGAGGGTCAATATTTTCCAAAAACATATTTGATACACAAAGATAGCGACCCTTTGGTTGTCAGTAAGACAATGACAGATGAATACAGAAAAAAGGTAGGTTCAGTGAAAAAGGCAAAAACAACCAAGATAATAAACGAAAATACTGCCCTTATTATCGCTTCTCTTATACAAAGAGAGGCTGGAAGTAAGTCCGACATGAAGCTAATTTCTGGAATAATATGGAACAGGGTTTTCAAAGGAATGAAACTCCAGATTGATGCCACTCTCCAATACGCCAAAGGTGATGAAGATTTGTGGTGGCCACAAGTTAATCCAGAGGATAAAAAAATTGATTCCCTCTTTAATACATACATATACAGCATGCCACCAGCTCCGATTGCTAACCCAGGCCTGTCTGCAATAGAAGCCGCCTACAATCCACAGAAAACAAACTGCTTGTTCTATCTGCACGACAAGAACCGACAAATCCACTGCTCATCTACATACGAGGGACACAAGAAAAATATACAAAGATACTTATAGCAAACTAAATTGCAGTCGCAACTAATCCGATAAGCACTATACCAACAAAGTTAAACACGAAGGAGATTGGAATAAACCATGTGGTCTTTACATGTAGAAAACCAAATATACTTATAGCTATTTCGTCAGGAAAAGGAGAGGCAAGGATTAGCCCACCCAGAAGAAAGGTTATCCACCTGAAAGCCTTTAAATGAAATAAGACCCTTGTTCTTTTTTTAAATCCTTTATGTTTAACAAGCTCCGTTAAGTGGTCCGAAAATCTATCTCTAATAAATCTAAATATAATCAGGTCACCGAGAACTGCTCCCATTGCACCGAAGAGAGCGGTCAGAAGTACTGAGTAGCTTTGTGATATCTCGCCCAGGGTAGCAATGGCGGGTGCGGTTGTAAAAATAGATGTAAAAAACATTCCAGCAACAAAGCTTCCAACCACTTCCAGCTCTTTGGTTTTTGTGAGTACATTCACAAGGAAATTGGTATTAGCCAGAAATATAGCGAACGAAATGCTTACTGCAATGACAAAAATATCTTTTAATATAAAACTGTTATCGTGCTGACTATTTTCTTGGCTAATTGTATTCATCTCATGATTATAACAGAGTGTGTTAAAACTCAAAAGCTATATGGAGGTTATGATATAATTTAGAGACCGATGAAAAACAAAGTAGTACTGTTTGGTAAAGAGATAGACAACATCTCCAAACTTGTTAAGGAAAAGGGGTTTGTTGTTGTTCATGAAAATCCTGATTTTGTAGTAAGTTATGGTGGAGACGGGACAGTTATGCAATCCGAGGAAAAATACCCTGGAATACCAAAAATAATATTGAGAAACAGTCGTATATGTAAACTATGTTCACCTTTTGAAAACAGTGAGGTGCTCGAAAAAGTATCTGACGGAGAATATATTACCTTGGACTATTGGAAACTCGTAGTTGAAGCAAAGCACCAAACTCTCCTCGCTTTAAATGAGATTATAGTCCACAACCATGATGCAAGACACGCTATTAGGTACAAGCTTATTGTAAATGATAGGCAAATAGGCCATGAGGTGATTGGTGACGGAGTTGTTGTGGCCACACCATTTGGTTCTACAGGCTACTACCGCTCAATAACAGATAGTTTCTTTGAGGTTGGAATTGGTTTGGCTTTCAATAACAGTACGGAGCGTTCTGACCACATGATTTTGAAGGAAGATGCAAAGATTGAACTAGAAATAACCCGAGGTCCCGCTGTGGTATTTGCTGACAATCAAAATGGCCAAATCGAGCTAAATATTGGGGACAAGGTTACAATCACTAAATCCCTAAATTTCGCACATATAATTAAAGTATAGATAGAAATCAAAAGCCACCCAGAAGGGTGGCTTTCAGTTTGTGTCTGTAAGTTGGAATTACTCAGACAATACAATTTCCGACTTACTTCTAAGTGTAGTAAGAAAATCATTAATCATTGTCTGCTGTTTGTTTGCAATAATCTGTTGCTTTATCTGGTCTGCTAATTCTTTTTCAGCTGGAACCTTTATTGTTGAGGATGCCGAAACTTGTGCTGCCTTGTAGTCATTGTAGAACTGTGTCACCTCTTCATTAGATACAACAATTGATTTTGTATCAATGTTTGCTTCTAAATACATCTGAATAGCAAACTGCTTTGCTATATTTTCTCTAAGTTTTTGCTCTGTCATATTGACCTTCACTAACTCTGCCTTAAGGTTTTCTGCTCCACCAGCTTGCGTAGTGATATCAGCAAATTGCTTCTCAACATCTTCGTCGTTTACCTTAATCCCCGCACTGACAATGCCCTGATTAACTAACTCGTTATTTATAAGGTCGTTTAAAACCTGAGCCTTGATTTGGGCAAGCTGTGTTGCGTCGTCTGTATTTATTCCTTGTGCCTTGTAAGAAGCTACAGCAGTAGCAAGCTGTGTGTCATAGGACGTCTTTGTAATAGCAACCCCATTTACTGTGGCAACTTTTTCTTCACCACCAATCCTTAATTTACCGTCTCCTTTAAACATAAGAAAACCTAATACAACCAACACAACAATAACGACAACGATAGAAACTATTTTATTTTTATCCATATTATAATCTTAGTGCTAATAATCCTCTCTAATTCTATTAGATAAATACATGAGACATTCTAACACAGTTAAACATTTGTTTACCAGCTTTTAGTTCCAGTTCTGTGGATATACAAAAAAGATCGCCGTTTGGCAACCTTTTTTGTGGTAAAACCTTAAAATTATATATTATTTCTTCAACTTACCTGCATCCTCTTTTGAAAGAAACTTGAACATGTTTCCTCCACATTTTGCACACTTACCTTTCGCAGAATATCTATTATTCTTCTCTGTAACCTTTGGATCCAACATAACTTGCATTGTAGGTTTGTTTTTAGCATCTCTACATCTCATACACAAAGCTTTCATATCCATGTTTTTATTTGTCCGACCAAAATATTTGGTTTAGGATTCTTAAATGTTAATAGAGCTATTATATAATACTTAGCTTAATTCGTAAACAAGTAGACCAGAAAGGCCTAGCTTATGAAAAACAAATACAATCCAACGACTATGGCTATAAGACCATAAACGCCAAACATGCCCCTAAACTTTTTGACTGATGCTTCGCTCAATGCATGTGGTGCAAATATATAAGTTAGCCCCTTCAACATCACTATCCAGGCAAAAATAGTAACCAAAACCTTCCACGTCCCATCCCAAATGTTATATTGAATGAGATACATTGAGGACAAGAAAATCAATATTATTCCTGTGAGATAGACAATAGCTGGGTGGTCAAAAAAATCCTTCAATAAATGAGGAACTGACTTACCCTTTATAATAAGGAACAAACCACTAATCACTAGATATATTCCCAATATCTTTGATACTAAAATTGTGATATCCATATTTATAAGTTAGTTTTTAATATATAAATTATAACACTCTGAATTTTATTTTCAACAATATACGAGAAAACCGTACATCCACAGTAGAGGTACGGTTCTCCCACACTATCATCGTGCTGGTCTTTGAACAGTGCTGTAAACCCGCAACATGGGCGACATCCCCGACCATTCCATCTGGAGCATGACTCTTTCGGAGAGTTCGGTAGACATTCTTCTTCGAAGTTCATCCATCGCTGACGGGTTCATAAGACGCTTATACTCACCATCTGTAAGGGCTACCCTCATCACCCCACAGTTTTCAACACACCTTTCCATGGCGATGAGAAGGTCATCCCATCTTCCAGTGAATTTGGCTTCCACCTTGTCCTCCATATATTCGCAGTTTACTCTGTTGTAAGATTACAGCACGAGAGAGCCTTGTCAACAAAAAATATAGAATGTGTTATAATATTTGAGTAAATTAATTATTAAAATAATAAACATGAACACAAGGAATTCAATATTAATGAAGCAAGCAAGAGAGTCACTCTCGGGCAAGTGGGGTTTAGCAATTGGAACAATGTTTGTCTACGCCCTAATAACTATGGCAGTCCAATCTATACCAAAAGCAGGTGGACTTTTGGGTATACTAATTACTGGACCACTTAATCTCGGCCTCATTATTTTTTCTCTTTCAATATCAAGAAACCAAAACCCAAGGTTTGAGCAGATTTTTGAGGGTTTTAGGCGGTATGGTACTGCCCTTGCAACGCAGGTTCTTATCATGGTATTCACAATACTATGGATGTTGCTTCTTATAATTCCAGGAATAATTGCCGGCCTGTCGTATTCCATGGCCTTTTATATTCTTGCTGATAATACTTCTGTAGGAGCTCGTGAAGCTATAAAAATGAGTAAAAAAATGATGATGGGATACAAATGGAAGCTTTTCCGTCTAACTCTACGATTCTTAGGTTGGGGCATACTTTGTATATTCACTTTAGGAATTGGTCTTTTGTGGCTTATCCCTTATATCCAAGTCTCAACTGCAAAGTTCTATGAGGATATAAAAAACCCGGTAGCATCACCCACTGAACCCAGCCCGACCCCAGTAGCACCCACAGCATAATAAACAGAAAACCGGCTACCCAAGGGTGCCGGTTTTTGTTTGACTACGGAAGACTCGGTAGGACGAGTCCCGCAGTCATAGACGACTTGCCGTGGGCAAGTATCGTCTGTATGGTCTCAAAGAACACGAGGAGCGTGTTCTCGAGTCCCATAAAGATTTTTGGGACAAGGAACTTGAGTGTGATGATTAGTAATCCAAGCCCCATAACCCTTAGAATTTTCATGTTAGTAATGGTTGAGAGAAGCTTGGATGCTGTGTGGACGAGACACAACACGCTGACTAATCGTCAGACTGCCCCCCTCTCCCTTTTCAACCAAATTGTTTAGATTGAGAAAGAAGAAAAGAGGTTCCAAAGCATGTTTTCAAGGTTCTATTTACACTAATATTATAACAAATTATAGACTAGCTAACACTTGACATTTCATGTGTTTCATGTATAACTATTGTAGGAGAACTAGATTCATGGAGTTCAATCCGAACCTCACGAATCTAGTTCCATACCAAGGAGAAGGTCCATGCCGGACAGACAGAGTCAGATACTGAGAGCCTTCGTCAAGGGACGGATTCAGAAGGCGGGCATCACACTCAACGCCACGTCGACGATGAGTGGGCTTGAAGAAGAAGCCTCGCTCCTCAACAACAATGCTGGGCTCAGCCCACGCGTGAATGCGGATGAACTGCTCCTGGTCTACGTCGAGCTGGTGGACGAGGTGTTCCACGAGTACATCGATGCTCTCAACACGGCCGCGGCATTGCGTGGGGACAATCGTAAGACGTAGTCCTACCCCTACACCCCCATCGAGGCCCTGTGTGTTTGTGCGAACGGTCGCACGGCACACGGGGCTTTTTACATATAAAAACAATAAATTAAAATGTCAGTCAAGTATCTCTACGGTACTCTCATTCCACCATCTCTACTTTGAACAGCCCACCCCGCCGATATCCCAGTGATTGGACTCTTTGGCGTATGTGACTCCAGTAGTGTTATTTTTATATAATGCTATACCGTTACTGCGGTAGCCATCTTCAGTAAAGTTTACATAGTTACCTGCCGAATCCTTAGCTAAGATATAATTATTAACTGAAAGAGTATTACTAATGTCTGCCTTATCACCAGTCAAATGACTACAAGGACCTCCCACATGATTGGCGTTGGTTTCAGTACCACCCGTCACTGCAACGTTGCAAACACCACCGCTTCCCGTCCATGCATCGCATGCTCTTTTGAAATTAATAACTTCAGTGAGCACTGCCTGCTGAATACCCTTTAAACTTGTTTTGGGTTCCGGATCGTTCACGCAATCGCTTCTGTCCCAGTTGTATGGATAATTGCAGGTGTTGGCAGATTCCAACTGTTGTCTTGCCTCAGCATCAGTGATTGCTGAAATGACAGTTGAAGCGCTTGCTGTTTCTATTGTCTTAAAATTGTTTTGATAATATGAGGTGAAGGATAAATATACTATCGCGACAATAATTGCTACGACTACTACAGCCAAAACTATATCCTTAAAACCTGTTTGTGAATCATTCATATTATGCTTATGATGCCGTCACAAAAGCAAAAATGTTACAGATTGGAACTGGTGGACATCGTATCAAAAAGTTGGAATCAGATAGAAAGCTGGGTATTTGAGAGCTTTGCTTTATTAAAATATAGTTTAGCTACTAGTTATTTAAAGTTGTTATTACAATATGAGATTGGAATTAATTTATGTAAATGAAAAGTCGCGGGACGTGAGACTCGATGTCCCGCGCTTCCCGCGACCCTAAGGCGTCATGGTATTTCGACGTCGCACTTCTCCGCCAGACGTTTCGTTGCGGTTCCAATCATGAAGACCTCATGAGCGAGAATCGAATCGTCGAGGTTGCCATCAGTCGCGCCGTCCCTAACGAGCTGTCGAAGGGCCTTCACCCGCTCAGCGATTTCCAGCGCCAGTTGGCCAACCTTGCTCTTGTCAATCATTGGTGAACTCCTTTGTGGAACAGGTTATAAATTATATCCTATCACGAAAGATTATATCTGTCAATCAAGTGAACCTTACAGGAATCTCGAATCTTACAGATTCTGTACACCCGTTCTACTTTTTATTTCGCAAGCTCATAAAAAGTTATCACGGGTTTTCGAGTCCTGACGGAAGCTCCCCCAGAGCTTCCTTAAGGCCCATCAAAAAATCCGCCTTGCAGCGGATTATTTTGGTGGACCTTACAGGACTCGAACCTGCTACCCCCTCATTGCAAATGAGGTGCTCTACCAGATGAGCTAAAGGCCCAATATTATTATTTTACTATCAACTTGATCGAGTTTATCTCATTACTCATTTGCAATCAAATGAGGTGGCTGTTTATTAATGTTGCTACGCAACTGCCAGATGAGCTAAAGGCCCCTCACCCAGAAATCATAATGCTATTCTTAATTCTATCTTTCAAAGCAGCGTAAGCTTGTGAGTGTCGCTTCAACTGCTTCTCGCGATATTTAGCATCAGATTTGGACTGGTAAGCTTCGTAGTAAACGAGCTTAAACGGTGCTTTGTTTTTCGTTGAAACATTCTTTCTTTCATTGTGCTCAACAAAACGCCGTTTAAGATCATTTGTCTGTCCGATGTACAATTCCTTTAATTCTACGCTTCTTATCACATAAACATAATGCATGATTTCTGGGTGAGGGGCTAAAGGCCCAATACATTCACTAGCATGAATAGATTACCAAAAATTTATTATTCGCACAAGCAAAACGAACAACTACGGCATGATGCCACTCCTATTAACAGCTAAATGCAAGAGATGCTGTAGAAACTCCTTTACCTCCACTCCCACTGCCTTGAGAGACTTTGGTAAAAATGAATTTTCGTGAAGTTTAGGTAAACTATTCGTCTCCATAAAATAGACGCCTCGTTTTGGAGAAACAACAAAGTCCGAGCAAGAATAGTGCTTAAGTCCAAGCCTCTCATGCATTAGCTTTGCCACCTTTTCTATCTCCTTTTTCTCTTTTTCTGAAAAGTTTCCTGGGCAAATCTCTCTGCATTCCCCGCTACACCTTGAAGCATAGTCCAACATTTTTCCCGGAGGAGTTATTTCTATTGAAGGCAGAGTGTATACCTTCTGTCCCCGAAAGTTTTCTATAACTCCGCAAGTAGCTTGTCGTCCATCAATATACTCCTCAACTATTGCCGAGTCATGTTCAGCCAAGACAGATTCAAGAGCAGAAAGTAATTCACTATACGAATCTACTTTATGGAGACCAAGGGATGACCCATCAGAAACCGGTTTTACTATCAGCGGATGCGGAATAGAATTGAAAACCTCCTTTGCTCTCACAGCAAGTGAATCAGTCTGGCGAACAAGCATCGCAACAGGTGTTTTTACTCCAGCCAAAATAGCTCTTTCTTTGGTTAGCCATTTATTCATAGATACAGCCGACTCCATTCTTCCAGAACCGGTATGTGGAACACCCAGACAATCTAGTACTTCCTGAACTTGACCATCCTCACCAAACTTACCGTGCAATGCGTTGAAAATTACATCAACATTTTTTAGAATCCTTTCTGGCGAGCGCTCTATACCGTTCATATGCCATTTGCCATCCTTAGAGATAAAGATATCTACGGGGTTGTGAGTAAGAGAAAGATTTTTTAGTACATTTGCTCCTGTCTTGAGTGAAACATCATATTCTGGTGATGGTCCACCACGAAGAACTCCGATTCTGAGCGAGGTTGGTAAAGTATTCATCTAATTATTCTAGCATAGAATAATAGAGAATTTCTAATTCCTAATTCATAATTCCTAAATAAATCCCAATAACAAATATCCCAGTGGGGTTTGTCCATTGTTTAGAAATTAGATTAATTAGAAATTAGAAATTATCTAATTCGCCCCCTTAATTGCTTATGAAAGTTTATTGCATATCTGTGCGCCTCGCTGTTGGAAAGCAGTATTTCCCTTTCAAGCTTTAACCATCTTTTATCCCCCATAATCTCCTTTGGTTTGTGTCTCTCATCCTTTACTACAGAGACTACTGGAATCTTCACATCATTGGCCCCGAGTATTCTCTCTACGACATTTTTTTGCGCTCTTCCACCATCTACAACCACAAGATCTGGAAACCTCCATTCAATATGAGCCAATCTCCTTGTTATAACTTCCTTTAGTGCCTTTGTGTCATCCACACCAGGATTTTCTCTTATTTTGAACTTTCTATATTCTGACTTTTGTGGTTCACCGTTTTCTAGGACGGTCATAACACCCACCACGTTTTGACCAGACATGTGTGCTATATCATACGATTCAATACGAAAAACCTCACCGTCACTTATTCTGTTTTTCTTTACATCATCTTTTATTAAGGAAACATCTTGAATGTGATTTAGAGTAAACAGTGTATGTTTAATAAGGTTTGCTTTCTCAAACTCTTTTTTCTTGGCCAAATCTTTCATTTGTGTATTCAAACTACTAATCAACCTCTTTTTATTACCCTGTAAAAATAAAACAATATTTTTTATCTGTTTTGCATAATCAACCTTACTAATCTCACCCGTGCAGACTCCAGGACAAAGACCAATCTGCCTATTGAAACATGGTTTGTTCTGTCCAAGGGGAACCCTTGGACGGGGTTCGCACTTATCACGAAAAGGAAACATCTTGCGAACAATTTTCATTGCCTCTTTAAGTTGACTCCCATTAGGAAACGGACCAAACGAATGTGCCACTACATAGGGTAACCCTGTGTAATTCTGCAAATCCCTACCACGAACAATGAGAACTCGTGGGTAATCTCCCACCTGCTCCCGACCGAGTACCCTCGGGAGGGCGGGCAGGTCTTTTGTTATAACTACATAGTTGAAACTCTTGTTATCCTTTTCCTTTACATTTGCCTCTGGCTGATATTTTTTTATAAGGTGGGCCTCTAGAACAAGCGCTTCCAAGACTGAATCGGTCTTTATATATTCAACAGCATTAAATCCGTCCAGCATTTTGGTTATCAAAGGACCGCGTGTATTTACAATATCTTGATTAAAATAACTTCTTACGCGGTCACGGAGAGATGTAGCTTTACCTATGTAAAGTATTTTACTTGCACCTTTCGCCTTTCGCCTTTTAGACTTAAAAATATACACCCCGGGTGTTGTGGGAAATTTTGATATCGTTTTTTTTATAGAATCAATTTTCATACTTTACTAGAATATACCACGAGCTTGACTTTCCAGCAATTTATTATATGCTTTCCCTAGGGGGGCGTATGTTTCGATCACTCGTCATTGCGTGCGCTCTGGGCGGTCTTGGACTCGGCGTGTTGGTGGGAGGACTCACCGACAGTGTTGAGAAAGGTGTCGCCTGCTTTGTGTTCGTCATGCTCGGCATGCTGGTCGCTGGGCTCGTGTTGCGACTCGCAAGCAGTCTTGTGGGCAGATAAGCCCGAGGGGAATACAATGAAGAAGCCCGACATCTTTGGATACCTACACGCAGTGAATGTCGTGACTGGAGTCTTGATTGGTGTGACCACGGAGAACCGTGTTGCCGGGATTGCGGCGTTCTTCGTGCTGACATTCTTGAACATCGAAGTTCAGGAAATCTGCAGTGCCATCAGAAGTCTCAAGAACTAGTGACACCCGCTGTCACACCGTACACTACGGGCGCCGACTAACCCTCGGCGCTCATTTCGTTATAATACAAATTATGTTTCAATTTGACGAATCAACGCAAAAGGTTTAATGTTTCTCATTGGAGGTTGAGATGCCCAAGCCGGGACAGATCGATGAAGACGCCAGAGTAGCCAGAGTAATCTCTGGCAAGATCCACGAAGCGAGAGAAACCGTCAGCGTTCTCGAGCTTGCACTTGAAACTATTCAAGTAAGGTGTAAACACGTCGGATTCCAGGAATACCGCGGGAGGCAAACGGGAACGTGCTCACGCTGTCTGAAGGAATTCATGTCCAGACAGCAGATTGACGACATCTTCAGTCAGTGAGATCACATCACCGACACGAGGGCCAGGAAACTGGCCCTTTCGCTATTTACGATATGCTTTGTATTGCTTGAGTGCTTTTTTCAGATATTTTCCAGTATAACTTTTCTCACTATTTGCAACCTCTTCAGGCGTACCCTTTGCCACAATCTGTCCCCCACCTTCTCCACCCTCTGGACCAATATCTATAACATAGTCGCAAGATTTTATAATATCCATATTGTGTTCAATCACTAGAACAGTATTTCCTTTATTAACCAATTTTTGCAAAATCTCTATCAGTTTTTTTACATCTTCATAGTGAAGACCAATAGTTGGTTCGTCCAGAAGGTATATAGTTTTCTGTAGGTGTGGACGATATAGTTCTGATGAAATTTTTACCCTTTGGGCTTCCCCACCAGAAAGAGTCGTGGCAGACTGACCGAGCTCTAGGTACCCAAGCCCCACTTCCTCTAGAGTCTTCAGCCTGTCAGCCAGAGCTGGAATATCTTCAAAAAACTTTAGTGCCTCCTCCACAGTCATTTTCAAAACCTCATATATATTTTTCTTTTTATATTGCACCTCCAAGGTTTCTTTCATGAATCTCTTTCCCTTACAAACATCGCACGGAACATAAACAGTGGGCAAAAAATGCATCTCCACTTCTATCATTCCGTTCCCCTGACAGGTCTCACATCTACCACCCTTAACATTGAAGGAAAATCTGTTGGCCTTCCACCCCCTGGCCCGTGCCTCAGCGGATTCAGCAAACAAATCACGAACAAATGTCCACGCTCCAGTATATGTTGCAGGGTTTGAGCGAGGTGTACGACCTATCGGTGATTGGTCTATGAGAATTGCCCGGCCTAGATATTCTGTACCCACAAAACTTTTACAGTTATATATTTCTGCTGACCTATATTTGCGTTCAAATCTGGCTTGTAGATTTCTGTGAAGAATTTCATAAACAAAAGAAGATTTACCTGAGCCAGATACCCCTGTTACAGCCACAAACCTGCCGAGCGGAATATCCACATTCATATTTTTTATATTAAATATTTTTCCTCCGCGAATCTGAAGCTCACCTTTAGGATATGTTCTTCTCTCTTCGGGAACTTCTACAACCTTGTCCCCTCGCAAATAGTCTAGGGTAACAGAACCTGAGTCATTTTTCTTCGCAGTAATAAGCTCATCCAAATAGTCGGAAACCACCACATGTCCACCATGAATTCCCGCCCCTGGACCAATATCAACAATATAGTCAGAAGCAAAAATAGTATCCTCGTCATGTTCCACCACGATAATGGTATTACCTAAATCCCTAAGATTGAGAAGAGTTTTAACCAACCTGTCGTTATCTCGAGAGTGTAAGCCTATTGTTGGCTCGTCTAGAACATACAAAGCCCCCACAAGCCCAGAACCAAGTTGTGAGGCAAGACGAATGCGCTGGGCTTCTCCGCCAGAGAGAGTGTGTGCCCTTCTGTTTAGTGACAAATATTCAATACCCACATTTATCATAAAGAGTAGTCTAGATTCTATTTCTCGCATTACCACTTTTGAAATATTTACCTCACGCTCTGTCAGCTTGAGTCCCATCACAAAATCACATGCATTCCTTATAGACATGGCTGTCAGTTCCACAATATTTTTGCCACCAATTGTCACATGTAGTGCTTCTTCACGAAGTCGCGCACCGTTACACTTGGGACACGGCTCCTTACCGAAGAAATGCCTTGTACCCAAACCATTACATTCTGGACATGCACCATATGGGGAGTTAAAGGAAAACAACCTTGGTTCAACTTCTGGGTAGGAATATCCATCTTTCGGACAGGAAAGTTTTGATGACATAAAAAACTCTTCAGGTACATAACCCTTATTGGATTCCTGTGCCACATCGCGAAACATTATTTTAACCTTTCCATCTGATTCCTGAAGAGCCTTCTCCAAATCTTCCGAAAGTCTTTCTTCTGCACCCTTAACATCTGTTTTAAAGTCTAGTAGAGAAATACTATCAACCAAGACATCTATGCTATGCCTCTTGGTCTTCGAAAGTTCTATTCTGTCTCGTAGGGATTTTCTCACCCCATCCACCAAAACATGTGAGTAGCCCTTACCTAGTAAGTCATAAAGCAACTGATAATATTCTCCTTTTCTACCAGAAACAATCGGTGAAAATACTTCCACATACATTGGGAGTGGAATCTTTTTTGTACTACCAGCCAAATGTTTTTTCTTTACATCTATCTTCTCTAGAACAAAGTTTTTTATTTCTTCGTTTGAAAGTTTTTTTATTTCATCTCCACAGACAAGACAGTGTGGGTGGCCAATTCGAGAATACAAAATGCGTAGGTAATCATAAATCTCTGTGATAGTAGCCACAGTAGAACGTGGATTATTTGAACGAGATTTTTGGTCTATGGAAATAGCCGGTGAAAGTCCAGATATCTCATCTACATCCGGCTTCTGCATTTGTCGTAAAAACTGTCGGGCGTATGATGACAGAGATTCAACATACCGTCTTTGACCTTCCGCAAAAATAGTATCAAAGGCTAGAGAGGATTTTCCTGAACCCGAGAGACCCGTAAAAACCACCATCTTGTTTCGTGGTATTTCTACAGTGATATTTTTAAGATTGTGGGTGCGTGCACCTTTAACAATGATTAAATCTTGTTTTTCTTTTTTTACCATATTGATACGCAAAGACACTCCCATGGGCTTCATATATGGGGTGTATAGGGAGATATTAACACACATGACTATTTGACACCATCAAGGCAAGTGATAATGTTTTACAGGACCTTACACTCGAAAGGCAGGTAGCCATGCATAAGTGCATACCGGAAATCGGAATGCATGTTAGGTGGAACGTCGAGGATGACGACAAAACCACCAGACATAAGAGGATGGAGTGTTTTGCCACAATCTACAGGTGGGAAGGAATCAGGGTTCACTCGATCAAGGAGCGAGATAACAAACTCTTGGTGTCTCTAACCAAGTGGGGTGCTCCAATTATTCATGGAAGAACCTTGCGCCTACGCTATTTTAGCTGGAAAAATCTGCTTCCATACTAAAATCGCACCCCCTGTACGTCCGCGAGTGAAACACAAACCGGTCAGCCCGTTGCTGACCGGTTATTCGTATATTTGTTTTTTCTTTTTTGTAGGTTTTGGTTGTGTAATAAGTTTTTGAAGCTCGAGAATCTCGTCACGCAATATGGCCGCCGTCTCAAAGTCCAAAATTTTTACAGCTCCATCCATTTGTTTTTCCTTCTGTCTAATAAGCCTGGTTCGATCCTTCTCAAACATTTTCTTATCTATTTCAAGTAAACCACTGACCGTCTTTGCATGTTCGGTTCTCATCTGTTCTGTTATATCTTGAATCTTTTTTATAATCGTCTTTGGAGTTATGCCATGCTCTTTGTTGTATGCCACCTGCAATGCACGACGACGACTTGTTTCCCCTATTGCCCTCTCGATTGACTGGGTCATGTGGTCTGCATACAAAATAACCCTACCATCCACATTTCTAGCAGCTCGGCCGATTATCTGTATTAGCGATGTATCACTTCGCAAGAAACCTTCCTTATCTGCATCCAAAATTCCAATAAGAGTTACTTCTGGCAAATCTAGGCCCTCTCGCAGAAGGTTGACACCAACAAGACAGTCAAACTCACCACGACGAAGGGAGGTTAGTATCTCTATTCGTTGTATTGTTTTTATATCACTATGCAAATATTCTGCACGAATCCCCTTTTCCTTCAGGTATTCGCTCAAATCTTCTGCCATCTTCTTTGTCAGCGTTGTAGCAATGACTCTCCCACCCTTTTTTATTGCTATCTCTGATTCCCTTATGAAATCAAAAATTTGGCCCTTATAATTACCTTTTTCTGTTATCGGTCTTACATCCACCACTGGGTCAACAAGCCCTGTTGGACGGATAACCTGCTCAACTATTTGTCCGCTATGCTCTTTTTCATAAGTGCTTGGTGTAGCCGATGTATATATAGTCTGCCCAACTCTCTTTTCAAACTCGGCAAAAGTTAGTGGGCGGTTATCTTTTGCGCTTGGAAGTCTAAACCCAAAATCAACGAGAGACTGTTTCCTTGAAGCATCGCCCCCATTCATAGCACCGATTTGTGGTACAGAAACGTGCGACTCATCTATGATAGTCAGAAAGTCAGCACTGCCGTCTTCATTGTGTGGGAAGTATGAAAGTAGTGTGTCAGGAGCTTCACCTGGTTTTTTCCCAGAGAAATGTCTGGAGTAGTTCTCTATTCCATTGCAGTATCCCATTTCTCGTATCAAGGCCAAGTCGTATGAAGTCCTGCGTTTAAGTCTTTCCGCCTCAAGAAGCTTTCCATCCTTTTCCAACTCATTCAAGCGTGTTGTAAGCTCGGCCTTTATGGTCTTGAAGGCCCTTTCGTTTTGTTCCTTGTTTGATATGAAATGTTTTGCGGGAAAAAGAAAAAAGGCTTCTGTGGTTTTTAAAATTTCTCGTGTGATAGCATCTATAACTAATATTTCTTTAACTTTTCCATCCTCAATCTCGATTCTATATATCACTTTTTCTGACACTGGCATTATTTCTACCATATTGCCTATTGCCCGAAACATTCCCGGAGAGAGATCGGCCGTCGTTCGTTCAAAGTGAATATTAACAAGCTTTCGTATGAATTCAGCACGAGAGATTTTCTCTCCACTACTTATTTTTAGATTAACTTTTTCATATTCAACTGGTGAACCAAGACCATAAATACAGGAAACTGATGCGACAATGATTACATCACTACGAGTTAGAAGTGCCTGGGTTGAAGCGTGACGAAGTCTGTCTATCTCCTCATTTATCATTGCTTCCTTTTCTATATATGTATCAGAAACCGGCATGTAGGCCTCTGGTTGATAATAGTCATAGTAGGAAACAAAATAGTGAACAGCGTTGTTTGGAAAAAATTCTTTGTACTCCTGGGCAAGCTGAGCGGCAAGGGTTTTATTGTGAGCAATAACAAGAGTGGGTTTCTGAACTTCTTGGATAACATTGGCAACAGTAAAAGTTTTTCCAGAACCAGTCACACCAAAAAGCGTCTGGTGCTTAAAACCTTTTTTTACACCCTCTACCAGAGCCTTTATGGCCTTTGGTTGGTCTCCAGCCGGAGCATACTGCCTATTTATTTTGAATAAATTATTGGACATCACAATATTTTATACAAGCACTTCTCGCCCCGCACCAAATCGCGAGGGCCCGCAGCGTGAATTCATTTGGTGCTGGGGTCTCCTGCTGGTTCATAATCTCTCCTAATCTCAAATTTCATATTGCAACTATACAATATATTCATTGAAATGAAAATGGTCTTTATTTGAGCCATTTTTTAATAAAATGAAAAGTAATATTGAAAAATACTTGACATAAAACCGATATGGTGCTACAATATAAGAAGACTGCAACGGAGACGAAAAAGAAAAAGGGGCCATTGCTCGATGGTCCAGCGGGCAAAACCCCGCCAGTAGGCTAGAGCCGTCTTCAGAGGAGTAGTTCGCTCCTCGTCTAGTGCACCTGGGCGAGTTGCAACGAACTCTCCCCATGGTACCAAACGCTCATCTCGATTTGCCCTAAGCAAGCAATTTGTAGATTGAGTCACTAGATAGTGGCCTGGCCCCGGCCCGACAAGCGAAAGCAAGTCGGCCCGGGGTCTTTATTTTATACCATTAATAATATTTTTTTAAAAAATCCTTTTTATAACTATCAAAGCTACCAGTAAGCATTGTCTCCCGCATTTTCTCTACCATGTGTACTATGAAATATATATTATGAATTGAAGCCAGTGTATACGCTAGGATTTCTTTTGCACGAAACAGGTGTGCGATATAGGCCCTACTATAACTCTTGCATGTATAGCATCCGCAGTTTTCATCAAGTGGTTTTGAATCGTCTCTAAACTCTTCGTTCATCAAATTTATCCTTCTCTCTTTTGTATATATTCCCCCGTTGCGAGCAATGCGCGTAGGCGAAACACAGTCAAACAAGTCGCAACCCTTCTCTACCGCCATAAATAAATCCAGTGGTTCCCCTATTCCAAGCAAATGTCTTGGTTTTTCTTTTGGCAAAATTTCATTTACCCACTGCACCGCCTTATCCATATCTTCTTTTTCAAACGACCCTCCTATACCAAAACCATCAAAATCTAGTGAACCAATGTATTCTGCACTTTCTTTTCTCAGATTTTCATCGCGACCACTTTGGACAATTCCAAACAAAGCTGGCCTCTTAGATTCGTCAACCTGGCAGGTTGACAAATTTTGGTGGTGCTCAAGAGAACGGCGGGCCCATCTGTGAGTTCTCTCGAGAGCTTCTTTCTGGTAATGGAGTGATTCTTGTGGTGAGGTGCATTCATCAAAGGCAAAAATAATATCTGCTCCAAGGTTGTGCTGTATCTCAATAGATTTCTCGGGAGTAAAGTAGTGTGCGGAGCCGTCGCTGTGAGAACGAAACATTACACCGTTTGGGTCTATCTTTACTATCTTTGGTTTATCTTCTTCCTCTACTTTGGACTCCGAAAGCAAAAGCTCGTCCGGTCCGTGAGAAATTTTACTTATTCCTTTTTTGCCATAAGCCACACCAAGAGAGAAAACTTGGAAACCACCAGAGTCAGTCATAAGTGGCCCATGCCAATTCATGGCCTTATGAAGTCCGCCCATATTTTTTATTTTCTCGTCTCCAGGTTCTAGGTAGAGATGATAGGTGTTAGCAATAACAAGTTGTGCCCCAGTTTCTTTCAGCTGTTCTGGTGTAAGTGACTTCACCGTCCCCTTTGTGCCCACAGTTACAAAAGCCGGTGTTTGTATATCACCGTGCGTCGTATGAATAGTACCAACCCGCCCCAGAGAATTTGGTAATTCCTTGTGGATATCAAAAGTAAGCGATTTCATTAAAATCAGATTAGCATTTTAAAAACAAAAAAGAAAATTTTTATAAAAAGGTAGACCCCAACTCGAATGAGTTGGGGTCAGAGAAAATCGCTAAGCGCTAAGCGCTAGAGGCAAGAGGAAAAAGGCAAAGGGCGAAGGGCGAAACGCCAAATCGCTACAATGGGGAAATTTTCCCATCTGCATGCAGGGTAACATAAGGAGATTTATTTGTCAACCTTGATGAGTTCAATGTCAAAAATTAGAGTTGAGTTTCCTGGTATTGGTCCGTAGTCGCTTGGCCCATAGCCCAACTCTGGAGGAACAGTCAAAACTCTCTTCCCTCCGACTCTCATGCCAACAACTCCATCATCCCAGCCCTTTATAACCTGCCCAACACCAAGGACAAACTGGTATGGTTCATTTCTTGTAACTGAGCTGTCGAAAACACGCCCATCCACAAAACGACCAGTGTAGTGTACAACCACACGATTACCAGAGAGAGCTTCATCACCTGTACCGATTTCAATATCACTTACCAATAGTTCTGGTTGCTGTTCTACTGCTTGTATACTCTTATTGTTATTTAATAATGATAATAGGGTTGGTCCAAACACAAAGAAGAAACCAACAACGAAGACTGCGATAACTACCGCAATCCATTCCTTTTGTTCTAATTTTTTCATCCCAGTAGTGAAAAATGACATCGCTCTTCGAGCAAAAAATCATTTTTATAAATTAAGTTAATAATAATTATTCCGATAATAGTTTTTACTTATTGAATTTATTCTATGTCATTTTCTACTACCGGGTCATAAACATATTATATGATGAGCAGTCTTTATTGTAAATGTGTTATAATGTCGTAATGATTAAGAAAAAGAAGGTTGTTTTAGCCCAAACCCCAGACACATACCCCATGCGTATTAATAAATACCTTGCCCACAAAGGAGTAGCTACACGCACTGGAGTAGATGACCTAATAAAACATCAAAAAATTCTCATAAATGGAAATGTAGCGAGGCTCGGTGACAAGGTCTTAGAGACAGATAAGGTTGTCGTCCGTGGAACACACACTAAAAAGCAGTATCGTTATTTTGTTTACAACAAACCAAGGGGTCTCGTTAGTACAAACCCACAAAACGAAGAAAAGAGCATAATGCAGAGTATCAAGCTAGAGACTAGTGTTTTTCCTGTTGGAAGGTTAGACAAGGATTCACACGGCTTAATAATACTTACAAACGATGGAAGAATTACAGACAGACTCCTTAATCCAATATACAACCACGAGAAAGAATATGTGGTAGAAGTTGACCGCAAATTCACCCCAGCCTTTCTGAAACACATGCAAGAAGGAGTAGATATAGGAGAATGTATAACCAAACCGACTATTGCAAAGAAAATCAATGAAACAACTTTTAGTATTGTGCTGACAGAGGGTAAAAATAGACAGATTAGAAGAATGACAGAGAAGCTTGGATATACCGTGCGAGACCTACAGAGGGTCAGAGTACAAAATATTGAACTAGCAGATACCAAAGCGAGCGACCATAGAGAAATACTGAGTGACGAGCTCCAGGTTTTCCTTAAGAGTATGAATCTCTAATTTACAAAACCTACTTTTCTGCGATACAATGTGTTAATAAATATGGAAAAACAAAAGGTTAACCTACCACTCAAACAATTACCGCTTAACCCTACCACAAAGGCAGAAATGCGTGAGGATGCTAGAGAGCGTCTTCACCTGATATCAAAAGAATTTACTGACGGATTTAATTTTCTTGAAAATTTTCTTAAATCTGTGACCTTTTTTGGTGGTGGTCACTTCAAAGAAACAAACGAATACTATATTAAGGCCAGGTCTATCGCCTCTCGCATAGTAACAGAACTTCAATACTCTGTTTTGACTGGGGGTGGCCCGGGTATTATGGAAGCAGCAAACCGAGGTGCATTTGAAGCGGGTGGAGAGTCTATCGGGCTAACCATAGAACTACCAAATCACCAGGTTCAAAATCCTTTTTTGACGAAAAATCTTGATTTTCACTACTTTTTTAGCAGAAAGGTATGTCTATCATTCTCAGCTGAGGCTTACCTGTTTTTTCCTGGTGGATATGGAACGATGGATGAGTTTTTTGAAATCATTACTCTTGTCCAGACTGGTAAAATCGTGAAGATACCCATCATCCT
>MHWY01000002.1:5000-27200 GCA_001824295.1 Candidatus Zambryskibacteria bacterium RIFOXYD1_FULL_40_13 | reverse complement strand
CAATAGATGAACTTATCAAGAAGGAGATGCTTGGCAGAGGTGCTGTAGACGAAGAGGATATTGCTCTATACATCATGACCGACAATGAGGACCAAATAATAGAGATAATACGAAACGCCCCTGTTCACCAAGGTATCAAGTTTACGCACAAGGATTTACTTCCATCAGGTATTGATGTTTCGAAACAAGACAGTTTATTATAACTCTTTCTTAATTTCCTTAAACTCGTTTTCTATCTCGGACAATCTTTCTCTAGATGCCTTTATCAAGGTAGCGCCTTCCTTCACATATTCTAGACCTTTTTCCACATCAACCTCTGACTGTGACTCAAACCAAGAAACAATGCTGGCGAGTTTTTTAAGAGTCTCATTTAGATTTATTTTTTCGTTTTGTTTTTTCATCCCATTAAAAGTTCCGCTATATTTCTAGTTGTTTTAGCAAAACCGATACTAACTAATAATATAATCCCCCGTTCTGCCCCTTTTACTTTTAACGGGACAAGTTTTACTGTGTTATTGCATTTATAATACCATCTGAGACAGAGATGTGAAGCTCGTCCCCCTCTTTGACATTTTTGGTACTCCTCAGTACTTTTCCATTGGACCTCACTATACTATAACCCTTGGAAAGTTGCTTCTCTGGATTACCGTGTGATATGGCCTTCTCGCTTTGCATTATAAAATCCTTAGTATTGGAAAACAGCAAAGTAAAACCTCTGTGCAATTCCTTTGTGCCTTGGAAAATTTGGTCGTTGATTCTACTAATTCCCGAATCAATACGACTCACAGCACTGACAAGCGTCTTTTCTGCTCTCCTAAAAATTTCGAGGAGAGAAGCGAAGCTGTTGTGTATTATTATTTCCGAATTCTCCAAAATATACCTGTTGTCTCTCATTGTAGATTCAAAAGTAGATAAAATCTTTTGCTCGGAGATATTTACATCTGCAAGTGCGTCGTTCCATGTTGAGTTAAGAAGGTTTGCAACAGCCGTCGGAGTGGACACATTCTTATCCGAAACCATAGAAACTAGTGGTGCATCCTTGTCATGGCCTATACCTGTCAAAACAGGAACAGGAAAACCAGCCACAGCACGAACCAAAACCTCGTTGTTGAAGGCCTGAAATGACTCAAGTGACCCACCCCCTCGCATTATGACAAGCACATCTATTTCCTTGTTTTTAAGAGTTGCCACTGCAGATAATAAATCTTTTATTGCCTCCTGGCCCTCCACTCTTGAATCAACAAATAAAATATCGTAGCCGAACTTTCCGATATTTGTTAAAAAATCGTTAATTACAGCCCCATTTTTTGATGTTATAACTCCAATTTTGTGAGGGAAATCAGGTAACGGCCTTTTTCTGTCTTCAGAAAAAAGACCCTCGGCTTCCAGTTTTTTCTTCAGCTTTTCATATGCTATTTGCAAAGCTCCTTCACCCACCATTTCCAGAAGCTCTACCTGCATTGTCAGTCCGCCATTTGGCTTGTAGACATTTGGATATGCGGTAATGATTACCTCCATACCATCTACAAGCGAGACACCAGAGAGATGAAAATCCCTTTTCCACATAAAACATTTTATAGTGCTTTGGTCCTTGGAGTCCTTAATAGAAAAGTATAAATATGTTCTTCCGGGATATTCCTGAAAGCCAGATACTTCTCCAATAATTTTTGCTCCCTCCCCCTTGAGGGTTGTATTGAGTTTATCAAGATATTGGCTGACAGAGATTACTTCTTTCATTTTATAATTTTACGCTTATCTAATATTCCTTTTACTCTGACAAAAACATACTCACCAAAAGCCGGAATAAGAGAAACAAATATAATTGCAAGAACAATGGGAGTGAGAAACTTTTCCGCATGAGGTATGGCCCGCCCAAGATAAAAACCGATAGATGTTAGTCCCCCAGTCCACAAGAATCCGCCTATCAAAACAAACTTAAAAAATGTTTTGTAATCCATGTCTACTGCTCCGGCCAAGGTTGGACTGAATGACCTCACTATAGGTACAAATCTGCCTATGACGATTGTTCTCGTACCATATTTCTTGTAAAACTCCTCAGTATATTCAATATGTTTTTTCTTAAACCAGTATTTGTCATTGCTCCTATAAATAAATTCTCGAAGTTTCTTACCCATCGCATAGCTAAAAATATATCCAACAACACTGGCCAAGAAAAGAGTGAGGACAAGTAGCGACACATTAAAGTAACCTTGAGAAGCCAGAAAACCACTAACAAACAAAAGGCTATCTCCAGGAAGAAAAAGTGTTGGAGGAAAAGATTCCAGAAAAATAATCAGGAATAAAACGACATAGCCAAAATAGCCAGCGAATTTTATGAATTCTACTAAATAGTCCATGAGAGCAATTGTAGCATAGATACATTCTTATCCCAAAAAATATAGAAGAAACTATCCCCTTGTCTTTTTATAAACTCCAAAACTAATCAGGGCTAGAAAAATGAGAGAACCAACTAGCCACAGCCAGGTGTTATTGTTTGCAATTTTAGATGGTAAATCCTCTAGACCCAAGACTTCGCCAGAAGGAATATCGTTCCTTGTAGCCACAGCAACGGTTGGGTCGCTTGTTGTACTAAGTTTTGTGGTTACAACCACAGGGGCTCGAACGGCTTTCGTTGTTACTTCAGTTTTTTCAGCATAGGGTTTTCCAAAAAACTGCACCACGAAAATTGTTTTCCTTCCCTCGTAAAATCCATCAGCTATTCCTATTCCAATCTCAGTAAAGTTTGAGTTCAACAAATTTGCTTTGTGCTTGGCAGAATCAATCCAAGCCTGACTTATATCATCTGATTCAGTAAAATCAACAGCTAGGTTCTCTCCGGCATACTCGTATTTGTAGTTAACTTTTTTGAACCAATACCACGGTCGCTCACCATCAGGGCCGACATGCGAGAAATAGCTCCTCTCTGCCATATCATCTGCTTTCATCTGCGCAGCCTCAGTTAGAAGCTTGCTAACTACTAAAGGGCTCTCGTTGTTGCTTACCCTGTAGTCATTTGTGTTTCTGGTTAAAACTCCAGACACCACACTTGCCAAGTATGACCCCTTTTCTGAAATATAATTAATCGCACTAAACTTTGGAAAAAAAGTAGACTGAAAGAGGATTAGAATAGCTACTGCAAAAACAATAGACCCAACCACCCTTCTTACTCTTTTTTTACCCTTTATTTTCATTAGTTAGTTGTTATACATATAAATAATACACATAAAAAGGCACTTCGTAAAGACCACAAACCATCCAAGGGGAACCCTTGGATGGTCTTTTGGTTTTAGAGCTCAGATAATAGTTATTGGGTTACCCCACTTGCTTGAAGCTCCGCAATTTGTCTTATTAACTCTTGAATCTGTAGTCTTATACTTTCTATCATTGCATTTCTTTCCGCTTGTGAACTTGTAGATACTCCGAGAACACTGCCGGAAGGCTCACCATCATTTAGTTTAGTTCTAGTCATTGGACCAAAGAATCCTGTTTGAGGTAATCCCGTTTTTTCCTGATACGCTCTGACTGCCTTAAGTGTAAGTGCTCCAAAGTATCCTGTAATTGGACCAGTATAGACACCTTCATCTGTAAGTCGTGTCTGTAGCTCTCGCACATCATCATTCTTCGTACCCAATCTTAGATTCATGTTGAAGTTAAATATAGCAACACCCAAGACCTGTCCTGTTGTTGGGGTTTGAGCAGGTGCATTGACTACGACAGGGGTATTAATCAACTGTGGGGCATATGTAAAGTTGCCCACTAAGCCAACAATTCCTCCTCCACCGCCCCCAGTACTTCCACCGGTACTTCCACCACCAGATGAAACTGTGTTTAACGAACCAAAGGTTGTGAAGTGGAAGGTTACAATTTTTGTATCTGTTCCATTACTGATTGAACATTCCCCTGGAGCAGCAGGAGCTGTTGGTGTGGTGTAATCTCCACCACAAGCATTACTTATTGTCTGCCATACTGTTGAGCCAGCTGGTCTGTAACCTACAGTACCCGTAACACCTGAAAGTAGTAGTGTGACTGGACTGTCAAAGACAAGTGTTCCGTCTTCTGAACCAACAGAGATAACAGTACTACCCACACTAAATCCAGCAGGTGTAGAACCGGTTGGTGTTCCAGAAACCGGTGGTGTTATCGTCCCATTCCACCCAGCTGGACCCTGAATCTTTGTTCCGTCTGGAATACTTGCGCTGACATTGGCCAAACCAGAGTTTGTCAGAACTACTGGTGTACCATCCACACCTGATTGCAAGGTTACTGCCTGTGTTAGGGTCACTGTATTTCCTCCCACAGTTACATCTGTTGAAACAATTGAAATTGTGGAGTTTGATAAATCAAGTACGGTTGTATCCGTCAAAACAATCTCTGTTGCACCTTCTGGCATATCTGCTTCCCCCTCTGTTGTTGATGTGTATGTAGCATCAGTTGCAACACCATCAGAAAGGGTTGTCATTCCCGCGTTAACATAGTATGGAGAGAAATCTACTCCAGCATGAACCAAGGCAGTAATTTCACTTTCTGTAGAAGTTCCCCACCAGTTCTTTTCCGCATCTGTTGCTGGTGGATTATCAAGTGGTCCTGCAGAAACTTCAGCATTGAGAGCCATGTCTACAGATGTAAACTGGTTTTCGTGGACAACCGCAGAAATAGTTTCCTTCTCAAAGTTTATGGCCTGCTTCAGGTTGTGGAAGTTGTTATCAGTTATGGTTGCAGAAGATGTATCTGTGGTTGCATAAACAGAACCAATAATTACACCTGAATCGCCACTATAGATTTCATTATTATGAATATTTGCTTGTGATGAAAGATTGTTGTCGTACGCTGTAACCAAAATCCCAACAGAATCCCATGTTGGTGTGGTGCCAGTTGTAAGTGCGTTATGAAGTTTGTTACCATAAATTTCTACAGTTGAACCTCCCCATAGGTTAATCAAATTCTGAACACGATTTACACCATCTACAGCCTCACCAATAATTTCGTTGTTGTATAGCACTCCATCTGACTTTATGAATCTAACACCTCGTTTATCAAACCCAGAAATTATATTGTCATGCAATTTTGCATAACTTCCACCAATTGAACTCGCATCAACCTCAACACCGTTTCCACCTGTATTCCATATATTTTTTACAACCAAGTTTCGAAGCTCAACAGGTAAACTTTCTGTACCTGAGTTGTTAACCCATACACCATAATCAAGTGCATTATCACCGCGTGTTGAACCAGTACCGTTAATTTCTAGATTGTCCAAAAGTGCGTTTGCTGTGGAATCAATTTTTACAATATAGTTTGTGGGAGCTAGACCAGTGACAACTGGCTTTGTAGTACCTAGTCCTACAAGTGCGAGTGATTTGTTTATAAGCAAACTTTCGTTATAAGTTCCACTTGCAATATTAACCTTTCCATCCACCGCAACGGCATTTATGGCTTCTTGAACAGTTGAGAAAGCATTCACACCATAAATAAACGATGAACTTTCGGAAGATACTACTGGATTTCCACCAAGGCCTGCCCACGACGCATCTACCATAACTGAAGATGTGCTACCAAGTGTTTGTCCGTCAATAGACACGGTTGTTTTACCGTCATTATCCTCAAAGAAAACAGCGAATGCATCTGAAGGGGTCTTGTGGTCGGTTAAGCCAGTAATAATGTTATTACTTAAAACAGCGTCTGGTGTATTACCCTCAAGTCCTATGCCGTGTACCCAAAGTCCTTCTAAGTTACTAATAGTGTTATTTGTAATCTGAGGAGCTACTGTACGCCCTGTGTTTACACCTTTGCCGTTTGTGTGATTGATAAGGATACCGTTGGCACCTTGACCTTTCGTCCCTGGATCATTCCATGGACTTGTGTTTGCGTTTATGTTAGATATCACATTTCCATCAATAACCAAACCTGTTATATCTCCTGTTCCCGCACTCCAACCAATCGATATACCAGATGCACTAACACTTGTGGACGTAGTTCTCATCCCAGAAGTTATATAGTTTATCTGGTTATTTGAAATGTTTATATCATTGATTGCACTAGAGGATGAAACTATGACAATTCCTCTTCCCAACACATCATCGTCACTATTACCGATGTTCGTTAAGAGATTGCTTGTAATGGTTAGATTACTATGCTCAGCAGAATAAATACCCATACCGCTTGTGCTACCGTTGGTAATAGTAAAACCTTTTATAGTGACATCATCAGAATTTATCGTAATCACCGACATACCACTACCTGATATGGTTGTGGTATCACTTCCAGCACCACTTAAGGTCATAGCTTTAAAAATAGTGACGGACTCGTTGTAAGTCCCAGGTGCAACATTTACAGTTCCACCCACCGGAACAGCATCAACACCGGCTTGAATCGTTGAGTAACAAGGACCCATACCGCCACATAACCCATCGGCATTTACATAAACACCCAATTCGACATCAAACTGGGTAAAGTGTTTTGCTGTAAAAGTAAGGGTGCCATAAAGATAAGAAACTGTGCCAATATCCGAATCTGTAGCAGGAATCCCATCCACTAAAATGCTAGGAGTAGTTCCGTCTGGAAATGGCAATCCATAGATATATAGTGTAGCCCCAGACGCATCCATTGCGTTAGCCGTAACCGAATCAAACTCAATGTGCCTGTCGGACATATCCATCGCCGTTCCTAAACTCTGAAGCTTTGAAACAATAACTTGGTCAGTCATATTCACAGGTTTGGAAAATAAAATCTTACCCAAACCCTGTTTTTCAAAGTACAAGTCGGAAATGGCAGAGGGGTTGGTTGCAGAAGTGATATTGGAAGCAATTACACTCGCTGTACATGGACCAAGCTCTGGATTACAAAACTGTGAAATTATAGTCTCCCAAGTTGGTGACCCACCAGAAATGTCATTAAACCAGCCTCGAGACGGTGTTGCAATATTTAAGACGTTACCATTAACAACAACCGACTCAAAACTAGTTGGTATAGAATCCGTATGTAGTGTCTGCCCTCCGGGGTTTTGATCTCCATACGAAACAGACATAACTGGAGTATTAGCGTCTCCCACAAGCAATGTTAAAACGTCTCCGGTGTTGTTAAGCCACTCTAAATATCCAAACACTAGCAACCCATTTGCAGGAATAACCCCTAACAGAGGTTTTACATGATTTGCTGAGTCAACCAACTTATATCCATCAACATTTAAATCGATAGGTGATGATGTTGTGTTGGATAATTCCACCCATTCACCACCAGACACCGGTGAAAATTCTGAAATAACCACAGGAGGAACTGTTTGTGCCACCGCGGTACTTGCCATAAACAATCCACCAAATGCAAGCAGAACAACTAGACCTAAAATATATTTTTTCATTTTAATAATAAGTTAATAATTAACTTTTATAATTTTTTAATAATAAAAAGACCGCTCTAAAAAATAGACCGGTTACGCTATTAGCTCCTTGTAGTCCAAGCGTCCAAATAGAGACTACAATTCATTGCTTTCTCTACCAACCCTAACTAATCCATCCCCATGGATTATAGATATCAATACCTGTAGTCTATACCTACAATACCCGCTGTCAAACAAGAAACTATCTAACAATAAGTTGATAAACTGTGTATAATGTGGTAATGCATAATCGGTTTATTTTGTATTTATTCGGTATCGGAATGACTTTGTTTGTTTTCTTTGGCTTTTCTACCCACGCTTTTGCCCAAAACGCTTCTACAACAAATACAATCAACGCCGAGATTCTCTATACAATTTGGTACTCAGATACAGACGTAACTAACGGAGAGATAGTCAAAATTTATGCTGGTTTTCAAAACCATTCGGAAAAGAGACTTTCTGGCACGGCTGGATTTTATATTGACGACATAGAGATGACAAAATCAAATTTTGTCGCTAACCCAAATAGTTTGGTAAAACTGGAATCTCCTTACACAGCAATTGGCGGAAAACACAAAACTCAGGTCAAAATACTTGAAGTGAGTGAAGTAGGAGAAAACACCAACAACCCGCTTGCTGTAAACAACCTTTTGGCTGTTGAAACTGAAAAGAAGGAGCTTAATGTACAGCGAGAAATGACAAAGGAGACAATCCTACAAACGGTTAATGATATTGCTAGCAAGATTACCGAGACAGCTAACAGTTACGCAGACAAACTGGCAGACTATGTTGAAGGTATGAAGAAAGAGCTAGCTTCCACCACAACCTCAAACACATCAACACTGCAAACCGATAAAACAGGAACAGGTAGAGTTCTCGGAACTAGCACCGAAGATACAAAAAATACAGAAAAAGAGGGGTTTTCCTTTTACAACAGTCTTCTTGGTGCATTGGCCTTTCTTATACGAAAGTGGGTTTGGATTCTATCTATAGTATTTATATATATTCTTTATTCAGTTTTCATACGAGACTAGCTGTACTGCTTGACTATTATTGTGTAATATGGTATCATATATATAGGACTTGTGAACCGCAGACTCGCGACGAGACTGTGGCTTACAAATTACTGAGGTGATATCGTCATGGACCTGCAAATCGAATTATTCCTCCTCAGACTTCAGGGTTGGGTTGTGTGGGGTGGAAGGTTTCTCATGTTGGCCACCCTCACCATCCTCGTCGTCGCGATTCCCTATTTCGCCCGTTCGTGCTGGCACTTCGGCAAACCGCACAACGGCCAGAAGAAGTAGACTCACCGTTCCCCAGAGAGACATCTCTCGCTGGCGGGCCCACCTCGGGTCCGTCAGTTTTCGTTTGTAAAAATACTGTTTGTGATGTAATAATGATGGAAAGTAAACCAGTCCCCCGACCGCGAAGGAGAAGCCATGCCGTGGACACTCGTCACTAGCGCCATTATTCAAGCATTGGCGGAAGTCAACGTCCGCCAGCAGATTTTCGTGACCCACGCCCCGTGGGACCAGATCATCGCTACGTTGGCGGTTCTGGGTGTTGCCGTGATCTACTATGGAATCTTCCGGTTCGCGGTGAAAATCGCTCTGGAGCGCAACGCGCGGATGCGCAATGCGTCGCCCGACATGGGCGACAGGCCCCCATACCCAGATGCGTCCCCGTGGTAGTGGGAGCCATAGTTTGGCTCAGTACATCGGGCCACAGTACACGAGGCCCATGCCTCAACACCGGCAGACAACTGCCGGTTCGTCGTATATAAACTGACATACAAGGTGGAACCTTGTATAAGTTTAGATTGGTTTTATTTTTCAAACTGCAACCATTCATTCACATAAATAGCAAACGAGTTTTCTTCAATAAAATATTCAGGAAATTCTATTTTAGTTAAAATGTTATTATCTTTTACCCTCTTATTAGTGTAATCACTATAGCTAGAAAAATTATAGATATTTAAATATTCAGTTGCCTTTTTTATATTCCTTATGCCAATTTCTCTCCATTTCGGCTCGATTATCTTGATTATATTTAAATGTATGTAAGCAAAAAGATATTTTAAATGTTCATCACTCACAACATGTTCAGCCCCAAATGTTCCTTGAAATAACGGGCCCACTCTTTCATATTTTTTATTAAAATACATAGAATATGCTGTATTAAGTTTTCGCATGAATTCAGTAATACCGTTGTCTGAAATTGCTCTAATAAGTATATGAATGTGGTTTGGCATAAGAGTATATGCTCCAATAGCCACTATTTTCTTCCCCACATCAGTTTGATACAAGGTGGAACCTTGTATCAACCTATAGATTATAGGTTTTGTTCCATTGCAAAGAAACAATAGGTTTTGAAATCTTTCGCGATCCTTTTTGTCTTGAAAAATAAGTCGCTTTTCAACCCCCCTACAATACACATGATAATATTCTCCTTGCACAAAAGATATTTTTCTGTTCACAAGAAAATAATAACACAATATAATATAACTTGTACAAGGTTCCACCTTGTATTAATCCTAAGAAAGATTTTTCTTTAGAATGAGTGTTTGATAGATTTCTATCAGAGCAAAAAATAGGGCAACAATAATCGGACCGAAAATAAATCCAATCGGACCGAAGAAACTCAATCCCCCAAGTACTGCAAAAAGCATTATTAGTTGATGTATTTTCACCCCGCGTGAATATAAGTAAGGTCCAAGGAAATTATCTACAAGCCCAACAATAAGAATTCCCCAAAGCATGAGACCTATCGCAAAAGCGGTATTGCCAATTACAAACATATAAGCCACAGCAGGAATAAATACAATTGCCGTACCAAGTCCGGGCACAAGAGAAGCAATAGCAGAAACACTTCCCCACAAAGTAGCGTTTGGCACACCAAATATTTTCATACCAATACCAGCCAAGAGACCTTGAATAATCGCAACAAGCAGAACCCCCTTAACAGTAGAGATGACGGCCTGCTTCATCTTGTCGAATATTTGCTCGTCGTACTCGTTATTGAGTGGAGATAGTCCGATGAGAATTTTCTTGAACTTTGAACCATCACGCAAGAAAAAGTAGAGAGAAATATATATGAGTATGATACCTGTAACTATATTGAATACACTTGAAACTATAGAGCTCAAGTGGCCAATGATTAGGTCTGTCCCCACCCCAACATACTGACTTAGGTCAAAGGAAAATCCTGGATAATATTTCTGGATTGGGGTCTCTATGAGACTCGTAACTTTTTCGGCATAGTTTAAGTCTGTGTGGTTGGTCAGCCCAATATATAAATCTTTTGATTCATTTAGTATTTGCGTAGTCAGAAAAAAGGTTGGAACTATTATTACTATCGTGAAAAGTAGGATAATAACAATGGCCGAGAGAGAGCTTCGTCCTCTAAACAACTTGGTAATCCTGTTGTGCAAAGGAGTTAGAATAATTGCAAAGATGGTTGCTAAAACAATTACCTCTAAAAACGGCAAGAAAATAAAGAAAATAAGGATAGAAACCGCTAGAAGCGAAAAAATGAAAAAATATCGTTGTAATATATCTTTATCCATTTGTTAAAATTATTATATCACAGACCTATTTATGTTGAATATATTATAACACAAACCGTCAACGTGCACGGCCTGTGCTGTTGACGGCAACGAGAACGAGCTCTCACTCACCTTCTGTTCCGGTGAAATGTGAGTACATGGTCTTCCCACACGACCGGCAGACACCCACCATTCTTTTCTTGTAGTAGCCTGTGGTTCTCCCGCGAACCACCTTTGGCTTCCAATTCCTGCGGGTATACTCCCGGCTTCCCCAGGCCCCACACTCACCACAACGAATTCCCCGGCAGTGTAACATACGAGTCAAGGCGTTCATGTACACCTCCCATATTAAAATTACTCCGATGTACACCTAAGTCAAGTGTTATCCTGCTTCACATACGACAAACCCCGCGGGACCAACGAGGGTCCCACGGGGTGTTTCTAGAACTGCACGGGTTCGGATTCCAGCACCTTGTCAACGGCGAGCCACAGATCTGCCAGCCTGAATGGCTTCTGAATGAAGTGCACGCCGCCGAGAAGTTCCTGCTTCTTGTTCACGAGCTGGGTTTGATACCCAGACATAAAGAGGCAACGAAGACCAGGCTTCATGGCCTGACAAAGCCGAGCAACTTCCACACCACCGATTTGTGGCATCACCACATCGGTGATGAGGAGCTCAAGTGCGTGCTCCATCAGAATGTCCAGGATTTCCTGGCGTGACTCTGCGGTGTACACCGTATACCCACGCATTCGGAGCATGGATGCTGTGACATCCGCAATACTCCGCTCATCGTCGACCACTAGTATCGTCGCCACGGCATCCTCCAAGTTTTCGAGTGACTAACCAAACCCTCAGCCCTGAATCATACACGAATAAACCTTGACCGTCAAGTATATTTATTTTGTAATTATAATAGTCTCTTCTTCCTTGACAACCCACTAAACACATGTAATATTTTAGCCAGATTCCTTGGTCTGGTGGACGAACCCATCCTGTCGGAGATAGTCTCCGATAGACACACAAGGTGAGGAGTGTGAAATGGATGCTTCTTCTACGTTCCACTGGTTGGCCACCCTATTCACTGGCGTTCTCGTTGGATGGCTGATTTCCATGACCCTGACAAACCGGTCATGGAGACGGTTGATGGAAAGGAGAGAAAACCAGCGGGAGATTGCGGAACATGAGTTCGAGGAAGCCATTCGAACGGCCGTCGGTGTGATACGCGCCGATGAGATTCTGGCGAGTTTGGGAGTAAGGTACTGCGACCTGACCTCGGAAAACATCCAGCTTCAGGTGGAGAGTGGCGTAAGAAACGCACAATCGATGGAAGTTGCAGCCACCGGCACTCTCGCAAGAAGGTCGGCCGAGATCACGAAGACCTACAAGACACTGCTACTCATGCACACCTGGTTCACGAAGGTGGGGTTTGATGTCAGGGCGTCTATCAACGACTACCTGAAGTGAGAGATTCCTCCCACCTCATTCGCACCCCAGCACACAAACGGCCGGCCACAGATGTGGCCGGCCGTACTACGTTTATGTAAATATTTCACACAAAAGCATACATCCTTGACAACCCACCAAACACATGTAACATTTTAGCCAGACTCCTTGGTCTGGCGGTCAACCCGCCCTGTCGGGGATATTCTCCGATTGATACACAAGGTGAGGGGTGTGGTCATGGATGTGACAAACACTGTTTGGTGGGCCGGTCTTTGCACTGGGCTCATTACCGGCTTTTTGTTCGGCCTGTGGTTCATGCACCAGGCCTGGACACGGAGGACGGAGAAGGAAAGGGAACGAAGGGAGAATGAGGAAAGGGCCCTGTTCGAAGCCCTCCACATCGCTCTCGGCCTGGAGGGCGCGAACACAATCCTGTGTGATCTCGGGCAACGACTCCGCGTAAGTTGCTCAGGAAGCGTTGAGCTCGCAGTGACGACTGATCCCAGGACCTTGTATGAA
The DNA here is from genome assembly GCA_001824295.1 of Candidatus Zambryskibacteria bacterium RIFOXYD1_FULL_40_13. Classification (GTDB taxonomy): domain Bacteria; phylum Patescibacteriota; class Minisyncoccia; order Phycocordibacterales; family DATDWN01; genus C7867-006. Next base: position 14,318 of record MHWY01000002.1, on the reverse strand, counting down.
GTGGTGCAGGTCGCGAACAACACCCTGAACGAAAGACTGGAGAAGGTCAAGGGAATCCGGACCTCTCTCACCGTCCTTCACACCTTGTTTCAGAGGGGCCAGATGAATGTGTTGTCGTCACCAAACGACTACGCAAAACCTTGATCCCACCCACATGACGCACACCCGGAAGCACCCAAACAGCCGACCGCACCCCGCGGTCGGCTGTATTACGTTTTATTTAATATCAGTTGATAAAATTGGTGTTGTTAAACTTTGTACAACATTGAACCTCAGACGACCTATCAAAAGTCCGTCTAGGGTCTTTACATTTACCCGCCACTTACCTTCTGCAAGATTCATACGAATAGAGTAGGTCCTAAAACCGTTATCACGCCCCCCAACGACGGCCAAATTAATTCTACTGTCCTCTACCCACTCTCCGCTAGTATTATCAAGGTGTTCCCACTCGTGCACTATGGTTGTGTTCAAATCTGTCGGAGAAAAAATGGAACTGAAAGCGTAGACAGGACTGCCAGGGGTTTTCTTGAAATCTTGATACAAATCAAAGTATCCGCTAAAACCGTGGTCCTCATACTTCACCACATAATTTCCATCATGAATCCTCTCTACAGAGTGGTATACCCCCGCATCCTTAAGCGAGAGTGGAATCGGTGGAATAAGATTTGTGAAATAGAAAATATTAACCACAACAAATATACCACCAATGAGCAGGAAAATACTTTTTCTACTTTTTTTAAATTTATCTTTTATAAACAAAAACAAAACATAGATGAAAATGGTGATAAAAACCAAGCTTACAAGACCTGAGAGTAGGAAAATAGAGGTGCCTATCTTGTGTATAACAACAGGAACCAAGTAAATAGCAAAGGCATAAATAGAAAGAAAGTAAAGACTTATTTGGAAACTCAAACGAATATAATGTCTCTTCAAAACCTCATTTGCCATAAAGGCAAGAGCTAAAACGAGAACAAACGGCCAGGTAACAAGAATATCCGAACTTCTAAAATAAGAAAGAAGATATGTTGAAAGTATTCCACCAAAGAAAAACTGAAGAATGTTCACATACCAGAAGTGAGCCTTGGTGACATCGCTTTCGTCTCCTGGTTTATTTTCCTTAAGATGAATGACCACAATAAAAACACCAATCATAACAATATGTCCCAAAACCCAAACATTCTGCCAGACATTATCAACCCGACTAAAAGTCAGTGCATCAAAAACGAACCCAAATACAAGTGAGATTGAGGAAATGGGTCTTTCAAAGCGACCATACAAATCACGAGCATGCACGAAAATTGACATATGTTTATTCTGAAGATTGTTCTACTACCTCTCTTACACAATCCTTAAATACAATTTCTCCACCCACTTCCATAAAAGCAGTGTCACCCTTGTTCCAGAAAATAACCGAATCATCACTGTTTGCATAACGAGCTCCAGAAGCAGAAATTGTCTGCCGTAGGTATGTGGCATTTTTTACCCCTGCATCAATGTGCACCATATCTTTGTAAAAGTCAGTATAGATTGTTTTGTCCTCCAAACAGAGAAACTTGGCACTTGCTATTTTGTCACCTAAAACATATTTGTTTTCAAATTTCCTACCAATAATAAAACCAACACAAAATACAACAACAAAAAGAACTATCGCAACCACCTGCGAAAGTTTTGTGACCTGATTCCATTCAATTTTCATAACATTAGTATAACAAATTTTTTATCTGCAGAAAATAATGTTATCTCTTTTTTACCATCTTGACTTCGTTTCCTGGTTCGTTGTATGTAACTGAATCAAAGAATGAGTTCATAAACATGATTCCCCTGCCCCTTGGTTTCAGTACCGCCTCTCCCTCGCGCGGATCCGCAACATCTCTCCAATTAAAACCCTTACCTTCATCTCGAATTGTTACAGAGATGATTTCAGAATCAATAACAATATCAACGTAGACTTTTTTGTCTGACGGGTTTGCTGTCTGCTCTTCTTTGGCCATGGTCATAAGAGGTTTTGGAGAATCATCTGGCATTACCACTCCCAGGTTTCCGTGAGCAATTGCATTAATTATGGCCTCTCTAAAAGCCACTTCCAGATTGTAGACGAGATCTGATTCTTTATCTATACCAGCTTCAACAAGCCGACTGACAAACGACTCGGATGCTGGACCAACTAAATCTATATCGGTCGGTAAAACCCAGCTATTACCAGGAAATTGCTCTATGTTTTGTGCTTCAAGCGACATCAGAGAATAATAACATTGCTGTAAATTTTTTCAAAGCTAATATTCTACTGTAATAGGAAATGATATTTCCGCATCGTTTTCACGAAGGTCAGAAGGATTATCCTTTTTCAAAACTAGTGTTGACTCCCCCATGTATGATTCAGGAACTTTTATCTCAGCCCGAAATGGAACAAAATCTGTGGTCATCCATTCCCCCTCTGCCGTTGCAATACTAGTAGCAATAACTTTTTGGTCTTTATCTAGCAGAACAATCGGGAAAGAGGCTTCAAAAAACCAAGGTCCCCTTGCCTGCCCAATAACTGAAAAAGTCTTCCCTGTTACTGCTCCTGGGAAAGGAAGTTCCACTTTTATGTTATCCTCAGTCGCATTTACGTATGTAATCTTCTCCGGAAGCTCTTCTGTATAGGTTCTACCGTCTGGTGTTGCGCATCTTCTTGGATAACTTTCCATCACAGGATAACCAGCCTTCACACAATCTTCAAAAGACAAGACAGTTTTTACATCTACTGATTCATTGAGAGTGGCATAAATCCAATTACCTAAAACTAACACCACAATAACTATCAAAACGATTTTTATTGTTTTCATAATTACATATTATATCTTAATGTCCCGAATCATCAATAGCACCACTTTCAATATCTTTTATTTCCTGTCGGGTTGGGACATCATGCTTAGCAAATGTAGTAAGCTCCTTTTGTTTCCTTAGTTCCTCTTCTAGTTTTATTTTCTCCTTTTTAAGAGAGCGCAGTCTTAAAGCACTTTGTATACTACCTGGTAAAAGGAGGAGGAGACAGACAACCATTCCAGCCGTAACAGACAGGAGAAGTACAACCGCCAGAGAACTTTGTAGTTGCCAACCGAAAAATGTGACCGTGACTATGGCTGTGTTCTGTAGGGAAAATGTGACAGCCACTGCACCGAGTAATAACCCTAGAATAAATAGTATTAACATACCAACTTAGCCGTTTCAGCTGGTAGAAAATTACACTATTTATATTATAACTGCTCAACCGAAAGCTGTATTATCTTCTGTCCATCAAATTTATATGTCACCCTTCTAACAATGCCTATATTTTCATCATCACAAAAGTCTTCAGGGCAACCTAAGGCAGTTCCAGTAAGAGAAATTATCCCGTCCTTTATAGTAATATCACTTAGGTCAGACTTCACAGCACCCGAACCTCGGTAAGCAGGTTCAAAACCAAGATAATCTGTTGGCTCGAAAACTTTGGCGGTAGTATTCTTATCATTCAAAACGATAAGCAAATCTACCCCACACGAAGCGCCACAGTGCATACTCTGAACAAGGGCGTCTTCATACCCATCCTGATTCACATCTCCCCTTGCTACAACCTTTGACTCCAGAGCTTCTGAATCACCTAGGGCATTTATGAAATCAGCATCGGTAAGAGTTTGAACTTTCTCGGTCGCTATAGTATCCACCGGTTCGGTCTTATTGGTTTTTCTTAGAGAAAAATACACTAAACCCAAAATTAATAACAAAATAATAATCATTATCACAGGCACAATGTACCCCTTTTGTTCTTTTTTCATATGTTTATATTATATCAAATAACATATCCAGGTGGAGGCCGGGCGTGAAGTAATATAGCGATGAGTATATAGAAGACGAAATGAATCATAAAAGCATAGACGAAGCCCCCACGAACGCGAAGCATTAGATACGGAAATACGAAAGATGACAAAAAAGCACCAAGTGAATTGTGACTTTCACCTGTTGTTTCGCTGTTCATAATTGTATTTTATCATCTTTTCAACTGACTGTAATATTCAAACAAGGCCTTAACACCAGAAATATTTTTCTGAAATTCTGTGTCTTGATGATTTTTGAACTCTACTGTTACCGCAGGAATGCCTATTGAAGCCAGCCACCCCTCGGAATCTCCTGTAGTCTCGTAACTGTCAAATGTTTTAACGGCTGAGTAACCAGAAGCCTTAGCATATGTATTCATAATATCTAATGTCCCAGGAAGAATCTCCCCCTCACATTTGGAAGCATAAACGGCATTCGCTTGGCTGTGCCAAAACACAACCGCATCTGGACTATTCTCAATAACATAATTTTTCAAGGCCAAACTCTCTGGTTCAGAAAACGGCGCAGTACCAGCACTGACAACCTTCTCTCTCCATGTACTTTTTGGCTTCCATTTGCAACCAAAGTTTCTGTTGAGGTCAACATCGTTTGCATTAAATCGTCCTGAAGCCTGGATTGTGGAGTCTTTTGAAACATCCTGAGCGGTAAACCTACCCTCTTTTCCAACTACACTGAATAGTCCGTCTGGGTTTAGTACAGGAATAATAGTAACTGACAAACTAGGAGGAATAATATCTGGATTTGCCTTCAAATAATCCAAAACCTCGTAGGCCAGAAGAACCGTATTCCATTCATAACCACCGTGTATGCCACCAATAAAAACCAGGTGCTTCTCTCCCATTCCAAATGTGTAGCTCTCTATCTTCCTTCCTTCCAGAGAAGTGCCTAAGACCTTGTACTTTGGTTCTAGGTTTTTCAAATTCTCTGTGGGAGCTGTCACCACTTCTACCGGGTCCTTTGACTTTGCAAGATAAAAAACCACTCCAAGGACGACCAAAACTACAAAAGTAGAGATAACTACTGCAACCGTTTTCTCTCGTGATAGTCGCATTATTTGGTGTAGTATTTAAGCAATGCTTCAAGTCCTAGCTTGTTCTTTGCAAACTCAGTATCTGTGTGGTTTGTTAGAAGAACACTAATAGCAGGGATGTTAACTTTTGCTAACCAACTAACCATATCTCCCGTTGTCTCGTAGAAATCAAAACTATCATTTGCGGGGTAACCAGAAGCGTCGGCATATTTCTTTGTAATTGCTTTTGTCTCTGCAGATACTGGACCGTTACAACTTGAAGCGTAAACTCCACCTGCAGCACTATACCAAGTCACAACAGCACTAAATTTGTTAGCCTCAACATAGTTTTTCAAAGCCAAGCTCTCTGGTTCAGAGAATGCCTTGCTTCCACCACTTACTGGCTTATTCTGCCATACACCCGTCGCTTTCCAGCCACAGTCAAAGTTGCGACTTAGGTCAACATTGTTTGCATTAAACCTCCCAGAAACCGTCAAACTTATCGGTGTTGGCACACTAGATACTGCAAAACGAGTATCTGTTCCGACTGTTTTATTTAGTCCGTCTGGATTCAAGACAGGAATAATAGTAACTTTTATATTCTGAGGAATGACACTTGGATTTGCTTTAAGATAATCCATCATCTCATAGGCGAGTAAAACGGTATTCCATTCATATCCACCGTGTATTCCACCAACGAACAGAAGTTCTGTACTACCTGTGCCAAAGTGATATGCGGTGATATTGCGACCCTCCACGGACTTGCCCACAACAGTCTCTGTAGCATTTGTATTTGTCGTGCTTGTAGCAACTTCGCCCGTAGGGGTTGTGGTGCTTGTTTCCTGATTATTTACAATACCCACTTCTTCTGAAGGACCTCTGGTTAATAAATAAATACCTAAACCAAGGATAATAATAACTACCAAAACTATTATAAAGTTTTTCATATAACCTATTTTACCACTAATTTTTGTAACTTACGAGCAGGCCAATTTCATCCTTATTTACCTACTTACTTGGCTCTATTATTTTTATTTCCTTCTCAAGAGAATTCGGGTAGTCTTTGTAGATACCTATCCTGTATGTATCTGTCTTTGGTTTTGCGTCTCCCTTGTCTATGGCAGATTTTGGATAATAGTTCATCCGGCCGATTCCTTCAAACACCTGCTGTGGGTCATTATATTCTAACTGCTTACTTAAAAATATATTTGAGTCTATTTCGTAAACAAGAGTCATTATATGATAAACAGTAAGAAACATTACTCCAACAAATAACGAAGTGACAATGTTTCCATTTCTGAAACTTAGTAACGAAATAGCTAGAAGCACCGCCAGAAGAGCAATAATGGACCAGTGCCGTGGAGTGACGATTCTTTTTGCCGTCATGGTTGACTCCTGGTTGTTTGAAAGGATTGTATAAGTTCTACTCTGAATCTCCGCCACAAGAGCAAAGCCCCTGTCGTCTTTTGGCTCTATTCCGTTGGCAATTTCTAATACACGACTGAACTCTTTTTTTGTATTATCAGTAAAATCCAAGAGCTCATAATCTAGCGACGAAATCATATAGTCATCGATGGCTTGCACAATCTCCTCTGACTTGTTTGGCTCTATTATCTTGACTAAGTTACAAATAGAGATAAGTTGAGCATTGGCATCTGCTATCAGGGTTTGGAGTCGAAGATAGTTTGAAGTTGTAGCCGCAATAAAGAATCCCACAAGAATAGCAAACAACAGAGAAATCGCGGTCAGGAGTGTTGAGTTGTCATCATGAATATGAAACTGAGGCAAAACAAAAGGTAGTGTTAGCAGAATAATCTGAATAAGATAGCTGTTGATTTTTGCGTGCATGTTTTTGCAAATTATTAACTATTTATAAATCAAGCAAAAGAACAAAAGGCTGGGCCGTAGTGCTTTCCTCCTCTATCGTGCGGGATTTGATAGACAACTTTCCACCATCTTCAAAAATAGCGATTTGATTTCCAGCACCAGCAAACCAACACTGTGAGTAGCTGATGGCCTCTTTTAGTTCTACATCGACTGATTCTGGGGCCATCTGTACACAAGTTCCAGTGTAAATGCCAGCATCATATTTCTTTTCTCCCCAAACAACATTTACCTGGGTCTTTGGCATCTCACCGCTTTCATCTAAAACAAACTCCCAAGTTGGAGAAGCAATTTGTGTACTATCAACATCTTTTTTCTTCCACTCATAATACCCAACCACAAGAACTATTAAGATAACTAAAATAATTATTATTTTTTTCATAGAATAATTATATCATCCTGAGTACAAAACTTGAAATTCATTATACTATAAAACTCTTCGCCATATCATCCCTGGTTCACCATCTGGAGCTATGGCTTCTCCCACTCTCTCAAAGTCCAGCTTGTCGTGGAAACCCCACGAATCTTTGTGTGAATTCGGACTGTAAAGTACTGCCTCGGTAAACAGGAGCTTCTTTGCTTCCTCTATCCTTTTTAGCTTCAGGGCTTTTCCAATCCCCTTGCCTTTGTGCTTCACAGCCAAAACATAGAACTCGGCCGGGTTTTCTGTCTTAGTATAAACCTTCATGTGGTCTGGTGCGGTCCTAAGGCCCGCGATTCCAACAACTTCTCCATTTTCTTCTGCAACATAAAATCTATATTTTTTATCAATATATTCTTGAGTATTTTCAATACCCATTTTCAACTTATGTGAAAGCTTTTCCAGAAACTCTGGGTCAGTCCAATACATAGCAAAAATATCCTCCACTGCTTTTAAATCACCTTTTTGAAAATCTCTGATTGTGTACATAAAAAAATAATTAATCTGTCGCAAAATCACCAAGTATCTCTTTCAGCACCACTGGAAGTTCCGAGAATCCATCGTGAAGAGTAATGTGCCCCGCATTTGGTAAAACAATCTCCTTCGTTACAATTTTACCAAATTTTTGTCTATTTTCCTCAAAGCACTCAAACGGGTCGTTTTCAGAAATAATCAGTGTTGATTTTGGAAGTACTGATTTAACCTTTTCCATGTTAATAGGAATTTCAATCCAGGGTTTGGCTATTTGCTTTACTTTGTCACTCTCTAAATTTTCAAGATTGAACCAACCAGCAACAAACACAGCCCCACCAACTGGTTTGTCTACTGTTTCCAAATATCTTAAAATTGTCTGACATCCAATACTGTGGCCAACAAAATAAGTCTCACCATCCGCTTTTCCCACAACTTCCTCTAGTTTATGAACCCACTTTTCTATTACAGGAATATCAGTATCTGGCATTTCTGGAATAGAAACAATGTATCCGTGTTTTTCTAACTCGGTTTTCAACCACACATACCAATCTCCACTCGGTGAAGCTTCCCATCTATGAACAATATATACTCTCTTCATAATTGGAATGTTACCTATTTCTATCTTTATTATTTTCCAAAATACTTTTCCAAAACATCAAAATAATCACTCCCATCATCCACGGTTGAATAATCATTTATATCAACCCATTTAAAATTATTATGTTCATCACTTAGTTTCACATCTCCTGAAACATATTTGGCCTTAAAGGCAACAAGATATACAACTTTTCCAAAGTTCCTACTCTCTTTTGGAAACTCGTAGTAAAAAACCGCAAAAGGATCCATGACTTCAATTTCCAAACTAGTTTCTTCTTTAACTTCTCTTTTTAGTGCTAAAATTAGTGATGATGCGTCTTCGTCTATAGCCTCACCCTCTTGTATTTTTCCACCCGGAAAATCTAAACCCTCAATTGGGTCAACCAGGGTCAAAACTTTTCCTTCTTTCTCAATAAAAGCTTTTTGGCCCACACAAAACAGTGCATCGTTTTTCATATCTTATATGGTACCACGAATATTTTGAGTGATAAAATTACAAATTAAATGCGTGGAGAGGACCACCTGCGACAATATCTTCTGCTTCTTTATATCCTAAACTATAGTCATAATTCCAACGAGGTGGAAGAGCAAAGACATACACATTGTTGCGTGCAAACTCAGTCGCCAGTATGGGTGCCGCTGAAACAGAGAAATCTTCTGCAAGATAGGCATTCCACTGTGAGATGGTAAAAACAAGAACAGGTATGTCTTCGTACGGAGATGCTGCTGTCCATTTTGGATTTCTTATTAGGAGTTTTGGCCCAGTTGATGTTGCTGTGCCCTTCAGAGCGCTTCCGTTCCATGCTGTTGTAACAACTGAATATCCTTTCCAGCTGTCTGGTAGAGAAAATGTAAACCCATAATCAGCATTCTTGTATACAACTGAAGTGCTATCCGGATTTACAACAACCGCTGGCTTGTCACGATAGTAGTATTGCATACACACCCCTATTCCGAGAATGACCAAAAGAGCAATGGCTAGCGAAATCAATATTTTTTTATCCATATATTTTAAGACGATTCAAATAAGATTATATTTCAAATAAAAGAAAGCCGCCACACCGAGAGGTGCGCCTAG
>MHWY01000002.1:0-4989 GCA_001824295.1 Candidatus Zambryskibacteria bacterium RIFOXYD1_FULL_40_13 | reverse complement strand
GGGCGGAACAGTTTGCCACCCATTGCCTCCCAGGCTTCTTCAGGGGTGTCGGCCTCGATGTTGGCCTCTTTGGCGATGTCGAGGATGGCCTCCTCGATATCCTGTCCGAAGCGGTTCACCTTCGTGGCAATCCAGAAACCCAGGTTGCGCCGAAGCCGACAGACGACGGCCCAAGGGACATGGCCCCCCGTCTCGTACCGGAGGTTCACGAAGTTCGCCTCGAACCATTGTTGGATAAGCAGGATGCCCTGCTCGCGAGCTTGTGTCAGTCTTTCGACCAGCTTTTCGCGAACAGCCTGTTGTTCCTTGGGAAGGTCGTTGAGCCCCTGAATCCTCGCCTTGAGCTCGGCGTCCACTGCCTCGATTGCCGTCACGAGGTTGTGGGACGTCAGGCAGTTCCAGTCCCTGCCGGAATCGGCCTTGTACTGGACGTTGGCCGAAACCAACTCCTGGACAAGGACCGCCTTGAGACCGGCCGAGATGGCGATTGGGTTACTCGTCATCACCGTCCGAATCTTGTGAAGCGAGTAGATCGGGACATCCCCAATCGTCTCGCCGAGCGACATCCGTATGACTGCCTGACGAATTCTCTGTGTAATCGTTGGCGCCATCCTCTGGCTGATCATGGTATATGCTCCTCCTGCCGTGGTGGCGTGACTCCTTGTGTCTATCTTTATGAAACACTACTTTTCAATAAAAGTCAAATAGGCAGTTTTGGTTTGTTTATCCTATACATCTTTTCTAGACTGTTTCTTATAAGTCTTCATAAACTTTCCGAATTGTCGGTCTTTCTCTCTCTTGTTAAGTTCAGTCATTTCATAATACTCTACCTCCTTTTTCAAATTTATATAGTTAGCATATTTTTCTGGATCTAAATCCCCTGCTTTCAGAGCCTCTAGAACAGCACACCCTGGTTCATGTATGTGAGTACAGTCAACAAATTTACACCCCACCGTCAAATCAGTGATTTGGTCAAATAAGTTGTCTAGACCAGCACCGACAAGTGACATGCCGACTTCCCGCATTCCTGGGTTGTCTATAACAATACCGCCATTTTCCAGAAAATACATTTGACGGTTTGTGGTTACATGTTTTCCCCTACCTGTTCGAGAACCAACATCTTCGGTTTTAATCATGTTTTCACCGAGTAACTTATTTATCAAGGAAGACTTACCAACCCCAGACGAACCGAGAAAACAATATGTCTTTCCTTTCTCTATGTGTTTTTTTAACTCATGTATTCCATTATTATTTGTAATACTTGTTGGAATAACTTCAACGTCATCAAATCTTTTTTTTATTTCTACAAATTTCAAATCAAGCTCCTCTCTGGAAATTAAATCTATCTTGTTTAAAACGATAATCGGTTTTATTCCCCCATCACCTATCAAAGCAAAGTATCTCTCAAAACGGTTGAGACTAAAATCTCTACCGAACGACTCCACAACAAAGGCTGTATCAATATTTGTAGCTATTATCTGAGTTTCACTTTTTTCACTTGTTCTGCTTTTGTCGCCATGCTTTCTCTTTATTATTGTCTTCCTAGGTAAAGTTTCTCGGATTACAGCATGCTCTCCATCTAGGTCAGTTATAACCACCCAGTCACCTACCGCCGGATAATCAATTCTCGACTCAGCGCGAAGCATCTGCTTGCCAGTTATTTTTGCAAGATATTCACCTTTTTCGTTTCTAACTTTGTAAGCTCCTCTATGCTCCACAGTTACCCGAGCAACAGGAAAATCACCAAGCCCAAGTTCCTTACGGCTAGATTCAAAAAATGCATCATAACCCAAATCCTCTATCTTTATCTGTGCGTCTTTCATAGATATAGTCTATACCAAGGATTTCCTTTATTTTATTTCATCAGACACACCTCTCATCCTTTTTGGATCGTTATCTATTCTCTCTCCGGTTTCTGGATCAAAACGAAAAATTGTAGCTAGATTTTTTTCGATATCATCTAATAATTTTCTCCTCTCTTTCCTTGTTTCATCGGAGAAAGACGGTGCCACTTTGCTATCAACATCGTCGGTCGCCTCGCCATGATACTTAGTCTTATCATATGTATCAAGACACCACTGTGAAAATTCAGCTATTGTTTTTTCAGCATCCTGATCACCAAACCTTATTCCTCTTTTTATGAGTTCCCTCGATATTGATAAGGCAATAGCCCAGGCCCCCCTTTCTTCATTTGCAACAATTTGCCTTGCATCAAAATCATTTAATCCATCATAGTGTACTGGAGTGAAATAGGGGTGATTATATTTTTTTCTCGCGTCCACACTAAGTTCTTCAAGCCCCATAATTTGAAACATTCTATGCCTAACCATGTGACCAGATTCATGAAGTAACCCAGCCAAATCCTGTATGGTTTGTGGTAATTTAAAAGAAATTATAGTGTCATTGGTATTTGATAAATGCGCATGATAATTAGAATCTTGTTGATATTTTTCCGAAGGTATAGAATACCTCACCGTTCTATGCCCCAATTCATGCACTTCATCTGGTATTTTATTAATTAATTTACCTAAGGAAAAAATGGCTTTTGTGTCCCCTGATAAAATATATGTAGTGTGTGGATACCAAACAAAATCAGCGTTGTCCTGATTTGTTTCATCAGCTTTAATATATCTTCCCCCTTCATTTGCTATGGTCATAAAAAAATCCTCACCCATCTGTGTCAAAGTAACCATCTCTTTTTTACCAGCAAAATCAATTATAAATACCTCAGTATTTTCATAACCATTTAATTTAAGTAATCTAGAAAAGGTCCATACATCCAACTCAAATCTGCTCGTGGATTCCGATGCTTCCTTAATATACCTCCTATTATTAATGGCCTCAGTTAAATTCCTTGGTACAGTATCCTGAAAAGAATTGCTCTGCCAATCCCCAAAAAATAAACCCTCCATTGTAAACCGAACTTTCTTCATTGCATTTATATCCTCAGTTTGTTTATCTAAAGGAAATCCGTCCTCAAAACTGTTGGGTTTATTTTCCAAAGACCCGTCTGGATTAACGGCCCTTGTTCCGATATCACCTTCCCTAAGACTAATGTCATTATCTAAACCCGCATCAACTATTGTGTCTTCTGTTTTGTGCACAAGAAACTCTTTCATGGTTTTTATTTATTTAATAATATCACAAATCATCACTCAGTTTAATTAACTAGAGCGATGAGGACAACCAGCCCAACAACAAGGTCTGCGCATTCCACTTTTGAGTTTGGAGAGTGTTTTTTCAATTCTAATACTCCGCGTCTCTGCCTTTTTTCCAGATGTGACCCAACAAATCCACTCGTTTCGTGCAAGCGGTGTTATATCTTCCCACGCTTTCTGTGCAACTGAGTTAGAGACAAGTGCTTTTTGTAAGTCTTCTGGTACTCTATGCACCACCCCGTGGACAATCTTCTTTTTATTGTTTTTGATCATTTTTTATGTTGACCAAATAAAAATGCTTCGTCTCCGACTTGTTTTCGGTTTCTGGCAAAAAGGATGATTCCGTCTTTTTTGGCTACAACCTTTTCCTTTCCATCTATCCCAATAATCTGCCCCTTTGAAACTTTTTCAAAATCATCAAAGAGTTTTGTGAGAACAAAGTTATTTGTTTTCGTTGTGTATAAATCATTCATCTGCGTATAGGACTGTTTTTTAGGACTACTCTTTTTCATTATGTTTCCACGAGCTCCCAGGAAAGCCAAAATACTTTTCTCTGCGACTTTGACTGACTTAGCGTCACCAAGATACCCACACTCTACACAAATTCCAATTTTTCCAATACTACTCATATAGTAGTCCGTACCACCAGGTTCAAGCTTGTTAAAACCCGAAACCACCAGGTTAACTGGCAGATATCTTGCTATCCTTCTTGCTTTGGGTTCACAGATGGCAAATGACCGACTGTTTGGGGTAAAACTGGCATGTATATCTAGAAGTGCGTCTGCCTGTTTGAGATATTTCTTCAAAAATTGTGCACGACTGTATTCATAACTTTCCTTGTCATTTTTTGAAAGCAGTTTATTTTCCTTAAACATTCTGTTTAGGTTGGCTTCAAGGAAACGCTTGTTGGCTTTTATGGCTTTGGGATTTCCATAACCAAACAAAACTCGCCCTTTTGTTACCTTGAGCTTTGGCAAAATATTTTTCAGTGCTTCTATTCCACATACTTCATTACCATGCACCCCAACAAGCACAATACTTGTCGGACCCTTTTTCACACTTTTTAATTCAATAATTTCATCTGGCATAATAGTTATTTATCCAATTTTTGATATACAGTACCAGTAGCGATAAGAATGACTATACCGGCAAAAAACAGTTTCCATGGATGTCCGTCAAAAAATGAAATGTGAGTAATAATTTCTTTCAATCCCTCACTTACTGCCACCACACCAACAAGAATAAAAAGCATAAAAGTCAGAGGATATCTCCTAAAAACCGATTTGGTCTTAACCGACATAATGCTATTTATTTGATCAGATAATTTCTCAATGTGTTTGAGAATATCTAAACTTATCTGTTTTTCATTTTCATCTTTCATACATTAAATATATCACGAATCAAAAAGCCTGAATAATTTAGACAAAGAGAAGTCCCGAAGTCTCGCAATGAGACTCCGGGACAAATACACAACGACCGTCCACACGAAGAACAGCCCTATCTGGGTGATTTAGATACTGGTCAGGAGAGTTTTGACCAGCTCTTTTGTTGCCCATCCGCTGTCCAGGATGATTACCCTGTCTCTCGGAATGAGGCCGGTCATCACGACGACCTTGATTCTGGGGTGCTGTTCCTTGACCCGATCAGCCTCCCCCAACATCCCAGCGGTCACGAAGACCACAAGATCGGTCTCGCAGAGCAACGCCCTCATTGACTCGACCGAATTCACCACCGTGACGACGGCAACTTTTTCGTCTGGACGCACAGGCGCCCATGTGACCTGACCAATCTCTCGTTCCAAACGGGTCACGAGACCATCATAACTGCCCTT
>MHWY01000001.1 GCA_001824295.1 Candidatus Zambryskibacteria bacterium RIFOXYD1_FULL_40_13 | reverse complement strand
ACTCTGCTGTGCTATCTCTACTTTATCATAACGGCTCAATTCGTGGTATTTGAGCCGTTTGGTCTCGGGCATTGCTCGCTTGGTTTGCGTCCGTGGGTCAACCCTCGGCATCCGCCTCGGGCATTTCCGCTAGGGCTACGAGCACCTAGATTGTAGGAGTCCTGCTTATTCCTACGCTACGCTACGGAATGCAGGACAACTGTTTGGGGAGAGGAAGGAATCCTCTCCCCAGCGTCGTTCTCCCTCCTCGCAGAGATAGTTTAGAGTTTATAGTGCTTTGGATTACTTGGAGTTATATATTATTCAGTTAGATACTGTTTGTGCCTTCGGAGGCTCGCCCTCGCACAACCCCTCTCTACTTTTTCATATTTATTACTTGTAGTGTCGCTTCCGCTTCAACTGGAAGAGACTTTGAAAACGGCGGTGCTCGTCAGATACCGGACGCCCTAGCGGAAATGCCCGAGGCTCATTACTGTGTGCTTGACCCACCCACCCAGTTCGCACACACGAAGACTCCCTAGAATTCAAAATTATATTTTTGTGTAGTTCACACCTTTTCCAGTTTTACCAGATTGTCTGTTTCAACTATCTCTGGCTCTAAAACAGTCTCTACAGCAGGTTGTTCGGGATTTACAGTAGCCAACGGCTCAGTTACTGGTACTTGAGCCGTTTGGGGTTGTAGTTCTACTGCAAATGGTTCTGTGGGAGTAGTTGGAATGTCTATATTTGGAGTTGTTTCTTCTAGCATATAGATATTATATACTAAACGGCTCATTTGGGAGATGAAAAAATACTTGCAATCTAATACGAGATATGGTATAATATAGGAACTGTATTTATTCAAAACTGGCTATATTACCATTTACTGCGATTCTTTCCATTTATACTTTCTTAAATTGGCTGGTCGATGTCGATGGAGATTTTAAATTATTCACCTTTTTCCTAATCCATTTCTTTGGTATTTTTCTGTTCAATTTTTGCAGTAATTTAATCCTTAGATTTCTCGATCTGCAGTGAGAAAGAATTCCGTTATAGGAAGAAAAATTCTTAGCCGTCACTTTTCTGAACATTCTTTTCTTAGTTTTCGTTCTCAAGACTCTATAGTGTGGAAAACAAACATAACCCAAGTAATCTATTCCACTTGCATAGGTCTTGAGAATTATCTTGTCTGGATGAATTTGTAACTTGAGGTTTTGTTCAGTAAAAGTCTTGATTCTAAGAATACAATCTTCCAAAAAACTCTTGTCCGTGTGCATGAGAATAAAGTCATCAGCATATCTAATGTATCCAGGAACTTTCATTTCATGTTTAACAAACTGATCAAGTTTGTTCATATAAATATTGGCAAATATTTGTGAAGTTAAGTTACCAAGTGGTATGCCATAGTTAAAACTCTCAGTTATATCTTCAGGAAGACCGATTAATCTCTGATCAAAAGTTTTCTCTCTTAATATTTGTAGGAGTATTTCGTGATCTACAGAAAAGAAAAATTTCCTAATATCTAGCTTCAACATCCATAAAGTCCTGGTATTATTGCGAGAAATTTTAAGTCCTAATTTGGCAAGACGCTTAACGGCTCGATGAGTGCCTTTGTATTCTCTAGAAGACCACGAATCATATATAAACTTACTATCCCACATTGGTTCTATAACCCTTATGACTGCGTGATGCAAAAGCCTATCTCGGACACTCGCTTTATGGACATGTCTCTTTTTTGGATCGTGTATATAAAATGGGAAATAACCACCATGCCTATACCTACCCCTTACCAAATCTTCGTGCAGTTTGAATATATTATCTTCAAGTCCAAGTTCAAATTCCGCAATGTCTTTCTTTTTCTTCTTATCTCTGCGAAACTCTGTCCAAGCATCAAAAAGATTTTTTAATGAAATAATTTTTTCAAACATATGGATACAAATACAAACAAAGATATTAAAACTGCTCACCAAACACCATTATTCCAAATGGTCTATCAACTATACCTATCATGGTACATTCGATGTGGCCAAATTCCTAAAAAAGACAGATTTACTATAGGTCAGAAAACAGAAGGTATGCTGTTGGAAATCCTAATTTTGATTGTAACTGCGTACCACACAAAAGATTTGGAATATAAAAGGCAATCATTATATAAAGCTAACACCTTACTTGAGTGTATCAAGATTACCATTCGATTAGCAAAGGATATAAAAGCTCTCGAGCAACGTTGGTATATAGATTACGAACAGAGAATCCAAGAGATTGGTAGGATGCTTGGGGGTTGGATTGGGAGCTTACACAAAACGAACAGGTAATTAATCTGTTCGTTTTGCTTTCACGAGAGTGACTTCGGAGAGAAACGACACCAAGATTGCCATTGCGATTGTCGGGCCTGTTGGCGTTGACGTTCACACCGTTACGGTTAGCGTTGCCGACATACACCAGCTTGCCATCAGACGAAAGGGTCGTTTTTGCGTCACTCCATCCAGATCAGGGGTCATGACTGTTACAAGCACATCTTACAAATGTAAGTAGCACCTGTTGTGTAAAAATGTGGTGACTGGTCTACTCTATCTTTGTAGGAGATAGAATTATTAACTTAAGATAAACCATCACTCCAGAATGACGCAAGCAGTTCTTCTCTCATAGAATATTTGGCGAGGATAATGCCTCTGCACGATCCTTCATTAGCCATAGTTATTATATCACCTTAAAAAATTATCGTGAAGAAACCAAAGATACAAAGAAGAAAATATCAAAGATTCAAACAGAAGAATGCAAGGGATATGAGAGAGAAGAATTAGCGGAGAGAAACGACACCAAGAATGCCACCGCGATCCCCGGGCCCGACGGCGCCGACGTCCACACCGCCACGGTCAGCGTAGCCGACATACACCAGCCCGCCATCAGACGAAAGGGTGTTTGACCAGTCATAATTTTCTTCCAAAATACCTCGATCTTTTCTATTTCTAAACTGTAAAACCCAATCATATAATATTTCTGCTGGAATTCGTCTGTGATTTTTATTAACCAAAAGCTCTGAAAGTTTCTTGGCAACCTCTTGCCAATTTTTATCATAATCGTCATCAAGCATTTTTTGAAGTCCTTCAAGTAGCTCATCGGTACATTCTGATTTCTCTTCTTCAGAGAGTGACTCTAAACCAAAGAGATAGTCTCGTAATATCTTAGTCTGTTCTATATAATTCTTACTCGTTGAGTCTGGTATGAATTCTTTGCCGACTATTCTCCACTCAGTCTTTAAGGAAGCATTTTTAAAGAAATCTTCCTCGTGATACCAATTAGTATCATAAAGCAACTTTTCCTGTTCTTCCTCACTATCCTTCTCCAGAATGGTCTGCATGATTTCATTCATTCTTTGCATGGTTATAGAAGAGCCCGATCCATCGCTTTCTACACGTAACACCAACATCTCTCCATTTTCCTTTGCTTTTTCAAGCACTTCGGGAGTATACGGAACATGGGGTATTTTTTCTTTCGGAAATTCAAATCCAAAAGTGTTCTTTATTTCTTCTGTCCCATAAAAACTTTCTCCCATAATCTCTTGAGCTTGCTCATAGGAAGTTTCCATTCCTTCTTTCACTTCCTTTCCACCAATATTTAACTCTTGTTTCAATCTGATGTACTTTTCTCTTATAGAAGAGAGTTCCTTCACACTCAAAGCGCTGAGGTCTCGACCTTTTTGTATTCTAGCTATTTCTTCGAGAGTCTTGGAACCTGAAAACTCATCTTTTTCAAGACTTTTTTCTTTACTTGGAGTTGTAGGTATACCTTCCATATTTATTGTCTATTTAAAGCTAGTATAACACAAAAAATTATCGCGAGGAATACCAAAGAATCAAAGAAGAAAAGGTCAAAGTTTCAAGAGAGAAGAACTAGCGGAGAGAAACGACACCAAGAGGGCCATCGCGACCGTCGGGCCCGTCGGCGCTGACGCCCACACCGCCACGGTAAGCGCCGCCGACAGACACCAGCTCGCCACCAGACGAAAGGGCCGCTGTCCAATCATATACTTGTTCCATAATTCGCTCGTCATTTCCTTTTATGGAAAGCAATATATCGTAAATAACTTCTGGAGGAAGTCTTCTGTGATTTTTGTTTATTGTAAGTTCAGAAAGTCTTTTAGCCGCTTCTTTCCAGTCAGACTCCATGAGTTTTGATATTTCTGTAAGAACTTTATCGGAAGATTCTTTCGCCTCATCTTCAGAGAGAGACCCTACAGACGTAAGATATTCTCTTAAAATCTTTGTTTGTTCAACATAGTTAGTAGATTTTTCAGCGGTACCGCCATAAGAAGTGGCTATTGATTCAGGAAGGGGGGCTTTTGATGTTAATCTCCATCTGAGACGAGGATGGGCATCTGGGATAATGGTACCATCTTTATTAACACCTGTATAAAATGGCTCATTTCTATACCAACAATCATCAGCCAATTTAGAACCAGGTTTTTCTTGACCATATAAAACTTTAATCTTTTCTCCTGTGGTCGGATCCTTTAGTTCAGGAATCATTTCAAGCATATGAGCTATGGTAAGAAGCTTACCGCTTGAATCTTTGTCTACCCCTAACACAAGCATTTCTCCGTTTTCTTTGGCTCGCTCAAGATCCTCAATTGAATACGGCATATCTGGAATATCTTCTGTGGCTAATTTAATACCAAAAGCTTTCTCAATTTTTTCTGGGCCCATGAAATCCTTACCGAGCATTTCTTTGGCTAACTCCATTTTCTTTAACAGAGTATCTGGTGAATCCTTAGACTCTGTTTTTGGCAATTTTCCACTTGCTTCAACTTCAGCTTTTAGTTTTTCTATATCATTTATTAGACCAGCTTTTTCTTTAGAGACTCCCACTTCCAAACCTTTCCTTTTCGACTCTCCAGGTTTTGCTTTATATTCAACTAATCGTATGAGCTCGCCAAGCTTTTTTCTATCAGCGTCACTTTCTAGTTTATTTGCATAGTAATAACGGAGAGCTTGTTGCATGGTCTCATTGAGATCTCCATTATAAAATCTCAAAATAAAATCTCTGACTCTGCGAGGTTCCATACGATCATCATAAGTAAAAGGTTGTGGTTGATCTTCAGCAATCTTTCTGTTTTTTAACAGTTCTTTTGAGGCCTTATGGAACTCTTTGTATTTCTCCAAGACCTCAGGAAGACCAGGAATATCTTGTAGTTGTTCATGTGTTAAACCTTCCCCTCTGGCTCGCAAGAACATATCAGGAGTTATGTTCTGTTGTTCACTAGCCAATCCAAAAAGAGAGTCTGTTGCATAAGAGAATGTATTTGCAGGTAATTCAGACGGAAGTTTTTTATATACCCATCTACGAAGTTGAGCAGGGTCTAATGGTTCTCGTCCAAAGTATCCTTTACCTGGAGGGTTCATCAGTGCAACGATTTTAGTCACTCCTTTGTTTACTGCCACCGCTTCCGAAGCATCTTCCGATAATATAACGTCTCCACCTCTTTCTAGAGAGTCCAGCACTTCATGGAGGCGAATGAGAATGTTTGGAGCCGAAGCGTTAAATTCATCCAATATAATAACCTTAACCTTACCTTCTTCTTGTCTCAAACCACTGGTTACTTTTCCATCCGCAAAAATATATTCCGGATCTTCAGGTTTATTCTTGTGAGGATTAGGGATATATCTACCCATGAGATCTTCCACATCCGTCGCACCATTTAAGTTTGCATAGTGGACCTCCCAACCGAGCTCGCTTGCCATTTTCCTAATTGTAGTAGTTTTACCAAGAGAAGTGCCTCCGTCTACGAGAAGTGGTTCTCCACTCATGAAGGCAACCGCCACATCCCTTTGAAGTGGTAATGCCACTTCTTTATCATTTATGAAATCTCCATACTGCTCCCTTTTTGGTACAAATTGATCGTGTCCAGATTTTGCTTTTTCTAGTGTAACTCCTAAATATGACATTGAATCCTCGTCTTCGGCTATTGGGTCAGTATTATCTAGAGGCTCAGGGTTTTTCAACCCTTCATTTTTGTTAGGATTTTCTGTATTCAGAGCATTAAATTGTGATTCGCCGAATTTCATAATTTAAAAAATTAAATTTGTGATTGATATGTTACGCCACATAGAGACAAAATATCCCAACCTTTTTCTTGAATTTTGCTCAAGTCTTCTTTTAGAACAAGAATAACTACACAACTATTAGTATGGTTTGGTGAAAATGTGTTCGATTTCATTGCTGTATTATCAAATATTTCCACTTGACCTGTTGGGTATTGAACAATAAAATCATAAACATCTTTATTCATATTTTCATCAACAGAGAGATACATTTTTGGAGAATTTAATAAATCCAAAATATTATCTGATCTCTTAAATCCCTCATTATCCATTATTCTAGAAAAATCACCTAATTCATCTCTATTTTTAGCCATAATCAATCCAACCTCTTTTTGACCAAAAGCCACCTTCAGAAAATCTATAAATTCTTTATTTTCAGTCTCTTTCATACAGCTTATTTATACTAAAAATTTTCGTAATTAGCAATGACTTCTCTTATAAGATCAGCTAATTTTTCTGCCATTTCTTCTACCTTCACATTTGCAATACTGTTTGGATAATATCTACTTACATGCTCAGTTCCTTGACCGATACCAAGACCCACAAGGCGAACATCACTTTCCTCTAGAACTTTTTTAATCATCTTACCAAGTTCATATTTGGCTCTTGGGTGCATGGAAGATTCTTCGGGTGTACCGTCAGACATAACTATCAAGAATTTTTGGTCCGCTTTTTGTCGAGCCAATCTATCAGATGCTTGTTCCAATGCCCACCCATCATCATTCCATCTAGCCTTACCTGTATCACTCGTATCATTTACTTCGGCAAGCATACCCCCCATATGTTCTCGTATAAGTTTTGACATCTGTTCTCCGAAATCCTGATACTCATAAATTCGATCATTAAAACCAAGTACTTCAAGATTAATAGACAAACGATTTAATACCTCTGACAAGACAATGACAGCCTTGAATGTCTCTCGTATTTTATTTCCGTTTGACATTGAACCTGACAAATCAACCAACATAGAAATGGCATAGTCCTTTTCTTTTGGTAGTTCTCTTTTTTGCCATGCTTTGCTTTCCATTGCATGGACTGATTTGGCTTTTTCTTGAATTCTTCTTTTTATGTCAATTCTCTTGCCTGTAGTAAAACCACTTTTCCACCCCTGAGCTCGACGAGCAACGAATATTTCTCGCAGTTCATTTTCGAGTTTATCTATAAGAGGCAAAACTTCTTGTCGCATATGTTCATATAAATTTTCATCTTTTTTGAGTTCCTTTGCGACCCTATCTTTATATTTTCTCAATTCCTCTTCATCGACTTCTGGTCTGCCCTTTTCGGTTTTTTCTTCCTTTTCTAGTTCTTCTTTAGGTTTATCTTTTGATTCTCTCTCGGCTTTTTTATCTGGATTATCTGAGAGTTTACCTTGCAGTTCTTCACTCAAAGCATCCTCGAATTCTTTAAAGACTTTTTCTGCTTGTTCTTTAATTTCTCTTTGTTCTTCTTCTGGAAGTGAATAAATATAATCCTTAATTTTTTGTTTCAATTCTTCTGACAGAGAGTCAAGATTTATTGGCTTACCCCCTCCCGATTTTTCTCCTTCTATATCTTGGGGTGTACCATCTGCGTCTGGCTCGGGAGTGCCTTCAGTTTTTTCTCCCTTTTCTGTCGTAGCTTCGCCTTGTTTCTTAATATCTTTTTCTGCTTTTTCTTTAGCCTCTTGCTGTTCTTTTTTAGCTTGCTCAATTGCTTTTTTAATAGCCTCTTCAAGAGTTTGTTGTTCTTCTGGAGTTAGTTTGTCTTTCAGTTCTTGTGGCAATTTTATTTTTCCATCGTTTTTTTCTTCCCCTCCGTCCTTATTTTTTTGCATATCTTTCAAAAGTTCTTCCATTTTCTGATCTTCCATATCAGCATCAATTAACTTTTTAAATTCTGGCCAGACAAAGTCGCGATTGATTTTGTATGAAAGTTCGGCATATTTCCTGATCAATTCCTCACTTTTATCTGCTTCTTGTCGTGATGGATATCGAAGCCAAGAATCTTGAGCTGACTCTAGGGTTGCCTCAACCACAACCCTAACCTCTTCTGGTAAATCAGGAGAAATTTCAAAATCCTGCCCTTTGGTTTCTCTAAACCACTGTTTTATATATTCAAATCCAGCCTGCATAAATCTAGGTTTATATCCAAGTTTTTGATCGGCTTTTTCTTTAGCTTTTGCCTCAAAATCTAAGTCTTGTTCATATGCCAAACTCATTTGTTCTCTGAATTTTGGATAACTTTCAGCTACGAAATTATTATCCCTTGGATCTTCTATAGCATTCGTCATGAAAGAGAATCCTGGCTGTTGCCATTCTTCTAAGGGTATGAAATCTGTCCTACTTATTCTCCTATGTCCTCCTTCATGAGAGATAACAAATCTCAAATAATCCATTGATTTTTCCAGAAGATCTTTTGGATCAATTCTTATTTCATTATCTTTAAAATTCCAGTACCAACCGCCCCCTGGCTCATTTAATTCAACTGGTATGCGGAAGTCCTTACCTACAAAGTAAGCCAAAGAGGAGAGTATTTGTTGTTTCTGCCTAATTTCTTCTTGCTGTTCTGGAGTAAATTTGGCAAGAATTTGTTTCTCTCTGTTTGGATTTAGAGCTTGATATACCTGTTCTAGAGTCCCAGTAGACTTATTTTCAGGTATTTCTTGGTTTAATTTTATCCCCTCCATATCCATAGTATATCGTATTATTAAAACATATTACAATGTCATAATTTAGCGTAAAATTACCCGCCCCGAGCCCCACCACCGCCATACAAATCAAAAGAAATCCGCGCCAAAAAATCTAGAATGAATACGGTGGCGAGGCGAGGGCGGACGGAGAGCGAAAGAGTGGAGCCCAACCCTGTTTGATACCAATAGGAATGTGAATTCAAAGAAATGTCCCGCCAAAAAAACTAAGAATCAAAAACAGGGTTGGGCGTAGCTCGAAGCGAGCCGTGACGGAATTCATTTGCCGAGATTGCAAACATTTCATTACTCACGAATTTTTGATAAAGTAAGTTCGAGCGGAATCATATAAACACTCAAGAAAACAATCTCTTACAAGGGGTTGTTTTTGTATCTTGTACCACTGTGGACTAGTGGCTTGTGGTATACTATTAAGATATGGAAAAAGTAAGGTTTTGTATTGGTTGTAATTTAGAATTGAAAATCAGACACAAAATAAAGTTTTGCTCCAATTCTTGCCAGATGGAATACCAGCACAGACACTGGGTTGAATCTTGGAAAAAAGGACAAATACAAGGAAATATAGGAATAACGTCAAGAAACATTTCTGTGCATTTAAGGCAGTATCTGTTAGAAAAATTTAATAACAAATGTTCTGTTTGTGGTTGGACGAAAAAACATCCTATTACAGGGGTGGTCCCTTTAGAAATAGAACATGTGGATGGAAATTCAGAAAATAATAGAGAAGATAATCTGAGGTTATTGTGTCCAAACTGTCACGCTCTTACTCCTTTCTATAAAAATTTAAACAGGGGCAATGGTAGAAGATGGAGGGTGAATAAATACATTAAAAATTATTAATTCTTCTTCGTGCTTGTAGCTGTTGTACTCGTTGCGGTCTTTGTATTCCTAAGCAAACGGAGCTCGGGAACGTTTTTCTCTAAATCTTCTATACTTTGAAATCCATAATATGTCTTATCTTTTATAATGAGCGCAGGAAGCTCATTCCTTGTTTTATTTATAGATATAAGAGTTCTGACGGCAGATAGGTCTAGGTTGTAGTCAAAAGAGTATATTCGTAGGTCAGGGTATGTTTCTCTAAGTTTTGTCAGTACATAACCTTCCTTTTCGCAGTCTAGACAGTCATTATTTGTCGAATAAAAATATATTATTGAAAGTGGGGTTTTGTTACATTTCTCACTTATCTTGTTCATTAATAGGTAATCCTTTATTTCTAAGAGGGAATAGTATCTCTTCAGAGTTGTAACTTCTGGGTCATTTACACCACGCATGTTTTCTGTGTAAGCTAGCTTGTTTTCAAGTTCACCAAGCTCGGAGGATAGGGTTTCAGTTCCAAGGTCTTTACAAAGAGATTCCTCAAGCAAAGAAAATTGAGTTTCTGATGAAAGGATATCAATTGATATTTTGTCTTGAATGTTTCTAATCTCATCAAGTTTTTTCTGACTAAAATAATTGCTAAGGTAAATCGCAGTAGCAAATATGATTGCCGTAATAATAAATGAGAACAGATATTTTTTTGAATTTATTTTTTTTGGTTCCATATTTTATCTCCAAGAGGCCTTAACACTAAATATCACATTGTAGACTGCCTTACCAATCCATAGGGGCGCTATAAACATATACAATGTTAGAAAATATATCAAGTCCATTCCAAAATTAAACTTTCCTTCTGCCATTCTTTTTGATACCACTATCATTGTTATTGTACCTGTGGCAGCTACTATGGCGATAATTGACATGATTTCTGTATTTACATAAAACCACTCAAATCTGCTAAATGGCCAATGAAAACTTAATCCAACTGTTTGAATTTCTAGGTATTTGTTTACAAGAGAGTTAAGAATTCCAAAGATAGAAATACTTGCAATAGTTAGAATAGAGATAATGGAAATCGCAGCCATTGGTAATATAAATACACCCAAGTTTCCGTACTCTCGCTTAAAGAACATATGTCTATAGTCACCTGCATTTTTGATAAAACCGTATACCCACCTTGTTCTTTGTTTTAGTAGTTTTCTGAGACTATTTGGAGCAACTGTATATACCATAGCGTTATGTGCGTGAACAATCTTGTAGCCATTTTTTTGCATCCTTAGAGCAATTTCAATATCTTCGGTGTTGTGTGCGTGTCTGTATCCCCCCAGTTTTTTGAATACACTAAGTCTGAATATAGAAAATGGCCCAGGAGTAATATAAACAGCTTGTAAAAAATGAAACATTTTTCTGTTGAATATTCCGAACGCATAATCTACTTTTTGAAGAAGTTGAAGTGGACCCTTTGGTTGCCACAGACCGACAGATGGGGCTACAGCCATTGTTTCCTTATCTTGGAAATAGGTAGCGATATTCTTTAGTGCATCTTTGTGAACATATGAATCCGCATCTAGGCACCCAACTAAGTCGCTATTTAATTTTGAGATTCCAAAATTAAGGGCGGTATATTTGCCCCCGTTTGCTTTGGTATGTATTTCTACCTGTGGATTGTTTTTGAACTTCTGAATTTTCTCCCAGGTTTTATCGGTGGAGCCGTCATCTATAACCATTATTTTTAATTTGTTTTTTGGATAATCTAGGGCGAGAAGTGAGTGAACGGTTTTGGAAACGGTGAGTTCTTCATTCCAACATGGAACTATTATCGTGACTGTTGGATATTTTTTTAGTCCAAGTGATACATAATTTTCCTCCTTCTTTATTTCTAGGCGATTTTCAAAATATGTAATAAGAATAAAGACCTCAAAATACAGAGAAATAAAAAGAAGTATATATGTAATTGTATTTGTAGCCTCGTACATGTGTTTCGTTAACGAACCGTAGCACTAAATAGCTCTGATGTGACCTTTTCTAGCTTTTTGTGTACTGCATCAATTTCTTCCGAAGTCAGGGTTCTCTCGGTTGAACGATAGGTGATTCGGAACGCATAACTGACCATGTTCTCTCCAAACTTTTCAGCATTCTCATATTTATCAAGAAGGTGTACCTCCTCTACCAAATTTGGAGCTGTTTCTCTGACCAGGTCAAAGTAATCATTTGGCACAAAGTCGTTTTTTACAACGAACGAGATATCTCGGACTATTGGTGGATACTTGCTTACTTCTACAAATTTGTTGCCAAGTTTTAACTGCTTTGTAACCCTTGGGTCTTCTGACCAAAGTAGGCGAATATCGGGGAGTTCCATGCTTATAATAGCAAGCCTTTCAAGACCGAAGCCGAATGCCCAGCCATTGTACTCTTTTGAATCAACGCCAAGCTTTTCCAAAACTGCTGGTTGCACAACCCCTGCTCCTAAAACTTCTATCCAGTTGCCATCCTTGTCTATTTCCATCTCGATACTTTGGTTGGTGTAGGGGAATGTGTCATCGTTGAATCTGTACTTAACATTTTCGCCGAAGACTGATTTTGCTATTCCAGACAAGACATCTTTTAGGTCTTCCTGGGTAATGACGTGTTTATTTGTCTTACACAAATATAGCCCATCAATTTGGTGGAAGATGTTCATGTGGTTTCTGTCTATCTCGTCCTTTCTGTACACCTTGCCGTGAGACAGAACACCTATAGCCTGGCCATTTTTTAACTGCTCCCTGACCTCTTTTAGGGCGAGGTAGTAGTACCACATTACTGTACAATGTGTCCTCAAAATATAATTTTCGTTGAGATAGTATGTGTCCGACTTACTTCTTGCTGGGTGATTTAAAGGGAAATTGAACAGGTCAAATGTAACCTCTGCAGTTACTATTTCTGGCACTTTTATTAGGTCAAAGTTTTTCAGAATCGGGATGTTTGTTACCCGCTCTATCATTTCAAAAAGCGGACTTTCTGGGGTTCTAGAAAGGTCTTTCATTGCCAAGTATTGCTTCATTCTTGAACTTTCGGTATCTGTTCTATGGTTTAACTCTTCTAAGAGCTTTTCTTCTTTCTCTGAGGGGGTTTCATATATTTTTCGGGAGAGGGAGGCATCCCCATACAACTCTTCTTGGGTCTTGTTTTGTTCATTTGTCATGTTGTTTAGTCTAGTTAAAATTTGATAAAAAGTAAACACCAGCCTCGAAGGCTGGTGTTTGGGTTGTATTTTGGAGATTTCTACAGCGCAAGCATCAGCCTTCGAGAAAATAGCCAAAAAAGAAGAACGCTATGTTTTGCTGTAAGCTTTTGCACATAAGTAGAGTATAACATAAACATCCACACATATACAAAATAACCCCACCGATGTTCAGTCAGTGGGGTTAAGCCATGCCCGCACTACCTCAAGCGAAGTAGGGAGTTGGCTCTGGCGAGAGTTTCACGCATATTCTCAAGCGGAATCTCTCTCCAGTACTCATCAACCAAAAGCTCCTTCCCGAGGGCCAGCAAGTCGTGTTGGGAGAAGTAGTGGTCCTGCGCTGGCTTGACCTGTATTGGCCAGCTGGCCTCATCTTCCTTGGCCACTTCCCAGAGCCTCTTCTTCCACTCCCCGGCTGGAGGACTTCTAAGGGCTTGTACCTTTCTCGTCATGACTTCCTCGGAAACATGATTCCTTATGTGCCCGATTCTCGCCACAGTTCCGGGAAACATCCGGGTAACAATGGTGGGAGGAACAAGTTTCGGATTCCATTTCCGAAGATGGGCGAGCATGCGTGACATATCACCCTGAAACCCGTTTTGTGATGCGTAGTGAATCATGTCGGGGCCAGAGATGTCGTAGCGGTCGATTCGACCCATCTGCCAATACTGGCAGAGCATGGTGGCGAGGGGAACCATCACGCCGTCGTAGCAGATTCCACCCAATGTGGTGATTTGCTCGTCACTGAAGAGCAGGTGGTCCAGTTCGCCGAGAACATTAAAAAATGACTCGACAACCTCAACCGAGCTCTGGCCGTGCGAGCAGACCGGCGTCATCACGCCCTCGTGGTCGATTCTGCGTGTGAATACCTCGTCCCTCTTGGTTTCGGCCAAGTACAAAAACATCTCCTTGGCTTTGTTGCTTTCCGAAAGGATGAGGCGCGAGCACGACGAGATTGCTTTCGGAAAACAAGCCTCACAAGCTCTGACATGGGTGCGTCCAAGGCGTTCTCCGCTTGTGGTTTCTTGATAGGCGGTGACGAACCTTTTGCTTGGGTTTGTCTCAGTCATGATTCTCTGATACAACCCTTCGTCAATCAGGAGTTCAGCACGCCCCTCGACCAGCCGGAACATCGGCCAATTGTTGGCGTCTGCTTTACAGCAGGTGATATCCCAGAGGTGCTCAGGTATTCCACAAGCCCACAGGGAGAGTTTGTAGAGTGATGCGTTCCCAGGATGGGAGGTCATGGTCACGGGAGCGCCCGTTGCCACGAGGTGCAGGAGGTCGTTGACGCTTGCCGGGTTCACTTTGAACATTGTGGTCTCCTTGTTTGTTGTTGGTTGATGTGAAAGAACTGTGGTAACAAAAAATGGACTCCGTTTCCAGAGTCCATTTTTATGTTTATGATGTGTTAGATAGTTATTTCATAAACGCAAAAATAGGCTCTGGAAACAGAGTCCAAAAAAAGTGAACTGCACCAATGTTTTTCGAAGCGATCGGTTTTTGCGGATTCATACTATGAACTGTATTTTATTTATCGGGTCTTGTCAAACCAGTGTATTGTGTATAATTAAATTATATGGAAGAAAAGGAGATATTGATGCAAAACCCAAATAGCCAGGCGCCACAGAATGTTTTAGATTCCCAGGTAGTTCTTTCTGTAGATTACTTTGGTTTTGACGGTCAGATTCACTCCGGGCAGATTGTTGTCAATAAAATTGTAGCCGAGGATGTCAGGAGCTTTTTCAAGCTGGCACTTCACATAAAATTTCCAATTGAAAAGGTAATACCTATTGGTGACCAAAAATATAAATGGGATGATGATGTTTCCTGTGCGGATAATAATTCTTCCGGGTTTAATTATAGACTTGTGGCAGGAACAAACAGATTATCAAAACACTCAACCGGTATGGCCTTTGACATAAACCCAGTGCAAAATCTTTATGTGAGATTCGATGAAAATTTGAAGGAAATTTTTAAAGCACCTGTAGATGGTGTTTACGACCAAACTATTCTAGGCACACTAACTTCTGACCACCCACTGGTTGTTCTCATGAAGAGTCTCGGCTGGGACTGGGGAGGGGATTGGACAGCGGAAAGTGGGAGAATTGATTACCAACATTTCGAGAAAAAGGGGTAAATCTGGCAATGTGTTAGCCATCTTTTCCACTCAAAATCACTAGCTTTTAGCTTGGCTTTTTGCTATAATATAAGCCAAACAACATAAATAAATAGCTGAAAATCATGGTTAAAACAACACAGAAAAAGCCCACCGGCAAAGCTCAGGGTAAGGATAGTTACGGAGCTGATGCAATCCAAATCCTTGAGGGTCTAGAACCCGTAAGAAAGCGCCCAGGTATGTACATTGGTACAACTGGATTAGATGGTCTACACCATCTTATCTGGGAGATTTTTGATAACTCTCGTGATGAAGCCATGGGTGGTTTTGCTAGTCATATAGAGGTTACTTTACTACCTGGAAACAGAATTCGTGTTACAGATAACGGTCGCGGTATTCCGGTTGATATTCATAAACAAACCAAAGTCTCTGCTCTAGAGACTATTATGACCACACTGCATGCTGGTGGTAAATTTGGTGGTGAGGGTGGTGGTTACAAGGTTTCGGGAGGACTTCATGGAGTTGGTGCGTCGGTGGTCAACGCCCTTTCTGTATATTGTAAGGTTACCGTTTACAAAGACGGAGGTATTTACATGCAGGAATATTCTCAGGGAAAAAAGAAAGCCAGTGTCAAAAAAATCGGAACGACAAAAGAAAAAGGTACTGTTGTGGTTTTTGAACCAGACAAAGCCATTTTCCCAATCATTGAGTTTGATTTTGATAAAGTTGTTGAACACTTACGTCAGCAAGCTTACTTGGTTAAGGGTCTTAGAATTGTTGTGAATGATGCGAGAAATTATACAGGTAAAATAAAAGAAGAAGATGTTTTCAATGTAACTGAGTTAGGGCTAGAAATACCGTCTATGACCTTTTACTTTGAAGGAGGTCTCTTGTCTCTTGTTAAGTTTTATAACAGCGACCAAAAACCAATACATAAAAATGTTTTTTATGTGGAAAAGAAAACCAATGAGTACGAATCGGTAGAAATCTCCTTGCAATATGTAGATGATATCTCTTGCCGACTTTTACCATTTGCAAACAACATTTATAACCCAGAGGGTGGTACTCATGTCACCGGGTTTAAGACGGCCTTGACCAGAACTCTAAATACTTATGGTAGAAAAAATAACTTGATAAAAGAGAGCGAGGATAATTTTACTGGTGATGACGTTTTGGAGGGGCTAACTGCCGTTATTTCTGTAAAACTTCGTGAGATTCAGTTTGAAGGCCAAACAAAGGCTAAGCTTGGCTCTGTCGAAGCTCAGGGTTCTGTGAATACTGTTTTCTCGGAAGCCTTCACATATTTTCTTGAGGAAAATCCAGACGATGCCAAGGCCATAATAAACAAAGTAGTTATTGCACTTAAGGCTCGTAAGGCAGCAAAGGCCGCCAAAGATTCTGTTCTCCGTAAGGGTGCACTAGAGGGCATGACTCTTCCTGGAAAACTCGCTGACTGTCAGAGTAAGAGTGCAGAGGATTCAGAACTGTTTATTGTGGAGGGAGATTCCGCTGGAGGTACGGCCAAGACTGGACGCGATAGACGAACACAGGCCATACTTCCACTTAGAGGTAAGATTTTGAATATTGAAAGAGCAAGACTTGATAGACTGCTTGAGTCAGAACAAATAAGAAACTTAGTTATCGCTCTCGGCACTGCCATAGGGGATACGTTTGATGTGGCGAAACTAAGGTATCACAAAATAATCATAGCAACAGATGCCGACGTGGACGGAGCCCACATACGAACGCTTATTTTGACTCTGCTTTATAGATATTTCAGACCACTTATAGACGGCGGGTTCGTTTATATTGCCCAACCACCACTTTATAAAATCAAAAAAGGCAAAGAGATATTTTACGCATACTCAGATGACGATAAGGCTAAGATTGTTGGCAATGAGGTAGTCGAAGAAATAACTGAGGTTGAAGAGGTACAACCAGAAGGAGAAGAGGTGGAAGAGGAAACAGATGAGGAAAACAAGAAGGGTAAAAGGGGAGATAAACCCAAAACAGCCAAGCTTCATATTCAGCGATACAAAGGTCTTGGAGAAATGAACTCAGAAGAACTGTGGGAGACAACCATGGACCCCGCAAGAAGAATTCTGAAACAAGTTGTTATAGAGGATACAGTTTCTGCAGACAAGGTGTTTGATATTTTGATGGGTACGGATGTGCCTGCGAGGAAGAGTTTTATCCAGTCGAACGCTACAAAAGCCACCATCGACATATAACTTCCAAATTTGGCCAATCTCATCGTCTAAAATAAAAAGTATTTCCGTCAATGTACCACATGTACACCTCCGGAAATACTTTTTATTTTATACGCGACCTTGTCTCAAATTTGAAAGTTCTATGCGGAAGTCATCCAAATCTGAAAGTTTTAGGTTCTCAGTCTGAAAATTAGTTTTTATTTAGTTTGTTTTGTTCTCTTCTGGCTTTGGCTCTGGTTCTTTATGGTCCATATGGACAACATCTGGCTTATTAGGGATTATCAAAGCTGCGATAATATAACCAAGGATAGCAGGTACTATTGCGGTCACCACAGCCAACAGAATATAAACAATTCTCAGTATTGAGGCATCCATATCAAAATATTCTGCGATGCCACCAATGACTCCAGCCACCACTTTGTCATTTTCACTTTTGTATAGTTTTTTCTTCATATTAATTATTTTTTATTTGTAATTTCTTCTGATAATTTTGAAACGAGTTCATCCGCTGTCATCTGACCAAGCTGGCCATTATCTCTGGATTCCAGCGTGACCTTACCCGCCTCTACTTCTTTGTCCCCAACGACAATCCAATAAGGGATTTTTTGATTCTTTGCCCCTCGAACTTTTCCGCCTAGGTTTGAATCGTCATTATCAAGCTCTGCACGGATACCCTTTAATTTTAGCATATCATAGACTCCTTTGGCATACTCATTGTGGTTTGTCCTAACTGGAATAACCTTGACCTGGATTGGAGAAAGCCAGAGAGGGAAGTTTCCTGCATAGTGTTCGATGAGGAATCCTATGAATCTTTCATGTGTTCCGAGTGGGGCTCGATGAATGATGTAAGGTGTTTTTGTTGAGCCATCTTTGTCTACATATTCAAGTTTAAATCTTTTCCCCATATATAAATCTAGTTGATTTGTAGATGCTGTAAAAGATCTCCCTATTGAAGAATAAATCTGAAAATCCATTTT
Source organism: Candidatus Zambryskibacteria bacterium RIFOXYD1_FULL_40_13 (assembly GCA_001824295.1). Lineage (GTDB taxonomy): Bacteria > Patescibacteriota > Minisyncoccia > Phycocordibacterales > DATDWN01 > C7867-006. Next base: position 53,757 of record MHWY01000001.1, on the reverse strand, counting down.
TGGTCCATAAAATGCTGCACCTTCGTGAACAATTTTAAACGGTACACCGGAAATTTCCATTGCTTTTATTGTCATTTCTTCTGCAGTTTTCCAATCATCTTCTTCTCCGTGGTACTTACTCATATTTTTTGGATCACGAAGGGCTAATTCCATTTCGTATTTTTCTATTCCGAGAACTTTGTAATAGTATTCATGAAGCCTAATAACACTTACAAATTCGTCTATTGCCTGTTCCTTTGTTGTGTATATATGGGAATCATTCATTTGCATACCACGGACTCTCATAAGGCCAAAAAGACTGCCAGAGTCTTCATATCTATGACACCAACCATACTCGGCAATTCTGAGGGGCAATTCTTTATATGTTCTGGGAATTGCAGAAAAGACTTTGTGATGAAATGGACAGTTCATGGGTTTAATATAATAGTTCTCATTTTCAATTGAGATTGGGTTGTACATACTTTCTTTATACAACGGTAGATGCCCGGATGTATAAAAAAGATTTTCCTTTGTTATTATCGGAGTCGTTACTCTTTGGTAGCCCCAATTTTTTTCTGTTTCTTTTGCCCAGTCTTCTAGTTCTTCTTTAATTATATTTCCTTTTGGTAACCAGATAGGGAGACCTTTTCCAATTTCTTCATCAAATGTAAATAATTCTAATTTTTTCCCAAGTTCTCGGTGGTCCCTTTTTTTGGCTTCCTCTTGTTGTGTTACATATTCGTCTAATTTTTCCTTTGTTTCAAAAGCTAGGCCGTAAATACGAGTAAGCATCTTATTTTTCTCGTCTCCTCTCCAATATGCTCCAGCCACCCGGTCGAGTTTCCAACTGTCAAGGGGCACCCTTGACATGTCTTCCACATGTCCACCGCGACAAAGGTCTGTAAATTCACCAGATTTGTGTAGGGTTATTTGTTCACCCTTTTCTTTTATTCCCTCGATAAGTTCAAGCTTGTATGGATTCCCAGCAAATATTTTTTTAGCTTCCTCATGTGATACGTCTGTTTTCTCAAACCCCTTCCATGACTTCGCGTGTTTTCGCATTACTTGTTCTATTTTATCAAAATCCTTTTCCGAAACAGGGGATTTGAATTCAAAGTCGTAGTAGAAACCCGTATCTATTGCTGGCCCAAGTGTAACTAGCGTGTCTGGATATAGTTCAAGAATAGCCGAGGCCATAAGGTGTGACAGCGAATGTCGCATTTTTTCTAATTTTTCTTTTTCCATTTTAATTTGGTTAGATTTTAATAATAAAAAACGCCCTAGTAAAAATACAATGACTTGCATTCTTACTAGGACGGGCAACTTAATAGTTGTTCGCGGTTCCACCCAGTTTTCCCCTGATGAATCAAGGGACACTCTTTTTATAGATTAGCCTTACGGTCCCACTTTGCGGGATTGTGGTTGGTGACCACAACAATCTCTATGTGTACAATGATATACTTCTATTTCTCGCTGTCAAACCCAATTTTAACTATCAAAGTCCATCACAACTTTTATTCCAACAATTTAGCTTTATCAATCAAAATAGATTTACCGCCGTTACGTGTGGAAAATGTTCCTTTAATGACTAGGCAACTTTCTGGGATTAATATATCTTGAAATTCCTCAAAAACTTTCGGAAAAGCCACCGCTTCTATGGAATCTGTAAGATCTGCAAATTTGAGAAAAATCATTTTGTCACCCTTTTTTGTCACAACACTTCTTATATCTTCAATTATTCCACCAACAACAACTTCTTCTCTCTCTTTGGCTGTATCTTTTATTTTTTTTATATTTGTAGCTTTTGTTTCAAGTTTATTCTTAAAGCTTTCTAGAGGGTGACCCGAAATATAGAGTCCAAGCAATTCTTTTTCCCAAAGCAGTTTATCAGAAGGGATAGCTAAGGGAGCTGGTTCAAGTAGAATGTCATTTGCTTGGCTCATTTCTACTATTCCACCAAACAAGGAGTCCTGGTCGCTCTCTTTACTCCTTTCTTCTTTGTTAAAAGCAATGATTTTTTCAAGATTAGATAAAAGTAGTCCTCTGTCACCGAAGAAATCCATAGCGCCAGTTTTTATGAGGGCCTCCAGGGATTTCTTGTTTAAGTTCTTGTCTTTTATACGACGAAGAAAATCGGAGAGAGAAATGAATTTTCCACCAGCTTTTCTTTCAGCAATAATAGAGGAGGCAATACCTTCACCAAAGTTTTTGATTGTTGTAAGTCCAAATCGTATAGAATCCTTTTCTTCGGGGTTCTGATTCTTAATTACAGTGAAGCCCTCAAAAGATTCATTTACATCTGGGGGTAGAACGGCGATTCCCATGCGTTTACACTCACCGATAATTTCAGCAATCTTCTCCACATCACCAGACTCAGCTGTAAGCACTGCGGACATATAGATAGCAGGAAAGTTGGCTTTCATGTAGGCTGTTTGGTAAGCCACTTTTCCATAACTAGCAGCGTGGGCTTTGTTGAATCCATATCCCTGGAACGGCTCAAATAAGTTCCAAAGTTCCTCCGCCTTTTTCTCTGTCATACCACCGTGCTTTTGACATCCTTCCACGAATTTAACATGTTGCTTTGCCATTTCCTCACGAATTTTCTTTCCGATAGCTTTACGGAATTTATCCACTTCGCCCCAGGTATACCCGGCGACTTCTATAGCAGTCATCATCAGGTCGTCCTGGTAAACAAGCACTCCAAAAGTTCGGTCTAAGAAATTTTTCATTTTGGGATGAATATAGGTTGTTGGTTTTTTGCCATGCTTTCTTTGCATGTATTCCTGGATGTTGTCCATTGGTCCGGGTCGATAGAGAGCTACCATAACATTGATGTCGTATATAACGGTTGGTTTAAGTTCCATGAGAGAGCGGGTCATCCCATCACCGTTTAGCTGAAACAGACCAATAGTTTCACCACGGGCGAGCATTTCAAAGGTTTTTTTGTCATCAACTGGAACATTTTCAATATCAAGTTTTATCCCCTCAAGTTTTTCCGTTAGTTTCACTGCATCGGCCAAAATAGAAAGATTTCTAATACCAAGAAAGTCAAATTTCAAAAGCCCAACCCCATCCTCGCCGACGTCGTTCATGTCGTATTGAGTGATTATTTTGTTGTCACCTTTTGTATCATACTGTAGTGGAACATAGTCTGTAAGGGGGGTTGGAGAGATAACCACACCCGCAGCATGCACGGAGATGTGTCTCGCACAACCCTCTATCTTTTTTGCCATGTCTATTATTTTTTTTACATCTGTTTCTGAGTCGTACATGGTTTTCAGCTCGGGGGTTTCCTTGAGAGCCCTCTCTATAGTCATAGGGAATCCCTGTGCCCCCATAGGGATGAGTTTAGCTATTGAATCTCCAACACCGTATGGAAAACCGAGAGCACGGGTCACATCACGAACCGCTCCACGAGCAGCCATGGTACCAAAGGTTCCAATCTGAGCTACTTTATCAATCCCATATTTACGCCTTGCATAGTCAATCATTTCGTCTCTTCTGTTGTCAGCGTAGTCCATATCAATATCTGGAGCGGATGGTCTTTCGGGATTAAGGAAACGCTCAAAGGGAAGTTTGTAAAGAAGTGGGTCCACATTTGTAATACCCGAAAGGTAGGTCACAAGTGAGCCAGCAACTGAACCTCGAATAGTTGTTAGAATTCCATTTTCGTGAGCAAAATGTAGTAAGTCAGATACAACCAGAAAATAAGGAGCATAGCCTTTATCCCTTATGATTTTTAGTTCGTACTCCATTCTCTCTTCAATTTCTGGAGTTTTTGTCAGACCTCTTTTTTTGATACCTTCTTCTGTGATACGACGAAGTTCGTCGTCGTACGACAAACCACTTTCCACAACATATTTTGGAAGAAACCACTTGCCGATAGAGATTTCTAAGTTACATCTATCAGCGATTTTTGTAGTATTTTCTAGGGCCTCTGGTAAATCCTTGAAATATTTTTCTGCCTGTTTGGGAGTGATGAAAGAGAAGTCGTCATCTCCTTCCTCAATCTTCTCGTCATTCTGTGACTGGACCGCAAGCAGTGTCTCTCTGGCTACTCGGTCTTCCTTATTTATATAATACACGTCATGCGAGGCGACTATTGGAGTGTTGGTGTTCTTCCCAAACTCCACCATCTTTCTCATATTTTCTTCATGGCCTTTTATCTCTGGATGGTGAGTTATCTCCAGGAAAAAATTTGGTTTCTCTGTTGTTCCACTGAAGACTCGTTTGTACCAGTTTAACCTTTCAAGAGCTTGCTCGTCGTTTGCCAGCTGGAGAGATTTTAAAATATCACTGGAGAAAGATGGGGCAATAGCAATAAGTCCCTCGTGGTACTTCTCTAGGATTTCGCGGTCAATGCGTGGCTTGTAGTAGAAGCCTTCTAGGTGTGCGAGTGTAACCAGCTGTATTAGGTTTTTATATCCAACCTCGTTTTCTGCAAGCAGGACAAGTCTGTACCGTTCTTTGTCTATTCCTGTTTTATCAAGGCGTGAACGATAGGCAACATAGGCATCAATACCGATAATTGGTTTGATTTCTTTTTTCTTGCAGGTTTTATAAAACTCGATTGCACCGTATAAATTGCAGTTGTCCGTCAGGGCAATGGCAGGCATTTCGTTTTTTATCGCCTCATCAACAAGCGCATTTATTTTCGGCAGGGCGTTAAGAAGGGAGTAGTGACTGTGTGTGTGTAGGTGGATAAATTTTGATGACATGTTTTTTGGAAAATAATCTCTTACTCGTAATATCTCTCGAAGAGACACGCATAAATTTCTGCTGAAATTTTGCTTGAGTTCGCGCCGTCGCGCTCACTAGTCTCTTCTCAAGATATTACTCATCGAGATTATTTTTTGTGACTGTATTATAGCATGTCATCAGTGTGGTGGAGAGGGGGGGTTGATATAGAGGTGATTTGGTGGTATTTTGGGGATAGGGAGGGCAGTGGACATGTCGAAGACTGGCGGTAGAGTGCTTCTGATTCCCATCGATGAGATGGAGGCGATTGTCGTGACAGAGGGCCAGAGGGCAAAGCCCGGCTCAGCAGAGGAGGCCTTGTGGCACAGTGTCGCGGACGCGGTGCGCGAACTCGCTGACCTGCGGACTGAAGTTGAAACATTGCGGGGGGACAACTCTCGCATTGTTAGGTGGATCAGGGCGGGCCGTGAGAGAGGGGTCGGTATCTGATGCTGTTTTCTAAAGGGCTGTCCGCGTGCCAGGTGCACGCCGACGGCTCTTCTCCCGGTAGTAGATTTTAGCATTGCTCTTTCAGAGCGGACAAAGTCTAATGCTAAAATTCACTACCGGGTTTTCGTATATGATAAAATGATGGGATGAAATACATTGTGGGCATAGATGAAGTCGGGAGAGGTCCTTTGGCGGGGCCAGTGACGGTTGGTATTGCTGTTTGCGAACTAGGACTCTATAAGAAATTAAAGAAAGATAGGTATTTACCACCAACAGGAAAAGACAGTAAGAAACTTTCTCCAGAACTACGCCAACAATACGCCAAATATTTAAAAATACTCAGTACAAGGTTCCACCTTGTACAAAAGGGAAACTTAGAATATATAATAATTCATGTTTCTAATAAAGTGATAGATGAAAAGGGAATCGCTTTTTGCATAAGGAAAGCTATAAATCAAGGTATAAAAAAACTAAACCTTAATCCAAAACAATGCGAAGTTTTGCTTGATGGGGGTCTTCGAGCCCCAAGCGAATTTACAAAACAAAGAACAATAATAAAAGGAGATGAGAAGGAGAGAATAATAGCTTGGGCTTCAATATTAGCCAAGGTTTCTAGGGATGCCCTGATGTGTAAATTGGCAAAGAAATATCCTCAATATGGATTTGAAAGTCATAAGGGATATGGGACAAAACAGCACTGCAAAGCTGTGAGCAAATGTGGATTATCCAGCATACACCGTAAGACTTTTTGCAAAAGATTTAGATAATATTGTGTTTTTATAAGGGATATGTTATCTTTTCTCTATTATGGTTGTAAGAATGCGTCATACAAAGAGTCAGCGAAACAGAACTCGATCTCACCATCGATTATCTAAACCCGCTGTAACTTTGGACAAAAACACAAACGTTCCACATTTGCGTCACAGAGCTTCACTTGTTACAGGTCAGTATAAGGGCCGAGTAGTTATTGATATGCAGGCAAAGATTGCAAAGAGAGCAAAGAAAGAGAAACAAGAGAAAGCTGGTAAATAATTAGGTTGTAGTTTTCAGTTGTTGGGTTCTAGTCAATAAAATCATTTGTTGCTATACTGAAACCTAGTTACTAGAAACTAATCACTAGTTTAATGGCAAACAGGCACCTTTCCAGATCCATAGTTCTACAAACACTCTTTGAGTGGGACTTTGGCTCGAAAGATTCACAGGAAGTTCCAAAAATATTTAAAAGAAATGTGCATGAATTTGCTCCGGGTCACGGGGATTTTTCGTTTATGGAGAATCTCTTGAACGGTGTTTTGGAAAAGCAGAAAGATATTGATTTGATAATAGAAAAAGCGGCTCCAGACTGGCCAATAGAAAAGATAAGTATTATAGATAGAAACATACTTCGCATCGGCTTGTTTGAATTATTGTTTTCAGATAGGGGGGAAGTGCCCCCGAAGGTGGCTATAAATGAGGCCATAGAATTGTCAAAAGCGTTTGGTGGTGAAACATCAAGTAAGTTTGTTAATGGTGTCTTGGGGGCTGTTTACAAAGAGCTTGGTGAACCTGGTAAGGACGAGACCTCGAGAGACAAGAAAAAGGCACCAATGTCAGGAAATGTTCCGACTCAGCATCTGGGTGGTGCGGTGGTTTATGCACGCGATGGAGAAGACATCTACCTCGCACTGGTTCACGATGTTTTTGGACACTGGACACTGTCCAAAGGAAAGATTGGTGATTCAGAGGAGACAAAAAACGAAAGCGTTGAAGATGGTACAGTTCGAGAAATAAAAGAAGAACTCGGACTTGATATTGTTATAAAAGAAAAACTTGGCGAGAACGAATACCCAACATATCATCCAGAGAAAGGAAAGATAAGAAAACATGTCACATATTTTTTGGCCGAGTCAGAATATAAGGATTTAACTCCGGAAGCTAAGGGAGGCCTAGATGATGCTAAGTGGTTTAAGCTGGCCGATATAATAGACTTAAATTTCTACAACGACATACTTCCACTTATCACCAAGGCCATCAACATACTCCTAAAGAAACAATAATTGCAGAATAGTAAAAATTGTGGTTATATTGTTGTCATGACAACAGATTTTGAGAAATTTCAAAAGGAGGCAGGACTTTCATTCAAGGATGAGGGGCTTTTGAAGCAGGCCTTTGTTCATCGTTCATATATAAACGAAAACAAGCAGTCAGGACTTACACACAACGAAAGACTAGAGTTTCTCGGAGATGCCGTGCTCGAACTAGTTATTACTGACTATCTATACAAGAAATATTATGATAAGGCAGAGGGAGAGCTTACTGCCTACAGGTCAGCCCTTGTTAATGCTGATACCTGTGCGGGAATTGCGATCGAACTTCAAATGGGTGATTATCTCTTGTTATCAAAAGGAGAAAGTAAAGATGTTGGCCGTGCGAGACAATATATTTTGGCTAACGCTTTGGAGGCATTGATAGGGGCTATCTATATTGACCAGGGTTATGATTCTGCCAAGGGGTTTATTGAAAAGAACTTTACTCCAAAGATAGAAGATATTATTTCTGCCAAAAGTTTTATTGATGCAAAAAGTTTATTTCAGGAAAAAGCCCAGGAGTTTGATGGAATCACTCCTTCCTACAAGACTATTAAAGAAGCTGGTCCTGATCATGAGAAAAGATTTACTGTTGGTGTATATATTGGGAAGGATTTGGTCGCTACTGGCGATGGAGTTTCAAAACAGGAAGCAGAGCAGAGTGCCGCTCGCGAGGCATTAAAAACTAGAGGCTGGAGCTAAATCATAAAAACAAAAAGAGTGAACTGCTTCATGCGGGTTTTTTGTTGTAAAAAAAATAACTGTGTTACTATAAAAATAGACGCCCCCAGTAATCCTGTTATTTGAAAGGACAGCACATGCTGACTAGGACCACGTTTTGTTTACTAGTTTCTCTTTTGTGGTTTGGTGATGTGGTTTGGACTATGCCAAATCCACTATCCCCACAAACAGAGATACATAAGCTCTCGATAGAGGAGCGGAGAGAGCTTGCGATAAGGCAGAATGAACAGGCAGACAGAGAAGGGTTGGTCAAAATCAAGAACGACAAACAGCTGGCAAGGCTTGTCAAAGACGGCACCCTTGCACCCCTTCCTCACAACCTGTTTGTGCGGGTAGACTACCGACTACCAGCACAGTACCGCTATTGTCTCCCGTGGACTCGCAGTTTTCTGGACGACTTGGGCCTTGCCCATGCGTTTCAGACTGGATTCACCGACCCAGTCCAAGTGAATTCAGCAGTTCGTTCTGTGCCACGACAAAGAGTTATCGCAAAGATAAACTCTAATGCAGTGGAGACGACTGGTCCTCGGAGGTCATCTCACCTAACGGGCTCTACGGTTGATATCGCCAAGAAGGGTGACATCAACTGGATACGAGAGTATCTGACAAAAAAAATGCAGGAAGGCGAGCTGATTTTTGTTGAGGAATTTAACCAGCTTGTTTTCCACGTGATGGTGTTCAAGAACTACGGCAAGAAGGGGGTGGTAAGCACACAATGAAAAGGCACACGGCTTTCTCGGGTGTGCTTTTTCTGTTATCAAAAAAATTTGATATACTGATTCGGTATGTATTTAAAGAGCATTGAACTCACGGGATTCAAAAGTTTCGCCAAAAAGAGCGAGCTTCAGTTCACATCCAAAATTTCGGCAATTGTGGGCCCAAATGGGTCGGGAAAATCTAATGTAGCTGAGTCATTCAGTTTTGTTTTGGGTGAGCAGTCAATAAAGTCTCTCAGAGGAAAAAAGGGTGAAGACCTTATCTGGAACGGTTCTCCAGACACACCTAGAGCCAACAGAGCAAGCGTAAAAATTGTTTTTGATAACAGTAGTAAATTTCTTCCAATAGACTATGACACAGTCACTATTGAGCGTGTTGTTCATCGTGACTCGGTAAATGAATATCTAATAAATGGCTCACAGGTGCGCCTCAGGGATGTAGTAGAACTACTGTCTAGTGCTCATATTGGCTCATCGGGACACCATATTATTTCTCAAGGTGAGGCGGACAGAATACTAAACGCCAATATAAAGGAAAGAAAGTCCATGATTGAGGATGCATTAGGCCTCAAGATGTATCAATACAAAAAGCAGGAGAGTGAAAAGAAACTAGCAAAAACCCAAGAAAATATTGCTCAGACTCAGTCTCTTCGCCGAGAAATAATGCCACACATCAGGTTTTTAAAGAAGCAGGTTGAAAAGGTGCAGAAATCCATTGAACTTAGGGAAGAATTACAGAAAGAAGCATTGGAGTATTGCAAGAGAGAAGATGAGTATATAAAGGTTACAACCACAAGGATTGAGACAGAGAGGTGGCCCTTGATTCAGAAAGAAAAAGAGCTAAACAACGAATTAAGTGAGGCTCGGGCTGTTCTTGAGGGAGCAAAGCATAGAGACGCAACCTCTGAGGAGTTAATTGAGCTTGAGCAGAATCTTTTTAAAGTGAGAAGTGAGAAGGATAATTTGTTTCGCGAGGTTGGAAAAATTGATGGGGAAGTCTCTTCTCTCATAAGGATGGTCAAAAAACAAGAAGAAGTTGCTCACTCTCTGGAACACAAGACAGTAACCCTTGTTTCTGTTGAGAGCTTATCTGCACAGATTGAGGCCAAAATTATCGAGGCAAAGAAAGCCGGGGATATTGATACTCTTCTTCGTGTCTTGGATGAGGTGGGAGAAATTTTATCTGCTTTTGTTGATAAAAACAAAGATAAGATAGACATGTCTCTTCTAACTGAAGCGGAGAAAGATATTGAAAACCTGAAAGAATCAAAGGAAAATATTGAAAAGTCACTTGAAGAAATAAAAGATAAAGAAAGTCAGTTAGCATTTCAATATACTGCACTGCAAAATAAAATAGAGAAGGAAAAGGATTCAAACCGAGACGCAGAAAAAGCGGTTTTTCGTGTTATGGCGGAATCTCAAGAAGTGAGGTCTAGGTTACGTAGTTTAAAAACAGAGGAGGAGACTCTGCATCTTGTGCAAGAGGATTTCAAGAGGGAGCTAACAGAACTTGGTATGATGCTTGGCACGCATGTCTTACATTTTCAAGACCTGGCATTTGATTTTAATGAAGATAGGCACATTCAAGAGGAACGCAGACGCAAAATAGAAAAAATAAAAATCAGACTAGAAGATTCGGGCGGAGCTGGTGGGGCTGATGTGCTCAAGGAATACACAGAAGCGAGCGAGAGGGATGCATTTCTAGAGAAGGAGCTTGCGGATTTGGAGAAAACAGCAACCTCCCTTACTGAACTCATTTCTGATCTAGATGCCAGACTTTCTGTTGAGTTCAAAAATGGAGTGGAAAAAATAAATATCCAGTTTCGAGAGTATTTTATTGTTATGTTTGGGGGTGGCGAGGCAAGATTATCTATTGTTACTCCACCAAAACGCAAAAAGTCAGAAGTTGATGAATTATTAGACGGAGGAGAAATTTCTGAAGAAGAGCTTGCTCTGCGTAGTCTTGACGAAGCAGGGGAGGAGGAGGGAATCGATATTGAGGTCAATCTCCCAAAGAAAAAAATAAAGGGTCTTATGATGCTTTCGGGTGGAGAGAGGGCACTTACCTCCATTGCTCTCCTCTTCGCTATTTCTCAGGTCAACCCTCCACCATTTATTATTCTAGATGAAACAGATGCGGCACTTGATGAGGCCAATTCAAAAAAATATGGAGACATGATAGAGAGTCTTTCAAAATATTCTCAACTTATTTTAATTACTCATAACCGCGAAACAATGTCTCGGGCTGGTGTCTTGTATGGTGTGACTATGGGAATGGGCGGGGGATCAAAGTTACTGTCTGTTGCTTTTGAAGAAGCTGTTACCATAGCTAAGTAAAACTTCCAAATCTGGCGAACTCCTCGTTCCCAAATTAAAAATGCTCATCACCTTACGACAAGTAAGGCTCTTCGCCTTTTTAATTTCTCACGTCGGATTTCATCTAGATTTGGAAGTTTAGCGTCTTTTAATAAATCACTCATTTCAAACTCGAACAAAAATCCTCAGAGCTAACATGTTTTTTGGTCAGTAAGATTTTTACATACGAAAACCCCCAAAGCTTGCCGTCACGCAGACGACTTGCTTGGGGGTTATTCCCACGACTTAATCGTGAGGTGCGTGCTGGGGTCGGAGAGCTCCCGACAATCTGTTCTTCTCTCGAACCGGAATTCAATCCAGTGAATCTCACGCGCCCCTGGAATATGTGGCGACGGCTCTTCTGGAGTTGCCGGAAAGTGCCGTGGGCGGAGATTAATCCACCACCAGAATTCTTTCCACTCTGGGAAGTATGCCGGTGGCTCCACATCTTTCACCCGAGTAAGGACCATGAACCTAGTATGAACTTGGATTCTGGCGCAGACTCCCATCGGGGGATTGTGGTCTCTCTCTACGACATCAAGCCTTCCGGCTTCTGCGATGTCCCCCGCGGTTTTGACCGCCAGAGCGATTCCGCGGAGTTTTTTCTCCCGTTTCTTTTTCAGTGGCATCACCTGAAGCCACTGTAACACTCTTGCTACCATGGCGTGACACCTCCTTCTATATTATATAACACTTTTGGAGAAAAAGAAAGGGCTAGCTAACCAGTTTGTAATCCAAAACTCTTTTTTCCATATCAGCAGATACGACTTTAAATCTTACGGAATCTCCCAGGGTAAATTTTCGTCCACTTTTCTCTCCTTTGACCGTGTAATTTTTCTCGTCTAAAACATAGTAGTCGTCGTCGAGGTCACGAAGTTTTACCATACCTTCACATTTTGTTTCCTTGTCTTCTATATAGATGCCCCATTCAGTCACACCCGTAATTGATCCATTAAATTCTTCTCCGACATGCTCTGTCATATATTCTACCTGTTTGTATTTTATACTTGCTCTCTCGGCGTCCGATGCTTTTTTCTCTAACTCAGAAGAAGCCAAACAAATACTTTCAAACTTTTGATATTCATCTTTCTCTATTTTCCCTCCTTTTAATTCACGCTCTAGAAAACGATGAACAAGGACATCTGGGTATCTTCTGATTGGTGAAGTGAAGTGGGTGTAGTAAGCAAAGGCCAAACTAAAATGCCCGATGTTCTTTGTAGAATATGTTGCCTTTGCCATACTGCGAATAGTTGCAGTGTTTATGAGTTCTTCGTTTGGAGTTCCTTTGGCTTCCTTCAATAAGGCGTTTAAATCTTTTGAAGTAACTACACCATCCTTGTTTTTTAAATCAAAACCCATTGCCTTAAGAAATGTTGCTAGAGTTTGTATTCGCTCTGGGTCTGGTTTAGGGTGAATTCTATAAACAGACTGTGAACCTTTTTTTCTTAAATCTTTATTTTGTGAAAGGAAAACAAATTTTGCCACAGCACGGTTTGCAAGTAACATAAACTCTTCAACTAGTTTGTGTGTTTCTAGTCGGCTTTTTTTATATACACGGATTGGCTTGCCTGTTTTATCTAACTCAAACTTTACTTCTTCGGTATCAAAAACCATTGCACCTTCATTACTTTTTTTCTTCTCTAGTTTCTGGGCTATATCTTTTAGTTTACGAAGTTCTAACTGGTGTGGACCTGGCTTTTTTCCATCTATTACTTCCTGTGCTTCTTCATATGAAAATCTCTTGTCACTGTGTATTGATGTGCGACCAAACCATTCTTTTAAAACTTTTCCTTCTCCTGTCATTGTAAAAACAGCAGAAAAAGTAAATTTATCTTCGTTTGGGTTGAGAGAGCACAGGTCATTTGATAACACCTCCGGCAACATGGGTATTGTTCTATCTACAAGATAGACAGAAAGTCCACGCTTTTCTGATTCACGGTCAAGCTTGGTTCCTGGAGTGACAAAGTAGGAAACATCGGCAATATGAATACCTATCTCGTATTGGTCGCCCCCCAAATCTTTGAAGGAAATGGCGTCATCAAAGTCTTTGGCGTCGGCGGGGTCTATGGTCATGGTTAAAGCTTTACGCATGTCTCTGCGATTTTTTACCTCTTCTTCAAAATGTGCCTTGTATTCACTTTTTATCCTTTCAGCTTCTGTTGTTACTTCGGTAGGGAATTCAATGCGAAATCCTTTTTCCAGAACAATGGATTCCATCTCTGTATTGTTTTCACCTTTTTTGCCAATGACTTTTATTATTTTTCCTTCCAGATTTTTTGATTCCCAGTCTGTGATTTTCACCAAAACCTTATCTCCCTCGGAAACCTTTGGCTCGTTTGGTAGGAAAATATCCACATATAATCTTTTGTCGTCCGGAATGATAAAAGTGCTACCGTCATGTCTATCTATCACCCCCACAAACTCATCTTTAACTCTCTTTACTATTTTGGTTACTTTTCCTTGTTCTCTGTTTTTTATTTTCTTTCCCGTTAAAGAAATTTCAACAGTGTCACCATGGAATGCACGGTGTACAAACTCTGGTTGTATCTCAATGCTGTCTTTGTCTAGGATGTCAAAAAAGCCAACACCTTTTGTGTTGATGCTGATTGGGCCAACTAAAGTTTTCTTGTTTTTCTGCTCTTTCATCAAAATACTATAACACATTTACTGTTTTTGGGATAAATGCTATATTTTGGCTAGGTAAGCTTGGTGTTCTCGGGCCAATCCGGCCCACTTGAAAGGGGTGAGGTGTTGTCACGCAAATTACCTTGCGAACTCGTTGAGTATGCGCAAAAGCTAAGGGAGCTTGACTCCCATAGCTCTGTTGGGGAGATTCAGCTTCTCCTCGACGAAAGTGGTATGCATCTTGGCTACCTCAAGACATTGACCTGCAATCCGGAGCTGGTCAGGGTTCTCGAAAACAGGCTCGACAGAGCCAGGTATCTTCAAGAAGAGAGGCGAAGGAGGAACGGCCTCCAAGAGGAGGTAGCCCGATGAACCAGGCGTTTGCGAAGAGGGGGTTCGTGCGGTCCGCGTGGTCGGGCGTAAGTCGCGAATTCCTTTTTGTCTAAGGCACATTTGACCATTTGGTTCTATTCTGTTAGTATAGCCACCATGTTAAAGATAAGACTACAAAGAGTAGGAAGAAAGCACGAACCGACATTTCGCTTGGTTTTGACTGACTCAAAAAACTCAACAAAAAGTGGAAGATATTTGGAAAATCTTGGCAGTTATGACTCAAGACACGGCGAGGCCTCAAACTTTAAGGCTGACAAGATATCAGAATGGATATCAAAGGGTGCTCAGGTCTCTGGAACTGTTCATAATATTCTAATAAGTAAGAAAATTATTACTGGTAAGAAAGTTAATGTTTTGCCACTAAAGAAAGCTATTTTGAAAGAGGCTGTGGAAGAGCCAAAGGCTTCCCCTGCAGTAGCAGAAGAGAGTGCTTCTCTTGAATCTCCCGCTGAACCTGTGGTTCTAGACGAAACTCCTGCCGAGGCAGTATCTGAGGAGGCGCCTACCCCAGTTGCAGAGAAAATAGAAGCCTAAAAATTCGTCAATCTAGTGGTGGGTCTTAGCTCACGGTTACCAACACCTAGGGAGTGGGTTGGGATTCACCACCATGTTGACGATTTTTGATTTTTGTTGATATAATAAAACCGTATTCTTTTACAATTAATCGATAGAATTCATCATGGAAAAAGACGTACAATTTTTAGATTTCGTTGTTAAGGCGTTAGTTGAGCATCCAGAAGACGTGAAGATTGTGAGAACTGTAGATGAGATGGGGGTACTTATGAACCTAGATGTTCATAAGGATGATATGGGTAAAATAATCGGTCGTGAGGGTAATACAGCAAAGGCTATCAGAACACTACTTCGTGTTGTGGGAATGAAGAATAACTCACGGGTAAACCTTAAAATAAATGAACCAGAAGGGGCTATGCCGGAGGTGAAGGCGGGAGCGACCAAATCCCTAGATGACGCCATGGCCGACCTAAAAATCTAATTTGGCGAATTTCTGCGTTGCTAGTTTTATTTGTTCCATGCGCAGTATTTCTATACAGCTTGGTCACAAACAAAACGTCGCGCCTTGAACTTCATCCACAATTATCTTTTAGGATTTTGAAAATATAAACTTAACAAAAGACACCTATATGGTGTTTTTTGTTTTTATATGTTATAATAATAGTAGGAGGTGGGTATGTTAACACACACCATCAAGAGAGCAGTTACGTTGTCAGTCGTTGTGGCGGTGGCCATCATCTATGGCATCATCATTGCTGGAAGTGGACCCCAGATGTACAGGGGTCTAATCGTCTTCGTTCGGAGTTTGACCCACTCTGAACGAGAGACCTTCGTGTCGGGATTGGTCATCCTTATTTTTGTTGGTGTGGTTGCTTGGGCGTGGCTACCATTTTGGTGGTCGTACAAAGCGATTCACCGGCGGGGGATTATGAGGAAAAAGGTGGTCAGCATTGACCAGTTTCGCCAGCAGAGGGAGTTGAAGAGGTCTATTTTAGCTCACTGGCATGGCGGTGATGACAAACCGGCTGCCTAAGCTCTGTCCATGGGGGGGTTACGTAGCCCCTCCTTTTCGTATACTTGACATAAGTAAATTATACAGTATTATCAAAGTAGGAATGTTAACTTGGTACCTGGGTACCAGAAAGGGTTGGTGGGGTTATGAAGCACCCGAAATGTGGTGACCTCGTGGTGACAGTGGCAGGAGGGTTTAGTGTCGGGCGGCGAGCCGTTAGTGGGAGGATTGTTGGTATCTCGCAATCCACGGAGCAGGTATTCTATCTTGGTGCCCGTGTGGCATCAAACGGTCGTCACTCCAATGTGCCCGCTGGTGCGTCTGGTACGATTGTCAATCTGGTCGAGCCGGGGACACCGGGATACACTTCCAACATCATCGACGTATGGTTTGATGGTGATACCTGCCCGACGTTGATGAAACCCAAGGAGATTGTGGTTTCTGAGTGACAAGCTGTCCGCGACTGATCATTTGGGGATTCAGTCGCGGACAAGCAACACCCTTCGAAAGAGGGTGTTTTTCTGTACTGAATTCAAAATTTGTGTTATAAATACTAAATGCGATTTCACATAATCACATTATTTTCTGACAGTTTCAGCTCGTATCTAAACGAGTCGATTATTTCTCGTGCCATAGAAGACAAAAAAATAAAAGTAAGTTTTTATAACCCACGAGATTATTCTAGTGATAAGTGGAAAAGGGTTGACCAGAAGCCGTACAGTGGAGGACCTGGGATGGTGCTACAAGCGTTGCCAGTAATAAAAGCAATAGAGAAAGCGCTTGCGAAGGTGAAAGGCAAAAGGCGAAGGACGAAAGTAAATCCAAGAAATACGAAAGTCAAAATCATTTTCTTTTCACCTGGAGGCAAACAGTTTGATACAGATTATGCAAAGAAGACGGCGAAAAAATATACGGACATAATTCTTGTTTGTGGAAGATACGAGGGAATAGATGCCAGAGTAAAAAAAGTTTTCAAGATGGAAGAAATCTCTGTCGGGCCTTTCATATTAACCGGTGGGGAATTGCCGGCTATGGTTGTCTTGGATTGTGTGGCAAGGCAGGTGGAGGGGGTCCTCGGCAATTTTGATTCTTTGGAAGAATCTCGTATTTCCAGTCATGATGTTTACACCAGACCAGAAGTTTTTGAATACAAGGGTAAAAAATACAAAGTGCCAAAAGTGTTGTTGTCTGGAAATCATAAAAATATTGAAAACTGGAAGATAAAAAGCAAAAAGGTATAATGTTTGGGTGACTCAACAAGAAGCTCTGGATATATTAAAAATGGGTAAAAATGTTTTTCTGACCGGTCCTGCGGGGAGCGGTAAAACCCATGTGCTTAACTCCTACATTCAATATTTAAAATCACATGCAGTGGATGTGGCGGTGACCGCATCTACCGGTATAGCAGCGACCCACCTTGGTGGACAGACGATACATTCTTGGTCGGGTATTGGTATTCGTGATATTCTGACCGACTACGATATAGATGAAATGATGCAGAGAGCGTATTTGTATAAGAGATTTGATAGGACCAAAGTTTTGATTATTGATGAAGTATCAATGCTTCATCATTTTAGACTGGATTTGATAGAGTGGATATGCAGGCAGATGAAACACAACGAGAAGCCTTTTGGTGGAATGCAGGTCGTCCTATCTGGAGATTTTTTTCAGCTCCCACCAATTACTCGTGGGGAAATAGTTGAATCTGAGTTTGCTTATAAGGCCGAGTGTTGGAAGGACGCTAAACTGACTATTTGTCACATATCAGAGCAACATCGTCAGAGAGACAATATATATCTTTCTATATTGAATCAGATTAGACAAAACAAAGTTACAGACAAAACAATAGAGCTTTTGAAAAGTCGCTTTAACAAAGATCCGCAGTCAGCCAGAGAATCTACCAGACTTTATACTCATAATATAGATGTAGATGTGGTAAACAAAAGGCACCTGGACTTAATCAGTAATGACACCAGAAGTTATCATATGACTTCCAGAGGCTCTCGCGGTTTGGTAGAGACATTGAAAAAGAGTTGTCTTTCTCCAGAAATACTGGAACTGAAAATCGGCGCAAGGGTTATGTTTACCAAGAACCACATGGAAGGGGGATATGTAAACGGTACCTTGGGTGTTGTGGTTGATTTCAATAATTTTGGTGACCCAACCGTAGAGACAAATAATGGGATGAGGTTTTCTGTAACCCCTCAGTTGTGGAAAATTGAGGAGGAAGGGAAGGTTAAGGCAGAAATATCCCAGCTACCTCTTCGTTTAGCCTGGGCCATCACTGTGCACAAAAGTCAGGGAATGTCCCTAGATGCCATGGAAGTAGACTTGTCAAAATCCTTTGTAAGGGGGATGGGGTATGTGGCGCTTTCGCGCGTCAGATCTCTCGATGGTATGAAGCTTCTTGGTTTCAACGAGATGTCGCTTGAAGTAGATGGAGAGGTTTTGGAGAAAGATTTGGAATTTCAAAAAATGTCTGAGTCTGAAGCTGATAAATTGCAGGAAATGACCAAGGAAGAAATTTTAGAAAAACAAAAAGAGTGGCTCCGAAAGATTGAGCCAGAAGAAAAAATAAAAATTCGACGAAAAGAAAAAGAGCAAAATAGGGAGGTTAAGAAATCATCACAAGAAATCACAGCGGGTTTTCTGGCCGAAGAAGTTCCACTCAAGGATATTGCTGAAGCCAGGGGGGTAAAGCAGGAAACCATAGTTTCACACATAGAAGATTTAATTGCTGAAAATAAATGTCCGGACGTTACTTATCTAAAGAGGGAGTTAAAAAGGAGTGAACTAGACGACATCCTTCTTGCGTTTAAAAAGTGTAAAACTACCACCCTCTCTCCGGTTTATAATTTTCTAACCAAACAAAAGAAGAAAACTAGTTATCTCAAACTACGTTTAGGAAGATTGTTTTTATCAAACTAAACACTTGACAGATTTTTTAATTTAGATATGGTTGTCTTAGAATTATTAGGACAAATCAAAAGAGTGTTTCTCGAGATAGTCCTAATAAAGGGTATATTTAGGCGTTTTATCCCGAACACACCCAACAGCGGTGTTCCTTCAAAACAAAACGCTACAAGGAGAGTGTGTCATGAGTGGTAAGTACGAAAGTGCCGGACCGCGTCCTGAGGTGTTGAATGTCACTGGGCTTGGTGACGGGCTGAAACTCGTCACTAGTCGGAAGGTTAACTTCACCAGGGCTGAAGCCGAGAAGCTTCTCGGGCACGAGGAGTTCGTCGGCGAGCGGACGCTGAAGAACTCGCACGTCGACTACCTCATCCAGACCATGGAACGTGGAACGTTCCACCCCGAGTGGGTCAATCTCGTCATCTGCAAGTTCGACGGTAAGACCTACCGGATGAACGGTCAGCATACGGCGTGGGCCAGGATCTACATGCCGCCCAGCTACGAGTGCAACGTGACCATGCTCGAGTATACGGCGAAGTCGGTTGAGGACATGCGCATTCTGTACGCGTCCATCGATCGCTCCTCGCCGAGGACGCGCGCTAACGTCATCACGTCTTACCTCGCCGGCACGCCGGAGTTCGAGGGTGTGAAATCCAACACACTGCGTGTCGTTCCCATGGGGTTTGCCATGTGGATGTGGAAGACAAAACACGAGCGGCGGATTCACGATGGGGACGACGTGGCCTTCCTGATCAAGACGGACCACTACGACCTCGCTCGGAAGGTCTGCGCTTTCCTTGACAAGCACTCGAGCCGGGACTACAAGCATCTTCTCCGCGCGCCGGTGGTCGGGGCGATGTTTGCCACCTTCAACAAGGCGTCGCAGATCGCGGTGGAGTTCTGGATTCCGGTGGCGACCGGAACGGGCATCGAGAAAGTCGGTGACCCTCGTCTCAAGCTCCGCAACGAGCTCCAGCGCGCCGCCGTCGACTCCGGCATGGGCTCACACAGCGACAAGAAGATCGTGTCGCAAGAGTTCATGTTCAGGCAGTGCATCACTGCCTGGAACGCATTCAGGGACGGACGTACGCTCCAGCTTCTGAAGGCGGTCGAGAAGGGCAATCGGCCTCCCGTTCGCTAGATTGTTCTGTCGGGTTCCCTTGACGGGCGGTTCCTTCGTGGGACCGCCCGTTTTGTATTTATGTTAGGATTGATTATATGAAACCTAGATATTATTTATTACTTGGTCTGTCTCTGCTTCTTTTTTTTAGTACAAATTTTTATATTTATAACCACTCATTTAATATACCAAAGGACAGAATGGAGTCTAATGTTGCAGGTGTGATTAGCAAAGAAGTGACTCAAAAAAATTACCCATCAGTTATAAATTTTGGTGATGCTATGTTTGATAGGGGGGTTAGAAACATAATAGATAAGCGCGGAAGAGACCCGTTTGAATATATAAAAAGAGATTTTGAAATGATTAGGGGTTACGATATTATCGGACTTAACCTAGAGGGTCCTATTGTAGAAATGGATAGAAGTAAGTGTCAGAAAAAGGCCTACAATTTTCAATTCGCTTCTACCACTCCAGAATTGCTTATAAGTGCGGGTATAAACATGGTTAATATTGCAAACAACCATAGTTATGATTGTTTCAGTGCTGGTTTTAAAAGCACAAAACAGTATTTGAGTGAAGCTGGTATTCCGTATATGGGTGATAGTGAGGTGGAAAAAAGTTACTTTTTGAAAACAATAGATAGTAAGAGGTTTGCCTTTGTCGGCATGGACCAGACTGTTTCTCCAGCATCAATCCCAAACTATTATCCCTTGATACAAAAACTAAAATCTGAGAACGACTTTGTTATTGTAAATATCCATTGGGGAACAGAATATGAATTGGGCAAAACAGAGGCGCAGGTTTTGATTGCTCACAAGCTTATAGATGCTGGCGCTGATGTCATTTTTGGCCACCACCCTCATGTGGTTGAGCCTGTAGAAATATATAATGGTGGAGTTGTGTTCTACTCACTTGGTAATTTTGTTTTTGACCAGAACTTTGGGGATACAATGGTGGGGCTTGGTGCTGGTGTCGAATTCTGGGAAGACAAGAAAGTTTTTACTATTTATCCTTTTGACATAAAGGCTTTTGCTCCGGAATTTATGGTAGGTGATAAGAAGACTGCTTTTTGTGAGAAATATCTTTTGGGAATTGAGCACATGGGGTGTGAATTTGCTTTATAGACTTTATGGACTTTATACTTTATAACTAATTCATGTCTTACCACCCTCTAACAGAAAAAATAAAAGCAATTCTTACAGAAGGAGGTTTTTGGTTTGAAACATTTGAGCACGAACCTGTTCGTACTAGCGAAGAGGCTTCCAAGGTTCGCTCTGGATATAACATGGATCAGGGCGCAAAAGCTCTTATTACTCGAGTAAAAAAACCGGGAGAGGGTAAACTTTTTGTTATGTTTGTTTTGCAGGGAAGCAAGAAGTTTGACACAACTAAAATAAGGGAGGAGTTTGGTCTCTCTGATATTAGATTTGCCACAGAGGAAGAGGTTCTGAAGATTACTGACGGCGTCTTGCTTGGTGGTGTTCCACCCTTCGGAAATTTGTTTGGACTTCCTGTATATGCTGATAGGGGCCTTCTTGCGAATGAAAAAATTATTTTTAACGCTGGTGACAAGAGTTTCTCTATAGGAATGAGGGCAGAAGATTATATTAAAATCGTTAACCCAGTGATAGGAAATATCGTATAGATGCGAAACCGCCAGGGCGAGGTGTCCTGGCGGGGGGTGGGTGGGAATTTCCTTGTCTCTCTATTGTTCTTTTTCCAGTGACAAGGTGGTGTACTTCGGGACAAGTGGTGTGGTCGCTGTCACAACAACCACGAACTCACTGAACGCGTATTGTGCTCGAAGCTTGTCTCCCGTCTTCACATACCAGTGCGACGGGACCGCAATCAAGGCTGTTTCGTTTAGGAACAACAGCCCATACTGTGTTGCAGAAAGATCGAGTGGCGACAAGTCGTTCCTCATCGTGTCCTCCTCCTGGTTCCTGCGACAGTCTATCATGTGTTTGTCTCAAATCCAAATAGTTTTGAGTTATTAAAAAAAGCGAAACCGCCAAGACGAGGTGTCCTGGCGGGTGTGTGCGACTGTCTTAGCTCAGTTTGCGAATGAGTACTCGGCGCCTGTTGCCGGATTCGCCGATGATACCTACCACTTCCGCCGTACCCGTGAACTGCCCACAGGTCCATGTGAAGATCTGGCCGAGTTTGACTTCCATCTCAATTGGGAAGTGGTGAGGGACTGTTGTCCTGTGGTCGAACTCCTGAAAGTACGTGACCATTACCTCGAATCTCGGGTCGTGGGCTACCATGGCTCCTCCTGGTTGGGGTGTCTAATATTTAGACTATCACCATTCCTATTGCTGTCAAAGGTTATCCACAGTTATATTATTGACAGGTGAACCGCAGTTCACTTATAATACTTATATACAAATAATTTATAAATAACACATGTCAAAACAAAATTTAGAAAAAGTATTGAGGCAAGAGTTAGAGGTTTTAAATGATGTTATTGACCACAAGATTATAAAGGGTCTCTCTTATTCAAGGGAAGCCAAAAGGCACAAGTTTATTTTGTCTAGTTTGGCAAACATTCGTAGAAATAAAATTAGCTCACACTGGATGGTTCGTTCAATGGGTTTTGCTTCTATAATATAAAAATATGTCAGAAGAAAAATATATTTCACAAAGAGACAAAATCATTTCCTTCTATCAGAAGCACAGGCGAATGCCTGGATATAAGGAAATCATGTCTCTTGTGGGCTTCAAATCAAAAAATGCAGTATACAAGCTAATCAACAAGCTTGTTGAGGATGAGGTGGTGGATAAAGACTCAAGTGGAAGACTTACTCCAATGAAAATATTTGGCGAAATACCTCTACTCGGTTTGGTGGAAGCTGGTATTCCAACAATGGTTGATCCAAATGTTCTAGACTCTCTCAACCTAGACGAGTACCTAGTTAAGAACAAGGAATCAACATATCTCTTAGAGGTAAAGGGAGATTCAATGATAGATGAGGGTATAAAAGAAGGGGACTTGGTTTTAGTAGAAAGAAGGGGAAATCCAAAAGACGGAGATATTGTTATCGCTGAGGTTGATGGTGGCTGGACCATGAAATATTTCAAGAGAAAAGGAAGCCTTGTGTATCTTAAGCCCGCAAACAAAAACTATTCCCCGATATACCCACAGTATGATTTGAAGGTGGCGGCTATAGTAAAAGGGGTAATAAGAAAGTATTAATGTTTACAAAGAAGAATTTTACATTCAATGCTCAGGTTTGGCGTTGGCCAGGAGATATTGGCTGGCATTTCGTCACTTTAACAAAAGAGCTTTCAAAGAAGATTAAGGGTTGGGCAAACACATATGGTGCTGGGTTTATAAAGGTCAATGTCACTGTGGGTAAAAGCACTTGGACAACTGCATTGTTTCCAGACAAGAGGTCTGAGTCATATATTATGTGTATTAAGAAACCTATTCGCCTAAAAGAGGGGATTTGGGAAGATGACAATATTTGTATTTCATTTATACTACTCTGATGAAGATAGTCGTTAAGGCCAAACCAAACTCAAAAATAGAAAGCGTAGAGAGGGTGGTTCAACCCACCCTAGATCTACCAGATACAAAATCCGGGTTGGTGGAATACAAAGTTTGTGTCAAGGAAGCACCTGTAGGGGGGCGAGCAAACGAGGCAGTGAGGCGAGCAATAGCCAGATATTTTAATGTTGCACCATCTCTGGTAAAACTTATTTCTGGTGCTAGTATAAAACACAAGGTTTTTGAGATATCAGATTGATCCACTGAATCTCAACCCCGTGTCAAACAAACTGTGAATAGCTTGTGGATAACTTTCTTGACTTTAACTCGCTCTATCGGAAATTTATTTGTCTAGTATATCCTTATTTAAAGCCATAATTTAAGGAAAAAAGTTATACACCTAAATACTTGACTAAAGTTAGTCTCTAATAGGGTTGACATATAACACACTCTTGGCGTATACTGCTTTTAACTTCAACGATTGAGTCTTGATAGGAAGTGAAGGGATTAGATAGTTAATTGGTCCACTTGCACTATTTTGCGACAAAATCGCTAAAAAAATAATAATAAAAGCATAAACCCTTGGGGAAGGGTCTGCTTTTGTTTGCTTTGATTTTATTAATAGAAGAGGGAATTAAAAATTTATTTATGAATATTATAACTGCTCGTCCACAGAAGTTTTTCAGTCGCTTCAAAAAGCCACTTATTGCAACACCCAACTTTGTTGAGCCACAACTAGACTCTTTCAAGTGGCTTGTTGAGAAGGGTCTGAAAGAAGTGTTTGAAGAGTTTTCTTCAATCAAGGATTATTCCGAAAAGAAATTTACCCTAGACTTTACAGGTTTTGAATTGGCACAGGCCAAGCATGATGAATATTATGCGAAAGATAACAAGCTGTCTTATGAGGCTCCGCTAAAGGTAAAAGTTAGATTAAAAAACCATATTCTTGGTACGGAGAAAGAGCAGGAAATATTCATGGCTGATTTTCCTCTAATGACTTCTCATGGGACATTTATTATATCTGGAATAGAGAGAGTTATTGTTCCCCAACTAGCACGCTCATACGGAGTGTTCTTTACCGAGTCAGAATTGAAAGGAAGAAAAATATTTGGTGCCAAAATCATTCCTTCTCGTGGTGCCTGGATAGAAATTGAGTCAGACCTTGATGGCATGATTTATGTTCGTATAGACAGAAAACGAAAGTTTGCAAGTACAACCCTTCTTAGGGTGCTTGGTGCAAAGGATGACGTCGGGATAAAGAAACTATTTGCAGATGATAAGTTCGGAACAATGGCTATAGAGAAAACCCTGCTTAAGGATAAGGACAAATCTGTTGATGATGCCTTCATTGAAATACACAAGAGATTGCGCGATGGCGACCTAGCTACGGCAGATAATGCTCGTGAATTTGTCGGTTCGATATTTGAAGAAGAAAGATATGACCTCTCTCCGGTCGGAAGATACAGATTCAACAAGAGGTTTAATAAGAAAATGGATGATAAGGAGTTAAAGAGAAAGACCATCAATCTTGAGGACCTTGTCACAATAATTTCTCATATTGCAGAACTAAATAATACTCCAAATGCTGCGGGTGATGATATTGACCACTTGGGTAGTAGACGTGTCAGATTTGTTGGAGAGCTATTTCAACAAAAGATTCGTACTGGTATGGCTCAAATCAAGAGAAACATTCAGAATAGAATGTCTACTATTGATACAGATGTCACTCTTCCTGTTCAGTTTATTTCCCCAAAACCACTTCAGGCCAGAATAAAAGAATTCTTCACAACAAACCAGCTATCACAGTTCATGACTCAAGAGAACCCGCTAGCCGAAATAGAAAACTTACGATTGCTTTCAGCTCTAGGTCCAGGAGGACTTAACAGAACACGTGCTGGTTTCGAAGTTCGTGACGTTCACACATCTCACTACGGAAGACTTTGCCCTATTCATACTCCAGAAGGACCAAACATCGGTCTCGTATTACGCCTTGCAATTTATGCCAGAATTAACAGTTTTGGAATGATTGAAACTCCATATGCAAAAGTTAAGCATGGAAAAGTTACAGATGAGATAGTTTATTTGAATGCTTCAGAGGAAGAGAGATATGCCATAGCACATGCTGCCACCCCTGTTGATAAAGACGGAAAGATTGAGGTTACGGAGGTGGAAGTTCGTATAGAAGGAAATCCAAGTATGATTTCAAGAGATAAGGTTGACTATATTGATGTTTCTGCAAATCAGGCTTTCTCTATAGCTACCTCAATGATTCCTTTCCTAAACCATGACCTTGCTGCCAGAGCCCTGATGGCAAGTAACATGCAAAGACAAGCAACACCATGTATTATTCCCGAGGTGCCCCTTGTTGCGACAGGAATGGAAGCCGATGCTTTGAGAGACACAGGCAGACTTGTTATTGCAACAGAGGATGGAGTGGTGACACATGCAGATGGAATGAGAATTGTTATCGAGAACCATCAAGGAAAAAGTAAGGAATATGAGCTTATAAGATTTTCAAGAACAAACGGTTTTACTGCTTTTCACCAGCGACCGAGAGTTAATGTAGGTGACAAGGTTAAAAAAGGTGAAATACTTGCTGATACATCAGCAAGTAAGGATGGACAGTCAGCAATCGGGCAAAATATGCTTGTCGCTTTCATGTCTTGGAGTGGTTCAAACTACGAAGACGCTATTATACTTTCTGAAAGAGTTGTAAAAGACAGTAAGTTTACTTCTATTCACATTGAGGAGTTTACAATAAATGTTCGGGATACAAAACTTGGACCAGAAGTTACTACATGTGATATTCCGAATGTCGGTGAGGCAAAGCTTAAGAACCTGGCAGAAGATGGAATAGTCCAGGTTGGAGCAGAAGTCAGGCCGGGAGACATTCTTGTCGGCAAGATTACTCCAAAGGGAGAGACACAACTTACACCCGAAGAAAGGTTACTCCGGTCACTCTTTGGTGAAAAGGCTCATGATGTCAAAGATACATCAAAGAGAATGGAGGGTGGTAAAAGAGGACGAGTTATAAAGGTACAAATTCGTTCTCGAGAGAATGGTGACAAACTGGATTCAGGTATTATAAAAACTATACATATTGAAGTCGCACAGCTTAGAAATGTTTCTGTTGGAGACAAGTTAGCAGGACGCCATGGAAACAAGGGTGTTATATCAAAAATTCTTCCCGAGGAAGATATGCCATACATGGAGGATGGAACACCAATAGATGTTATTTTGACTCCACTTGGTGTGCCAAGTCGTATGAACTTGGGGCAAATACTTGAGCTTCACTTAGGCTTAGCAGCTCACACCCTCGGTTATCAGGCCATCGTTCCTCCATTTATCGGGGCAACTGGTGAGGAAATTAAGGAAGAGCTCAAGAAAGCAGGATTCAGTGAAACTGGCAAAATGAAACTATTTGATGGACGAACTGGGGAAGCTTTCCAGCAGGATGTGGCCGTGGGATACATGTATATTCTTAAACTACATCACATGGTGGAAGACAAGATACACATGAGATCTATTGGTCCATACTCACTTATTACACAGCAACCACTTGGAGGAAAAGCTCAAAACGGAGGACAGAGATTTGGAGAAATGGAAGTGTGGGCATTACTTGGTCATGGTGCAGCTCATACACTACAGGAAATTTTGACAATCAAGTCAGACGATATTGTTGGAAGATCAGCAGCATTTGATGCAATAGTGAAGGGCTTACCTATAACACAACTAAACACACCAGCTTCGTTTAATGTGTTGCTCAACAACCTTCGTGGACTAGCACTAGATGTACAAATAAAGAAAGGGTCGAAAGAAATTAATAATGAAAAGTTAGAAAGTTAAAATCTTTTCTACTTTATTAAAACTTTTAACTTTTAACTAACATTATGAAAACAAGAACAACAACAGACTCAAACGATTTCGAAACAATTGCATTGAAAATCGCTTCCCCTGAGAGAATCAAGGAGTGGTCTTTTGGTGAAGTAACAAAGCCAGAGACGATAAACTACAGAACCCAAAGAAGTGAGAAAAACGGTTTGTTTGATGAAAAAATCTTCGGTCCAGATAAGGATTACGAATGTTACTGTGGAAAGTATCGTGGAATTCGCTACAAAGGTATCGTCTGTGAAAAATGTGGAGTGGAGATAACTCGTTCAATCGTTAGACGAGAGAGAATGGGTCATATTGAGCTTGCAACAGTCGTCTCACACATATGGTTTTTGAAATCAATGCCAAGTCGTATTAGTACGATTTTGGGTATTCCCACAGCAGACCTTGAGAAGGTGATTTACTTTGCCGGATATATTATTACAAAAGTTTCTGAAGAAGACAGGACAAGAACACTAAAAGACCTTGATTCAGAATATAAAGCCAAGGTTAAGTCTCTACAAGACGAGAAGACCAAGGAAGCTGTCAAGGAAATGCTTCTCAACGCAAAACGAGAGATTGAATCAATACAAGAAGGCAGAGTTTTGGACGAGGTTGAATACTACAATTTCGGAATGAAATACGGGACAATGTTCGAAGCAAGCATTGGTGCCGAAGCTATCTACAACATATTCAAGAAACTTGACCTTCACAAGTTACTAGAACAACTTGAGAAAGAGCTAGAAAAGGCAAGTAGTTTGGATGCCGTAAAAATAAACAAAAGAATCGGAGTTGTTGGTTCAATGATAAATTCAAACATAAGGCCGGAGTGGATGTTTCTAATAAATATTCCTGTTATGCCACCCGCACTGAGACCTATGGTTCCGCTTGATGGTGGTAGGTATGCGACATCAGACGTAAACGACCTTTATAGACGAGTTATAAATAGAAATAATCGTCTAAAGAAACTGAAGGAGATTCATGCTCCTGATGTTATTCTGAGAAACGAAAAAAGAATTCTGCAGGAGGCAGTTGACGCTCTTATCGATAACACCATAAGACACGGTTCTGCATCCGGCGCAATTAATCAATCCCAAAGACGACCACTAAAATCTATTGCCGATAACTTGAAGGGTAAGAGGGGTATTTTCCGTCAAAACCTTCTTGGAAAAAGAGTGGACTACTCTGGACGCTCCGTGATTGTTGTTGGTCCAGATTTGCACCTTAATCAGTGTGGTTTGCCAAAGCACATGGCCTTGGAGTTATTTAAACCTTTTATTATTTCTCAGATTTTACAAAAAGAACTTGCTTACAACATAAGAGGTGCGTCAAAACTTATTGAAGATGGAATTCCTGAAGTGTGGGCAATACTGGAGGAGGTAATCGCTAACAAATATGTTTTGCTAAACCGTGCACCGACTTTGCACAGACTGGGTATTCAAGCATTCAAACCAATCCTAATCGAAGGAAATGCTATTCAACTTCACCCACTTGTATGTTCTGCCTTCAACGCTGACTTCGACGGTGACCAAATGGCCGTTCATGTTCCTCTGTCCGATGAGGCTCAACTTGAGGCTCGTGAAATAATGGCTTCAGACAAAAACATTCTAAAGCCTGGTTCCGGTGACCCAACAGTGTCAGCAAAAATGCTTGATATTGTACTTGGTTGTTACTGGATGACAAAGGAAATTACAGGTGAAAAAGGAGAAGGAAAATTCTTCTCATCTCCTAACGCCGCTATTACTGCCTACGACCTTAATGCAGTATCGTTTAGAGCAAAGATAAAAGTTTTGCCATCAAGCTCAGAGAAGTACAACATATTTGATGGTAAGCTTTTTGAGACAACAGTAGGAAGACTGCTTTTCAACTCTGTTCTTCCAAACGACTATCCATTCATAAATAGTGAAATAAACAAAAAGAAAACAGTATCACTAGTGGATGACCTTATAGAGAAATATAGCATTGAAAATGTGCCAAAAATTATTGACCAAATAAAGAGCTTTGGATTCAAATATGCAACTCACTCTGGAACAACTTGGGGCATTGATGATATTATTATTCCAGAAGGGAAAAAAGACATCATTTTGAATTCAAAAGAGAAAGCCAAAGTTATCGTTGAGCATTTCAACATGGGTCTTATTTCAAAGGAGGAAAGATTGAGACAGATAATAGAGATATGGCATGGAGCGAAAGCGGAGCTGGAAAAATTAATGCCGGAAACACTTCCAAAAAATGGTTCAGTTGGAGACATGGTTTATTCTGGAGCTAGAGGTTCTATGGGTAACATTACTCAAATGGCCGGAATGCAAGGACTTATTACAAATATTGAGGGTGAAACTATTGAGTTTCCAATCATATCTTGTTCAAAGGAAGGTCTTACACCACTTGAGTATTTCATTACTACTCACGGTTCACGAAAAGGTCTGACTGACACCGCACTAAACACAGCAAAATCAGGATACCTAACAAGAAAGATGTTCGTTGTGGCACAGGATACTATTATTACGGAAGAAGATTGTGGAACAAAAGAAGGTGTCGTTATTGATAAGTTTGCTATATCAGGCATAGAAGTTCCTATAGTAAAACATATTAAAGGCAGATTTCTTGCAAAGGATGTAGTAACTGCAGATGGTAAGGTCTTGTTTAAAAAGGATGATTTGTTAAGCAAGAAAGATGCACAGGCTATAGAAACGGCCGGTATCACTTCTGTCACTGTCAGGTCTCCACTTTCATGTAAAACCCTCAATGGTATTTGTGTAAAGTGTTATGGAGCGGACTTGGGTAAAAACAAAGTGGTTGAACTTGGAGAGGCCGTTGGAACAATAGCGGGACAAGCTATTGGTGAGCCAGGAACACAGCTTTCTATGAACACGAAACACGCCGGAGGTGCGGCATCTGTCGGTGGAGATATTATCTCGGGTCTTCCAAGAGTTGAAGAGTTGTTTGAGAAGAGAAAACCAAAGAACCCAGCGGTTGTTTGCTCTGTCTCAGGAACAGTTTCAGATATTAGGATTACTGACAAGGAAAAGGCTATTGTTATAACACCAAATATAGAAGATAGAACAAAGAGTAAAGATAAGATTGAATACTCGATTTCACTCAACCGTACCATCTTGGTTTCTGTGGGAGACGAGGTTAAGAAGGGAGACATGATTACGGATGGTTCTGCAGATATTGATGAACTATACAAATATGCAGGTAAAGACAAAACTGTCGATTACATTATTCATGAAATTAACAAACCATACGAATTACAAGGTGAAAATGTGTCCAGAAAACACATCGAGACAATCGTAAGGCAGATGTTCTCGCGAAAGAAAATCAAAAATCCTGGAGACACCGTCTTCCTTGAGGGAGATTTAGTAGAGCTAGCATTCCTTGCTGAAGAAAACGCAAGAGTCAAAGAGCTTGGACTTGAGATTGCTACGGCCGAAGGGGTGGTTATGGGTATCACTGATGTTTCTCTTTCACGAAAGAGTTTCTTGGCCGCAGCATCATTTCAGCACACAACCAGAATGCTTATCTCAAGTGCAATCAAGGGTACAGCCGACAAGCTTGCGGGTCTCATGGAGAATGTTATTCTTGGAAGACTTATTCCAGCTGGTACAGGTTTCAAAGGTAGTAAGAAGTACGAGATGATTGCAGAAATGAGAGCAAACAGACCCGAAATTGTAGAAAACAGAGACAGATTCAATTAACCTAATTTCTAATTATTCTAATTAACCTAAATAAAACCCCTCGTTTTATATTCAAGGTTTAAGAATCGGGGATTTATTTAGAAATTAGAACGATTAGGTCAATTAGACATTAAAACCTCATGTCCTCATCTGTTGACCAAATCAAATCAAAAATAGATATTGTCTCGCTGATTTCTAGTTATATAAAACTAGAAAAAGCTGGAACAAATTATAAGGGCAGGTGCCCATTCCATAACGAAAAAACACCCTCCTTCTTTGTCTCACCAGACAGAGGCAGTTATTACTGTTTCGGTTGTCAGGCAAAGGGGGATATATTTACCTTTGTACAAGAATTTGAAGGACTTGATTTTATAGGTAGTTTGAAGGTCTTGGCTGACCAGGCGGGTGTCGTTTTGGAAAGTTACAACGTTGGAGAAAAGACCGAAAAGCAAAGATTACATTCTGTTTTAGAGCAAGCCGTGTTCTTCTATCAAAAGAAATTTTCAGATAATAAAGAAGCTCAAGATTATCTCAAAAATAGAGGGGTGTCAGAGAAAACTATCAAAGATTTTCGTATTGGTTTTGCTCCAGCTGACTGGCGTGAACTATTTGATTATCTTTCGGGAAGAGAGATAGGTGAGAAAGACATGCTTGCTGTGGGGCTAATAAAACAGAAAGAGGGGACAACCTCGTACTATGACACATTTAGAGGAAGAATAATGTTTCCGATAAACGATTCTTCAGGTAGGCCAGTTGGGTTTTCTGGAAGAATTCTTGTTTCGGATGATAAATCGCCGAAATATCTTAACAGCCCAGAAACAGTTTTATTTAACAAATCAGAGATTCTTTTTGGTTTGGATAAGGCAAAGAAAGATATAAGACTTCGGGATTATTCTATATTAGTTGAGGGACAAATGGATCTCATAATGTTGCATCAGATAGGTATGACAAACGCAGTCGCCTCATCAGGAACAGCTCTAACTCCCAACCACTTGATAAAACTGCAAAGACTTTCAAATAACATAAAAATGTTCTTTGATGGTGATTCTGCGGGATTTGTAGCCTCCAATCGTGCTGGAAAGATTGCGCTTTCTCTTGGGATGGACTTGAAACTAGTTTCAATGCCAGAAGGGAAGGACCCGGCAGATTTGGCAAGAGAGGATGTTGAACTCCTAAAATCTCTACTTTCTGATTCAAAACATATTATTGATTTTTATACCGACATGCTGACGACCAAAGGTCTTGATCCAAGAAACCTTAACTATAATCTGAACATGGAAATACGAAAGCACGTCCTTCCTTATGTTGCACAACTGGCAAACCAAATAGACAAGGCACATTTTATTAAAAGTATTATGAGGAAAACTTTCTTAAATGAGGAAGCCCTCTGGGATGATTTGAAAAAAATACGACCAGATTCAATCGTGTCCACGACCGGAAATACATCATCACCACCACTTAAGCGGATAGATGAAATGGAAAGAAAGATTATCGGAATTATAATGTGGCAAAAGGAAAGCTCGGGAAAGATAGAGGACTTGAATATTTTAGAGATAGAACAAAGAATTCAGAACATTTTGGGAGAGAGAGCTGTGGGTTTGGAAGACAAATATAAAAACGATAGGGATTCTCTGTTGTTTGAGGTAGAAAGTTATTATGGTGGAAAGCCAAGCTCAAACAAGGAGATAGAGCAGCTAGTTTCTGGGTTTGAGGAAGAACATCTGAAACAAAGATTTGCATCTGCCATGGCAAATCTTCAGAGAGCTGAACAAAAAAAGGATGAGGTTGAGATAAGAAAATATTTGGAAGAATGTCAGGATATTTCAAAACAAATAAATAATATTAAAAACAGTTATGAAAAATAAAAAAATAAAGATAAAAAAAGGTAAAGAGACAAGGCGTAAGCCACGAAAGTCTGCCAAGAAATTGGTAAAAGCCAAAATAAAGGCAAAGAAGACAAAGAGGTTCGTTGTACCAAAGGTAAGAAAGAAAAAGAAAAACAAAACCTCGCTTGCAATGCGTGCTGCGAAAACCGTTGTCCAAAAGAAGGCTCCAGCCATGAAGAAATCTGATAGGCAGGGTGAGGGGATGGTGAGGCTCCTGGCTAAGGGCAAGGAACGTGGCTATGTTACTTATGATGAAATATTAAAAGAGTTTCCCACGGTAGAAGACGACATAATTTTTCTTGATGAATTATACGAAAAGTTGTCTGAAAGTGGCGTGGACATTCTAGAAGGAGGAGGATTGCTTGAGAGCTCATCAAATGAAGACCTTATAAATAAAAAATATGCTTATGGGCGAAACAGTGAGTCTTCCTACGATTCTATCCAGATGTATCTCAAAGAGATTGGTCAATACCAGCTGATTTCTGGAGGGATGGAAAAAGAGCTGGCAAAGCGAATAGAAAAGGGGGACGTTGAGGCCATAAACCTTTTGGCCAGGGCCAACCTTCGTCTTGTGGTTTCTATTGCCAAGAAATATGCAAATCGAAGTCCTGATTTAACTCTGCTTGATTTGATTCAAGAAGGAAACTTAGGATTATTTAAGGCTGTAAGTAAGTTTGACTGGACAAAGGGTTATAAGTTTTCAACCTATGCCACATGGTGGATTCGTCAGGCCATAACCCGTGCCCTGGCAGACCAGTCCAGAACTATTCGTGTACCAGTTCACATGGTGGAGACTATTGCCAAGTATAAACAGGTCGTCAGAAGACTATCGCAAGACTTGGGGAGAGACCCACTACCAGAGGAGATTGCTATTGAAATGAATCTTTCTGTTGATAAGGTATATACAATAGAGAAAATAGACCAAAGCACCCTCTCTCTAGAGAGTCCAATCGGGGAGGATGGGGATGAGAGCAAGAGTAAGCTTGGAGATTTCCTTGCGGACGAGAAGATTCTTTCACCAGAAATGGAGTCATCAAGAAGAATAATATCAGACCAGGTGAAGGAAATATTGAATGACTTACCAGAAAAGGAAAGAAAAATCTTAGAGCTTCGTCATGGACTTGTTGATGGTGTAACACACACGCTTGAAGAAGTGGGCAGGGAGTTTGGTGTGACCCGAGAACGTATAAGACAAATTGAGGCCAAGGCCCATGAAAAGATTAGACAGCATGATAAAATAAATCGCTTACGTAATTATTTCTAGTTATTGAGTTTTTTCATAGAATATATTTTCGGAGATACAAAACCCAACAAGTGTTGGGTTTTGTTTAACTTTGGACTCTTTAAGACTATGAGTTATTTGACAATCAGCATATTAAATGTTAATCTTTAAGGTGGGTGGGTATGTTGCCCATGAGCAAACAGGAGGGGTCACAGTGAATATTTACCAGAAGGTGAGCGTCGTCGTAGCACTCATCCTCTACCTCCCTCTCTCGTATCAGATTCTCACGAGGAAAGTAACGCAGAATCTTGCGACTTTTATCTTGTGGGGGTCACTTGATGCTTTTGCGGGTGCATCAATCTTTGTGGCGGGCGGAAATTTTCAGCTACCAGTTGCCTATGTCTTTGGGTGTACGCTTGTCGTTACGTGCATCCTGAAGTCCGGCAACTATAACTGGACCAGAGTGGAAACGAGAGTTTCGATACTGGTTGTGGTTTGTCTGACCGCGTGGTGTGTCATCGTTTGGGGATACGACAACCCCTGGCTTGCCACAGTGCTATCCACAACCGGCGTTGTCCTTGGTGGTTTCCCTCAACTTCGGGATTCGTGGCGTAGGCCAGAGGAATCACCCTGGCTCATCTACACTGGCTATACCTTTGTCAATGTGTTGTCAGTGGTAGGTGGTAAGGGTTGGACTGTCGAAGAGAGGTTGTATCCCTTTTCCTGTGCTATTCTGTGTGGAATTATCGTCCTCGTCTCTCTGAGGCGTACCAACAGATAGTACATGCCTCGTGCGCGGGACCCAACGTGGGGTCCCTCAGCGCACGGGGTTTTTCGTATAGAGGAATTGTGTTATTATCTTGTGGGTGTGACCCGTTGGGTCACTTTTGTTTTTTGGGGGACACATGGAAGACGACAAAAAAATCTGTCCTTTTTGTGGGTGTGAAGTGTACATTGTTCAACAGAGTTACTACATCTGTCGAAGTGAGAAATGTGGCGGGTGTCTTCTCTGGGAAGTGGACGCTGACAAGGTTCCACTACCAGAAGAGGAGCAGGCAGTCTACCTTCGTGGGCATCTCTGAGGTCTTGTGTGGGGGGCATCGTGGCCCCCCAAGCACGCACAAGACTTTTTTCGTACCATAAAATTCGTGCTATCCTATATGTATGTCTTTTGAGGAAAGGTATGCAAAACTTAATAAAGAGCAGAAGATGGCGGTTGATACAATAGATGGTCCTGTCTTAGTTGTTGCTGGTCCAGGGACCGGTAAAACAACAATACTAACCTTGCGTATTGCTGAAATTTTACGTAAAACAGATACACCAGCTCACGGTATATTAGCCATTACTTATACAGATGCCGGGGTTAGAGCAATGCGTGAAAAATTACGCGAAATTATTGGAAACCGTGCACATGATGTCTACATTCACACATTTCATAGTTTTGCCTCAGCGATGATGTCTGAATATCCAGACCACTTTTTAAGAATTGGTGACTTTAAACAAATGACTGATGTTGATCAAGAGTCTTTTATTCGTGACATTATTTCTGAATCTATTTTTGCTCCACTTCGTCCTATTGGGCGACCAGATGTTTACATATCCTCTATAATAAAAACCATTTCAGATGCAAAAAAAGACGCCCTAACTCCGGAAGATGTGCGTGATTTTGTAAAAAAAGAAATTAAGAATATTAAAAATGATGAATCTAATATTTCCACAAGAGGGGCAACAAAAGGAAAGTTAAAGGCTGATGCTTTGAATAAACTAGAAAAGCTTGATAAGACCCTTTTATTTGCCGATGTCTATAAAAAATATGAAGAAAAGAAAAAAGAGGCAAAATTGAAAGATTACGATGATTTGATCATTGAACTTTTGGTGACAATGCGTACGGACGAACTTCTTTTGCGTCTTATACAGGAAAGGTTTCTTTATCTTTTGGTTGATGAGCACCAGGATACAAATGACTCACAAAACCTTATTATAAGTCTCATTGCTGAATTTTTCGAGACCCCGAATATTTTTATTGTTGGAGATGAAAAACAGGCCATATACAGATTTCAGGGTGCTTCTGTTGAAAACTTTCTAAAATTACAAAAACACTGGCCCAGTATGAAGGTTATAAATCTTGATACAAACTATCGTTCTCATCAAGGCATATTAGATGCTAGTTTTGCCATGATAGAAAATAATTATGATGAAGGTGAATATGTTGATCTTAGAAAAAAACTAAAATCTGGTAATAAAGAAAAAGCTCACCCTCTTGATATTCTTGTTGGAGAAAACACTCCCGCCATTGAACACTATTTGGTAGATAGATTACGCGATATTTCAAGAAAAGAGCCAGAGGCAACAGTTGCCATAATTACAAGAAGAAATAGGGAGCTAGAGAGAGTGCTTAGGCTTTTAGAATCGCAAAATATTCTTGTCTCTTCTGAAAGAAGCCTTGATATATTTCATCATCCGTTGGGCATAGCTTTCTTCGATTTAATTGAATATATAGCCGACCCTTCTCGTTTTGATTTTTTAGCAAAAACTTTGATTATCGGAATGTGGGGTGTTTCTTTTGGTAAATCTTTGGAAATTATCCATCTATTGAAATCTGGACAGGTGGAAAATCTTCATTCATTTATTCCAGCAATTTCACGTATTAGGGAAAAAATGCTTCATGACGGTGCCGTCAGTGGGATTATTCATTTAGCTGAAGAATCTGGTTTTGTTGGTCTTGTCGCCAAAGATCCGTCTTTTGTTCATGTTTGGAAGGGTATTGTCACTCTGGCGGAATCTTTAGCTCGTGACGGTGACATAATAAGTCCGCTAGAGCTTATGAATATGATGCTCAAATACAGACAATCGGCCGAATCCAAAACGGTTAAAGTCTCTGTTGGTGCCCCAGATTTTCCCATTAAAGCTATGACAGCTCATGGTTCTAAGGGTTTGGAATTTGATTATGTTTTTATACCATATGCCAATGAGGAGAGTTGGGTTGGTAGGTCACACGGCTCATCTTTTGTTTTGCCAGGCAGAGGATTAAATGATAATGATATTAGGGATACAAGAAGGTTGTTTTATGTTGCGATAACTCGTGCGCGTAAGCATGCGGTCATTTTGTACTCAACAGAAGAATCAGATGGTAAAATGTTAACCCCTCTCCGTTTTGTAGGTGAGTTGCACAAGGATTGTACTACAGAAACTTGTTTAGAAAGAAAAGATGTTCATCTAAGTGATTTAAAAAAAGAAAAAATAACTGAGAATGAAAACGATGCTCTTATGGTAAGTGAGGCCAAAAAAGTTTTACTTCAAAATGGATTATCTGTTACAGCCCTAAATCACTTTTTGGAATGTCCTAGTAAGTTTTTGTATGAAAGTATTTTAAAGATGCCACAGGCACCATCATTGTCTTCAGAAAAAGGCAGTGCTATGCATGAGGCTATGCGTAGGATTTGGACAAAAAGAGAGAATACACCAAAACAAACAGAAGAAACAATAATATCTACTACCACAGAATATATAAATAAATCACTTTTATCTCAGGAAGATAAAACGCGATTAAAAGCAGAGCTTTCAGAAGATGCTCATTTTGTAGCAGAGGCACTAGTTTCACATTTTAGCTCTAATGGTTCAGTTTCAACCGAAAGATGGTTTGAAGCCCCTTTGGATATTAAATATGATGCAAAAAAAATAATTATAAATATACACGGCAAACTTGATGTTGTTGTGGATGATGGAAATGCTGTGTCTGTATTTGATTATAAAACAAGGCAGGGGATGTCTGTTGCTGCTATTAAAGGGGAGACTCAAAATAGTGAGGGCAATTATTTTAGACAGTTAGTTTTTTATAAGATGCTTTTAAATAATAATTCTTTTTATCAATCAAAAAACATAAACACATCACTCGTTTTCATTTCTCCTGATGATAAAGGCAGGTGTCCAGTGGTTACACTACCGGTTGAGAGTGATGATATTAGTCGTGTACAAGCCGAAATAAAATCTCTCGTTGATAGTGTTTGGAGTGGAGAAATAACTACAAAATACTGCAGTGACCCTAATTGTCAGTATTGTGGTTACAGAAAATTACTAAAATAATTAATCTATATTTTCAGTTGTGGCCAAATATAGTCCAGATATAAGCGGTTTTATTCAGTTTGAAAATAACCTTCTTTGTTCAACAAAATAACCCTAGAAATAGGGTTATTTTGTTGAATTTATCCGCTTATTACTTGAGTAGTGCGTCTATAATCTCCTTGAGATTTTCGTAAGGAATAGCTCCACCATCTACAGGTGTTAGTGTTCCGTCTTTTGAAACAATTATTGAGTGTGGTGTGCCTCTTGCTCCTGCTTTTATGGCACCCTGATAACTGGTTTCTATTTTTTCTGCATTTTTGTTACTTGATAGACAAGCATTGAAAGCTTCAACATCTAGACCGACTGTTTTTGCAATTTTAGGTAGTTCGGCTGGATCTAGTGAGTCGTTGGAGTTTGTTAAATCATATAGAGCATTTATGTACTCCCAGAATTTTTCATTACCACCAAGATCATAGGCACATTCTGTGGCCTCTGCCTCCTTGCGGGCCTTTAGGTGGAGCTGTTCAATAGGGAAGTGACGATATACCCAGGCCACTTTTCCATCCTGACCATATTCGTTCATGACTCTCTTCATGGTGTTATGAAATACCTTACAATATGGACACTCAGTATCCGAATATTCAACGATTATGAGTTCAGCATTTGGATTTCCAAGAATGTGGTCACTGGATGATACTGGCGCCATTTCTGATGCGCTGTTAACTGCGTTGTTTGCGGTGTTGTCTGCTACTGCATTTGCTGGGGTCTTAATGTTTGAATAATACAAAGCACCGGCGATTAAACCACCGGCGATTACTATTGCTATTGGTACTGATAGTTTTTCCATGCTCATAATGTGTTAAAACTTTTACATTTAGCGCATTTCTTCGTTAGAATGTCCAAAATTCTCGTCAATGTACGACCAGTACATCTCCTCGTCTTTTGAACATTCTGCCTCGAACTGCATCCAAATCTAAAAGTTTTTGTGGTTAATATTATTAATTAATTTCTTATGCTAACATTGTACTATATGACATATTTTATAGCAATAATTCTTGGTTTTATTGAGGGGGCTACCGAATTTATTCCGGTTTCTTCCTCTGGACACCTTATTATTTTTCGCCAAATACTCGGAACAAACAACTTTGGTGGTTTAGCCTTTGATGCCATACTTCAGCTCTCTGCAACACTGGCTCTCCTGGTATATTTTGGGGGAGATATTTGGGCATTATTTCAAACTGCTAAGGATTATGTCGCAAAGTATGTTTTCAAGAGAAAAGTTGACCTAGAACAACATACAAACAGAACCCTGCTTTTGGCCATAGTGTTTGGTACTATACCAGCGATTATTTTTGGGCTTTTGTTTGAAAACTGGATGGAGACTATATTCAGAAATGTTGAGCTTGTCGGCCTAACACTCATTCTTGGAAGTATTTTGTTTTGGTTTGCTGAAAGAGTGGCAAAAGAAAACAGGGGGATTAGTTTAAGCAGAGGAATCGTTGTTGGGTTCTTTCAGTGTTTGGCCCTAATTCCCGGCATGTCTCGTTCGGGGGCTACTATTTCTGGAGGACTTATAATGGGATTTACAAAAGACGAGGCGGTGAGGTTCAGCTTCTTGCTTTCTCTGCCAATACTTCTGGGGGCCGGACTGAAAAAAGTTTTTGATGTCCGTCACGAGCTATTTTCTACAAGTTTTGGTTTACCACTTTTACTTGGCTGTATCACGGCTTTTATCACAGGACTCATTGCCATTAACTTTTTAATAAGATACTTAAAGAACCACAATCTCAATGTGTTTATATGGTACAGAGTTATATTGGCTGTTGTCCTCTTTTTGGTATTTTAACTAGTAGGCGTTGGTGGATAATTATTGTTGACGACAAATGGGCATATGCTATGCTTATAGAGGATGTGGTCACGAGTTGACCAGTCCTTCACAGGAGTGTGCCATGAGACTCAACGGTGCGGCGGTGAAGAAACACAAGAAGCGCGAAGTGGCGAATCTCGAAGAAGGAAGGGCGCGTCGGCGGTAACCTGCCAAGCAGCGGGTGATCGCGACAAGTGGTGGAGGAGTGGGGACGGCGGGGTCCCCACAGCCTCTTTTTTTATCTAAAAACTGTCTGATTTAAGTAAATGAATCTCTCACATATGTTTTTTGAGACTTCGCAGGTGGGTAGCCGAGAGAGAGCAAAATTTCACCAGAAATTTATGCGCGCTCAAAAAATATATGTGAGAGATTCGTGATGTTTAAAAGACGAAAAGAGTTTATATATTAAAACAGAGATTGGGTTTTTACCTCTGATACTGGTTCCCAATGTTTCGTATCAAGCTTTATTTCTTTCATGAATGGACCCTCTTTGAAAATCAGCTTCTTGTTTTTTAGGGCATATTCATACACATCTTTTGTAATACGCACATCGTCTAGACAATATTTACGAATTTTCTCTATCTCTCCGCTTCGCCACCAAGCAACAGCCTCCAGTCCATTACCACTTTTACCAATACCAAAGGTGCCTTCGGCTATTTGGTCTAGCTTCATTCTTCGGCCATAAGAATTCTTTATTTCCTTGAGTAAATCAAGAGAACGAATTTTGGAGAGGTCTCCTCGTCCAGCTTTTTTGTAGTATTTGTTAAGTAGGGGGATATCAAAATGGTCTCCGTTGTATGTTATCAAAACCTCTGCTTTCTCCAGTATGTTCCACAATCTTTCAAAATCATCTTCAAGAAAGCTGTCATATGTGTTTGTTTCGTAATCGTAA
Source organism: Candidatus Zambryskibacteria bacterium RIFOXYD1_FULL_40_13 (assembly GCA_001824295.1). Taxonomy (GTDB): domain Bacteria; phylum Patescibacteriota; class Minisyncoccia; order Phycocordibacterales; family DATDWN01; genus C7867-006. The sequence goes on along the minus strand of MHWY01000001.1, from coordinate 13,171 downwards.
AGTCCCACAAGTGATATGTCCAAATCTACCGGATCACTGGAGCCGACATCCTGGAAAATATTTTTTGTTTCTATATCAAATACAATTTTTTTCATAAAGCCAGTATACCAGTGAACCCAACCAATCGCAAAATTTTAAGTGATATTTTAGACATTTCGCAGTCAATTAGAAAACAACGACGAAGTGCGCCAGCCCGAAGCACTGTTTGACGAAGTCGTAATCGACGAGAAGTTTGCGAAAGGGCCAGCACTGAGGAAGATTGTTTTCTTGATTGACGAGAATAGCAAAACCCCAACAGGGGTTTATGCGTGTCTAAAATATTATTTAAAATTCGTAACTATTTTTTAACAATATCGGCAATTTCTTCTATCTTCACTTTCTCTTCCTCACCGCTGTCCATGTTCTTTACTCCATACAAACCAGATTTTATTTCATCCTCACCAACACAGATTACATAAGGTATACCTTGTTTATTGGCAATCTTCATCTGGTCTCCAAGTTTTTTGCCACTCAAGTCTACCGCAACGTTTAGGCCGTTCTCTCTTAGTGTGTTTGCTAGTTTCTGAGACTCATCAATGTATTCAGGTTTTGTTGAGCAGATATAGAGATTGATGTTTTGTCTGTATTCTGGGAGTAAGCCGTGGGTCTCAAGGAAGTCTCTCATTGTGACATCGCCCGCACCAAAACCAATGGTTGGAACTTTTTCTGCACCAAATATATCTAGCAAATCGTCATATCTACCACCACCAAAAACTGAGCGGTTGTTATCTGGGTGGTTATCAAACACCTCAAACACCGTACCGGTGTAATAGTCAAATCCACGCATAAGTGTTGGGTCAAACTCTACGTTTGCAATACCACTTTTTTGTAGTTCTTCTATCAAGCTGACCAACTCTTTCACATGTTTGTTTTCCTCACCGAAATAGTCAAACAGTTTCTCGCTGGATTCAAGCAGGGTCACAAACTCCTTTGCTTTCTCTCCGATTATTTCTGCCAAAGCCGACCCAAAGCTTTCAGCTGTGATTTTATTTTTTTTATCTATTATCTTTGAAACTTTATATGATGCTTCATTGTCTAAATGAAATTTTTCATATAGAGATGACATTATTCTCCTGTCGTTTATCTTTATTACAAAATCACCGTCTTTTGCACCAAAGCTTTTCATTATTCGCTCCGCCACAGTGATGATTTCTATATCTGCATTAATAGAATCAATGCCAAAGAAATCTACATTGAGTTGCCAGTGTTCACGTAGGCGTCCTCTCTGTGGTTTCTCGTAACGAAAAAGATTAGGAATTGAATACCATCTTAGGGGGAAAGTAAGTTCGTGTTGTTTCTGGGCAACCAGGCGGGCAACAGTCGGGGTCATTTCTGGCCTTAGAGTGACTTGTCTCTCTCCGCGGTCTGTAAAGGTGTATGTTTGCTCATTGACTATCTCTTCACCCGTCTTTGCTTTATAAAGCTCAGCAGGTTCTAGGACAGATGCGCTGTATTCCACATAGCCAAACTTCTCAACTGTCTTTCTCCAAGTGTCAAAAATATAGTTTTGAATAAACAAATCCTCGGGGTAGAAATCCCTAACCCCTTTGTAGCTCTCAGTGCTTAATTTTGAAATATTCTTCATATAGGTTATTGTATCAGAGTATATGGAAAAAAATAGCCCAGAGTTAAATAAAGCCCACCTGCTGTATAAAAAGATGGGTGAAACCCCAAACCAGTGTGTTATGAGGTTTAAGAGGGAAAATCCTGATTATTCTGTCGTACCCATGACCTATGCTGGGCGTCTTGACCCGCTTGCTGAGGGTTTACTTCTAGTCTTGTCGGGTGACGAGATAAGGGACAAGGAAAGGTATCTAGATTTGAAAAAAACTTACGAATTTCAGATGCTCTGGGGATTTGAAACGGACACACTAGATGTTTTGGGAGTGGTTCAAGGTAAGGAAATAAGTCTGCCAACATCAATAGAGATAAAAAAGGCCCTAGAAAATGTTCCGGGAAAGTTTGAACAAAGGTATCCCGCCTATTCCTCAAAACCAGTTAATGGTCTGCCTCTACTTGAGTGGGCAAGGAGCGGAAAACTTCATGAGATTGAGATTCCTAGTCACGAGGTGGAGATTTTTGAAGCCACCCACATTTCCCGCAAGACAATTCTTGGAAGCGATTTGCTAAATGAAGTAAAAACAAAGATTAAGTCTGTAATTGGTGACTTCAGGCAGAAAGAAATACTAAACAAATGGGTTGAACTTTTGGTGAACAATATGTACAAGGAATACACTATTGATGAGATTAGTATAACTGTTTCAAGCGGTTTTTATGTCCGTCAGTTTGTTTCTGATTTCTCGAAATCATTTGATGCTGTAGCCACAACTTTTTATATAAAGAGAACAAAAATAGGTGAGTATGAAGTAGGAAATACACAATAGTATTTGCACCATGGCTAAGACTATGGTTATATTATATATGGAAGCAGAGGGACAGTGCGGTCACATCAACGCGGGACGCGGGAGGATAGACGATGCTCGATAGGCAGACTAGACGACAGATGCAGGCTCAGAGTTTTGGCATTTACGTCAGGCTCTGGGGCTATGCGGGTCAGGGCAAGACTCGGGTCGATTTTGCAGCAAGGGCGGGTGTTCACCCGGATGTTGTTGGGGAGATCATCGACAAGCCACCTATCGTCGACTCCGAGTGGGGAGAGGTTTCGATGTATGACCGACGGACACTTGAGCAGGTCGTCCGTGCGGTCGAGGTTGATCCGGCGAAGAGGAGGGTCCTCAAGGAGCTTCTCGCCGGAATCACACCCCAGGGCTACACGAAGCTCGACGGTGTTCGTGACGGTCGCATGTCGGTTGACGTGACGCAGGAAGAGCGCGACGCCCTTCTCTCGTCGTTCGTGCAGCAGCCTCTCAGTCAGGCTGTCTAGTCCCTCTCTTGTTCCACCCGGCCCTGGCGTGCATACACGCCAGGGCCTTTCGCTTTATTTTCTTACTGTTTTCTTTCGAAGTCTGACTGACTTTGGAGTAATTTCTATGTATTCATCTTCAGCCATTATTTCCATGGCTTTTTCTATATCAAGTTTGTATGTGGCGGCAAGGTATATAGAACCATCGGAACTTGTTGATCTCATGTTTGTCAGTTGTTTACCTTTTGTGGGGTTTACTGACAAATCAGCTCCTTTTGAGACGTTTCCAATAACCATTCCGACATATACCTCTGTTCCAGGGTCAACATATAGAGTTCCTCTTTGTTGTAAGTTGTCCAAGGCAAAAGCTAGAACCTTGCCGGACTCCATGGAGACCATAGAGCCATAAGTTGTGCGTTTTATTTCTCCAACATGTTCGCGAAATTCAACAAATCTTGAAGACAATATACCGAGACCTTTTGTGTCTACAATGAATTGTCCACGATAACCAAGAAGTCCTCTTGTTGGAATTTCAAATATAAGTCTCTGGTGTCCATGAGTTTGTCTAACGTTCATCAGGATTCCTCTCCTTTCTGTTAGTCGTGAGATAACGGAGCTGGCTAGTTCGTCGGAGATATCTACGGTCACTTCCTCAAAAGGTTCTAGCATTACCCCATCTTTTTCCTTGATTATAACTTTTGGTTGTGACACTTGGAGTTCATATCCCTCTCTTCTCATGTTCTCCAAAAGAATGGCGATATGCAGTTCGCCACGACCGTATACGGTATATCCCTCAACCTGTGCACCGTCGTTCCAGTCAATTTTGAGGCCCACATTCATTTCCAGTTCTTTCTCCAACCTCTCTCTGATTTGTCGTCCTGTAACATATTTTCCTTCACGCCCAGCAAAAGGGGAGTCGTTAACCAAAAAGTTAAGAGAAATTGTTGGTTCATCAATATTGATAGATGGAAGCATATCAGCATTCTCGTCTTTACAAATTGTGTCTCCAATGTACACAGTTGGAAGTCCGGCAATCATGACAATATCTCCAGCAGAAGCTTCTGTTATTTCCAATCTCTTTGTTCCCTCAAAGCTGAAAAGTTTTGTTAGTTTGCCCGAGACAACCTTACTCTGGTCTCCAGTATTTGATGTGTTGTGATGTTGCTTAACAAACACAACATCCCCGTTTTTTATTGTACCTTCATATACTCTACAGACAGCTAATCTTCCAAGAAAATTATCGTATGCAAGATTAAATGATTGAAGCCTGGCAGGCAATGTTTTGTCTCCGGACGCAGGAGGAACTTCTTTTAATATTGTTTCAAGAAGGGGAGTTAAGTCCTTGTTTTCATCAGCAAGGTTCATCTTTGCAATACCTTCTCGTCCGATAGCGTAGACTGTTGTGAAGTCTAGTTGCTCGTCGTTTGCTCCAAGTTCAAGAAATAGTTCCAAAACCAATTCATGGACCTCCTCTGGCCTACTGGCTGGCTTGTCTATCTTGTTGATGATTACAATCGGCTTCAGTCCAAGTTCTAGGGATTTTTTCAAAACAAATCTGGTTTGTGGCATTGGTCCTTCCTGCGCGTCAACGAGGAGAAGGACGGTGTCTATGGACCTTAGGACTCTCTCAACCTCTGAACCAAAGTCGGAGTGCCCCGGAGTATCAACAATATTTATCTTTGTAACCTCTCGCCCTGATTCCTTTGGTGGATAGTAAATAGATGTATTCTTGGCATATATAGTAATACCACGCTCCTGTTCCAGAGCGTTTGAATCCATAGTGGCGCCTTCGGTTGTGACCATGCCAGTCTGACGCATAAGGGCGTCAGTGAGCATGGTTTTGCCGTGGTCTACATGGGCTATGATGGCTATGTTTCGTATTTCCATTTCTTTTATTGTTTTAAGCTTAATCACATCTTTTTGGAGACTTCGCAGGCGGGTGAGAAATGATATTATCATTTCGCAAGACCTTGAACATTTTACTAAATGTGAAAGGTGTACTGTTCCTGTAAGGAAGCCGAGAGAGAGCAAAATTTCACCAGAAATTTATGCGCGCTCCAAAAAGATGTGATTAAGTGATATCTCTATCTAAAAACCGGCCATAGCCGGCGATTGACAGCACTATTAAAGCAAAAAATATTAAGGAAGTCAAACTGAACAGGTGTGGCCATTGCTTTTTTTGTAAAAAGGGGTCATGATTTTATCTATGTTCATGTCTTTGTCGGATATTTTGTCTGTCTTGGAACAATACAAATATCTACTTCTTTTTCCAGTGGCAACACTGGAGTCCATTACTACAGCAGTGGTTTCTGGTTTTATTGCCCATTTTGGGTTACTAAATGTTTATGCTACTTATGTGGTTTTAATTATCGCAGACCTCACAGGGGATTCTGTTCGTTATCTTGTTGGTATGTACTGGCGTAAATCGGTTTGGATAAAGAAGTATGGACATATATTTGGATATAGTGAAAAAAGTGAAAAGTTTTTAGAGGACCACTTTGTGAAGCATAGAGGGAAGACACTTATTTTGGCGAAACTTTCACCAGGTTTTGGTACAGCGGTTCAGGTAGCGGCGGGAATAGCGAGAATTGATTTTCTTCATTACATTAGATTTAGTTTCCTAATAACTGTGCCCAGAACTCTCTTCTTCTTTCTTTTTGGCTATTATGCCGGAAGTTCTTATGTAAATATAGACAGATACTTGTATTCATATTCAATAATAATTGGTGGGGTGATTTTGCTTATAATAGGATATAAACTTTCAAATAAATTTATAAGGAATTATTTCAGCAAGAGCAATAATGTGGAATAAACTTATTTAAGGAGTTATAATAAACACATGCAACTATCGCAGTATCTTGGTCCAATTCTCCCAGACTTTGTCACATCATTTCTTGCTGGAATACCGGTCTTTCTAATTATTCTGGTTATATTTTTCATAATGTATTGCATTGTCTCGGTCATATTGATTTATCACTGGACACAGTATGGAATGAAAAGTGTGACGGTCTTGTTTGCTGAAACACTTTTTGTTTTTGTTTCGCTGTTTTTGTTTACTTTGTCATTTATGTCCCTAAATTATTTATAGTTATGTTATACAGAGCACTACATCTTGAACCAGAGGAAAAGGTCGTACTTGAGGTACGAAAACATTGGATTGTTTTCTTTGGGCAGGCCATTGTTTTGTTGTTTGTTGCTATTTTACCTACCCTCATACTTGTCCTTGTAAAAAAGTTTGTGCCGGGATTGCTTCAAGCTGGTTTTTTGGAAAACAAGTCAGCTGTTTTTATTTTTTTGTATACATTATGGATACTTTTTCTTTGGATATCATTTTTTGTCGAGTGGACAAAGTATTATTTGGACGTTTGGTATGTCACCGAGAAGAGAATAATTATAATAGACCAGAAAAACTTGTTTCATAGGGAAGTTTCAAATCTTCGTTTCAATAAAATACAAGATGTTACCCTTGAGGTTCAAGGTTTTATCTCTACACTATTGAAGTTTGGTAACATACGGGTTCAGACAGCCAGTGAAGACAGTAAGGAGTTTAATATGACATCGGTCAGACACCCCGAAGAGGTTCGTAGAATTATTTTTGGACATCAGAATAAAATTAACGGCCACGGTCATCCAGATCACCTATAATTTTTTAAAAAACTGCCCGCCCCCAGAGAAGGGGACGGGTCAGTGTTGTTGCGCTCAGGAGTCACTTTGAGAGCTTGCTTTCGGGCGGAGGCTCACTATCGTTGTCCTCCAGAATTGGACCCGACTTCACCGCGTCCGTCAGGAAGGACATCGCACCTTCCCGTGTGGTACTTGGCACAGCGGGGTTGCTTGCGTCAGACACTGCCTGGGCGATGATCGCCCTAGCAAGTTCCTTCGACGCGATTGCTCTGATGTGCGAGTGGGGCATGGTGCTCTCCTAATCTTGGCCAGGTTTCCGCCCGGCTCGGTACTTCTACCCTAATTATAACAAATAAAACAAATATTGTAAAGGGGGATGGCTGTTGATAAATGTAATGAAAAAAGCCCCGCCGATACTTCGACGAGACTGTGGGCTTTCCGACTGGGCTGGGACCAGTCGGATGCCCGAGCGCACTATGTCCCTGGCACCCAGGGCGTTCTTGTGAAATCACCGCGCCTGCCGGACCGGCCTGCCTCTTCGGCCTCTCGCTTCTCCTCGCAGGTTATGCACCTGTTCACGCCCGCCGGTAGGGCCTGGAGCCTTGCCGGCGAGATCGGATTCCCACAATCATCGCAGATGCCCGCTTCTCTGGGTGGGATAGCCCCAACGGGCAGAACTGCAATTGCCCTCCTCCTCAGGGCGTCGTACAGTTCCTCCATTTGCTTGCCACGTTCACCCGCATCCTTGGCTGGTTCACGCGTGATGCTAGCCAGCGTTTTCCTCAAACTCATCCCAGCTACCTCCGTGATTGTCCTCCCTGCGCTAGGGAGGTGGTTGAACAGAACTTGCCAACACATATTAAATCACAATTTACTACACTTTGCAAGTAAATCTTATTGTATAGGTGAACAAACAAACCTTCTCTTAATAGCTAAACTTTTCAAAGTGAATTTGTCTGTCCGGTATGTTGTTTTTTATGAGATTTTCAGCAAGAAAGGATATCATTTTGGTTGGTCCGCAGATATAAATGTCTCGGTCGGAGAGATCTGGACAAAGTTCCAACATCTTATTAGCATCAATTCTCCTGTCCTGGTCTTTTTCTGTGTTAAAAAGGTAGGTTTTTATACCGTTTTCCTTTAATTCATTTTTAAAAATAATACCCTGCTCTTTTTTGTTAGAATAAAATAAAATTGAGTCAGTGCCTTTTGGGAGAGATTTTATTATTGATAGGACAGGTGTAATCCCAATACCACCAGCCACAAAGACATATTTATTTTTGACTGATTTTCCTAAGGTAAAGATACCAAGAGGCCCATCTATCCAAACCCTTGTTCCAGGCAGAAGGTTTGCGATTTTTGATGTAAAATCTCCAAATGATTTTATGGTAAACCTAAGGTTTTTTCCGTTAAATGAGTCCGAGTAAGAAAATGGATGATGGAACCACATGCCCTTTTGCAGGAAAATTAAGTTTGCATATTGGCCACTTTGGAATTTGTACTCTGATATGTTTTTTCCTGTGATATAAACAGAATATACTCCCTCATTTTCTTTAATAATTTTTTCTACCACAAAACCATGTCGGGAGAATATGTATAGTGGTTTTAAAAAGCGGTAAGCAATAAGAGTTCCAACACTTAAAATATTTATGAGAAACCAGTATTTCATAGCTACTCCAGTCGAGACATCGCCAGAACTTGTTTGGTGTCCAAATGCTATGGCAATAGCTATATAAATTGGTAAATGGGAGAAATACCAAAACTCGTAGGGGATTTTCTCCCTGATTTTTTTTATAGATATTATGGCTGTGGCGATTATTATGAGAAAAGCAATTGTTGCCGGCAACACATCCTCCCAACTTGTTTGAAAACTGATAAATTGATGAAAATATGAAACATTGTTTATACTGGCGTACCCAATCGTAAGAAAAAGTGGGTGGCTGATGATAAAAATTCCTAAGAAATGACCAATCCATCTATGAAGTTTGTTAAGGTTATCAAATCCGTATTCTTTTTCTATGAAAGAAAACCTGCTGACAAGAAAGAGTTGGATGAGTATAAGGTAGGCACTAAGAAGACCAGTAATTCTGCCAAATGCGATAAATATATCTCCAACATCCTGGCTCTTGATTAAATATGATGAATTAGAAAACCAAAAAAAGAATATAAGAACAAAATTAACGGATACTATTATATTCCATAGTGTTTTCCTCATATTGTTTTATATTATAATTTTCTTATTTTAATCAAAAATTTTAACTAAATATTCGTTTATCTCCCTTTGGTCTACATCATAAAAATTCTTGTTTTCGTTGTGTAGTTTGGTAGCAAGCTCAACTCCTACGAAACGCCAATGCCAAGGCTCAAATTGGTAGAATTTGTTTCCTTTGGGGTAGGATAATATGAAGCCATAAGCATATGCATTTTCGGTCAGCCATTTGAAGCTTTCTGTCTTGTCAAAACCAGTCAAGGTTTCTCCTCCAGCAAGAGTAGTTAAGTCCACCGTGCTACCAAGCTGGTGTTCGGAGTATCCCTGGTCAGCAGAAAACTTGTTTGCTGCTGTTGTGCCATATGTCACTTTGTATCCTGTTTTAATAGATGCCTGTGTGCCAAAGGAGCGGTAGGCGGATAGTACAAGTAAGGGTTTTGCGTTTGCGTTTGCCGACCTTAGCATATTCTCAAGGTAGGGTTTTATACTGCCATGGATTGTTTCTGGTTTACTATCTCTGTACAAGAAGGTTGGGTCGATTTCTGCCAAACTTGATGGAGTATAGTTTTCATTCAGAAAATAAATGTTTGAATATTTTTGTAATAATTCTCTATCGGTTTTACTTAATTTATCAAGAAGTCCTACTGTGGAGGACAGTGTCTGAATCTGCTCGCCAAAAAGGTTATTTCTGGTCTGTTCTTGGGTTAACGAGTTATATAAGACAGCATTTTCGTTATTTTTTGAAAGCAAGGCTTCTCTTAGTAGTCGAATGTTCTGTTCGGATATTTCTTCTTTTGTAACAAGTTCAAGTTTGGTTTGTTTGAGAACTACATTTTGTATGTAGTATTGGTAAGTTCCAAAAGCAATAAACAAAATTAGTATCACAAACACTACCATTACGCTATATGTTAAAGGAGATTTCAAGGCTATATGGTGTTCGTGTTCCTTGTTGTTCATAGAATACAATTATAGCACATTCAAGACCCACATTCGCAGTAACTGGCAGTATATTTATTTTGTAAAAAAGTTCAGAAAATTTATACAGGAGTTGTACACAATAAAACACTCGTAATCAGGTGTCTCTTTGTTGTATAATAATACTATTATCCTTATTAAAATAGGTTTTAATAATTTACTATTTATACATGAAAAAATATTTTAGCATTACATCTGTTTTTTTTGTTTTTGCTACATTTTTGTTTGTAATGACAGGGGTCGTATCTGGTGCTGATACAAACAATCTAGGCATATCTGACATTAGTGCGTCAAAGTTTGGCACAAGCTATCGTATCAGTTGGCATGTGAACACAACAAACCGCACATATTCAAAGGTTTATTATGGCAAAACCTTTCCCTTAAACCTGGCTACAGCCGAATATACAACAAACTACTGTTCAACCAGTTACCCATGTATAACTGTTGGGGACTCTCCATACCAACTTTCTCCTAATACAACCTACTACTACAGAGTTGCTACAAGCCCGCTGTCCAGTCCCACACTTGAGAGCTACGAGTATGGTCCAGAAAGCACCCAATATTCGTTTACAACTAGTGCAAATTCCGGAGGGAGTGCTCCTGCTGTACCTCTTTCTCTTGCCGTTGGGCTTGAGGGTGGAACACAAAACAATGTATTGGTTTCTTGGACAGAAAATTCCACTAATGAAAGAAGTATAGATGTTAGACGCACTGGGCCTGGAGCAGAAGTGATAACAACGGTAAATGTCAGCTATAACTACCCAGTTTCGTTTGTTGATGTGGCTGTACCATATGCAGATTATGCATACTCTATTAGAGCTTGTAATGAGTATGGATGTTCCGCCTACACATCACCTGTAAATATTACTGTCAGTAGTACTCCGGTACCCGTTGTGCCCACAGCTCCTACAAGTCTATCCCAAACAAGCACACCAGGTGTTCAGTCCATTACACTTCAATGGATAGATAACGCAGGTAACGAAGATAGGTTCAACTTGGAGAGAAGAACTTCTGGTGGAACTTGGTCCGTCGTTAGTCAATCCATATCTGCAAATAGTATATCTTACATTGATACGTCGGCTGTGTCTGGTGTTTCTTATGATTATCGTATTCAGGCGTGTTTGGGGACAAGCTGTTCTGATTATCTATCCCTTTCTGGGGCAACTATTATAGCCCCAACCGCTCCACCTACCCCACAAAGTCTAGGAGCTTCTGCGTCAGCTTGTACAGCCACAACTCCAACCGTTAACTTATCTTGGTCGGGAGTAACATCTCCAACTGGTGTAAGTATTATGTACAAAGTGTACAGAGGAGGAGAGAGCACACCTCTTGCTACAGGTGTTACAACCACATCTTTCACAGATGCCTCAGTCGCTCGTTCAACAGCATATACATACACAGTACGGGCATATTACCTATCAAGTGGCACCGAGATTCTAAGTGAACTATCGACAGCTACATCTGCTGTGACTGTTCCAGCACGATGTGAGTCGGCTTCCGTCAGCTTTGATGCTTCACCATCCTCTGTTGTTTCTGGTTATCCATCTACTCTTACCTGGTTATCAACAAATGCAACGACTTGTACTGCTTCTGGAGCTTGGTCTGGAACAAAGTTAACTTCAAGTTATCAAATAGTCTATCCAACAGTCACATCAACCTATTACTTAACCTGTGCTGGTAGTGGTGGCTCACAAAGTCAATCTGTTACCGTAAAAGTTTCTAACCCAGTAAAACTTACGGGAGTAAAAATTCTGAAGGGAATAGTAACTTATCCAAACGGAAATCCTGTGTCTGACGCGGAGATTATTGCATACAGAAAGGGAACGGGTCAGTCTATAAGCGCAACAACCGATTCTCTTGGTAAGTATGAGCTGTTAATTTCTGGTGGTGTTTGGGATATCACTGTAAGGCCAAGAGGTGTTGATGGTCTCTGGTCGGCTCAAAACCCTTATGACACAATGTCTTACAACAGTGGCAATATGGACGAAACAAAAACACTTGATGTAAAAGTAAATTATTTGGATTCAAAAATCAGTATCAGTGTTAGGGACTCGTTTGGTCAGCTAGTTTCTGGTGTTGTGGTTAGGGCAGATAGTGACAGAGGAAACAGCAGCAGTGATGACTATGTTGATAAAAGAAACACAAAAACAGGGCAGACAGATAGTGGTGGAGCTTTTGTGTTAAACAATCCGGCAGGAACCTATAACATCAGGATTACATTACCCGTCGGTTATAAAGCAGTATCAACACTTGAGGAAAAAGTGGTCCTCGGAGTTAATGAAAACAAAAATCTCTCTTTTGTTATAGAAAAAGAGGTAATTTCCGATACTCTCACTGTCTCGGGAACAACTAAACTTGAAGATGGCACCGGGACTACCGCTCTCGTCTGGGCTTGGTCAGAAGATGGTGGACACAAACAGACAACCTCTTCAGAGGCAGGTGATTTTACAATAGGACTAACGAAGGGGCAGGTGTGGCATGTTGGGGCAGGTAAGGATTTAGAGTTGGGTTCATACAAATCAACCGAGATAACGCTTGATACAAAAATAGCCGTTAAACCAGTTAGTTTAATTCTAGCTAAGCACACAACAGAAACACCACCGAGTGTCACTATTACTGCCAAAGCAACAGAAGCCGTAGTTGCTTCTGGTGTAGATGGTGCAAAAGTTTCTCTTCCAGCTGGCTCAGCAGGAAACAATGGAAATGTCTCGGTTTTGATAAGACCAACAGTTGAAGTTCCTTCTCAGGAATCTTCAACGGCCGTCAGTACGGTTTATGATATAACAGTTAAAAACAATTCCGGACAGAATATCTCAACACTTTCCTCTGAAGCAGAGATTATAATTCCTTACGACGAGGTCCAACTAAAAAATAAAGGGGTTAAGGTTGAAGACATTACACCTGGATATTTCGATGAGAGTAAGGGTGTTTGGGTTTCTGTTACAAACTACCGAATAGATAGGGAGAAAAAGATATTCATATTGAAAGTAAAACACTTTACTCGTTTTGCACTTATTGCTTCAGCAGATATCGTTCCACCAGAATCTCCAACATCTGTTGTTGTCACGGTTTCAGCTCCTGGAAAAATAAAAGTGGATTGGAAAAATCCAACAAACGACGTAAAACACTCAAAAGTTTACAGGTCAACCGTCTCTGGTGATTTGGGTAAGGTGGTGGCTACTGTTGTTATAACTAATTCTTTCATTGATGAGCAGGGATTAGAAAATGGAAAGACATACTACTACACCGTTCGTTCTGTTGACTCGGCTGGAAATGAATCAAATAATATTTCCCAAATCTCTATAGTGACAAGTGCATCATTCACTAGCCTAGCACAAGCAAACATCAATGCACCACTTTTGCTTCCTCCTGGGCAAGCCTTGAAAGGAGAAATATTAAGAAACCTTTCGGTTGGCAGTACGGGAGAAGATGTAAAATCTCTACAAACAGTTTTGCTAAACGAG